>JBCCBP010000002.1:0-267278 GCA_039033995.1 Pseudomonadota bacterium | reverse complement strand
TCGATTAATCGGCCTAAGCCGATTAACGAGGAGTCCCGCAGGGCGACTCAATCCCCCCCTCTCCGCCAGATTCAAAAGCCCCTCAATGGGGCTTTTTTATTGGCCAGAGGGGGATCGGGATTTGAACCCTGTTCGATTAATCGGCCTAAGCCGATTAACGAGGAGTCCCGCAGGGCGACTCAATCCGCTCTCTCTGTAACCTCTTACATGGTGCTTTTTAGTTGGGTGATTGCGACGACAACGTTGGATTTGTGTTTACCCTAGCCTCACTATGATCCCGTCGCGTTGTGCGTCACAATAACGTCTTTCGACGCTTGGCCCTGTTGTCATGACACCAACTGCGTTCAACTATCTCGGCATAACGATGACGTTGGCATGCCTGATGTACAGCGTCATCTCCTTTTTTGCATGGCGTGTATTGCTGCGTAAGCCGTACACGTTCTTCTGGCACCTCGCGTTTGTCGCTTCTACCGCTCGTTGGGGCGCGTCGTTAATCAGCGGAACGCTATTGAGTGCACCGATAAAGGCATTGCTGATTGAATTGTCGGCGCTCGGCGTGATTGTGTTTGCGTCGATGGGGCACTGTATCCGGGTTGAGAGTTCGCGCGTGCTGCGCTACATCCTGGCGTGTGCGTTTGCCAGCTTCCTGGTGTTGATATGGGCAACCTTCGTGTCGCCGCATGATGGGCTGCGTGAAGCGGCTGTGCCGGCTGCCTCGTTTGCAACGGCGTCTTTTCTGGCATTCGCCGTTTATCGATATCGCTCGCAAGGCTGGTCTGCGGATCATGCGTTCATTGCCGGGTTGGTTCTATTTGGTATTTCCCAGCTCGGAGCTTCGATCCGGGCGTACAATCTCGGGCCCATCGCTGATCAGGCAGCGTTGGCGGCGCAGCAGCACATCGAACTGTTGACGCTACCGATCGCCTACATTGCGATCAGCACACTCGTGTTATCCGTGTTTGTGTCCGATATGTCTGATCGACTGAAAGGCATGGCTGTTGTTGACCAGCTCACCGGCCTGTTGAATCGGCATGGCTTTGAAGGTCTGGGGCAACGGGCGTTTGAGAACGCAAGATCTGAACAGCGCCCGCTGTCAGTTGTCCTAGCCGACCTCGATCACTTCAAAGCAGTCAACGATCGATTTGGGCATGCCGTTGGCGACAAAGCCCTGATTCATTTTGCGCATCGGTTGCAGATAGGTCGCAGACAGGACGATATCGTGGCTCGCATTGGTGGCGAGGAGTTCCTGATTGTGCTGCCGGATACCGATATTGTCGCAGCGGAGCGTGTGGCTCAGCTTGTGCGCGTATCCACCAGCAAAACGCCCGTTGTTGACGGCGAGCGGCCACTGATGGTGAGTGCGAGCTTCGGTGTTGCAGAGATCTCGGACGAAGACGCGAACATCGCAGATATGGTGGCGCGTGCAGATCGTGCGATGTACCGCGCCAAGCGACTCGGACGTAATCGTGTAGAGCGTGCATCCCAGCATGCGTTGACGCTTTCGGAGACAACATTGCAGCGTCTTTGAGTTCCTGCACGAGCGCTTGCGTTGAAGACGGTGGCGTCCTTTACAAGTCGCTGACATCTCATCCAGTGTTGGTCACGATTTCCGCCGATCAGATTGTGACAGCCGATAACCTGCAGAATTGCGATAAAAAAACCATTGCCGAACGTCGCTCAATTGGGCGGGCTTATAATTTTTTCCCGTTTGCATTGATGGACTGTAAGCGCCAGGGGAAAAACTCGCTAGCCTCATTAAGCTATAATCGGGCGATGACAGAGTATCGCTATCGCGCTTTTATTAGCTATAGCCATCAGGATGAAAAAAACGTCCGTTGGTTACACAACAGTTTAGAACGCTATCGTGTGCCCAAGCGACTCGTCAGCGAACTTGGGCTTCCCGCTCACCGTTTGACCCCGATTTTTCGAGATCGTGATGAGTTATCGTCCGCGGCGCGCCTAAGCGATGTGATTCAAGAAGCGCTTGAAGCGTCCGAAAACCTGATCGTCGTTTGTTCCGAGGCGGCCGCAAAATCGAAGTGGGTCAACGAGGAAGTTAAAGCGTTCAAGGCGCTCGGGCGTGGGGACCGGATTTTCTGCCTGATCGTCGATGGAAAGGACGGCTCCGTATTCCCTGAGGCTTTACGGGATCAAGAGCCACTCGCGGCAGACATTCGTCCCGGCGCCGATGGTCGAAACGATGCAAAGCTCAAGCTTATCGCTAGCTTGCTTGATATCGCGTTCGGCAAGCTCAAAGACAGAGAGCACAAAAAACGTGTGCGTCTGCTGGGCTTTGCGGCAGCCGCATCGATTCTTATCACGGGTGTAATGACGGCATTGGCGATCAGTGCGGAGCTTGCCAAACGCGAGGCTGAGCGCAGTCGAGCCATCGCGGCAGAGGCGCTGGAAGAGTCTGAGGCCGTCGCCGGGTTCTTGTCCGCTATGCTGACTGAATTGAATCCCGAGGCGATGGGCGAGACGATTCTTCGCGATGTCACGGCGCAAGCGCCTGGCGTCGGGTTGGACGGCGTCAACGGTACTAACACGGCGAGGTTGTTACTGGATGAGCATCTGCTGACGGTCGCTTCCGATTCGGTGGCAGAGCAATTCTCCGATCAACCACTGATTCACGCGAGGCTCGACCAATCGATTGGCTCGGCTTACTACGCCATTGGACTCTACGAGCGTTCGATGCAGTCGTTTAACCGAGCGACCGAGCGCTTCGCGACGGTGCTGGGGGCTGACAGCGTGCAAGCCCTGGAGGCGCAAAACGATATGGCCGGGGCTGCCCTTTACGATGGCCGGCTCGATGAGGCTGCGGGCCTGTTTGAACGCGCGCTGGCGCTTGCAACGCGAGTGCATGGAGAAGGATCGGACGTGAGTTTGTCAGCCATGAATGGGCTGGCGGTGACCTACACCGATATGAGACGTCTCGAAGAGGCGCGATCGATACTGGAGCGCATCATACCTGTGCTGAGTCGTTCAAATGGTGAGCAGCATCAGCGCACGCTTCAGACTCGCAACAATCTGGTCTGGGTGCTCTATTTGCTCGAGGAGTACGATGTTGCAGAGTCACGGGGGCTCGAACTGCTCGAGATACATCGCGGCGTGTATGGCCCAGAGCACACGGAGACTCTGACTGCATTAAACAATCTTGCGTTGATTTACCGGGCGCAGGGAAGGCTGGCAGAAGCACGTTCGGCGCATACCGACGAGTTCGAGATTGCCAAGCGCGTTCTCGGCGACGATCACCCTGAAGTGCTGGTGTCGATGTTGAATTTGTCGCGTGTGATTTACATGGCTGATGATCTGGTGGCGGCCGAGCAATTGATAGCGGATTGTCGTCGCCGTGCAATATCGGCACTTCCGGAGGTTCACCCATTGCTGGCGGCGATCACGACATTGCACGGTGACATCTTGCGAGATAGCGGTCGCCGCGATGAGGCGCTGGCGCTCTTCATTCAATCGCGAGGAATCTACGCTCAGATTCACGAGCCCGGTCACCCCCGGTTTGGTCCGATCGACGAGCGTATCGCCGCCTTGGAGTCAGCGCCTTGAGTCCAATCTGTTGAGACGGTGGATAGGCTGGTACGCGCGCTCGGACAATACCGCAGGCATTGCTTCGCGAGTTTCTAACGAAAAGTGCGAAGCTTCCGGCGTCTCGCGTTGTCGATGTGTTCTGTCCCGAGACATTGTCCCCGGACAGCTCTTTTTGTCCGCCCACGCTGATCTCAATCTGGTATACATAGCTCCGGAAACGTACTAGGCATCATCGTTAGCACTAAGTTATTGATCCCACCGATCAGGAGAGAGCATTGAAAATCGCGTTGATTATTGAGAACAGCCAGGCAGCCAAGAGCGATATCGTACACACCGCGCTCAAGAATGTGGCCGAACCGCTTGGGCACGACGTCCATCACTATGGCATGTACACCCCGGACGATCAGGCGAGTCTCACCTACATCATGAACGGCATTTTGGCAGGTATCCTGATCAACACCAAAGCGGCTGATTTCGTCGTTACAGGATGTGGAACAGGCATGGGCTCCATGCTGGCGTGCAATGCGATGCCGGGTGTCGTGTGTGGTTTGGTCATTGACCCGACCGATGCCTTCCTGTTCGGCCAGATCAATGACGGCAATACAATGTCGATGCCGTATGCTAAAGGCTTCGGCTGGGCAGCAGAGCTGAACCTGGAGGATTGCTATCGTAAATTGTTCGAGCACGAGCGCGGCGTCGGTTATCCCAAGGAACGGGCCGCGATCATGGCGAAGAATCGCAGCATCTTCAGCGAAGTCAAAGCGGCGGCTACTCAGGACATGTTGACCGTCCTTAAAACGATCGATCAGGACTTACTAAAAGCTGCGGTCGCTGGCGAACGATTCTCAGAGCTGTTTTTCGCCAATGCGGAGCCCGGTACCGTGACGGATTACGTGAAGTCTGTACTGTAGAAATCTTCCTGAGCGTGGGTGACCCTTACTCAGCACGGACCGCTTGTCTACGGGGACGGTAAGGCGCACCATATTCGTGGGGAAAAAAGAAAGGGATCCACGAATGAAAGTACAGTATCTGGAGATTGTGACGCCCGATGTGGATGGCATTTGTGCGGCATATAGCAGCGCCTACGGCGTCGAGTTTGGTGAGCCGGATCAAGCGTTGGGCGGCGCACGTACGGCGACGCTCGACAGTGGCGGTTTACTGGGGGTGCGCGCACCGATGCATGATGGTGAGTCGCCGGTCGTGCGGCCGTACGTGCTCGTCAACGATATTCAGGCAGCCGTGGATGCGGCAGCGAATGCAGGCGCAACGGTCGCGCTGCCTCCGATGGCACTGCCGGGTCACGGCACCTGTGCGATTGTTATCCAGGGTGGGATCGACTCGGGGTTCTGGGCGTTATAACCGCAATCGGTAGGAGCGACGTCGCTACTGATTGACTGCTGCCGGGTATAGCGGTGACGACGGCGTGCCGTCGCAATCCGCGAACCAGCGCATCGGATGTCGCTGCGGGATGCGTACCTTTAATGTGCCGTCGGCGGCGCCATACCAGATCGCATCAAAGCGACCATCGTTGCTGAGCAAGGCTTTCCAGAGCACGGCCTGTTCTGTACCGCCAAATCGATCCAGGCGAGGATGTTTCTCGGCTGGCTGGCCGAGTGCTTGCAGGTTGCTCATAAACCCATCCAGTTGCGCCTGCAGCTGATTACCGTTGCGAACAGATATCCATGTCGCTTCTGCGACGTGTTCTACCGTCTGCGCCGGGTCGGCGCGGCGTCGAGCGCCCCAGGCGATGCGCACGACACATCCGCGGCGCACGGCGTGGGCCACTTGCTCGGCGGCACCTTCTGTCACAGTGCCTTCACTGTCATGCGCTAGTAGCAAGTGCCAGCCATTTTCGGACTGTGTACTGCAGGCACACAGAATCAGAAAGGTAATAACGAGGGTACTGCGCTGCATGGGAATTCCTCCGCTGACCTTCGGAACGTAAACCAGGTGGCTTTCTTTTGACGGCGAGATGCGGTCATCGGAAGCTATTTCGCGACGACCCGACGCTAATGATCACATTTTCAATTGGTTTGATTGACGATCTGAATCATGTGCAGGAAATAAATCAGACGCGACCTAGGTCTCCTCGTCCACATACTGACGGCATAAGCCAAATATCAATGGAGACCACTGACATGACGACACTGACATCACCGCTGCTGCGTGCAGCGATCATTTTCTTGACCCTTTTCGTTAGCTTCAGCGGGGCAACGCAAAGCGCTTTCGCGGCCGACGACAACACCTGGACCAAGCGCTCCCAGAAGATCAAGGGCAGTTGGCAGATTGTTGAAACCGATGCCGGCGTATTCCTCGAACTGGACGAGCAATTCAAGACACGTCGTGCGCCTGATTTGAAACTTTTCCTGTCGCCGTTAGCGGCCGATGACGTTACCGCCAGCAACGCGACGAGCGGCAGCGTTTTGATTGCTAAACTCAAGAAAGCGAAAGGCGCTCAGCGTTACGAGATTCCGGCCGATATCGACTTATCTCAGTTCCAGACGCTGGTTCTGCACTGTGAGGCCTACACCAAGCTCTGGGGTGTCAGCGCGCTGTAGTTCTGCTGCGTCCTCTCTCGAAGGCCGTCAATGCTCCGGTTGACGGCCTTTTGGCGTTTGCGACAGCGCCTGCCTCTGCGTTAGTTTAGTGGTCTTTCGTTTGGGTTGGAGAATCATCGCGTGTCGCGCGTTTTTTGGAGATCGCTGGTCGTTTCAGCGGCACTGCTAGCGCCAGTACGTGTTGGCGCCGATGTCATAGTCGGCGCAACACCGCCCGATTTGCTGGGTACCATCGACGGTGAGCCGATACGCTTATCCGACAACCCTGACAAAGTCCGGATCGTGACATTCTGGGCGAGCTGGTGCCCACCCTGCAGAAAAGAACTGCCGATCCTTGCTCGATTCAGGCGAAGGTCGGTACAGACAGGCTGCAGGTGTATGCCATCAACTCGCGTGAAGACCGACGCACCTATCGCAAGTTGTCGCGCAAACTGGATCGATTAAGCGACATGGTGTTCCTGCATGATCGGGACGGCACAATTAGCGATAGTTATGGGCTCGAGGGTTTGCCGCTGATGATTATTCTGGACCGCAGCGGCAACATCGCGCACATCCATCGCGGCTATTCCGACAGTATCGTCGATATGCTCATCGCAGAGCTGAACCTGCTACTCGCCAGCTGATTGGCCGAGTGTTGATGTCACCCAATAGACACCTGCCAGCCAATCGCAGCACCTTTCTATTTTGGACGGCCGCGCGTGCCTGGTTCGCGACGAGCATCATCGCGTTTGTCGGTATGACACTCAGCGATATGTTCGATATCGAGTTTCTCGGCCTTGGGGTTTTCATCATTACGAGTATTGTGGCAATTGCACACAACCTGAGGTCACTATTGCGTGTGCAACCGTCTTCAATCTGGTATTCAACTGGCTTGCATCTGGTGTTTTGGCCCGTCGCGTTTTTCGTGTTTATCTTTTGGACGTATATGGCGGCCTGCGGGCAGGGGTACTGTTTTTGATAAGTACTGAATCGTTTCAAATACCGTACCGTAAGGGGTGAGGGTGTATTCCGTCGCATTCATCTTCAAGCCAGGCGAGCTTGATGACGACTTTCATGTTCTGGATCAGCAGATCGAGCGGTTCGCTGAGTCGCTGGACGGGTTCGTCGGTAAAGAAGTCTGGCACAGAGCGGACAATCAGCTCATCAACTCCACCTATTGTTGGCGCGACGAGGCAAGCTTGAAGACGTTCTCACGCTACCGGGCGCACTTGCGCGCCAAGAAAGACTATCAACGGTGGTATCAGGGTTTCCATATTGTAGTGTCAAAGGTAGAGCGATCGTATGGCGATGGCGCGATTGACCACCTGACCCCGAACGATCGTGACAAGCGCTCGTGAGCGTCGCGCCGTGACGAGATAATTCACGAGTTAAGCGCAGTGCAAGGGGTATAACAACAACGACAGGAATACTCCGATGCAAACGATCTCCCTGTACTCTCGGCGATGGGTCTTACTCTTCGCCGCCGCGCTGTTGATGGTCGGCTGTGAGCTGTTCCCTCAATCTCGTTCGGTGGAGCCTCGTATCCGCGAGATCACAATCTCTAGCACACAGCAAGGTGTGCCCCCTGTCGTAGAGGCGCAAATTGTGATCCCAGGAATCTCAAACAAACGGGTCCGGCATGTCACTGCAGAATTCAGATCAACCCGAGTCCCGGATCGTGCGTTCATCGTTCACACCGAAGCCTTCGAATCGCTCGGCAACAATCGCTGGCGGGGTGCTTTACCGGCTCTGAATGTCGGACGTTACGAGGTCAAAGTAGTTGCGAGTTTGCGTGATGGTCCCCGACTCGGCGGCGAAGTTAACCCACCGATCGATACGTTCATTTCAGCTGAGCAATCCTTTAGCGTTTCCCCTGATATCAAAGAGTGCTTCAACTTCGCAGCCGCACGAGATACCCAAAACTGGGTCAGTGAAGGGTTCAAATCGGGTGCTGATGGGGCGAAAGTGCAGGGGTGTCCAGACAGTGCGATCTGGTTCGACAACGCGATGTTTGTCCTTATGGGCATCGATTGCCAGCCGCCGTCTGAGTTTCGCGTAGAACTAGTGTCTCCGAATTTGACGGACCGGCCGGGCTGGGAAGACCCCGAGGGCCTTGTCACCACCACCTACTGGAATATACCGGGTATGACTTTCCAGCCGATCTTCAGTTTGCGAGATAGCGATGTGAGAGCGGCGGCACCACTCGACGATAATGGAGAGTTCAGATATGCACCCCAGGCCGGTAGCGCAGCGAACCCGTTACGCTATCGCTCCGTCATCAAGTTCAAGCGTGGCACAGTCGATGCAGTTCGCTTGCGTTACTTGGGTTCCGCACTGACCTCAGTCGCTGAGGGCTTGATCAAAGTGAACAGCGTTTGCCCGATCGTCGATCGTCCTGCGTCAGACTAGCGGCTCGACGCGGGCGCTCGTTGCAAGGCGCGTTCGCGAAAGAACAAAAACAACGGAAAAGCGAATGCCAGTGCAATGGCGAAAGTGGCGGCAATATAGGCCCACCAGTAGCGCAGCCCCAGTCTGCGGCTCTCGATAAAGCACCACACCGAGAACACGACGGCAACGACAATGATGTCATTGGTGATGGAGGCCGACGCGTGGTTGACATAGTTGTCACTGATGAATTGTCGTAACGAAAAATCGGCGGTCAGTGCGCCGGCCTTCAGGTTGTGCCACCAGGTTGCAACAAGGCCGATCACGGCGCTGGTTGCGTAGAATGCCGGACGTAGTTGGCTGTGCATCAATGCTCCCCTGTTAGTGTAATGAGCCTAAGTCTAGTCAATCGGTGAGTCGTCTGCAGTGCAGATCCGGCGTTGGCTCTACCTTGACGGCAGTCATCGTAAGACGGGATAGTGCTGTCAGGCTGATGCTTAGGATTCGGCGTAGCGAACCGAAAAGGCAGTGATGGAACGATGATCAACCTGCGCGCCGGGATCACAGTGATTGTATTGGGTTCTGTGGCAGCCATCGCAGCGCACGCCGATACGTGGGCGCAGCATCTGACCGAGGCGGCCCTTGAGCGTACGCGTGCGACGGTGATTTATGATGGTCGATATCGTCGGCTTGAGTATCCCGGCGGCGATGTGCCGGCACACATTGGCGTATGCACCGACCTTGTGATCCGCGCCTACCGCGCGCTAGGCGTCGACCTGCAACAGCTCGTTCATGAAGATATGCAGGCCGACTTCGATCGTTATCCGTCTCAGCGAATTTGGGGACTGCAATCACCGGATGCCAATATCGACCATCGACGCGTACCGAATCTGGAGGCTTTTTTCGAGGCACACGCGGCGGTCGTCGCTGCAACCGATGCTGATTCATTTGAGCCGGGTGATCTGGTCACCTGGCGGTTGCCGGGTGGCGCGCCGCATATCGGTATCGTATTGCATGAACGCAGCTCAGATGGGCAACGTCCGCTCATCGCGCACAATATTGGGCGCGGGCCGGAAGTCGACGATATGTTGTTCGATTTTCCTATCGTCGGGCATTACCGCTACGAACCCGAAGAGGAGGGGCGCTAACGATGTCAGGCCTTTACCCGGATCGTATTCGCGCGTTGCCGCTGTTTGACGGGCAATTCGATGCCTATCGACTGGCGGCGGACGCAGCGGATGTATTGTTTGCATCTTACCCAGCAGGGCAACACATCCCGCCGCATACCCATGAGACGGACAATCATGGCGTGATTACACGCGGCGAGTTGTTACTGACGATCGATGGCCAACAGTGTCGGTTCGGTCCGGGGGATTGGTATCACGTACCGGCCGGTGTTCTGCACGAAGCGTATTTCCCCGTGGCAACCGATGAGATCGAGTTGTGGTTCCATACTCCTCAAATCGAGTCTTAGAATATTATGTTTTACAAAACTAATTTTACGTAAAACATAAAATTTTTATTGATTTTCAGTAATTCCTCTCGTACTCTTGCCGCATGGGTATTCGAGTCAACCTGGCGGTAGAGATGGCGCGCGCCGAAATGTCGTTAAACGCCTTGTCGGAAGCCGTTGGTATATCTGTCACCAATTTGTCACTTCTCAAGACCGGCAAAGTTAAGGGCATTCGCTTCGCGACGTTGGCTGCGATTTGTCGGGTCTTGGACTGCGAGGTCGGAGACGTACTCGAATATATCGATGACACGCGTGAATCGACGCGGTATTGATAGGAGAGGCTCGTGAATAAAGAACACAACTACCTGCTTGATGGTGTAGCAGCGTTAGCGCTGGCTGTCCTGTTTCCGCTCTACTGGATCATAGAAATCGGATCCCACGGCGATGACTTCGACCTTGCCAGTGTCATCAACGGCTTGCAGGTAAACGATCTACTGTTCCTAACGGTCGGGCTTCTGAATGCCTACTTCTACGTCAGCGTACGGCGCATTCTCTTTGATCATCATCACTACAGTCGCTTGAATATCGTATTCGCGTTGATGATCGGCCTTTGCGCTGTGTTTTACTTGGGCACTTTCGCCATCGACGCGCTGGCCGGGCCTAATCCTTCTGAATCGGTGCAAATGCTGATGTTTATGCTGACCATTGGCAGCCTTGTCGTCTTCGGCGTATTGGATATCGTGGTCGGCGCGCTGTTGCTGATGGAAGGGGATCGTCTCTCATCACTCGTACGAGTCTTTGCCATTGTCTCTCTCGTACAGGGCATCGTTGAAATCACCGTCGTCCTGTCGCCATTAACACTGTTCCTGTTTCCGGTGAGTACGGCGCTAATGGCTGTGTATTTTTTACGAGAGCCGGAAGCAGTCGAGATTGTGTAGCCGGTCGAACTTACCCGCAATGAGATGCTGGCAATCGGGGATAGATCAAAACTAGCCATTGCAATCGCAAATGAGAATCATTATCATTTATTAATCGAATGAGATTCTGGAGATTGCACAATGGATAGGACTTACGGTCTCCACGGTGAGCATCTACCGCGGTTTCGTGATCCGATGACCGCACTAATGTGGGGCGCACGCATCTATGTCGCGCATGCCGCATCCGGAGAGCCCGCGCCGCCTGTTTTGCGATTGCTGTTTCAGCAAGTGCTGCCCGCCGATGTGCAACCCGCACTCATCGAGGTGCTCGACTTTCTGATCTACCACTCGACAGTGCCGTTGGTGGTTAGGCAAGGCACCAGTGATGGTGTTGCCCCGCACGAGCGCGCGTTAGCGGATGCAATCCGGGCGATTCAAGCAGGGTCTTTGGTGACCTATTGCGTAGCGATGGAGCAGGTTCTGGTAGCCGAAGACGCGATCAGCATCGGACCCGCTATTCAGTTGATCGCATCGGCGCTGCAACGACTGGAGCATCGGGGTTTTGTGCAGTCAGCTAATGTCGTCTCTCCGGCCGCGTTTGCGTGGCAAAGCCGATTGGCATCGGTACATTAACGACTTACGTTGGTTGTTACTAGGCGATGGCAGTGGCAGCAGACTCTGCATTTAGGAAATCGATAAGTTGCGTCCAGGCGGGGCGTTCCTTGATACGCTCGTGTGATTTCAAATCGAACAACCCAAGTCCGGATTCTGACGCGCGCACATAGGCCTGCGTATCTCGCAGGACGGTCGCTACGGGAATGTCGAGGCTAGTCAAAAAACGCATCAGCGTTTCGAAATAACGCGTGTTCTGACGGGTCCGATTGGCGACGATCCCAAGCTGACGTTTACCACGGTCCAGCTTAGCAACCAGCAATAAGTCTGCGATCGAGCGCGACGCTGCGTGCGTGTCGAATCGCGACGGTAGCACAGGCATCAACACCTTGTTTGCACCGCGGGTGATGTCTCGCATTTGAGCGGGTGTGAAACCGGCGGGTGAGTCGACAATCACGCAACGACACTGCTCGGGAATCCTAAGCTGAAAACTGCGTGTTACCCGCATGTTTTGCTCGTAGGCGGCAATGCCGTGAATTTTCGGCAGAGACGCATCGCGGCTATCGAGCCAATGCATACTCGAGCCCTGAGGATCATAGTCAACCAGCGTCGGTTGCGCGCCCTGCAACGCGAAGTAGCTGGCGAGATTGGTCGCGATCGTCGTTTTGCCACTCCCGCCTTTGGGGTTGACCACGACGATTTTGCGCACGTTCTGGATCATCCGTGTTCCGTCCGTACGAAGAAATTGTTACAACACACGCGTTGAGCATAGCAAATCATTGCGACATTGTTGTGTCGGAGGCCGCGGTAGCGTGTTTCGGCTGGCCGACGCGGACCTGATGGGTATACTCGGGGCTTCATAACAACGCACAAGAATATCGTGATAATTGGAATTGATCTCGGCACGACGAACAGTGCCTGTGCGGTATGGCGGGATGGCCAAACTGAGACGATACCCAATGGGCTTGGTGACACGTTGACACCATCGGTTGTGGGTATCGACGATGATGGTACCGTTCTGGTGGGGCAAGCGGCACGGCAACGTCTGGTCTCACATCCGGATCGCACTGTCGCATTTTTCAAGCGGTTGATGGGTACCTCAAAAATGGTATCGCTCGGTGGTAGTCATCAATTTACACCGGTCGAACTCTCTTCTTTGGTCGTCCGGTCCCTGAAAGAAGATGCCGAGCGCTACCTCGGCGAGCCGGTGGCGCAGGCAGTGATCAGCGTACCTGCGTATTTCAATGATCTGCAGCGCCAAGCGACACGCGACGCTGCGGAGTTAGCGGGCCTGACAGTCTCAAGACTAATTAATGAGCCAACCGCAGCTGCAATGGCGCATGGGCTGCACGAGGCTTCCGAGCAACGGTTCATGATTCTCGATCTCGGTGGCGGCACGTTTGACGTCAGCATCATTGAGTATTTCGAAGGCGTTATCGAAGTACATGCGACGGCGGGCGACTGGTCGCTCGGTGGCGAAGACTTCACTGAAGCGCTGCTGCAGTACTTCGTCAAAGAGAGCGGTATCGACAATGCGCAATTATCGGCGGGTGACCGACAGCGATTGTATGCGCGAATCGAGACGTTCAAGCGTCAGTTCGGTGGTGATCGTGACAGCGAGATTCGCTTCACACTAAACGATCAGGACTTTGCGCTGGAAGTGGATACCAAGGAGTTTGAAGCGGCGACCGCCAGCCTGCTTCGTCGGCTGCGAGTGCCGATGGAGCGCTCATTGAAGGATGCGAACCTGCGACGCGACCAATTGGATGACGTTGTTCTGGTTGGTGGCGCAACCCGCATGCAGGTGTTTCGCTCGATGGTGGCACGGTTATTTGGCAGGCTGCCGCGAACCGATAGCGACCCGGATCTGACGATCGTAATGGGTGCGGCCATTCAAGCGGGTCTCGCGAGCCGCGATGCATCGCTCGACGACGTCGTGCTGACCGATGTGTGTCCTTATAGTCTGGGTATCGCGGTGGTCAACCAGGAGAGCAACGCCGAGGACGATTTATTGTTCTCGCCGATCCTCGAGCGCAATACGATTGTGCCGGTCAGTAAGGCTGAGGACTTTTTCACGGTTGCCGACAAGCAGAAGGAAATTCGTGTTCAGATTTTTCAAGGTGAAAGTCGATGGGTACGCAACAACGTGTTCATGGGCGATTTGTCTGTCAAAGTCCCATCCGCGCCCGCAGGAGAGCAGTCGATACAGGTGCGTTTCTCGTACGACGCCAATGCACTGCTCGCTGTCGATGTAGAGGTCAAGTCGACCGGTAAGAAGATCAGTCGTGTCATCGAGTCTGCCGCAGGTCGACTGACGGATGCGCAAAAGCAGGCGTCTTTGAAACGGCTAGAAAAACTGAAGGTGTTACCGCGCGATCGCGAAGAAGTACGGACGGTGTTGGCGCGTGCCGATCGCGTCTACGCAAGCCTACTGGGCGACGACCGACACCATTTATCGATGGCGCTCAGCGCGTTTGAAAAAACCTTGCAAGGGCAGAACCCCACTGAAATCGAGCGTGCCTGCCGCCAACTCAATGAGTTGCTGGATGAGATCGATACGGATATCTGGTCTTGAGTGATTGTTGGCACGTGCTTGGCTTGACGCCGCCTGTCGAACGGCGCGATGTGAAGCGCGCCTACGCGCGATTGTTGAAACAAAATCGGCCAGATGATGATCCAGGCGCGTTCGAGCAACTGCACGGTGCGTACCAAACAGCGCTTTGGTACGTTGAAAACGGCATTGCGCCGCAAGCGGTGGAGTCCGAATCGCCGACGTCGACAACACAGGAAGACGCCTCGACCGCCGACGCGTTCGATGACGCCGATGACAGTCAGCACGCAGACCTCGATCTGCACGGATCGAACAACATCGATCAATCAGACAGTGCGGTGCTTGCTCAGCAAGCAGCAGAAGAGGCGGTTTTCGCCGAACAGGAAGCCGCGAGGGTTGCGCATGTTGATGAGATGATGCGTGAGGTCTACGCGCTACTGGCCAACGAGCAGCGGCTAAACAATCCGGAGGCCTGGCGACCGCTAGCTGATGATCCCGCTTTGATTGACGACCGCTTGCGGATCCGTTTTGGCGCAGAGCTGGGTGCGGCTATCGCCGATCATCAGCGTGAGGCATGGAAAAACAAAGCGGACCGTTACAGTCGCATCCCGGTGAGCGTCGCATCGCTACTCGATAGCGCGGTGCTTTGGACTTTGCGCCCCGAGGACTACTACAACGATCTTTCTTATGATGACTGGACAGTGCTCGAAAACCTCGCCGGTGAAGAGGAGCGTCGTGAGCTACCCGTTGCGATGGGCGGTGAAGTGCAGGAGGAGATCACCGAATGGGCCAAGGCATCGCGTATCAAGGACGGCGCCGGTTGGTCTGGACCCTCAAAGTTCTTGTTGTTGCTTGTCATTGTGGGTGTGCTGCGCTTGTGCTCGATACAGTCCGGCGGCAATAACGCGACTCTGGATTCCGCGGACACCGCCTTCACGCAGGCGCTGGTCGGCACGCTCTGGCGGACGGGCAATAGGGCGACGTTTTGGGAAACGATGTTCCGAGGTGGCCGCAAGGCGGTGCCGGACAGGTTGCTTTCATCGGTCAGTTTGGAGAGCGAAGAGCAGGCAAAAGTGATTTCCGTCGCCGAACGGTTTCTTGCAGAGCGGTTGATGGCACTGGCCACTGTTCGCAATGACGCGGAGATGGTTTCGGCGGCCTTTGCCACGCGCTCCGATAGAGCGTTACGTCAGTGGCTTTTGAGCCCGGATGCAGATCAGACTTTGCGTACGCTCGAGCAGTTAACGCTCGCACACCAGTTGTTACCTGAGTCGTATCGTAAGGCAATACCGCAGGTCGCGGTCAGCCTGACTGCTGCGAAAGTGGACTCGATGCTGCGGCGTACAATCACTGCGATGTTGCGGTCGTTCGGCGATACCTATGAGCGACAGGCTGGTCCGTGGCTGCGCAGTATGCGCGATGACACAATGGCTTTGGCGCTGTACGCGGAATACGTGCGCGAGCAGTCGGACGGGCTTGTCGATCAAAGCGACGAGACGGGTCTGCCAGATGAGTACCTTCGATTGCGCGATGCCATGCGGGATGTGTGTAGTGCCGACGACTGCTCACTTGCACACATTCCGATTGAGAGCGCGGACGAAACACCTCGAGCGAGACGTCAATGAGAAAACTAAAATGGATTGTGCTTGGGCTGGGTGTGCTAACGCTCGCGTTCTTCGCACTGGCACCCGGCATTGTCGAGCGGTCCATGAATCGCATGGTCGTGATCGACCTGCCTAAGGTAGATAATCGTAGCCAGACATTGCATGAACGCTTGTTTGTCGCCGACATGCACGCGGATACGTTGTTATGGAAGCGCTCTCTCAGCAAGCGTGCCAACCGCGGACACGCTGATATACCGCGCCTGCAGGATGGCAACGTGGCGCTGCAAGTGTTTGCGACCGTGACGAAGTCGCCGGCTAGTCTGAACTACGATAGCAATTCGGCAGATTCCGATACGATCGGGCTGCTTGCGTTTGCGCAGTTGCAACCACCGCGAACCTGGAATTCACTGTTGCAACGTTCCCTATGGCACGCGCGCCGATTGCATGATGTAGCGAATGACGATGCGCGACTGATGATGGTCAAAACCAAGTCCGATCTTCGAGAATTGCAGCAGCGGCGTGCCGCTGGCGAGGCGGTCATGGGGGGCATGCTCGGCGTTGAGGGTCTACACAACCTGGAAGCGCAAGCTACTAACTTACAGTTATTGTTCGATGCCGGGTATCGCATGGCGGGGCTCACGCATTTTTTCGACAATGCCCTCGCTGGTTCGATGCATGGACTGGAAAAGGGCGGCCTGACGGATTTTGGTCGCGGTATCGTGCAGGAAATGGAGGCGCTCGGTATGGCCATCGATATCGCCCATTTGAGTCCGAAGGCTGTCGATGAGGTACTGGCGATGGCGACACGACCGATCGTCGTCAGTCATGGTGGCGTCAAAGCACTATGCAATGCCAACCGCAATCTGACCGATACGCAGATTCGTGGTGTGGCGGCGACGGGCGGCGTGATCGGTATTGGCTATTGGCCCGGCGCGATTTGTAATACACATCCGGATGCCGTCGCTGCAGCCATGCTTCACGTGGTCGACCTTGTGGGCATCGACCATGTTGGTCTCGGCTCAGATTACGATGGTGCCGTGCAGGTGGCTTTCGATACCAGTGCGCTTGCACTAATTACCGGTGCGTTACAAAGGCAAGGGCTCAGCGACCGCGAAATTGCGCAAGTGATGGGCGGCAACGTTGTGCGTGTGTTGTCCGAAACCTTGCCGGACTAGCGTGAACGATGCTGATTACTGACCGGAGCGCTCCAGCGTACGCAAACTGGCGAGATAGGCACGCTCAAATTCCTGTTTAATGAAATCCGGTAGCGTATCCGGTTGACGCTGTGCGATGACCGCATAGAAACGTTCAAACTGATCCCACAACGCGCCTTTTTTGCCGCGTCCGAACAGCCCGACTTTGCCACCGGCAGCCGCAAATCGCTCGGCCAGTTCGTCGGGTGCGATCTGGTCGAGGAACGCATTGATTGCATCGCGTGCCGCCTTTTGCATTGCGGCGTTGTGTAACCGGACAGACTCCATACTGGCGCGCATATCGTCGGCTGCTTTCTGATAGACCTGACCGCGGCCGAGGAGCAGATCAACAATTTCTTCGTTGATGTTGGTATCGGTCGCGTCGTCGATGTCCTGCTGTGATGTTTGCATGTCCAGCGACTGCTTTGCCGTCACGCGATCAGAACGCATCGTCTTCAGGGCGATGACCGCCTCGCGCAGCGCGCTGCCAACGGCATGAGCGATCTGTTCCGGGTCGCGCGATTCGAGCTCGCTGCGATCGACACCGAGGCCTTGAATGAGTGCTCGGAAGTGTTTTTCGGTCGGCGGGATGGCAGCGCCAGGCAACGAACTGACATTCGCGTTGTACGGCTGCGTCGACTCGGACGCTATAGTTTCTACGTTGCTGGCAACGCCACTACTCGTGTTCAGCGACGCTGACAGCGAATCCATATTACTCAAAATGGAATTATTGACCGAAGCGATGCGGTCGTCGAGCAACGACTCAAGATCGAGTTTCTCTGCGATGTCATCCTCGACCAGTAGTTCAGCCGACAGATCCTGATTAACGCTGGCGAGGTCTGACGCATGTTCACCGACGGCTCTGCCGGCGTCGAGCAGTGCATCGCTCAACTGAATCGGATCATCGTCGTCCAACAGATGCGCGCCGAGCATCGTCGCGACGCTATCGCCAGTCGATTGCTTAACCTCTGCAACTACGATGTGATAGTTACCCATGCGCAGCTTCATGCCAACGCGCAACTCGATCGGTGTGGTTGGTCCCAGTGCATCGCTACTGCCGTTGATAAAAACACCGTTCATGCTCGTGTCGACCAGATAGAAGCCGTCGTTGCGCGCTTCGATACTCGCGTGCACACTGGACACGTAGCGTCTCGGGTCTGGCAGTACCCATTCGTTGTGCGCTGCGCGGCCGATGGTGCCACCGTGTTCACCGAAAACACACTGGTAGTTATCGCCCATCGTATCTCTGAGGCGATTACTGACTGCGAGTCGTAATTGCATAGTTATCCATCAACGCGCTCGCGCGCGCTCGTTCAATCCTTCAGCCACTGACATTATTATGTCGAGAAACCGTCATAGTTGCAGGAATTGGGTCACATTTGGTCGGCTGGCCGCTCTCGTGCGTTGTTTTCTAACGGTTTAGCGGCTTTTGCCGCTGATTCTTGA
Source organism: Pseudomonadota bacterium (assembly GCA_039033995.1). Taxonomy (GTDB): domain Bacteria; phylum Pseudomonadota; class Gammaproteobacteria; order Steroidobacterales; family Woeseiaceae; genus CALBPI01. The sequence goes on along the minus strand of JBCCBP010000002.1, from coordinate 249,040 downwards.
AACGGGGGCCACCGCCCATATAGCTTGCCTGTCGGCAGGAGTTCAGCATGTCATCACTCTATCGGGTCAGTTTTGTCAATCAGGGTCAGGTCTATGAGGTTTACGCGCGTTCCGTGGGCCAGGGGGACCTGTTCGGTTTTCTGGAGATTTCCGAGCTCAAGTTCGGCGAGCGGACAACGGTAGTTGTCGATCCGACTGAAGAACGGATCAAGTCCGAGTTTGCCGGCGTTAAGAAAAGCTATATCCCGATGCATGCGGTCCTGCGAATCGATGCCGTCGAGGAACAAGGACAAAGCAAAATCACTAAACTCGACAGTGCGAACGTCACCCCGTTTCCGGTGCCGACCTATTCGCCGAGCTCGGGCGACAGTTGACGATAACGGATAAGCAATACGGCGCGCGTCGGCGCTGCCTGGCGCCGCGAATTCCGGTATCATGCGCGGCATATCGGAATACGGCATCCCGCGTCGATGACAGCACGTCCTGACCGGTCGCGAACCGCGACCCTGCATCTCATCGCCGGTGGCCCGGCAATCACCGAATTTCGACGTCAGGCGTTGCTGGCAAGATGTTCACGCCGCGGCCTGCGTATTGATGACATCTCTTTGCGGGACGTCTGGCTGGTTTACGGTGAGGCGCTGTCTGGCGAAGAGCAATCGTCGTTGCTTCAGCTACTGAATCAGGGTACTGCGTTTGACGCTACCGACCTCGACGCAGGGTTTTTTGTCGCGCCGCGTGTCGGCACCATCTCGCCGTGGTCATCGAAAGCAACGGATATTGCCCACCAGTGCGGCCTTGCAGGAATCCAGCGCATCGAACGTGCACGCTTGATTCACGCCAGTGGTGCGGACCGGGATGCTGCGGCGCTGCGTGAGATCTGCTTCGACAGGATGACCGAGCAGGCGTTTACCGATCGTCATGCCCTTGCTGAGATTTTTGACCAGCAACTCCCCCGCCCGTTACAGCAGGTTGCGTTAGGCGATAAGCCGGACAACGCCCTGCAGGATGCGAACACACGGCTGGGTCTTGCTTTATCGACCGCCGAAGTCGACTGGTTGGCGGCGCATTACAGTGAGGCGGGCAGATCGCCTACGGACGCCGAATTAATGATGTTCGCGCAGGCTAATTCAGAACATTGCCGACACAAGATTTTCAACGCGGCATGGACACTGGACGAAAAAGTACAGTCGGCAACGTTGTTTGGGATGATTCGTCATACGACAGCGCAATCGCCGGACGGTGTCGTCAGCGCATATACCGACAATGCAGCGGTGCTTGCGGGGCACACGGTGCCCCGCCTGACCGTGGATCCGGCGTCACAACGGTTCGCTTATCAGCCACAACAGGTCGATCTGTTGGCCAAGGTTGAGACGCATAACCACCCGACGGCGATATCCCCTTTTCCAGGCGCCGCGACCGGTGCCGGCGGTGAAATTCGTGATGAAGGCGCGACAGGGCTTGGCGCGGTGCCGAAGGCCGGCCTGACCGGTTTTACCGTGTCCGATTTGTGTCTGCGCGATTTCCCCCAGGCGTGGGAAGACGATATTGGTCGGCCGGACAGGATTGTCAGTGCGCTCGACATCATGCTCGAGGGGCCGATCGGTGGCGCTGCATTCAACAACGAGTTTGGTCGCCCCAATCTTGGCGGCTATTTCCGCACGTTTCAGGCGACACGCAATGAGCCGGGTGAGCATTGGGGGTATCACAAACCCATCATGATTGCGGGCGGTGTGGGCAACGTGCAGCGGCAGCACGCGCTCAAGCAACCCTTGCAGCCCGGCAGTCTTGTTGTCGTGCTCGGCGGCCCGGCGATGTTGATCGGGCTTGGTGGTGGTGCAGCATCCAGTGTCGCCAGTGGTAGCAGCGACGCGGCGCTCGATTTCGCGTCGGTTCAGCGGGGCAACCCGGAGATGCAACGGCGCGCGCAAGAGGTCATTACGCAGTGTGCCGCGATGGGCGACACAAACCCGATTGCGTTGATTCATGACGTCGGCGCTGGCGGTCTGTCGAATGCGGTGCCGGAGGCGTGCGATCACTCCAAGCTGGGTGGACGTTTCGAGCTGCGAAACATCCCGAGCGACGAGCCCGGCATGAGTCCGATGGAGATCTGGTGCAACGAGTCTCAGGAGCGCTACGTATTGGTGATTGAGCCGGAGCAGCTCGAGCGCTTCGAGGCGTTGTGTCAGCGCGAGCGTTGCCCCTATGCCGTGTTGGGCACGTTGCGAGCCGACGATCGGCTGTTACTCAGCGATGCATGGAGTGATGCGGCACCGGTCGACATGCCAATGTCCGTGCTGCTGGGCAAAGCACCGCGTATGCAGCGAGACGCGACGACCGTTGCACCCGACTACAAGCCGTTCGCGGCCGGTGATATCGACTTGCGTGATGCCTGGCGACGGGTGCTCTCACTGCCGAGCGTTGCCGACAAGAGTTTCCTGATCCACATCGGGGATCGCACCGTTGGTGGATTGTGCGCGCGTGATCAACTGGTTGGCCGCTGGCAGGTACCAGTCAGCGATGTGGCTGTCACGCTGACCTCTCATCAGGGTTTTGCTGGTGAAGCGATGGCCATGGGAGAGCGCACCCCGGTCGCCTGCGAGGCACCGGTTGCGGCGGCACGCCTTGCGGTCGCTGAGGCGGTGCTGAATATCGCTGCTGCCGACATCCAATCGATCTCAGATATTAAGTTGTCCGCCAACTGGATGGCGGCAGCGGGCGCGGATGGGCAGGATGCAGCGTTGTTTGCTGCAGTCGAAGAGGTAGGCATGCGCCTGTGTCCCGCTCTCGGTATTGCTGTTCCGGTCGGCAAGGATTCTTTATCGATGCAGACCCGTTGGCAGGACAACGAGACCGATCGGCGTGTCATGTCACCGGTCTCGCTGATCGTTTCCGCGTTCGCCCCGGTTCAGGATGCCCGGCGCACACTGACGCCCGCACTTGCCGATGTGGCGGATAGCCAGCTGTTATTCGTTGATCTTGCGGCATCAACGGCAGCACTCGGCAGGTCGGCGCTGGCGCAAACCTATGCGCAGCAAGGCGGCGAGCCAGCGGACTTGTCGGACGCCGATGATTTACGTCGCTTTGTGCAGGCTTTTATCGGGCTGCGCGCTCGCGGCGCCGTGTTGGCCTATCATGATCGCTCCGACGGTGGCCTGCTCACCACACTCGCTGAGATGCTGTTCGCGTCTCGTCTCGGTGTTAGGGTCCATTTGCCACAGGATGAACACACCGACCACGCGTGGTTGTTTAGCGAGGGGCCCGGCGCTGTGCTGCAGATCGCCGATGGTGATATCGAGACAGTCACTCAGGCATTCGGTGACGCCGGTCTTGCTGAGCGTTTGATCTGGCTCGGCGGGCTGCAACCGGACGAGCGACTCACCATTCGACGTGAAGACCGTATTGTGCTCGACGAGTCGCGCATCGACTTGCAGCTGTGCTGGTCACAAACGAGCTTCCGGATGCAGGCTGAGCGTGACAATCCTGTCACGGCGGCGGAAGCCTACGAAAATATTGCACGCGCCGACGATCGGGGTCTGTTTGCGGACCTGAGCTTTGATCGACAGGCGGACATCGCGGCACCGATGATCAATCGTGGCGTGGCACCACAGGTGGCGATCTTGCGCGAGCAGGGCGTCAACAGTCAGCAAGAAATGGCCGCGGCCTTCCTCGCCGCGGGGTTCGACGCCCGCGATGTTCACATGAGCGACCTGATTGCCGGTCGTGTTTCGCTCGACGCATTTCAAGTACTTGCAGCGTGCGGCGGTTTTTCCTATGGCGACGTGCTCGGTGCAGGCGGCGGATGGGCAAAATCCATTTTGATGAACCCGGCGTTACGGGACCAGTTCGCTCGGTTTTTCGCGCTGCCGGATTCGCTGACGCTGGGTGTTTGCAATGGCTGTCAGATGCTTTCGCAGCTTAAGGAAATCATACCAGGTGCCGCGGCGTGGCCGGGTTTTGCTGCGAATCGATCGGCGCAGTTTGAAGCACGACTGAGCATGGTCGAGATCGTGACGGGGCGTTCGCCGTGGCTGGCAGGCATGGCGGGTTCCCGCATGCCGATTGTGACGTCACACGGGGAGGGTCGCGCCGATTACTCGCAGCTGGGTTCTTTGGCGCAGTCCGAGCAGCTTGAGCTGATTGCCTCACGCTTTATCGACGATCGTGGACAGCCGACCGCTCACTATCCCGAGAATCCGAATGGGTCAACGGCCGCGATCGCCGCGTTGATCAATGAAGATGGTCGTGTGCTGATCAGCATGCCGCACCCGGAACGGATTATTCGTACGGTACAACACAGCTGGCATCCGCCGTCATGGACGACCGACGAGGGGCCATGGTTGCGGTTATTTCGCAACGCTCGAGTGGCATTGGGCTAAACGCTAAGCGTTATGCGCGGTCGTCTTCAGTTCGGCCGGGCGCACAAAGTGTTGGTAAAGCAGGTCTTTGACCAAAGCGATCAACAGGGCCGCTTGAGCATCGAGCAGTGGCGGTGGGCTGTCGCCTGTTTCAAGATCGAACAGGATACGCCGGCACAATCGAAGGTTGTTGTCGTCGATATCGATCAGCGCCGCGCTGTCGGCCACCGTGTTGAACAAAGCCAGTCGTTGCTGGCCGCCGAGCGCTCGATCACAAGCGTGGATCAGCGCGTTACTAAGTAGTGCCAGCGCATACCATTGCTCTTGTTGGTAACACGCAAACAACTCTTCCGTCAGTGACTGCACCGTAGGCGGCAGCAGTCGTATCGCGAACGCCTCCTTTGGTTTGACGACGGATTCGAGCGGCCCGTCCAGTGTGATCAGTGAGGCCTCATAGCGGACCGGACCACTGCTGAGAAAAACCGGCAGCCGACAGGCGTCACACTGCGAAATCACAGCGATTCGTGCGGGCTTGTTGGCCTGCAGCTGTTCCCATGATGGCAAATGCTGGATATGCATTTGCGCAAAGACGTCACAGTGCGGACAGCGGCGCGATACCCCCGCTTGCAAGCATTCGCTGAGATCATCGTAGGCGCGCAATTGCATATCGCTGCGCCCGCCGTTTAGTCCGACAACCGCTTGTAACGGATACGGCTGGGGTTGACTGCATCATCGCCCAAGCGCCGACGGCGGTCTTCGACGTAGTCCGCGAAGTTGCCGGCGAAAAACTCTGCCGTGCTGTCGCCTTCAAAAGCGAGAATGTGGGTGGCGATGCGATCGAGGAACCAGCGATCATGCGAAATCACGACCGCAGAACCCGGGAACTCGAGCAACGCGTTTTCCAATGCGCGTAGCGTTTCGACATCGAGGTCATTGGTCGGCTCATCCAGTAACAACAAGTTGCCGCCGGCGCGCAGTACTTTCGCGAGGTGGACACGGTTGCGTTCTCCGCCCGACAACAGCCCGATCTTCTTCTGCTGCTCTCCACCGCGGAAATTGAATCGACCGACATAGGCGCGTGAACTCACCTCGTAATTGCCGATTACGATGTTGTCCTGGCCTTCCGATATTTCTTCCCAGACAGTCTTGTCGTCGTCGAGAGACTGACGCGATTGGTCCACATACGCTGCGACGACGCTTTTGCCGAGTCGGATAGTGCCATCATCAGGTATGTCCTGGCCCGTGATCATTCTGAATAGTGTGGTTTTGCCCGCGCCGTTCGGTCCGATCACGCCGACAATGCCGCCCGGCGGTAGCTGGAAAGACAGGTCTTCAACCAGTAACTTCTCGCCAAACGCTTTGCGCACCGCTTCCGCCTCGATGACGACGTCGCCAAGCCGTGGACCAGGCGGAATATAAATCTCGTTGGTTTCGTTGCGTTTCTGATAGTCGGACGAGGCCAGCTCCTCGAAGCGTCGCAGACGCGCCTTGGCTTTTGCCTGACGGCCCTTCGGGTTGCTGCGCACCCATTCCAATTCCTGCTGCATCGCTTTCTGCCGTGCCTGCTCGCTGCGCTCCTCAATCTCGAGACGCGCCTGCTTCTGTTCCAGCCAGGAGCTGTAGTTGCCTTCCCACGGAATACCGTGCCCACGATCAAGTTCAAGGATCCAGCCAGCCACGTTATCGAGGAAATAACGATCGTGGGTCACAGCGATGACGGTGCCAGGATACTCTTCAAGGAACCGCTCGAGCCAGAGTACCGACTCGGCGTCCAGATGGTTGGTAGGCTCATCGAGCAGCAACATGTCGGGTTTCGACAGTAGCAACCGGCACAAGGCAACGCGACGACGTTCACCCCCTGACAGTTTGCTAACATCCGCGTCCCACGGCGGCAATCGCAACGCATCGGCCGCGATGTCCAGCGTGCGCTCGAGCTCCCAGCCACCACCGGTATCAATGGCATCTTGCAGCTTGCCCTGTTCTTCGAGCAGGGCGGTCATTTCGTCATCGCTCATGGGTTCCGCAAATTTCATGCTGATTTCATTGAAGCGATCCAGCAGGCCTTTCATCTCTCCGACGCCTTGCTCGACATTGCCACGGACATCGAGCGACTCGTCGAGCTCCGGCTCCTGTGGCAGGTACCCGATGTTGATCCCCGGCTGCGGCCGCGCCTCGCCATCGAACTCCTTGTCGATGCCGGCCATGATGCGCAACAGACTGGATTTACCAGAACCATTCAGGCCAAGCACGCCAATTTTTGCGCCAGGGAAAAACGACAATGAAATGTCACGCAGGATGTGACGTTTAGGCGGGACCAGTTTGGAAACCCGGTTCATTGTGTAGATGTACTGTGCCATGCGGTGGGTCCTTTTGAACGCAGCATTGAGTTAGCGCGCTAGTTTAGCGCGTGCGGACAAGCGACGCAGCCATCTATACCTACCTTGAGTGAGGTACGGCGGTTGGACACACACTGATCGGCGTACTGCGCGGGTGGCGGCCCTCAGGTACAATCAGAGCCCTTGACCAACGACTCAATCAGTCCCCAGAAAGGCGCCAGCGCCGGGAAATACTGCCATGTTTGACGAAAAAATGACGATTGCCGGTTTCGATGATGAGCTCGCCGCGGCAATTGGCGCAGAGGGCGTGCGACAGGAAGAACATATCGAGCTGATCGCATCAGAAAACTACGCCAGCCCGCGAGTGCTAGAAGCACAAGGCTCTGTGCTGACGAACAAATACGCGGAGGGTTATCCGTCGAAGCGCTACTACGGTGGCTGCGAGCACGTCGATGTCGCCGAAACGTTGGCCATCGAACGCGCCAAGTCATTGTTCAATGCCGACTACGCCAATGTACAACCACACTCCGGCTCACAAGCCAACGCAGCGGTCTACCTGGCGTTACTTCAGGCTGGCGACACCATTCTTGGCATGAGCCTGTCGGACGGCGGTCATCTGACACATGGCTCGAAGGTGAATTTCTCCGGCAAGCTGTTCAATGCGGTGCAATATGGCGTCGATGCGGAAGGCCTGATCGACTACGATGCCGTCGAAGCGCTGGCGCTGGAGCACAAGCCGAAGTTGATCATCGGCGGCTTTTCAGCGTATTCACGCGTGATCGACTGGGCGCGTTTCAGAGCGATCGCCGACAAGGTGGGCGCGTGGTTGCATGTCGATATGGCGCACATCGCAGGCCTAGTAGCCGCTGGCGTTTACCCATCGCCTATCCCGCACGCCGATGTGGTCACGACGACCACCCACAAAACGCTGCGTGGTCCACGCGGGGGCATGATCCTCGCGCGCGCCAACGACGAGATCACCAAAAAATTCAATTCGCTGGTGTTCCCGGGCACCCAGGGTGGCCCTCTGATGCATGTCATTGCCGCCAAGGCTGTGGCTTACAAAGAGGCGATGGCACCGGATTTCACGGCCTATCAGGAACAAGTCGTTGCCAACGCACGTCGGATGACGGAAGTGTTGCAGGCACGCGGTTACAAGATCGTCTCTGGGGGTACCGACAACCATCTGTTTCTTGTCGATCTGATCGACAAAGACATCACGGGCAAGGATGCTGACGCGGCGCTGCATGCGGCCAACATCACCGTGAACATGAACACCGTTCCCGGTGATCCGCGCTCGCCGTTCGTGACGTCCGGTCTGCGCATTGGCACACCGGCGATCACGACACGCGGTTTCGGGCTCGTAGAATCTGAGACGCTCGCAGGATGGATCGCGGATATCCTTGACGACATCAGCGATGAGGTCATGCAAAGCCGCGTCAAAGCGGAGGTGCTCGCGCTGTGCCAACGTTTTCCGGTGTACGCGGAGGCCGGTGCCGGGCGACTGCGCAAGCAAGAACGCGCCTGACGAGTAGCGATGCACTGTCCGTTTTGCGCGCACGAGGAAACCAAAGTCGTCGACTCGCGACTGGCGGCCGACGGCCGGCAGATCCGTCGCCGTCGGCAGTGCCTGCAATGCAGAGAGCGCTTCACCACGTTCGAGAGTGCGGAGTTGGTCATGCCGCGTCTGATCAAGCGCGATCAATCGCGTCAGCCTTTCGATGAGCAAAAACTTCGCGGTAGCATGCAACGCGCGTTGGAGAAACGGCCCGTCAGTGCCGATCAACTGGAGGGCGCGATGAGCCAGATCGTGCACCAGCTGCAGGTCATGGGTGAGCGAGAAGTGCCTGCGAAATTACTGGGCGAAATGGTGATGGAGGCGCTGCGCCAGCTCGATGAGGTTGCCTATGTCAGATTCGCATCCGTGTATCGCAGTTTTCAGGATGTCACCGAGTTCCAGGAAGAAATTCGCCGACTGGAATTGAAGGCGCGGGCCGACGATCGCGAGCAAATGTCTTTGTTGCCGGACGCAGACCAGGCGAAAGCTAGCCGCAAGCGGCGCCGAACCTGAGCGATGCAGTCGCCTTACTCGGCATTCGATCATCGCTGCATGGCGCGCGCCATTCAGCTCGCTGAGGCGACGGTTCCGTTTTCGCAGCCGAATCCAGCCGTAGGCTGCGTGATCGCGCTGGATGGACGGGTCGTTGGCGAAGGCAACACGCAACCAGCGGGACAGGCGCACGCCGAGGTGATGGCGTTGCAGGCTGCCGGTCATCACGCTCAGGGGGCCACCGCTTATGTATCGCTGGAGCCTTGCTGTACCCAAGGCAGAACGGGACCCTGCACCGACGCGCTGGCGGCAGCGGGTATTGCGCGCGTCGTGTATGCGATCGACGACCCGAATCCCGCCGTCGATGGCGCCGGTGCCAATGCACTACGCGCAGCTGGCATTCAGGTGCAGTCGGGTTTGATGGCGGCGGCGGCCAAAGCGCCAGTACGCGGTTTCCATTCACGTTTTACGCGCGGTCGTCCGTGGCTCACGCTGAAGATGGCGAGCAGTCTCGATGGTGCTATCGCCATGCGCAGCGGTGAAAGCCAGTGGATCACCAGTCCGGAGGCGCGCGCCGATGTACAACATTTTCGTGCCAGACACGCAGCGATACTGACGGGTATTGGAACGGTGCTGGCAGATGACCCGGCGCTGACGGTGCGTGATCCGCGCTATGCTGGGTTATCGCGACAGCCACTGCGAGTGATCGCCGACGGTCGTGCACGTACTCCCTCTGATGCCCAGGTGTTGACGCAGGACGAACAAGTACTCGTCGTAGCGGCCCAGGAGACGCCGGCACCCGTGCATCTTGCCAGCGTGTTTGCGACGGTGCCGGCCAACGATGACGGTCTTCTCGACCTGGCGGCATTGCTCAACTTGCTGGCCGCACGTGACATCAACAGTGTCTGGGCAGAGTGCGGCCCGGCGCTTGCCGGTGCATTGCTGGCTACGGGACTGGTCGATACGCTCATATGCTATCTTGCGCCGCGTGCGCTCGGCAGTGACAGCCAGTCCATGTTTACGACCCCCGGCTGGCAGCGTCTGGCTGATGGCGTTGCGTTCGCGTTCGATGACGTCAGGCACGTGGGGCCCGATCTGCGTCTGACCTTGTCACCGCGCTATCCATAAGAGAGTCATTATGTTTACAGGAATCATTCTCGCGATCGGCGAAATCGAATCGCTGCGCCAACAAGGCGGCGATGTTCGCGTACGTATTCACTGCCCGGATCTGCAGCCCAATCGTTTTGCGGAAGGCGAGAGTATTTGTGTGTCGGGTGTCTGCCTGACGGCACTCGATATCGATGCCAGCGGCTTCTCCGCTGACGTTTCGCGGGAGACGCTGGATGTCACCGCGTTCTCACAGTGGACAGCTGGCAGCAGAGTCAACCTGGAGCCATCGCTGGCCATCGGCGATCGGCTTGGTGGTCACCTTGTGACCGGGCATACGGACGCAGTGGGCACGCTCGACGCTCGCCACACCGATGCTCGCTCAGTTAGAATGACGATCGGGGTGCCGGCGCAGCTGCGCCGCTACATCGCGAAAAAGGGCTCGGTGTGTATCGATGGTACGAGCTTGACCGTCAATGCCGTCAGTGACACCGGTTTCGAAGTGAACATCATTCCGCATACGGCGGCGGAAACGACCCTTGGCGACCTGCGGGAGGGTGATCGCGTCAACATTGAAGTGGACTTGATGGCACGCTACGCCGAACGTTTGCTGTCTGGCGATCAAGCTGATGCACCCATCAGTCGTGAGTTTCTTGCCAGGCATGGCTTCAAGAATTGAGCACGGCATCGGACGTGTTTTGAGGACAAGATTATGAGTACCGTCAAATTGGCTGGTGGCAGCGCCACAGAGTTTGCACCGATCGAACAGATTCTCGAACGTCTCAAGGCGGGCGAGATGGTCATTATGGTTGACGATGAAGATCGCGAGAACGAGGGCGATCTGATCATGCTTGCCAGCCAGGTCACGCCTGAGGCGATTAACTACATGGCGCGTTATGGTCGAGGATTGATTTGCATGACCATGACACGCGAGCGTTGCGAGCAACTCCGTTTGCCGCTCATGGTCAGCGGCACCGACGCGCAGCAAAGCACCAATTTCACCGTATCGATCGAAGCCGCGGAGGGCATTACCACCGGTATTTCCGCGCATTATCGTGCACGCACCGTGCAGGTGGCCGTGGCGCCGGATGCGCGTGCGGAAGATCTTGTACAACCTGGCCACATCTTCCCGGTCATGGCCCAGCCTGGTGGTGTGTTAACGCGCGCCGGACATACCGAGGCGGGTTGTGATCTGGCGCGCCTGTGCGGCGAGGCCGAGCCTGCGTCTGTCATCGTTGAAATTCTGAATGAAGATGGCACGATGGCGCGTCGGCCCGATCTCGAAGCATTTGCTGAACACCATGGCCTACTGATCGGTACAATCGCCGACCTGATTCGTTATCGACTGGAAAAAGAAATCTCGGTCGAGCGTATTTACAGTTTGCCTGCGCCGACGCCGTTCGGTGCTTTTGAGATGCACGCCTACGAGGACTACGTGCACCGCAACGTGCATCTTGCGATGGTCTATGGCGACGTCACTAAGACGCAGGATGCGCCGCTCGTGCGCGTGCATGTGGCGGACACGCTCGGCGACGTGATCGGCATCGATGATCGTCGTCTCGGCTGGCCGCTGCGCGACGTCATGCGCCGCATTAGCGAGGAAGGGGCTGGTGTCATCGTATTGCTGCGATACCCGGAGGGGCCGCGCGAATTGATCGACAGTATGCGGTCACTGGCCGAAGAGCAGGTGCAGCGACAGCCTAGTCCGCCAGTGAATGAGCTACGTCAGTATGGCGTGGGCGCACAGATTCTGCGTGATCTGGGGATCCGTCGTATGCGTGTCATGTCCGCGCCGGTACAATTGCATGCGATCTCCGGCTTTGGTCTGGAAGTGGTCGACTATATCGACGCCCAATAGCGTCGTAAAAGGGAAAGACTGATGTCATCTGTTAACACCTTCGAAGGTGATCTTGTTGTTAACGGCGCACGCTTCGCCATAGCGGCAGCACGCTTCAACGAGTTTATTGTGTCTCACCTGGTCGACGGCGCGGTCGATACGCTGACGCGGCACGGCGCCGCCGCGGCCGATATCGATGTGGCCTGGGTGCCGGGTGCCTGGGAGATCCCTTTACTGGCCGAGAAACTCTGCGCAACCCGTCGCTACGATGCGGTGATCACGCTCGGCGCCGTCATACGCGGCGCAACGCCGCATTTCGAATATGTGTCGGGTGGGTGCGCGCGTGGCGTTGCGGCAGCATCGGAAAAACACGGTCTGCCGGTGATTTTTGGTGTGCTCACTGTCGATAGTATTGAGCAAGCTATCGAACGTGCCGGTACGAAAGCCGGCAACAAGGGCGCGGAGGCAGCCGCAGCCGCGATCGAAATGGTCAATCTCATTCGTAAGCTGGACTAGAGGCGGTACGCAGTGTCCCAAAGACCTCCGTCGGTCACTCGGCGCCATACTCGTGCACTTGTCATGCAGGCGCTGTATCAGCAGCAATTCGATGACACGTCGCGTGCCGAGCTGATTCGTCAGTTCCGCGAGCGGCGCGAGCATGAGCGTGTAGATCCCGAGTATTTCGCGATGTTGGTTAACGAAGCGATGGCTGAGCTCGACGTGTTGGATGCCGAAATCGGCTCACTGGCCGATCGCGATGTCGAACAGTTGACGGCTGTTGAGATTGCGATTCTGCGTTTAGGACTCACCGAGCTACGTCAGCACATCGAGGTGCCGTATAAGGTTGTGATTAATGAGGCGGTCGAGCTTGCGCGGCGCTTCGGTGCCGAGGACGGGCACAAGTACATCAATGCCATTCTGGACAGGGCAGCGAAAACGCATCGACAGGCCGAGACGGCGGCTCGACCAGGCTAGCGCACTCCGGCGATCGCGTATGAATGAGTTCGAGATCATCCGGCACTTTTTTGATGACCCGTATGGGGATGCCAGAATCGCCATTGGCGATGATGCTGCCGTCATTGAACCGCCCGCGAATGTCCCACTGTCGATCGCGGTGGATACACTCATCGAAGGGCGCCACTTTCCGAAAGATACGCACGCAGAGGACATCGGATACCGCGCGTTAGCGGTCAACCTCAGCGATCTCGCGGCGATGGCGGCCATGCCTAAGTTTTATACGCTCGCGCTCACGTTTCCCGAGTTTGATCAGCGCTGGCTGGCTGATTTTAGCGGCGCGATGCACGCGCTGGCGGCCGAATTCGGCATGCAGCTCATCGGCGGTGATACAACCCGCGGTGATCTGTCGGTAACGGTACAGGTCATTGGTTACCAGCAACGCGCCCCGATAACGCGGGACGGCGCCCGACCCGGCGATCAGATCGTCGTCAGTGGTACCTTAGGCGACGCAGCCGCCGGACTGGAGTTCGCGAAGTCCGCAACCCATAGCGACACGGTCACCCACTGGTTGAAGCAGCGATTCTTGCGTCCAACGCCGCGCGTTAGTCTGGGCCAGCACCTGTCCGGTATTGCGACCGCGGCGATCGATGTGTCGGATGGCTTGGCCGCCGATATCGGTCATGTGGCAACCGCCAGCTGCTGTCGCGCCGTTATCGATGCCACGCGGTTGCCGTTGTCAGCGTCGCTGTTGGCGCTATTCGATGAGGATCGTGCAAGGCGCTTCGCATTGGTCGGCGGTGATGATTATGAGCTCTGTTTCACGGTACCCGCCGACTACGATGTCGCACAATTGGCGGAGTGTACCGTGATCGGTTATTGCGAGGCGGGTGACGGTGTCCAGGTGCTCGATGCGCCAGCGGGTTTTGTGGCGGAGGAGTCTGGCTATCAGCACTTCGAATAAGCATGACGCACCGATTCCATCGCTGCGTACCGTCGTCACCGATCCGGTGCATTTTCTGGCATTCGGTTTCGGCGTTGGTGTTTCGCCGAAAGCGCCGGGCACGCTCGGCAGCGTCTGGGGTATATTACTGGCGGCGCTAACAGAGCCGCTTGGCTGGCTGCCGGAAGCTGCCATCGCGCTGGCGCTGTGTGTCACCGGTGTTTACATTTGCGGCGAAAGCTCCCGACGACTGGGTGTACACGATCACGGCGGTATTGTCTGGGACGAGATAGCCGGCGCCTACCTGATATGCCTGCCATTGCCACGTAGTTGGCAGGCGCTGGTAGCCGCATTTATTGTGTTTCGGGTGCTGGATATTGTTAAGCCATGGCCGATTAGAGAACTGGATCACAGACTCCACGGCGGCCTCGGAATTATGCTTGATGACATCGCAGCAGCGCTGATTGGCGCTGTTCTACTGTCACTAGCATTTGGAGCAATGACGCTCTGACCGAGGCCCTCTATGGCGACGCCCGCTGCCGATAATCCGACCTCTGTAGTCGGCAACGGCACCAACAACTCTGTGCCGGAAAAGTTCGGCAAGTACGTGATCGTCAATGAAGTCGGTCGCGGCAGTACCGGCACAGTCTATTTGTCGCACGATCCCTATTACCGGCGAGACGTCGCGATCAAAGTCTACGATATCGGCTCATCAGAGACCGAAGCGGAACGCGCTCGCGTGACTCGCAAGATGTTCTTCAACGAAGCACACATGGTGGGCATGTTGCAGCATCCGAACATTCTGCCGATCTACGATGCGGGTGAGGAAAACGACAAGTACTACGTTGTCACCGAGCACATCCATGGTGCTCGTACGCTGGCATCCTACTGCAAGCCGGATCGCCTGTTGCCGGTGGACGATGTCATCGAGATTATCTACAAGACGGCTAAGGCGCTGCATTACGCGCATGGTCGTGGTGTGATCCATCGCGACATCAAGCCGAGCAACATCATGCTGACGATGGACAACGACGTACGGCTTATCGACTTCGGTATCGCCTTGATCAAGGATGCCGAGATGTCGCGCATCGAGGGTATCGCTGGATCTCCGAGCTACATGTCACCGGAACAGGTCCAATCCGAAGAGCTGACCAACCGCTCGGACCTGTATTCGCTGGGTGCGGTCATGTACGAAATGCTGACAGGATTTCGACCGTTCCGTGCGGGCAACCTTTCCAAGTTGCTGCACCAGATCGTTTTTGCGACGCCGCCACCGATCCATCGCTATCGCGAAGATATCTCGGATCAGCTCGAAAACATCGTCGCTGTCCTGCTTCAGAAGTCGCCTGAAAAACGCTATGCGAACGGTCTCGCACTGGCAGCGGAGCTGACGCATGTGTACCAGGATCTGCGCGCCAAGGCTGATCAATTCGATAATCAAGAGCAGTTTGATCTGCTGCGTAAGTTGAGCTTCTTCCATGAGTTCTCGCACTCCGAGATCTGGGAAGTTCTGCGTGCCGGTGAATTAAGCGAATACGAGTCGGGTCAGGATATCGTTCGCGAAGGTGAGATCGATGATCGCTTCTATATCATTCTGACCGGCGAAGCCGGGGTTGTGGCCGGTGGTAACCAGGTCGGGCACTTGGGCCGTGGTGACTGCTTTGGCGAATCCAGCTACCTGAGCGACGCCAAGCGCAATGCTTCTATTCGAGCGAACTCGGCGATGACAGTATTACGCGTCAGCTCGACGCTTATGGAACAGGTCTCTTCCAGTTGCCAGCTGCGCTTCAACAAAGTGTTCCTGCGATCTTTGATCGAGCGGCTGCAGCGCGTCGGGGGTCCACAGACGTAAGCGCTAAATGGGCGCACTAGGCTGAACAGATCTAGTCGTCGAGTGGCTGCGCTTCGTCATTCAAACCGGCGTCCTGCAACAATACGCTAACCCGCTGCTCGACCTCTGCCAGCGCTTTCTGGCAATCGCGTGTTAACGCGACGCCGCGTTCAAAACTGGCCATCGCCTTCTCCAGCGGCAGATCGCCGTTTTCCAGCTCATCGACCAGCTTTTCGAGCTCGGCCAACGACTTTTCTACGTCAATATCCTGCTTCTTGGTTTTCGCCACGCTCGGGCTCCTGTTGCATGCTCGCGATACTATACCGTCTCGATAGCAGCAAGTAATCCGCTCTGTCGAGACAATGACCAGACAGCTGATGCGATTTTGCGCGAGCACGGGCGTTAGCTGCTGTTATCATTAGCGCCGGATTAATCGGGGGATCATGTCTTATGGTCAAATCTATCGTGATCGTCGGCGGTGGTAGTGCCGGATGGATGACTGCAGCTGCGCTGGCAGCGCGCGTTCAGGGTATCCAGATCAAGCTCATCGAGTCATCGGACATACCGATTATCGGGGTGGGAGAATCCACCATCGTGCCGATGGTCGATTACATGGCCGGGTTGGGGCTCAGCGAGGCCGAATGGATGCCGGCGGTCAACGCGACCTATAAGAGTGCGATCCGCTTTAACAACTTTTATGAGCAGGGCGAGGGCTTTTTCTACACGTTCGAGCCGATGCAAATGGTGGCCGATCGTCCGATCAATCGTTTCTGGCACCATCACTATCTTTCGGATCCCAAGAACGTCGATCGTATGTCGTTCTACGACTATTGTTTTATTACTCCGGATGTCCTGAATCGTGGCGGCACGATCCGTTCTGTCATGAACGCAGGGCCGTCGTATCACGTCGATGCCGGACTGCTCGGCGATTTTCTGGCCAAGTACTCAATGCAGCGCGGGGTTGAACGGATCATCGATACGATCAGCGGCGTTGATCGGGACGAGTTCGGTGGCATCGCGCGACTGTACCGCGAGAACGGCGAACCGCTGGAAGCGGATCTGTTCATCGACTGCACCGGGTTTCGCTCGCTATTACTCGGCCAGACCCTCGAGGAGCCGTTCGATAGTTATCAGGACTATCTGTTCAACAACAAGGCCGTCGCGTTGCGTTTCGATTACGAGCAGCCGGCAGAGGAAATGCAGTCTTATACGAATTGCACGGCATTGTCATCCGGATGGGTATGGGAAGTGCCGTTGTACACCCGTCGCGGGTCGGGATACGTTTACTGTGACCGATACATTTCGCCGGATCAGGCTGAAGCTGAGTTTCGCGATTATTTGGGTGCGGACCGTGTTAAAGATGTCGCGGCGCGTCATCTCGATATCCGGGTTGGCAAACACCGTCATGTCTGGAAGCACAACTGTATCGCAATAGGGCTGGCTGCCGGCTTCCTGGAGCCACTCGAATCGACGGGCCTGTTCGCGGTACAACTGCAGGCGGAAACACTGGCGAACATGCTCGCCGGTGGTCGCAACGATTACAACGTCGGTGACGTCACGATGTATAACCAGATCGTGACCGAGTTTTTCGAGCATGTGCGCGATTTCCTGTGCGCGCACTACATGCTGACCACGCGCGAGGACACGCCATACTGGCGCGACGTCAAATATGCGATGCGCGTTTCCGACAAGCTGACGGAGCTTTTGCGGTTCGCCCGGCTCACGTTTATTGATGCACCCGTCGTCAAGCAGATGTTCCGACCGACGTTTGCCGACTATAGTTTCACCGATGGTTGGGAAGCCGTGCTGATTGGCATGAACCATATGCCATTTGACTACGGTCAGTTCCGGACTGGCGCTGGACCGTTCGAACCCGCGATCGTTGACAATCTGAAGAACGCCGATATCTTTCAGGCTGAAATGGCGAAGTTCAAGCAACAGGAAATCGTGAAGATGCCATCGCACTACGACTACCTGCGTTCCAACATCTTTACCCAGGCGCAATAGCGCAACTGGCGGGTCTCTCCGATACCATGAGCAAGCAGTACAACGCGGCCGATATCGAAGTTCTGAGTGGCTTGGAGCCGGTACGCCGGCGTCCGGGTATGTATACCGACACCGTCCGGCCAAACCATCTGGCCCACGAGGTGATCGACAATAGTGTCGATGAAGCCCTGGGTGGTCATTGCAAACGCATCGACGTCACGGTGCACAAAGACGGTTCGTTGTCGGTCAGCGATGATGGCCGTGGTATGCCAGTCGATATGCACCCGAAGGAAAAGATGCCGGGCGTAGAGCTGATCCTGACCAAGCTGCATGCCGGCGGTAAGTTCTCCAATGAGAACTATCAGTTTTCCGGCGGCCTGCATGGCGTTGGGGTATCCGTCGTCAATGCATTGTCGGCACAGCTGGAAGTGTGGATCAAACGCGATGGCAACGAGCACAACATCTCGTTTCGAAACGGCAAGCGATCCAGCAAGCTCGAGGTGGTCGGTAAAGTCGGTAAGGCGAATACCGGCACAACGTTGCGCTTCTGGCCGGACGCGCAGTATTTCGATTCGGTGAATTTTTCGATACCGCGACTGACGCATGCGCTGCGTGCAAAAGCGGTGTTGTGTCCGGGTCTGCGTATTTCCCTCACGGTCGAAAAGACAGGCGAGGAAATCGTCTGGCAATACGAAGGCGGCCTCGAACAGTATTTGTTGGAGGCAATCGACGGCGTCAAAGCATTGCCGGAGCAGCCGTTCAGCCATGCACATCAGGACGATAACGCGGCCGTGGACTGGGCGGTCGTCTGGCTGGCGGACGAAGCGGCCGTCGTTGGTGAAAGCTATGTCAACCTGATCCCCACGGCTCAGGGCGGCACACATGTGAATGGTTTGCGAACAGGGCTGACAGAGGCGATTCGTGACTTTTGTGAGTTTCGCAACATCCTGCCGCGCGGCGTCAAATTGGCGCCTGACGATGTCTGGGATCGGGTCAGTTTCGTGCTGTCGGTGAAACTGGAAGATCCGCAGTTTTCCGGGCAGACCAAAGAGCGTCTGTCGACGCGAGAGGCGGCTGGCTATGTGACGGCGATCGCCAAAGACCAATTCGCGCTTTGGTTGAACCAGCACCCTGACACCGGCGAGCAAATTGCTCAATTGGCGATTGCGCGCGCACAGCAACGTTTGAAAGCTGCCAAAAAAGTCGTCCGCAAAAAGGTGGTTGCAGGCCCGGCATTGCCTGGCAAGCTTGCGGACTGCTCGTCTCAGGAGCCGATGCGTTCCGAGCTGTTTCTGGTTGAAGGCGATTCGGCAGGCGGGTCCGCCAAGCAGGCGCGTGATCGCGAAACGCAGGCGATCATGCCGCTACGCGGCAAGATTTTGAACACCTGGGAAGTGGAGACAGGGCAGATACTGGCGTCACAGGAAGTACATGACATTAGTATTGCGCTGGGGGTTGATCCTGGCAATCCGGATCCGGCCCAGTTGCGCTACCACAAAGTGTGCATTCTCGCGGACGCAGACTCCGATGGCGCGCATATCGCAACGTTATTGTGCGCCTTGTTTCTGCGTCATTTCCGACCCCTGGTCGAGGCGGGTCATGTGTATGTTGCCATGCCACCATTGTTTCGTATCGATGTCGGCAAAGATGTATTTTACGCACTCGATGAGGCGGAGCGACAATCGATTGTCGACAGTCTGCCGGCGGACAAACGTCGATTGAAAATCGTCGCAACGCGTTTCAAGGGGCTGGGCGAAATGAGCCCGGCTCAATTGCGCGAGACAACGATGCATCCGGATACACGTCGTCTTGTGCAGCTGACGATCGATGCGGCGTCGAATACCGATCAACTCATGGATATGTTGCTGAGCAAAAAACGCGCGGGAGACCGACGCGCCTGGCTGGAGACATCCGGCAGTCTCGCAGAAGTTCGCTGAGTCGTCATGGCCACTGATCGCTCTATAAAGGAATCTGCCTGAATGCAGAACGAACTGAATCTTGAAGGCGTCGAGCAGATGCCACTGCGTGAGTACACCGAGAAAGCCTATCTGGATTACTCGATGTACGTCATTCTCGATCGCGCGCTACCACATATTGGCGATGGTCTGAAACCGGTTCAGCGTCGCATCATTTATGCCATGAGCGAGCTCAACCTCGCGGCTAATGCGAAGCCCAAGAAGTCGGCGCGTACGATCGGCGATGTCATCGGCAAATTCCATCCGCATGGTGATTCTGCGTGTTACGAAGCGATGGTGCTGATGGCGCAGGAGTTTTCTTACCGGTATCCAACTATCTTCGGGCAGGGCAACTGGGGCTCTCCGGATGACCCCAAGTCATTCGCGGCAATGCGGTATACCGAAGCTAAGTTGCGGCCGTACGCCGCTTCGTTGTTGTCGGAGCTTGGGCAAGGGACCGTCGATTGGCAACCTAATTTCGACGGCACCATCGACGAGCCGGTCAATCTGCCCGCACGCCTGCCGAATCTGTTGCTCAACGGTACGAGCGGTATTGCGGTCGGCATGTCGACCGATATTCCACCGCACAACCTCGGCGAGGTCAGCGGAGCGTTGGTGCAATTGCTCGAAAAGCCGCGCTCGACCCTCGACGATTTGCTGGTGCATATTCAGGGTCCCGACTTCCCGACCGGAGGAGAGTTAATCTCATCAGCGGAAGAAATTCGTCAGGTGTACGAAACCGGTAACGGTACGCTGCGCGCGAGGGCGGTATGGACGCGTGAAGACGACGATATCGTTATCACCGAGTTACCCTACCAAACCTCCGGCGCGAAGGTGCTGGAACAGATTGCCGCTCAAATGCGCGCCAAGAAATTACCGATGGTGGAAGACTTGCGGGATGAGTCGGATCACGAGGCGCCGGTGCGGTTGGTGATTACACCAAAAAGTCGCCGCGTCGACGTCGATGCACTGATGTCACATCTATTCGCAACGACGGCATTGGAGCGGACGCTGCGTGTCAATTTGAATGTGATCGGATTGAACGGCGCACCGCGTGTTTTTGCACTGCGCGAGATGCTTGTGGAATGGCTATCGTTCAGAAAGTCCACCGTCATCCGGCGGCTCGAGCATCGGCTCGGAAAGGTCGAAGATCGACTGCACATCCTCGACGGCCTGCTGGTCGCTTACCTGAATATCGACGAAGTGATTCGGATTATTCGCGAAGAGGATGAACCTCGCGCCGAACTAATGAGACGTTTCAAGCTCAGCGAAATTCAGGCCGATGCAATACTCAACCTCCGCTTACGTAATCTTGCCAAACTGGAGGAATTCAAGATTCGTGGCGAGCAGGAGTCCTTGCAAGCGGAAAAAGTCGAGCTTGAAAAAATACTCGGTAGCGATGCTCGATTGAAGACCCTGGTCAAGAAGGAAATACTGGCTGACACGGAAGAATTTGGTGATGAACGACGGACGCGTATCGTTGAGCGGGAAGCCGGCAAGGCTCTAGATGAAACGGCGTTGGTCGCCAGCGAGCCTGTCACAGTCGTCCTGTCGGAACGCGGCTGGGCGCGCGCCGCGAAGGGCCATGAGATTGACCCGCGTTCTCTCAATTACAAGTCGGGCGACGGCTATCTCGATGCGGGTCAAGGCAAGAGCAACCAGACCGCATTGTTTCTCGATAGCGCGGGTCGGGTCTATAGTCTAATCGCCCACGCGTTACCTTCTGCGCGCGGGCAGGGCGAACCCTTGTCGAGCCATTTCAATCCACCTGACGGCGCGCGTTTCGCGGGGGTGATGTTTGGAGCTACTGATCAGCGGTACGTGGTGGCGACCAGTGCCGGTTACGGATTCGTGGTGCTGGCAGAGAACCTGCTGAGCCGCGCCAAGGCAGGGAAGGCAATGCTGAACGTGCCGACGGGTGCCGACGTGTTGGTACCCTCTGCAACGGAGTGGAGCGAAGGAGAAATGATCGCGGCGGTGAGCAGCATTGGCCGACTTCTCGTGTTTGATCTCGACGATCTACCGGAGCTGACCCGTGGCAAGGGCAACAAGATTATGGACATCCCACGCAAGAAATTCGTTGCTGGAGAAGAGCACATGGTGGCGATACAGGCATTGCCAGCCGGCGCTAGCCTGGTCGTACATTGTGCGGATCGGCATATGACGCTGAAGTCACAGGATCTCGAGCAGTATGTCGGAACCCGTGGCAACCGAGGACAGATGCTGTCGCGCAATTACCGGCGCGTGGACCGACTCTCGCTCGGCTAGCAACGGCTCGCGCTGGATAATCAGCCTTTGCGAATCCCTGTGCGTTGCATGATCTCGGTGCCATCCTCGTCGTCCGTTTCCGCAATGTCATCGATGTCCGCCTGAAATGTCGATGTGATATCGAATCCGAGATCATCGGTGTCGGCATTCATTTGCAAAGTTGCGTCTTCTTCTGCAATCGTTTCGGTAAACTCACGAATGGCTTCTTCGTTGTCCTCTGCCGAAGCGCGTCGCAGCTCCTCGGGTGGCATTGTCTGAGTGGTATCACCGGTTGAGGCTTGAACGATTTGCTCGACGGTGTCGTCGATATTGACCGGCTCTCCTGCGCGCTTGGCGTCGTCAACGATGTTGGCAATACCGCTGGCCAGCGCGGCTTGCGCTAACGCTTTCTCCAGTTGCTGCGTCCGTGTGAATTCATGTTCGTAGTCTTTCGCGAGCATTTCGAGCGACTGCTCGTCGATGGTTGTCTCGCCGGAACGATCCGCTGCCTCTGCACGCGGCATTTCTGCGGTCGGTTCGTCGATAAACGGTGCTGGCGATTGTGCGCTGATATCTGCACTCGGGATTTCGAAACGGTCAGTATTCTCGACCAGCCATGCATCCTCCTGTTGCGCTGCCGTCGCGTCAGGCTGAGCGTCTTCTAGGCGTGATCGATACCCGTAGGTGGATTCCAACGTCAGGTTATCCGTACGCTGGCCGACATCGTCACTGAAATCGTGATCGAGTACCGTCAACTTATCGTCGCTGTCATCCTCGCGGACGAAGTAGTTTTCTTCCGTCGCGGCACGACGAGCGCCGGCTGCGGACATCGGTTTTGTGCGATGCGTCCGCGGTCGCTCCGCTCGTGCTGGCGTCCATTGCGCTGCTTCACGCTGCCGTTGTCGTCGGCTGCGCGCTTGTTGTTGCATCCGCCACAGAACGGCGATGACCAGCAGACTCGCACCGCCAAGGATGAACGCGAAAAACTTACCCCACGAGGATGGCGCCGCATTGTTGACGGTGCTATCGGCAACGACAGCCGCGGGCGTTGCCTGTATCGGTTCAGGTTCTGCCTGTACGAAGGGGCTATCACTGACGGTCGGGGTCTCTCCGATCGCTAATTGCCGTTGTAACGCGGCGATCTCTTCGCGTACCGATGCGAGCTCGGCGTCGCTTTCCGCAATCGCGTCCATCAACGCGACGCGCTCCTGCGTGACCGGCATGCTCGTGGCAGGCGGTGGTTCATCCGGAGAAGGCGAAGCAGTTGAAACGGTGGGTGGTTCCGTGACCTCAATAGGCGCGACGTTCGTCGTCGTCGTCGCAACGGGTTGCGGCAGGCTGGCGGACAGGGCGACTGGTAACGCCAGCACGGCTCCCGCTAACAGGCGGTCCGCGTCACCGTTAATGAAGGCGTCGGGGTTTTCCGCAACGATTTTCTTGACGGTGGGCCAGAGATCGGCGCCTTTCGCTCCCATCCGCATGGCGATTGCCGATACGCTGTCTCCTTGCTGCACCTCGTAGCGTGCGCCGTTGATCGGCGTGCGGCTAGTGGTTTTGCGTGGTCGTGACGAGTCCGTCGTAGCAATACGTTGACGAGCCGCCGGCATCGTGTCGCGAGTCGGTGCGCTGTCGAGGCGCAACGCAGCGCGCTGTGCCGAGCTGACACGGTTTGGTGGATTGATAAACAGTGTGTAGTCGCGTCGCAACGATGCCAGCGAATTACACTTCGCAGTCACACTCAACATCACGATCGGCTCTGTGACAACTTTGTTCGATTGAATCAACAGAGACCGGCCATTGAGGCGAATATTGACGATGTTGCTATCTTCGAGCAGCGTATCGCTTCTTACGCTGAAGCAGTCTGGTGACAGACCGGCATCGTCCGCGCCAATCGGCAGTTCTGCAACCAGGCGTTCCCCTAACGCCGAGCGGACCTTGATTTCGCCTAGCTCAAGCGCATTGCCGGGGCTTGCTAGGACCCCGAGTGCCAGTGCGACGGCGGCGGCAATCTTGTTCGTTGCGGGTTGCATGATTCGTTCTCCCTCGAGATGTTTCCGGTGCTTAAGCGGATTCCTGGAGTACCACTTCCGGTTCTTGTACGTAATGACCTTGCATAAAACTAATGCCGAGCTGCCATAGCGCAGCCATGGTGTTGGCATCCTGAACTTTCTCGGCAATTGTCTGGATAGAGCGGTTCGTCGCAGCTTCAACAATCGCTTTGGTACGCGCACGTGCATCGTCGTCGGATGACAGATTGGCAATCAGAGCGCCGTCAATCTTGACGAAGTCGAGCGGCAGATTACCAACAAGTTTTTCCGATTTATCGGAAATACCACAATGCTCGATCGCAAAGCGACATCCCAGTGCGCGCACGAAGGTTGATAGTTGTGCCGTGGCTTTCAGGTAGCTCAGTGCGGTTTCTTCGGTCACCTGAAAACACACGGTGGCCGGATTGATTTGCGCGCGACTGATCATGGTCTTCAGCCATGCGGTGAACGATTTATCGATCAGTGACTGCTCGCTCATCCTCAGAAACACGAGATCCGGTCGACGCTCCCGACACAACGCCATCGATGCCCCGATAACCCAGCGGTCGATGGCGTGCAACATATGGCTGCGTTTCGCCGCAGGTAAAAACTCGGAGGGCGCAATCACCTCGTCTTGCTCATTCACCATGCGCACGAGGATGTCGAACATGGTCGACGCTTCGCCGTCCAGCGCGGCGATAGGCTGTTGCAACAAGCGGAACCTGTTTTCCTTCAGTGCCTCGGTGATGCGCTTGGCCCACATGGCATCGTGGTTTCTGATGCGCGTATCCTCGTCATCCGTTTCGTGCAGCCGAACCTGACCGCGTCCTGCGCTGTGCGCGCTGCGGTAAGTCTGCTCGCTGATGTTCATCAGATCTTCGACCGTTGGTGCGACCGCATTGTGTGGACAAATACCAATGCCGCAACTAAGGCTGAGTGTTCGGTCACCGGCACCGAATACGCGCTCGCCAACCGCGTGTGCGAAGGCTTTCGCCCAGTTGATTGCCTCTTGCTCGCTACCGCGTTCCATCAACAGTGTAAACGCTGTGCCTTCGAACCGTCCCGCGATATCGGCCCGGTCGATACGCTGGCGGAGAAACTCCGCAAAATCGGCGAGCACTTCCTCACTGAGCAACACGCCGAGTTCGTCACGGATGCTGCGGAAGTCATCAATGCGGATCCACGCTAGGAAACGCTGACCCTGTTCGAGAGGGGTCTCAAGTCGATGTTGGATCAACTTTAGGAAGTACTTTCGGTGATAGAGGAATGTGCTGGGATCTTTTTTCGCCGCGTCCCGCAATAAAGAATTGACACGTTTGTCGTCTTGCTCCTGCGGCTTGACTGCGATGCGCACAGCGGGCTCACCATCGAAGTGCGCGGCCTCGAGCAGCATTGGCACGTAGACGTCGCTGCCATCAGATTTCGTTAATTCAACGTCTAACGGTTCTCCCGGCCAGCGGTCCATGCTGATCGCTTTGAGTGCGCCTTTCAGCGCATCCTGACTGTTTTTGGACACTGCATCCATCAGTGGTGTCGCGACACAATCGTCATCGGATTTTTGACCTACCAGATTAACCCACGCTTTGTTGACTTCGACGATGATGCCTTCCTGTACGTGTGCAATCGCATCCGGCACATTGTCGATCAATGAGCTGATTTGTTTTTGAATGGTCGCGGCGTCGTGACGGGAATGGTTGATCCGTCGTTCCAACTCGGCATGTTGAAGCGTCCGCTCCAACGTCAGTGCCAGTCGCTCGAGGTTGTTTGCCGGCAAGACATCGGCCGCGCCCGCGCGCAATGCCTCGGTGATCACAACGTCGTCCGCGACGTCGTCGAGCCAAAGCGTGGCCAGCGGAAAATCCTGCTTATGGGCGACGGCACAAATGGCCGCAGGAGACGGCGACTGCTGATCCCGACGCGCGATGACCAGATGCGTCTCAGGCGATACCTGTCGCGCGAATGAGTCCGCGTCCTGACACCATTCACACCGCGCAGCCAGCCCGGCATTTCGCAAGGTACGGTTAATCATCTCAGCATCATCCTGAGCGTGACTAACGATGGTGATGTTGATTTGGCGAGGCGTAGACAAAGCGTGTATCCGTACGTGATCGTTGGGTTTTTCGAGTGCTTCAGTCTATTACAGGAGCTGCCGCGGCACGGAGAGCCTGAGTTCAAAACGTGAACTAGTTCCGTTATATCCGTTTCATCAGTGACTTAGGTGGATTTTTGGCTAGCCTGTCTCGTATTCAAGACCCGTGCTGCGCTCGTTACGTTTACCGCGACAGATCCGGCGGGTTACCATGGCACTTGCATACCTGCAGCGAAAAGGGCGCGCATCAATGGCGAGTTATAGCACCAACGAATTTAAGTCTGGACTGAAGATCATGCTGGACGGCGATCCGTACAACATTGTCGAGAATGAATTCGTCAAACCGGGCAAGGGTCAAGCGTTTAACCGGGTCAAAGTCCGCAACCTGAAGACCAACAAGGTGCTCGACAAGACGTTTAAGTCCGGTGAGAGTGTCGAGGCGGCAGACGTCCTTGAAACCGAAATGCAATACCTCTATACGGACGGTGAATTCTGGTACTTCATGGACCCCGAAACTTACGACCAGTATCCGGCTGCGCAAGCGGCGGTCGCCGAGGCGACGCCATGGTTGAAAGATCAGGACACCTGCAGCGTCACGTTGTGGAATGGCTCACCGCTGAGTGTCGCTGCCCCGAATTTTGTAGAGCTCAAAATTACCCAGACCGATCCCGGTTTGAAAGGGGATACGGCGCAGGGCGGTGTCAAACCGGCGACTTTGGAAACCGGTGCCACCGTGCGTGTGCCGCTGTTTCTGGAAGAGGGTGAGATGATTCGGGTCGATACTCGCACCGGCGAGTATGTCTCGCGCGTCAAGGACTAGCCACGACCCGATAGTAAGCCGAGGCTGTCCCTTTCATTGGCGAGCAGACGCTCGCACAGTTTGGCGATAGGTTCGATTCCCGACTGATCTTGCGCTGAAAAACGTGCTTTCCGTGGGCTATCGATATCAAGTACACCGATCACTTCGTTTGCGACCATTAGGGGTATGACGATTTCCGACTCGCTTGCTGCGTCACACGCGATGTGGCCCTCAAAGACATGCACATCGGCAATACGCTGGGTTTCGCCAGTCGCAGCGGCCGTGCCGCATACGCCTTTACCCCACGCGATGCGGGTACAAGCAGAGCGCCCTTGGAACGGCCCCAGTACCAGCTCGTCGCCGCGCTTAAAGTAGAAACCGCACCAGTTAAGACCAGTGATTGTCTCGAACAACAGCGCGGAGATGTTGCTGAGATTAGCCAGCGAATCGGGTTCTGATTCGGTCAGTGCCGTCGCTTGTGCTAACAGAAGCGCATAATCGGTATTGTCGTCCATAGCATCTAAGACCATCAAAGTTCTGAAAAACTGACAACGTGACGAATGTCTTTCTCGCCGGTCGCGAGCATCACTACGCGATCGAAACCAACCGCGACGCCGGCGCAGTTCGGCAGGCCGGTCGACAAGGCGGCCAGAAAACGCTCATCGAGTGGCTCCACAGGCTTATTTCGTTGGGCCCTGGCGGTCAGGTCACGTTCGAATCTGGCGCGCTGTTCTTTGGCATCGCGCAATTCGACGAATCCATTCGCGAGTTCAAGAGCGCCGACATAGACTTCAAAACGCAGTGCTCGTTGGCAGTGTTGGCTAATCTCGGCGAGCGCGGCCATCGAGGCCGGGTAGTGGGACACGACGGTGAGACAATTCGAGCGAAAATCACTAGCGATTACCGTATCGAATAAGTACTCAAGCAATGCATCGTGTTCATAATCGAAGGTTGTCGCGACGTCGGCCCCCACATAGTCGATCACGTCCTGTGTTGGCGAGTCACTGCGAAGGCCCGTCGTTTGTTCGAGTGCATCGTCATACGTGTATTGCTCGATGCCCGTCGTGAGCAGGTCGCCGCACAAGTGTCCGAGCAGTGCTGTCGTGTCGTCGATGATCTCCTGCAAGCCGAACTCGTGTCGATACCACTCAATCATTGTGAATTCTGGTTGATGGCGTTTGCCTTGTTCGCCATCACGAAAAACCCGCCCTATCTCGTAGATATCCGGATAACCGCTGGCTAACAAACGCTTCATTGCGTACTCGGGTGACGTGCGTAGGAATGCACGATGACTGGCCACGTGCGCTACAACACTGTCGATATGCAAATCGCTGACTGCTACTCGCGACAGGCAGGGTGTCTGTACCTCGAGCACGCGCTGTCTCGCGAAATAGGCGCGTGTCTTGTGCAGCAGATCTGCACGCGTACGCGCCACTGCGATCGATGTTGTTGTACGCCAGGCAGGCTGTCGCATCAACGGATCAATGCCTCGCCACAACGCACGACGTCGCCCGCTTCCAGATCGTCCCGCCACGTGCCTGCGTCCGCCGGCAGCAACAGAATGACCGTCGACCCCATATTGAACCAGCCGAGTGTGTCACCCTGACCGAATGACGTCACTGGTAAGGCCAGGTCGGTCGGCTCGCTAACGCTGCCGGCTGCGAGTGCTTCCCGTTCCCATACCGTCGATATGCTGCCAACATTCAAGGCGCCGACCATAACGAGGCTGAGCGTTGTCGCACCGGTTTCCAGCGTGAAAGTACGCCGTTCGTTACGTGCAAACAAACGCGGCACGGCGCTGGCGGTCGCGCCATTGACCGAAAACAACTGACCAGGGATATGCCATTCTCGCGTTACGTGTGCCGTTACTGGAAAGTGCACGCGGTGGTAGTCGTAAGGTGCCAAGTAGATTGTCATGAAAGACCCGCCTTCGTAGCGGTCCGCCAACGCGGCATCCTGCAACAGCTCGGCGGCGCTGTAGCGGAAGCCTTTGGCTTGCACAATACGGCCGTTGTCGATGCGGCCGCACTCGCTGATGACGCCGTCGCAAGGTGCCGTTAGCGGTGCGTCATCTGTCGGTCGCGCGTCGTCGCGCAACGTACGCGTAAAAAACGCGTTCAGACTGGCATAGCCGTCCGGTACCTGTTGAGCCGCTTCGTCTACCCGAATATGAAAGAGTCGGCAAAAGGTGCGAATCTGTAGATTCTTCAGCCACACAGTCTCCCGCGACATAAACCAGCGAACCAGCCGGGTCAGCAGATGTTGTGGCAGGAAATACTGTAACCCGACAAACAGGCGCGATTTCCAGTGTGACGGTTGCGCAGTCGCCATCGAACTACTCGTAGGGGTTTCTGGCGGACACCGGCAGATCCAGTTCCGCGATCGGTCGTTCACCGTCATACAGTGTCAGGCGGACGCGTTCCAGCTCAGTCACATCGCCGCGGGGGTCGAACAACATCAGATGCAGTCCGCCCGGTGCCAGCGAGATGGTGGTATCGGGCGCGATTTTCAGCGCGGGCACAGCACGCATTTGCATTGCCCCATCCTGCATGCGGGTTTCGTGCACCTCAACTCGTCCGAAGTCGTCGCTGCGAACTGATGTCACTTGCATAGCGCTGGCCGAATGATTGGTCATGGTGAAGTAGCCGGCGCTTGCCACGGCGCCAGGCGGCGCTGGTCGTATCCAGCCGTCAGCGACAGAAATCGGTGATGCGTCCTCGCCTGGCGAACAACCAACGATGGCGAATACCATGAGCGATGTTACCAACGACAAGACGATTTTCATGTGAGGTCTTCCAGAATGGTGTTTAAGTCGGCGACAAAGTCATCGCGTCGAATGGGCGGTGTGAAAACGGCGCGCAAACGTGCCTCCGGGCCGACCAATAGAATGGCAGCGCTGTGATCCATCGTGTAGTCGTCATCGGCGAGCGGCACCTTCTGATAGACAATGCCGAGGTCACGTGTGAAGCGCGCGAGCTCAGGCTCGGCAGCGCGGGCACCGTAAACGCCGTCGCCAAAGTAGGCGGTGTAGGATTGCAGGGCGTCGATCGTGTCGCGCGCGGGATCAACGGAAACCAGCAGTATGTCGGGGAGTGCTTTGTCCGGAAAGTCGTCCCGCAGCGCTTGCCGGGCATCGGACAGCAGTTGCAGCGTGGTTGGGCAAATGTCCGGGCAGCGCGTGAAGCCAAAGAACACCAGGGTCCAGCGACCCGAGAGCGCGGCGTTATCAAACGTTGTCGCGCGGGTCGATTGCAGCGAAAATGGGGCGATAGCACGCGCCGGTTCGAGTACTGTGGCGTTTTGTAGCGACAAAGGCGCGGGCGCTCGCTGCAAACCGAAATACAAGCCAACAGCAAACGCGATAGCAGCAATGAACAGCGCCAGAGGATTACGCATAGGGAATCGGTGATGAAAGCTCAGAATCAAAAGAGGTGGCGGAAGACCACGCAGGCGCTAGTCTATCGTATCGTACGGATCGACGGTACAACCGTTGCGCGGACGGCGCACTGATATGCCTTGGACCCAGGAAGTCACAACGGCGGCGACGCTAGGTGCGGCCGCAGACGCGACCCGTCGAGGGTTTGAGTCGGCGGGGTTGCATTTTGGCCATGGCACCGACAACGCTTGGGATGAGACGCTGTGGCTCGTCGCGCATTTGTTGGATATCCAATACGAAACGGGCTGGCAGGCGGCGCTGCAGGCAGCGTTGGATGCGCCCGCAGATGGTCAGGTTCTGACCCAGCTTCTGACGATCGCCAAAGCGCGTATCCAGACGCGAAAGCCGTTGGCTTATCTAATCGGTGAAGCGTGGTTCGCCGGACTGAAATTCGTGGTCAATGAGCACGTTCTGGTACCACGGTCGCCGTTGGCGGAACTCATCACACAAGGATTTCAACCGTGGGTCGCGTCTGTGGATAACCTATGTGTGCTGGATCTGTGCACAGGCAGCGGCTGTATTGCGATCGCGACAGCGCTGCACCAACCGACCTGGCAGGTCGACGCTAGTGATGTGTCGGTTGCAGCACTCGATGTCGCTCAGCGCAACGTCGCCAATTATGATCTCGGCGACAGAGTGACGCTGATCGAAGCCGACGTCTTTAATTCCGCGCTGTTTCAGCAATATCATCTGATCGTCAGCAACCCGCCGTATGTCGATGCGGCGGAGATGGACGAAAGACCTGAAGAATTCGCGCGTGAGCCAGTTCTGGGATTGGCTGCAGGTAGCGATGGTCTGGACATTGTCCGAGACATTTTGGCGGACGCAGCAGCGCATCTGCGCGATGATGGCGTTCTGATCTGCGAAGTTGGTGCGAGCGACCAGGCATTACAACAGGAATACAGCACGGTACCATTCACCTGGCTGGAGTTTGGTGATGGCGGCACGGGAGTGTTCGTACTGACCAAATCGCAACTGCGGGCTCATGATGACGTGTTGCAGGAGAAGCGAGCGGGGACGCGATGAGCGGGAATACGTTTGGTAAATTGTTTCGCGTGACAACGTTTGGCGAGAGCCACGGTGTCGCGCTCGGTTGCGTGATAGATGGCTGCCCTCCGGGTATTGGCCTCGATGCCGAGGATATTCAGGCGGACCTTGAGCGCCGGCGTACCGGCAAGTCGCGCCATGTCAGTCAGCGCAAGGAGCCCGATGCCGTGCAGATTCTGTCGGGCGTTTTCGAAGGGTTCACCACCGGCACGCCGATCGGGCTCGTGATTTACAACGAGGATCAACGCTCGCGCGATTATTCGAAAATCAAAGACAAGTTCCGTCCAGGCCACGCGGACTACACGTATCAGCAAAAATACGGCATTCGTGATTACCGCGGTGGCGGCCGGTCATCAGCACGCGAAACCGTCATGCGCGTTGCGGCCGGTGCCGTGGCGCGAAAATTCCTGAAGGAACGTCTTGGCATCAGCGTTACCGGTTATGTGTCGCAACTCGGACCACTGTCGTTGGCGGCCACCGACCTGTCGATTGTCGACGACAATCCATTTTTCTGTGCAGATCCGGATCAATTGCCGGCGTTGGCGGCTTACATGGATGACCTGCGCAAAAAGGGTGATTCGGTGGGCGCCAAAGTCACGTGTATCGCAAGCGGTGTGCAGCCGGGCCTTGGTGATCCAGTATTCGACAAACTAACAGCGACCATCGCCCACGGCCTGATGAGCATCAATGCCGTTAAAGGAGTTGAGATTGGCGCGGGTTTCGACTCGGTCAGCCAGCTCGGCTCGGAACATCGCGATGAGATGCGACCGGATGGTTTCGCGAAGAATGATGCTGGTGGCACGCTAGGTGGCTTGTCGAGTGGACAGGATATCGTCGCTAGTATCGCACTGAAACCAACCTCGAGTATTCAGAAGTCAGGCAAGACCATCGATACAGATGGCGAGGCGACCGATATTGTCACGACAGGTCGGCATGATCCGTGTGTCGGTTTGCGTGCGACGCCGATCGCGGAGGCGATGATCTGTCTGACACTGATCGATCACTATCTCCGTCATCGCGCACAAAACGCGGACGTCACAGTGACGACGCCTGCCATTGCGGCAAGCGTCGGCTCAACCAACAAGGCTTAGATTTATACAATATGGCGCAATTTGATTTGGATATTGCGGTGGTCGGTGCCACCGGCGCGGTCGGCGAGGTCATGCTCGAAATACTGGCGGAACGCGGGTTCACGAGCGGCAAAGTGCACGCGCTGGCCAGCGAGCGTTCGGCGGGCAAGCGTGTGGCTTTTGGCAAAACGCAATTGACGGTAGCCGATTTGGCGACGTTCGATTTTTCGTCGGTCGCCATCGCCTTGTTCTCAGCTGGCGGCAGCGTTTCGGAGGCCTATGCGCCGGCCGCGGCCGAGGCGGGCTGTGTCGTGATCGACAACACTTCGCATTTCCGTCGGGAAACGGACGTACCGTTGGTCGTTACGGAGGTGAATCCTGAGGCTATCGCTGGCTACACCGCACGCCACATTATCGCCAATCCCAATTGCTCGACGATGCAGATGCTTGTCGCGTTGAAACCGATTTACGATGCGGCGGGTATCGAGCGCATCAATGTGGCCACCTATCAAGCTGTGTCCGGCGCCGGTACCAGCGCAATCAAGAACCTCGCTGGTCAGACTGCGCGTTTGCTGAATGGCTTGCCGCTTGAGCTCGACGGCGATGAAAAGCAGATCGCGTTCAATGCCATCCCGCATATCGATACATTTCAGGACAACGGCTACACCCGCGAAGAAATGAAAATGGTCTGGGAAACACAAAAAATCCTCGACGATCCCTCGATTCAGGTGAATCCGACCGCAGTACGAATTCCGGTGTTTTACGGGCATAGCGAAGCGCTGCATATTGAGACCGCCCGCAAAATTTCTGCCGCTGAGGTCAGGCGATTATTATGTGACGCACCCGGCGTTACTGTGCTTGACGAGCATGTTTTGGGCGGATATCCGACGCCCGTCACAGAAGCCGCGGGACAGGATCCTGTATTTATAGGCCGGATTAGAGATGACATAAGCCACGAGAGGGGGATTAACCTGTGGGTGGTGTCAGACAATATACGTAAGGGCGCGGCTCTAAATACCGTGCAAATTGCTGAAATATTGGCGAAAAATTATTTATAAGATATGATTGCCGCGTTTGGGGAAGCCGCAGTTAAGTCAAATGCTTGAGCTTTTCGGCAAAAGAATTGCCCGCGAGAACCGGGTCGGAGAAAACAATATGCTTCGTTGGTTGGCCGCTATCGTTGTTGCGGCGTGTTTGAGTCTTGGACAAAGCGCATGGGCGCTGGGTCTCGGGGAGATCACTACGCGCTCGGCGCTCAATGAACCGATGGTCGCGCAAATCGCGCTGCTTGGGGCGACGCAAGAAGAGCTGTCCGGTCTTGAAATTCGTCTCGCATCAGCTGAGACCTTCGAGCGCTACGGCATCGATAAGCCCTCATTTTTGACCGGGTTTAAGTTTCGCGTTCGCCCGGGTGCTCAGCCTTACGTCGAAGTGACGAGTTCTCAGCCAATCAGCGAGCCATTCGTCACGATGCTTGTCGAAGCCGTATGGCCGCGTGGCCGCTTGCTGCGCGAATACACCGTGTTGCTGGATCCGCCGACCTTCAAGGCGCCCGCTGCAGCATCACCCGCACCGGCCGTTCGCTCAGGTTCTCAGGTCGCGAGACAGGCCAATCAGGGCAATATCCGCCGCTCAGCGCCAGCGCAGGCCGCACCTGCTCCGAGCCGCACGATCAGCGGCAGTGAATATCAAGTCCAGCGCAATGACACTTTGTGGGAAATCGCGCGTGGCATTCAGCCGGATGACAGCGTGTCCATCAATCAGGTCATGGTCGCGATCTACGAAGCTAACCCGCAAGCGTTCGGCGGTAACATTAATCGTCTGAACGCGGGCGCCTTATTGCGTCTGCCAACAGAGCGCGATTTGGTCGCAATCAATCGCTCTGCCGCGTTGCAGGAAGTGCGTCGCCAGAACCAGAACTGGCGTGGCGGGGCAGGTGGTTCTTTGACATTGGTTGCGCCGGATGAAGATACCGGAGTCGCTGCACCGGTGACCTCAAGCAGTGGCACGGGCACGTCGACATCGACAGGTGCCGACGTTTCCGCGTTGCGTCGTCAGCTCGCGGAACGCGAAGATCAACTCCGGATTCAGAATGAGGAGCTTGCGCGGTTGCAGGCCGCTCTCGCTGCCCGTCAGGCTGCTGCCGATGCACCGGTTGCTACCGATGACTTATATGGTGAGGAAGCCACTGCGGAAACGAGTGAGCCGGCGGCTGCAACCGATACCGAAACGGCAGATGCGTCAGCGGTCGGTGAAGTCTTCGCGGAAACCGATGATCCCGCCACGACGACGGCTGACGATAGCCAGCCGGCTGGCAGCGACGCGGTAACAGAACCGGCGAATGAAGAAGACGCGGCAACCGACGCGCCAGCACAAGCAGCAGCAACGGAGCCGCAACGTCGCCCGGCCGCGGTCGTCACGACGCGCGAAGAGCCCGGTCTGATCGAAAAACTGACCGGAAGCATCTGGACCTACGTCGGCGCAGGTGTTCTCGCAATTCTGGCACTGCTTGGCTTGCTGGCGCGACGTCGCGCAGCCGACGCCGATGACACAGGCACCTGGGAAGCACTCGACTCTACCGATTTAGAAGATCTGGATGGCACGCTAGCGGCCACGGGCCGACTACGCGAGCTGGGTACTAAGTCGAGTGGTGAGTCGACACAGGAAACACCTGCATTCGAGGATCCGTTCGAATCAACATCGCCTGTCGATGAGATTTCGCGGGAAGCGGCTGAGTCAGAAGCGGCCGCAACGATGGAAGAACCGGCACTCCAGAGCGAGGAGGCCACCGAAGAATATTCGATTGAAGACACGTTTAGTTCGGATACGGCGATCAACTTCGATCAGTCCGATCCGCTCGCGGAAGCCGATTTTCACATGGCCTATGGCCTGTATGATCAAGCAGCGGACCTGGTCAAAGGCGCGTTGGCGGTTGACGCAGGCGATAAAAAGCTGAAAGCGAAACTCTGTGAAATTTACTTCGTATGGGGTAATCAGGATGGGTTCGTCGATGCTGCCAAGAACTTGCGCGAGTCCCTGCCGGAAGGCGATCCAGACTGGAACAAAGTCGTGATCATGGGGCAGCAAATCGCGCCGGCGCACGAGTTGTTCAGCGGCGCTGCGGTTGCTGCGTCCGTCGATAGCGGCGTGGATATTTCGCTCGATGCGGAGACAATGCTGGCCGAACAGCTCGACGTCGGCGAATCGACCGGCGGCTTTACAGAGGTCTTCGAGACATCCGGCGACGGCACGGTCGAGCAGCCCGCCGATTTGTCGGAGATTTCCGGTATCGATTTCGAATTTGATGAGGCATCGCTGAGTGGTAACGATGACGCGGTTGTCACACCCGACGAAACCAGCGCCAGCGGGGTCGATTTCCAGTTCGATGGGGAATCGATCGACGACGGTACGGTTGAACAACCGATCGATTTGGGTGGCGCTGATGATACGCGCGAGGAGCGGACACAGACGGCAGAGATGGATCTGGCCGATCTCGACCTGGATACGGGCGACGTAGACGCGCTCGCGGATCTCGCTGACGACACCGTGGGTACGGACAGCGATTTGCTGGAAGCGACTGGTGCGACTTCGGTATTACCAGACGATTTCAAGGTCGAGCTACCGGATGACGACGCCACCGTGCTCGCTTCTTCGGAATCTTTCGACCTCGACAAGTTGGACGCGACGGGCACGACTGAGATGCCAAATTTCGACGCGCTGAATGAAGCCGATGCGGACGATGCCGCGGATGCGACCGGCATTATGCCGATGGGCGCGATCGGCGAAGTGGATATGGATGTTGCGGATCTGACTAGTGAACTGAGTGTCGATGATCTCGGTGCCGAAGAGGATGCCACGATGGAGCAGCCCGCACTCGATAGTTCGTCGACAATGTTCTCTGAGCAGGTGTTTGGAGGCGACAACAGTGTTGATTCGGCGGCTGATACTGGCCTGAATTTGGCGCTCGAAGACACCGGCGAAACCAATATCGCCGAAGTGGGTACTAAACTCGATCTGGCGCGTGCATACGTTGATATGGGCGATCCGGATGGCGCGCGCAGTATTCTCGATGAGGTTCTCAGTGAGGGTGACGACGAGCAAAAAGCAGAAGCGCAGAAGCTCCTCGATAATCTGAGCTAGCCCATTCGCAGCAGCTGCGCAGTCGTTGGCTAACGGTCGTGAGGGTCGCGCTCGTTGTTGAATACGATGGCAGTGCATACTGTGGTTGGCAGACGCAAAAGCACTGCCAGTCTGTCCAGCAGAGGCTGGAGGCCGCCCTGGCTACCGTTGCAGACCACGCCATCACTGTCCATTGTGCCGGGCGTACCGACACGGGTGTGCACGCGTGCGCACAAGTCGTCCACTTCGACACTGAGGCCACTCGCAGTCCACGGGCGTGGTTGCTGGGCGCCAACAGCAATCTTCCAGACGACATCTGTGTTCGGCATGCCACGGAAGTCGATACCGCATTTCACGCGCGCTACGACGCCGTCAGCCGCCAATATCGATATCTGATCTGCAATACGGTGGCGCAGCATGCGCTGCACGCGCAACGGTGTTTTGTCGTGCATGAGCCGCTCGATGCGGCGGCGATGGACAGTGCAGCTCAGGCGCTGCTGGGTGAGCATGATTTTAGCAGCTTCCGTGCGGCCGGCTGTCAGGCGAAACACGCCCGCCGGTCCGTTCATGCTGTTCGCGTGCGACGCACTGCGCAGTGGATCATTGTGGATATCGCGGCCAATGCATTTCTGCATCACATGGTGCGCAATATCGTCGGCGCACTCATAGATGTTGGGAAGCGCAGCGCGCCGCCAGAGACGTTGGCAACGTTGCTGGCGTTAAAAGATCGTCGCGAGGCACCGCCTATGGCTGGTGCAAGCGGCTTGTACCTGTCGCGAGTGCGCTACCTTGAAGCGGTGAATCGCCAACTACGACTAGAATCGACGTCGCGGTTTCCCGACGCGTTGCCACTGATTCCTGTCGTCAATCAACTTTCTGCGCCTTGTGAAACATCACCCCTTTGATGCAATTGAGTTAAACTTGACCTATGAGCTGGTTCGAAAAATTAATGCCGTCGCGCATCACCACCGAACGCCGGACAAAATCCGTACCTGAAGGGTTGTGGATCAAATGTCCCAAGTGTTCCGCCCAGTTATACCGGGCGGAGCTCGATCGCAATATGCTGGTCTGTCCGAAGTGCGGGCACCATATGCGTATGGGCGCACGCGATCGTTTGAATACGTTCTTTGACGAAGGCACTTTCGCTGAGATCGGCGTAGATCTTCAGCCTCAGGACCCGTTGAAATTCCGCGATAGCAAGCGCTACAAGGACCGTATCGGTCAAGCGCAAAAAGCGACGGGCGAGAACGATGCGTTGATTGCAGGACACGGACAGCTGTTTGGGGAACCGGTCGTCGCGGCAGCGTTTGAGTTTCGTTTTATGGGTGGCTCTATGGGCTCGGTGGTCGGCGAGCGTTTCTGTCGCGCCGCTGCGCATGCATTGGAACATCGTGCGCCGCTGATCAGCTTTTCCGCAAGTGGTGGTGCACGTATGCAGGAGGCACTGTTCAGTCTGTTCCAGATGGCGAAGACGAGCTCGGCATTAGCCGATCTCGATGCGGCAGGGCTGCCGTTTATCTCGGTTTTGACAGACCCTACTACCGGTGGCGTCTCCGCGAGTCTCGCGATGCTTGGCGACGTGAATATCGCAGAGCCGCAAGCGCTGATCGGCTTCGCGGGTCGCCGCGTGATTGAGCAAACGGTACGTGAGACGCTTCCGGAAGGCTTCCAACGCAGTGAGTTTTTGCTCGATCATGGCGCCATCGACATGATCGTCGATCGCCGCGAGATGCGAATTCAGATTGCCGATCTGCTGCGCAAAATGACGCATCGTGATGCGCGCACGCCAGACGATACAGCCACGCTGAAAGCACTTGACCTGAGTGACCAGCCCGAAGAGGACTGAGCGATTGGCCACAGTGCCGTCGCCGCGCCTCGCGCGCTGGCTTGCCACAATTTCGCAACTTGATCCGGCGCGCATCGAGCTCGGGCTTGAGCGCACGCAAGCGGTGTTCTCGCGGCTGTCTTTGCCTTCCATCGCACCGACGTATGTCGTGGCTGGTACCAATGGCAAAGGTTCGGTTGTTCGCCTGATCGACCGAGCGTTGGGCTTGCAGGGGTATCGTGTGGGACGCTACACGTCACCGCATCTGGTGCATTTCAGAGAGCGCATTGCGGTCGACGACGAGCCACTGCAGGACGACGCGATCGCTGATGCGTTCGATGCCGTCGAGCAAGCACGCGAAGACACGCCGCTGACCTATTTCGAATTCACAACGTTGGCGGCTCTGTGGGCGTTCAGCGCAGAACGCTGCACGGCGAGAGTTCTGGAGGTGGGTTTAGGCGGTCGACTCGATGCCGTGAATGTCGTCGATGCCGACGTGGCTGTAGTGACCAATATCGGTCTCGATCATCAGCAATGGCTGGGGGATACGCGAGAGCAGATCGGATTTGAGAAAGCGGGTGTGTTTCGGCCAGCGCGTCCAGCGGTCATTGGTGATCGTTGCCCACCAATCTCCTTGCCAGCCCATGCCGACAAAATCGGTTCTGTCGTGCGGATGCGTGGCGTACATTTCGATCTTGAGTGTAAAGACACCAAGACTATCTGGCACGGAACGGACAGGCGTGTCGCCGCGATTCCGGGTTACACGCCGGAACACCATCTCGATAACGTGGCGACCGCACTGGCTGCCCTCGAGGTCGCTGACAGGCTGGATATTGACGAAACGAGTGTCGCTGCGTGGATCGAGGAATCGCAAGCGCCGGCGCGGCAAGAGCAATGTGAGGCTCTGGGCCGCACATGGCTACTCGATGTCGCGCACAATACGGAGTCTGTCGAGGCGCTCGCTGCAAGGTTGTCATCGCATGTGCCCGGCACGATTATCATCGGAGTCATGCGTGACAAGCCGGTGGCTGACATGCTGCGCGTACTCGCGCCCTATGCGTCACGGTGGATTGCGGTAGGGGCCCATGCACCGAGAGCCATGACTTCTGCTGAACTGGCGGCTCGTATCAGCAGCGTGACTGGCAAGCCAGCTCTGGTGGCCGGTAGCCCGGTGGCCGGTCTGCGAGCCGCGATTCGTGTGACCCAGCCAGACGAACAAATTGTTGTCGTCGGCTCATTTCCTGTCGTCGGCGCCGTCCGCGCAGCGCTATAATGGCGGCATGGAAAGAGCGGCGAAAGAACGGTTGGTGGGTGCGGTCGTGCTGGTCAGCGTGGCCTGGTTGCTCATTCCGGTATTTCTCGATAGGTCTGATACGCCTTCAGGGGCGATGGTGGAGCGACAGCTCGAGCTGCCGTCCGCCGATGCCGCAGAGACCGGTACGCCGCGCCGTCGCGAGACGGTGCAGTTGCGCGCTGCTGCCGAAACCGTGGCTCCGGTCCGAGAAGCGATAACGTCGCTACCCGCACCAGACACGCCTGTGACGACACAGGAACCGACGCGCAGCGTTGAGGCCGAGTCAGTCGCAGCGGATGTCGCAGTAGCCAATAATGATCCAGCCGCCAGTGCTGTGTCGGAGCCGGAGACCGAGCAAAACGACAGGACAATCGCGACGCGCGATCAAGTGTCGGACACGGATCCTGCGGAGATCTTGGCGGCGACAGCGGATGAGCGGCCGGTCCGGACCGAGACGACCACTCCTACAACGGCGGAGCCCACAGCGTTGCCGCCTGCCGAAGAGACGCCAACGCCGCCGAGTACCGCCACGGCTGACGGCCAGCTCTGGGCTGTGCAGCTCGGCAGTTTTGGTGATCAGTCTAATGCGCAAAAACTGGCGGCCAACTTGCGTGCCGACGGGCTGCCAGCCTTCATCAGCCAGGTCGAGAGTGGTGGTAAGACGTTACACCGCGTGCGCATCGGACCGCATGCATCGCGGGCCGAAAGCGAGCGGGTTGTGGCCCGACTTGCTGCCGCAGAGCAGACGGCACGGGTTGTGAAATACCCTTGAACCCTACTTTTTTCGAAAGTGTTTGCTACCATAGCCGCGTTTTTTAAGTGGCACGCTCGGTATGTTCACCGCACTCGACTGGTTGTTTCTTCTCATCATGGCGGTCTCGATGGTTGTCGGGATATTCAGGGGCTTCATCAAGGAAGCGATTTCTGTCGGGTCTCTCATCTTCGCGGTCTGGGCGTCGTTCTATTTTGCGCCTGCGGGTGAGGGGCTGCTGGCGTCATGGCTGGATTCCGCGGCACTGCGTCTATGGGCCGCGCGCATCGCCATTTTTGCGTTGGTTCTGATGCTCGGCAGTCTGGCTGGCTGGATGATTTCTCGTTTTGCCAATCAGGTCGGTATGTCAGGCGCTGATCGATTGCTCGGCATGCTGTTCGGCTTGTGTCGCGGCGCGATTCTCGCTGGACTCGTGGTTATCGTCGGTCCATACCTGTCCCTCGACAAAGATCAATGGTGGCAGGATTCCGCCATGTTGCCTTACGCTACACGCGTTGCGGAGGCGATCTCGATCCTCGCGCCGCAAGCATTCGACTACCTGAAGGAAGAGATTCAAAACACGGGCGACCCGTCGATACCGGTCGAACCGCAGGAGATCTGACATGTGCGGCATCGTCGGCATTGCTGGAACTGCCCCTGTTAACCAATCCCTGTACGATGCGCTCACCGTTCTACAGCACCGCGGTCAGGACGCTGCCGGCATTGTCACGACGGATGGCCAAAATGTGTTCTGGCGCAAACGTAACGGTATGGTTAAGGACGTGTTTCGGCAACGCCATATGCTGCGCCTTGTCGGTAACTCGGGGTTGGGGCATGTGCGGTACCCGACGGCCGGTTGCTCCAGTTCAGACGAGGCGCAGCCGTTCTACGTCAACTCACCGTTTGGCATATTGCTCGCCCACAATGGCAATCTGACCAACGCGGACAGCCTGAGCCGGATGCTGGCCGAGCATGACCGCCGGCATCTGAATACGGGATCTGATTCTGAAGTCCTGTTAAACGTCTTCGCACATGAACTGCACGCGTCGAGCCAGAACGGCATGGATGCAGCAGCGGTGTTTGCCGCCATAGAGGCGTTACACCGTCGCTGTGTCGGTGGCTATGCCGTTGTCGCGATGATCGTTGGGCACGGATTGCTGGGCTTTCGTGATCCGTGGGGCATCCGGCCATTGGTGCTGGGTAGCCGATCCACCGCCGATGGCGTTGAGTACATGCTGGCTTCGGAAAGCGTTGCACTCGACGCACTCGGCTTTTCGCTGGAGCGGGATGTCGCGCCGGGTGAAGCCGTGTTCGTCGATACCAACGGCCGCTTGCACGCGCAACAGTGCGTGCCGCGCAAGAGTTATGCGCCGTGCATTTTCGAGTACGTGTATTTCGCACGGCCCGACTCGATTGTCGACAATATATCGGTCTACAAGGCGCGCCTGCGTATGGGCGATACTCTGGCCGAAAAGATCAAGCGTGAGCGATCGGAGCACGGCATCGATGTGGTTATTCCGATTCCGGACACGAGCCGCACGGCAGCGGTGCAAGTCGCCCATCAGCTCGGCGTTAAGTACCGCGAGGGATTTATCAAGAATCGCTATATCGGCCGAACCTTCATCATGCCTGGCCAAGAATTGCGTGAGCAATCGGTGCGCCGCAAACTGAACGCCATCGATCTAGAGTTTCGTGGCAAAGTGGTGTTGTTGGTGGATGATTCCATTGTCCGTGGCACGACCTCTCAGCAGATTATTCGCATGGCGCGAGAGGCTGGAGCGCGCAAGGTGTATTTTGCGTCAGCGGCGCCGCCGGTCAGGTTCCCGAATGTTTATGGAATCGATATGCCGGCGGCGAACGAGTTGGTCGCACATGGTCGTACGGAAGCGGAGATCGAACGTGAAATCGGCGCCGACTGGCTGATCTATCAGGATCTCGACGGTCTCGTCGCGTCGGTCAAGCACAACCATTCGGTCATCAACGAGTTCGATACATCTTGTTTCTCCGGTGACTACATCACCGGCGATGTTACGGCGGACTATCTGGCTGGTGTCGAGGCGCAGCGCGCGGATGATGTCGTCAGCGGTAACAAGCGCCGCGGCGTTTATCTGGTGTAGGTATGGTGGCGTCAGCGCACAATGCTATTCCCTCTGATTACGCCGTGCCGGTCTCTATTCGCGAGTTTTTGCGTGTGCCGTCGGATCCACAGTGGGTCATGGATGCGGCCGCGCATTTGCCGACGATTCTGCTGGATCATGCTAACTGCGAGTTAAAGGCCGCGTCGACGGCGTTGTCGTTGATGCATCGCTACCCGCTGCGAACGACATTGGTTCAGCGCATGTCACGATTGGCGCGCGAAGAGCTGCGCCACTTCGAACAGGTCAGTCGAGTCATCCGGGAACGCGAGATTGCCTCTCGTACGCTGAGCGCGTCTGGTTATGCAGCCGGGCTGATGGCCGACGTCGACAAGCGCGAACCCGGAAAACTCATCGATACATTGATTGTTGGCGCGATGATCGAAGCGCGCTCGTGCGAACGATTTGCACTGATTGCGCCGAAGCTGGATGACGATCTGGCCAAATTCTATCGCGGTCTGCTGGCGTCAGAGGCGCGCCATTTTGAGCATTATCTGACACTTGGGCGCGATGCCGCAGAAGCCACGGCGATGGACTTCGATGCGCGATTGGATGCCTGGCTCGAACATGAAGCTGCCTTGATCAATCGGCCCGCGACGCAGATTCGTTTTCACAGCGGTCCGCTTAGCGTGTGATACGAGTCAGTTGCTCCAGGCTGAACCCGCTTTCGTCCCAGACCCCGACGCTACCGTGCTCATACCAGTCGCCAAGCACTGCGCGTGAAGCGGGTTGACCGTCGCTGCGGGTGATGTCATGCACGGCCGGTCTGTGCGTATGTCCATGCAGCAGATAGGCCACATCAGCCTCCAGTAATGCGCGGTCGATTGCGTCCGCATTGACGTCCATAATCTCCATCGACTTCGCTGCGTTGGCTTGCTGGCTCTCGGCTCGGGCGGCGCCTGCCAGCGCCTGACGCTCAGCGATGGAGCGGGATAACACCTGGCGCTGCCAATCCGGGTTACGCACCATCTGCCGTGTCGCCATGTATCCGTGATCATCCGTGCAATATTGATCGCCGTGGCTTAGAAGGACCGGCGTACCATAGACATCATGGACGACGG
Organism: Pseudomonadota bacterium; assembly: GCA_039033995.1. Classification (GTDB taxonomy): domain Bacteria; phylum Pseudomonadota; class Gammaproteobacteria; order Steroidobacterales; family Woeseiaceae; genus CALBPI01. Next base: position 205,786 of record JBCCBP010000002.1, on the reverse strand, counting down.
GATCCGGCAGTATCTCGAAACCTGTCCGTTGAGCGAATCGTTCGCCAATCAGAAAGTCGCGGTTGCCATGCATGAAGTAGCAGCGGGTATTGCTGTTTTGCTCGCTGAAGGCCGCCATTGCCTTTTGTACATCCGCATGATGCGGGTCTGGATCATCGTCGCCAATCCAGGCCTCAAATAGATCACCGAGCACGTACAGGCGGCTTGCCGCACGTGCCTCATTGGCCAAGAAGGCCAGAAACTGGGTTTTGATTTCCGGGTGTTCTGCAGACAGGTGCAGGTCGGAGACAAACAAGACCGTCATTATTCTTCCAGCGATTCGAGCAGCTGTTTGGCGGCTTCGAGCTCCGCCGCCATACGCGCATCGATTTCTTCCTGGCTCAGCACCCGCATGTCACGTACAACGACCGGCATGGCGGGCACATCCTTCGCAAACCCGGGTGCAGATCCGGTCGGTAACACAGAGATGGCGTCGATCGTGTCCATGCCTTCTGTCACGTGACCGAACACCGTGTAACCCCAGCGATCGCTGCGCGGGTCAAGCTTCTCGTTATTGACGACGTTGACATAGAACTGGCTGCTGGCTGAGTGGGGTGCATCGCCGCGCGCCATCGCGATGGTGCCGCGCTGGTTGCTGAGGCCGTTGCCCGATTCGTTAATGATGTCGGGAACACCGGGCAGTGGCGCATAATCACGACCATGGCCACCCCCCTGAACCACAAAATCTCGCATCACGCGGTGGAAAATGGAGTTTTTGTAATAGCCGGATTCAACCAGGCGAAGAAAATTGCGGGACGTCACAGGCGCTCGTGTCGTCTCCAGTTCGATGACGAACTCACCCTGGGTCGTGGTCACCAGAACCTGAGGAAACCCATCGACTGGGGTAACGTCGGTATCGTGCGCAAGGGCTATGGCCGGTAACAAACCGAGGAGGGCGGCGATAACGCCACAGGCGTGAAACAGCTTCGATGGCATAATGATTCGATCCTGACTGAACACAGCGAACATACCAGAGGCTCTCGATTGCGTGAACCTGAACATTGCAGCAGACACTGGTCGGAAATCATTGACGCTGCTGGGTATCGGCACGTATATTTGCGCCCCTGACACAGAGTCGCTGCTTAACGGCGGGGTATGGCGCAGTCTGGTAGCGCATCTGCTTTGGGAGCAGAGGGTCGGGAGTTCGAATCTCTCTGCCCCGACCACTGAGCGATCCATGTGTCGGATCCGACGCGGGACCGATGCGTCCGTAGCTCAACTGGATAGAGCATCGGCCTTCTAAGCCGAGGGTTGCAGGTTCGAGTCCTGCCGGGCGTGCCATGTCCCGGCGCTCGTTGGTCGGAAAATCTACGGTGGGCGTAGTTCAGTTGGTAGAACCCCGGGTTGTGATCCCGGATGTCGCGGGTTCGAGTCCCGTCGCTCACCCCATTTTCCCAATTCAAGTGCAGCTAGCCGGGGTTCGGACAACTGAACTGCGCCCACCAATAGACTATCGGGCGTAGTGGGGCCGCTGCGCGGTAAGGTAGAACTGGCGACCCGCCCGGCGAGACCCCACGTCTCATTCAGCGCTTCGCGCCGACGCTGTCCGCCCCATCTCTGCATTGCACTCACTCGCTATAGCGGTGCTATGGCATCGGTCGTGCGCGTTGATCCGTGCCAGACAGCGATCGATTGATCGGGTGTTTACTTACCGGGCGAGCGGCCGGGTCGCGCTGGCTTCAATCCAGCCTCATTGGGCGTTTCGCGCCATTCGCCGGCATATGGCTATTTGCTGTTTGAACCCGTTATAATGCTTGGCTAGCTTTTGGCAGTTCATGCGAGAGTGGCGGAATTGGTAGACGCGCTGGTTTTAGGTACCAGTGGGGTAACCCGTGAGAGTTCGAGTCTCTCCTTTCGCACCATGACTGCTTTATTTTTCCCATAAACAGCTATAGCGGCGTGATATCAAGCTCGTGGTGAGCGATAACTGCGCGCGATAGCAGCAGATTTCGTTATAGGATCAGACTTATGTTGGTTTCCGTAGAGGCCAGTGGCGCACTGGAGCGCCGCATGCGGGTAGAGGTACCTGCCCAGCAGATCGACAGCAAAGTGGCAGAGCGCCTCAAGCGCGTCGGCAAGACAGCACGGCTGGAGGGCTTCCGGCCCGGCAAAGTGCCGGCTAAGGTCATCGCCAAACGGTACGGTCCACAGGTGCGTCAGGAAGTGATCTCCGAGGTGATGCAAAGCAGTTACGCTGAGGCACTGCAGAAAGAAAATCTGACACCCGCCGGTAATCCGAGCATTGAGCCCGATCAGATGGATGCCGGGCAAGATTTCAGCTACGTTGCAACGTTTGAAGTATTCCCAGAATTTTCATTGCAAGGCCTCGACAAAATTGTGATCGAGGTGCCCGACGTCAACATTTCCGATGCGGATGTTGATCAAATGCTGGCGAGTCTTCGTGAGCAGCGCGGCGAATGGAAGACCGCCGACAAGGTGGCCGGCGAAGGTGATCAGGTGCTGGTTGACTTTGATGGCAAGATTGACGGTGAATCGATCGAGAACGGCCAGGGTGATAACGTGCCGGTTGTGCTGGGTGGCGGACAAATGCTGCCGGATTTCGATGCCGCGCTTGACGGCACGAAGGCAGGCGAGGAGAAGACGTTTGACGTTGCCTATCCGACCGACTATCCCGCTGAAGATCTGGCAGGGAAGACCGCCCAATTTTCGGCAGTCATCAAAGAAGTGCAAGTGCGTGAGCTGCCGGAGATCGACGAGGATTTTGCAAAGGCGTTTGGCGTTGAGGATGGCTCTGTGGAGACGCTCCGCGCGGAAGTCGAGAAGAACATGCACGCCGAGCTTGCGACAAAGACGCGCGCCGACATTAAACAACAGATCCTCGATCAAATGATCGAACACAACCCGATCGATGTGCCACAGTCGCTCGTCGATCAGGAAGCGCATACGTTGCAGCAAGATGCCATGCGGCGCTTGGGCGTGACAGAACATGCCGATGCGCCGCCAATCGACAACTTTCTGCCTGGGGCCAGCCGCCGCGTGCAGGTTGGCCTGTTGATGCAGGAATTTTTGTCGAGTGAGAACATCACGCTGGACCGAAGCCGTCTTGAGGACAAGATGCGCGAGTTGTTTGCCGGCTACGACGGCGACGATGAACTGATACAGAACTACCTGCAGCAACCTCAGTTTGTTCAGCAAATCGAGCCAATGGTGCTCGAGGATCAGGCGATTGAGGCCCTGCGCGCGAAAGGCAGTGAAACGAGTAAGCCTATAGCGTTTAAGGCCTATATGGATGCTCAATAGCTGCCCATGACGACTCAAGTCGGGCTTCTTCCTGCCGCTCACACACGGTATAGTCGAGCCTAGAATTAAAGGTATTGGAGATTGACGTTGGAAAACCAACCTACAGCGCTGAACCTGGTCCCGATGGTTGTCGAACAGACCGCGCGCGGCGAGCGTTCGTACGACATCTATTCGCGCTTGTTGAAAGAGCGCGTGTTATTTATGGTCGGCCCTGTCGAAGATCACATGGCCAACCTGATCGTGGCACAGCTACTGTTTCTTGAGTCGGAAAATCCCGATAAAGACATTCATTTCTATATCAATTCGCCAGGCGGCGCAGTGACTGCTGGGCTGGCGATTTATGACACGATGCAATTCATCAAGTGTGATGTCAGCACCATCTGCGTCGGCCAGGCCGCAAGCATGGGCGCGTTGCTGTTGTCGGGTGGTGCAGCGGGCAAACGCTATGCGTTACCTCACTCTCGCGTGATGATCCACCAACCGAGTGCCGGTTTCCAGGGGCAGGCTACCGATATCGATATTCATGCGCGGGAAATTCTCGACATGAAGAAACGGCTGAACGAGATCATGGCAAAGCATACGGGACAGCCATTTGACAAGATCCAGCACGATACGGAACGCGACAACTTCATGAGCAGCGAAAAAGCTCAGGAATACGGTTTGATCGATACCGTCTTGGAATCGCGGCCAGCGGCACCATCTGAGTAAAGATCGACGCAGATGTGACAAGCGTCGCGGCTTGGCGCAATCTTTTTGCGGCGGCATCTCCGGGCATGGTATATATCCGATGTAACAACTCGCGTGTTGCCCGGGTCGAACTGGGTAGGGCATAACGATCGAGACGATTAGGGAATCAGGATGACAGACGAGAAACGCGGCAAAGGCGACGACAGTAAACTGCTTTACTGCTCATTTTGCGGCAAGAGCCAGCACGAAGTACGCAAACTGATTGCGGGCCCGTCGGTGTTCATCTGTGACGAGTGTGTTGAGCTCTGCAACGACATCATTCGCGAAGAGCTTGAAGATGCCAGCGAGTTGGGCCATCACAAGCTGCCGAAGCCCGCTGAGATCAACCAGACGTTGGACGACTATGTCATTGGTCAGGCGCGCGCCAAACGTGTGTTGTCTGTTGCTGTCTACAATCACTACAAGCGGCTTGAGAGCAAGGCGTCGGACAATGGTAAAGACGACGTTGAACTGGCCAAGAGTAATATTCTCCTGGTCGGCCCGACGGGCTGCGGCAAGACCTTGCTGGCGGAGACGTTGGCTCGGTTACTGAACGTCCCGTTCACCATTGCCGACGCAACGACACTAACGGAAGCCGGCTACGTCGGCGAAGATGTCGAAAACATCATCCAGAAGCTGTTGCAGAAGTGCGATTACGACGTCGAAAAAGCACAGACGGGTATCGTTTATATCGATGAGATCGACAAAATTTCTCGTAAGTCAGATAACCCATCCATTACCCGTGATGTGTCTGGCGAAGGCGTACAGCAAGCACTGCTGAAGCTGATCGAAGGCACGGTGGCCTCTGTGCCGCCGCAGGGCGGTCGCAAACACCCGCAGCAAGAGTTTCTGCAGGTTGATACGTCCAACATACTGTTTATTTGTGGCGGTGCGTTTGCTGGGCTGGAAAAGATCATTCGTGACCGTTCGACGAAAAGCGGTATCGGCTTCGTCGCCGAGGTCAAGAACAAGGATGAAGACGGTGCGATCGGCGAGCTGCTCCACGACGTGGAGCCAGAGGACCTGATCCGTTTCGGCTTGATCCCTGAATTCGTCGGCCGCTTGCCAGTCGTTGCGACACTCGAAGAGCTGGACGAGGACGCGCTGGTCACGATTCTCGAAGAGCCGCGCAACGCATTGACAAAACAATATCGTAAGCTGTTCGACATGGAAGGTGTGGAACTCGAGTTTCGCCAGGATGCCCTGCGCGCTGTTGCGAGAAAAGCGATGGAGCGTAAAACCGGGGCGCGCGGTTTGCGTACGATTTTAGAGAACGTGCTGCTGGATACGATGTACGAGCTGCCATCTCTTAGCAACGCGAGCAAGGTTGTTCTCGACGAAGCCGTGGTAGTGGGTGAGAACGATCCCTACATCATCTATGAGTCGGAAGAAGCAGACTCTGCCGTCAGCGAGCCGCGAGCGACTGGCTCCGATTAACGCGGCGCTCTTCAACGCGTTTTCTTCGGTCAGCCGCTGTCGCTGACCGCTTGAATCTGCTGCATTCACACCCATCTCTTGCTGAATAGACGCTTGCTGCACACTAGTTGCGTGCTACCCTTGACCATGCAGGCGAGCCGGTATCCAGGAACGATTCGCCGAAGGGGCACTAAGTGACTGATTCAAAAACAGATAGCTTGTTTGGTGGAGAGCAGGGAACCATGATTCCGGTGCTGCCACTCCGCGACGTCGTGGTCTATCCCCATATGGTGATCCCGTTGTTTGTCGGTCGCGAGAAGTCGAAAATTGCGCTGGATTTGGCAATGGATTCCGGCAAAGAAATTTTGCTGGTCGCACAACGGAGCGCTGACCTCGAAGAGCCAACACCGAACGATCTGTACGAGATCGGTACGCTCGCGACCATTCTACAGTTGTTGAAAATGCCTGATGGCACCGTCAAGGTGTTGGTGGAGGGCGGTTCGCGTGCGCAGATCGACCGCTTGCATGTCGGTCAACATTTTGCGGCTGAGATCACTGCGCTGGATGAGGAAGATCGCTACGACGAACGTGAGGTCGACGTCCTTACGCGGTCGATCATGTCGCAGTTCGAACATTACGTGAAGCTCAATAAGAAGGTGCCGCCTGAGGTGCTGACCTCTCTCAATGGCATCGAGCAACCTGGGCGGATGGCCGATACGATCGCCGCGCACATGGCGCTCAAGCTATCCGAAAAACAGAAAATTCTTGAGATTGGCGACATCAAAGGTCGTCTCGAGCGCGTGTTGTCGATGATCGAAGGCGAGATCGATTTACTGCAGATCGAAAAGCGCATTCGCGGTCGCGTAAAACAGCAGATGGAAAAGAGTCAGCGCGAGTATTACCTGAATGAGCAAATGAAAGCGATTCAGAAAGAACTCGGCGAAATGGATGATGCGCCTAACGAACTGGCCGACCTTGAGCAGAAGATCGAAAAGGCCGGTATGCCGAAGGACGCGCTAGAGAAAGCGACATCGGAATTGAACAAATTGAAGCTGATGTCACCGATGTCGGCTGAAGCTACAGTTGTACGCAACTACATCGATTGGCTGGTCAAAGCACCCTGGAAGGCACGCAGTAAAATTCACCGCGATCTCGCGCACGCCGAAACCGTGCTTGAAGAAGACCACTATGGTCTCGAAAAGGTGAAAGAACGCATCCTTGAGTATCTCGCGGTACAGCAGCGTGTCAAAAAACTGAAGGGTCCGATCTTGTGTCTCGTAGGTCCTCCTGGCGTTGGTAAGACGTCGCTTGGCAAAAGCATCGCCCGTGCGACCAATCGGAAGTTTGCGCGCATGTCGTTAGGTGGCGTCCGCGACGAGGCAGAAATCCGCGGGCACCGCCGTACCTACATCGGTTCGATGCCAGGCAAGGTGATCCAAAATCTCGCCAAGGTGAAGAATCGCAATCCGTTATTCCTGTTGGATGAGATTGACAAGATGGCGATGGACTTTCGCGGCGATCCGTCATCAGCGTTGCTGGAGGTGCTCGATCCCGAACAAAACAGCAGTTTTAACGATCACTATCTTGAGGTCGATTTCGATTTGTCCGATGTGATGTTTGTTTGCACCGCGAATAGCATGAACATTCCTGGTCCGCTGCTCGATCGGATGGAGGTCATTCGTATCCCAGGTTATACCGAGGACGAAAAACTGGCGATCGCCGAGCGATACCTGTTACCCAAGCAGGTGAAGGAAAACGGGCTGAAAGAGGGCGAGCTGACAGTATCGCGGAATACGCTGATGAGCGTGATTCGACATTACACGCGGGAAGCCGGGGTGCGTAGTCTGGAGCGGGAGATCGCGAAATTGTGCCGCAAGGCGGTCAAGAAACTGTTGCTCGACAAACGTCTGAAGTCCATCAAGGTGACACCGAAGTCACTCAAGAATTATCTCGGTGTCGAACGTTTCCGTTACGGCAAAGCTGAGCAGAACAACCAGGTCGGCCAGGTGACCGGGCTGGCGTGGACGCAGGTCGGTGGTGAATTGCTGACGATCGAAGCAACGACCGTCGCCGGTAAGGGCAAGATGTTACAGACCGGTAAACTCGGCGAGGTCATGCAGGAGTCGATTCACGCAGCAATGACGGTTGTGCGGAGCCGGTCAGCTATGTTGGGGCTGGAAGAAGATTTCCACCAGCAAGCGGACGTGCATATTCACGTTCCGGAGGGCGCAACACCGAAGGACGGCCCGAGCGCTGGCGTCGGTATGTGCACCGCGTTGGTGTCTGCATTTACGGGAATTCCGGTCAAATCCGAGGTCGCTATGACGGGAGAAATCACGCTGCGTGGCGAAGTGTTGCCGATTGGTGGCTTGAAAGAGAAGCTGCTGGCAGCGCACAGAGGCGGCATCACGACCGTGATTATTCCTCAGGAAAATGAGAAGGACCTGGCCGAAATACCGAAGAACATCAAAGGCAAACTCAATATTGTTGCAGTGAAATGGATCGACGAGGTTCTGCAGATTGCATTGCAGCATGCACCGGAGCCATTGGCTCGAAGTGCCGACAAAACCAACGAAGGTACTGAGCAGGATGCCGAAGCGAATCAGTTGACAGCACACTAACAACATGGCTACGAAGCGTAAAAACACTTTGTTGACAGGGGTTTTTGCGAATTGTTATAACAATCGCGAACGCTCAATTCTAGACGAAAGTTAGAGTTAGCGATGTGCAGGTGAAGCGCTCAGTATTGAGTTCGAGCCTGTTGGTCGAGGGGGGACTTCACTGTCGGCGCGCAATGGTCGACACGAAGCTAATTATGCAATCAGACTCAAGGAACTTTATATGAACAAGGGCGATTTAATTGATGCAGTCGCAGATAGCGCTGGCCTGTCAAAAGCTGACGCCGGCAAAGCCGTTGACGCGGTACTGGACTCCATCACCGGTAGCCTCAAAAAGGGTGATAACGTATCACTGGTAGGCTTCGGCACGTTTGCCGTGAAACACCGCGCAGCCCGCATGGGGCGCAACCCACAGACGGGTGCAGAGATTCCGATTAAGGCTAGTAATGTTCCTTCATTCAAGGCTGGTAAAGCCCTGAAGGATGCCGTAAACTAGCGCGCCTTCGCGGCACACAGCTGCCCACCAAGCGGTTCGCAGGGCCGGGTCGGGCGCAAGCTGAATGCGGCGATTGGGGTGCTTAGCTCAGCTGGAAGAGCGTCGCGTTTACACCGCGAAGGTCGGGGGTTCGATCCCCTCAGCACCCACCAGTTCAGGAGTGGTAGTTCAGTTGGTTAGAATACCGGCCTGTCACGCCGGGGGTCGCGGGTTCGAGTCCCGTCCACTCCGCCATTGAACAAGGAGCCGCCTGTTTCGACAGGCGGCTTTTTTTTTAGATGTTGTCGGCGACGACAACGCGAACGAACACAACATAAGGTTTGCAGAGGGCATCGAGACTAATGCTGCACGACATCCGCGAAAGATTTATCGGTACAACGGGGAAAATCATCCTGGCCGTCATTCTTCTGTTACTCGCCGGGACAGGATTGAATTACACACTGACACCGAACCGTTTTGTGGCCAAGGTCGATGGCGAGGAAGTATCGCTGCGAGCGGTCAACAACGCGTTCAATAGCCAGGTTGCCAATTTTGGCGATGCTGACCTGCCGGCGGCCTTTTTAGACCAGATCAGAGCGAGTGCTGTAGAAAGCGTCATAAGCCGCACAGCGCTTCAACAATATTTGAGCAAGCAGGGCTTCGCTGTCTCGGACGAGATGATTGCGAACGACATCGTCAGTAATCCAGCTTTTCAGACGGACGGACAGTTTGACCGCGAACTCTACGACCGCTTGCTCGCTAGTAACCAGTTTTCTGCGGCAGGCTACGAGGCTTCACAGCGTGGCCAGATGGTAATCAACCAGTTTCAGGAAACACTGACGAATTCGGCGTTCATCACGCCATCAGAATTTCGACGCCGAATCGAGCTCACCGGCCAACAGCGCGAAGTCGAGTACGCGACGATCAGCCCGGATAGTTATCTTGATCAGGTCAATGTCAGCGAAGAAGAGATCATGGCCTGGTATGAGAATAGTCCGACGCGCTTTACGACACCGGCGAGTGTTGATCTTGAATACCTGTTGATCGATGAGTCTGTCGCGCGCGCGCGGATCGATGTAACGGATGAACTGCTGCTGGCTTACTACCAGGGGATCGCCGGTGACTATGAGGGCGAACAACAACGTCGTGCCAGCCACATCTTACTAAATGATGGAGACGACGCGCTCGCTGCCGAATTGCTGGAACGCATCAACGCAGGCGAGTCCTTTGAAGCACTCGCGCAAGAATTCTCTGTCGATGGCGGCAGCGCGGCCAACGGTGGCGATCTGGGCTTTGTCGCCAAAGGTAATTTCACCGGTCCGGTGGAAGACGCTGTTTATGCGATGAGCGTGGGCGATGTCTCGGATGTCGTCGAAAGCCAGTTTGGCTTACATATTATTCGACTCGACGACATTCGAACCGGCGACGCACCGGATTTCGAAACGGTTCGCGCGGACGTTACCGAACGTTTCTATGCTGACCGCACCGACGGCGAGCTGGCGGCGATTCGTTCTGAACTGGATGACCAGTACTTTGAGAATGCCACGATTGACGCGATGGCGGCGGCGCTCGGCATCGAGTTGCAGACGACCGACGGCTTTACTGCCGACAGCATTTTGCCCTTTGGTCGCGAGCCGGCGTTGCAGGACACTGTGTTCGGTCCCGGTGCCCTAGAAGCAGGGCAGTTGTCTGAGCCCGTGTCGTTGGCGGATGACCGTACTGCCGTCGTGCGCGTCGTTGCTCGTGAGCCAGCGGGGCGCCAGCCCCTAGAGCAAGTACAGGAAGATATTCGCGAATTGTTGCGCGCGGAAGCTGCCGATGCGATTGCCGCCGAACGCGGTGCGCAACTAGCCGGTGCCTTACGTGCAGAACCCAACATGGACTTTGAGACGCTTACCTTGAATACGGGTGCGGAAGTGGCCGAGCGCCGCTATATCGAGCGTAGCGATACGCAGGTGCCGGCTGCGCTCGCCGCCGCTGTTTTCAACGCGCCGTTGCCGGATGGTGCGCCCAGAGTCGGTAGTGTCAATGCGCCAGGCAGTGGATTCCTCATTTATCGTGTGAGCGACCTTAAGCCGGGTAGTGTCCCTGATCTGCCGCAGGCTCAGATTGACGCTGGCCGCCGCCAGCTGGCTACACAGAACGGTACGGCACAGGTGCTGGCAATCGTCTCGACACTGCGTGATGACGCGGATGTCGAGATGGGTGATCTACTTGAGACGACTCAGGGTCTGTAAGCACCAATAGATTGCGTGCGTTAGGGGAAACATGAAGAAACTGGCACTGCACTGGCAGATTTTGATTGCGATTATCGCAGCGGGTTTTGTCGGTTGGCTCGTGGGCGAAACCGGTGAGTTTGTTGGTGTGCGATTCGTCGATATCTTCGACTTTATCGGTGGTCTGTTTTTGCAGGCGTTGAAAATGCTGATCGTGCCGTTGATTACATCATCGATCATCGTCGGCGTCGCGGGCATTGGTGGCTCAGGCAATCTGGGACGCCTCGGGGGCAAGACGCTGGCGTTTTACGCGACGACTACGCTGCTCGCAATTCTCGTTGGTCTGGTTTTGATCAACATTGTTGGGCCGGGTTATAGCAACGGCCAACCGATCGGCGATCAACTCGCGCTCACCGACGACGTGAGCAGTGTTGCCAAAAACGTCGAAGGCAAAGGCGTGGGTGATGTCGTCAAGATTTTCCAGCGCATGGTGCCGGAGAATATTGTTAATGCCGCGGCCAACGGTCAGATGCTGGGGCTTATTTTCTTCGCCATGCTGTTCGGGTTTTTCATGACCAAGCTCGACAAGGAGCTAGAGCAAACCCTGTACCGATTCTGGGATGGTGTGTTCAAGGTCATGATGCACATCACCGATCTGGTCATGAAGTTCGCTCCCATCGGTGTCTTCGGTCTTGTCGCAGAGACTGTTGCCAAAGTCGGTTTCGACGCGGCCGGGGAATTGCTTGTATTCTCGATGGTGGTGCTCGCGGCACTGGCCGTGCATACGCTGGTCACGTTACCGCTTCTGCTTCGGTTTATTGGCCGCGTGAATCCGATCAAAGTGATCGGCGCCATGAGCCCTGCCATGTTAACGGCGTTTTCGACGTCGTCATCGTCGGCTACACTGCCCGTGACGATGGAATGCGTCGAGAACGATGTGGGTGTGTCTCGGCGGGTGTCAAGTTTTGTGTTGCCCCTCGGAGCCACGGTAAATATGAATGGCACCGCGCTGTACGAGTGTACGGCAGCGATGTTCCTCGCACAGGCTTATGGTCTGGATCTGACGTTCGGCGTGCAGTTTTCAATCGTTGTTATTGCCTTGTTGACGTCGATTGGTGTGGCTGGTGTGCCATCAGCTTCGCTGGTTGCGATCGCGATCATACTGGCCGCAATCGGTCTGCCGGTTGAAGCCATTGGCGTCTTGCTCGTGTTTGATCGCGTTCTGGATATGGCGCGCACGTCCGTCAATATTTTTGGCGATGCTTGTTGCGCAACCATTGTTGCGAGACTCGAGGGCGAAGAAACCAAAGTCTCTGGCTAGTCGACCGTTCGTTCCCCGCTAGTCGAGAGACATACCGACCGTGCTATAGCCGCCGTCAACATAGACGATTTCGCCAGTGATGCCCGCGGCGAGGTCGGAGCACAAAAATGCCGCGGTGTTGCCAACATCTAGTGCGGTTATGTTTTTCTTCAACGGCGATACCTCTGCGGCATGCGTCAGCATTTTGCGGATGCCACCGACGCCGGAAGCCGCAAGGGTCTTGATCGGGCCGGCGGAAATCCCATTGACGCGAATCCCGCGTTCGCCAAGATCGGCAGCGAGAAAACGTACATTGGCCTCCAGGCTGGCTTTGGCAAGGCCCATCACATTGTAATTTGGAATGGCACGCACAGCGCCCAGATAGCTCAGTGTCAGCAACGCAGCATCACGACCTTCCATCATTGGCAGCGCTGCTTTGGCGAGCGCGGCGAACGAATAGCTCGAGATATCGTGAGCGATTTGAAAACCTTCTCGGGTGACACATTCGACGTAACCCCCGGCGAGTTGTTCGCGCGGTGCGAAGCCGACGGAATGCACCACGTTATCCAGGCTGTCCCAAGACTCACCCAGCGACGCGAATGCGGCGTCGATTTCATGGTCATGCGCGACATCGAGCGGTAGCACCAGATCCGACTCAAATTCTGCTGCCATTTTGGTGACGCGATCTTTTAGTTTGTCGTTTTGGTAGGTGAACGCCAATGCAGCGCCTTCGCGCGCCATCGCCTGAGCGATACCGTAAGCGATTGATCGATTACTGGCCAAGCCAACAATCAGCGCGCGTTTTCCCGTCATGAAACCCATTTGCCTGTACCTTTGACGAACTCGAAGTTGCCAAGTTTACAGAATTGTTCCATCGAATGATCGTACGCCGCCCGTCTGATGTGACGCACAACGAATCGGTCGACGTTGGTCGGTGTCGCTTGCTCGGCCTCCGGCGGCTCAGGCCACAGGATGCTTAGCTCGATTGGCGTGTGACGTCGACGACCAGACGGAGGCGTTGGCCTGGCCTGAGAATTTTCTGACTGTCGAGCTTGTTCCAGCGCGCAATGTCGGCGACACGCACCCGGAAGCGAGCCGCAATTGTCGATAGCGAGTCGCCGCTACGTACGGTATAGCGGACGGTGCGGGTAGTACTCGACGAGGTGTTGCTACCAGCAGCGCCCTTTTTCCAGATCACGAGTTTCTTGCCGACCGACAGGGTGTCGCCGGGTGCCATACCATTCCATGCGGCCAGCGATCGGGTCCCGACGCCGTGCAGACGCCCGATGTCCCACAAACTCTCACCGCTTTTGACAATGTGTTCGATACGCGTATCGCCACGTCGTCGTTCCTGTTTTCGCGCCAGTCGGGCGGCGGCGCTTTGGCTGTAATCTGCCAGTGGCCGCGTCGCAGTGGGGATCATCAGGTATTGGCCTTCACGGATCATCGTGCCGCGCAGATTATTCGCGCTGCGTATGGCTTGCGTGGTGATCGAATATCGATCAGCAATGTGCGACAAGGTTTGCCCGCTGGAGACTTTGTGTCGCGTCCAGCGCATGCGTTCGCTAGCCGGTAACTCGGCGACCCCTTGTGCCAGGCTGGCGGCGGCAGCCACGGGCACGACCAATCGGTGTGGCCCTGCAGGTGAGGTGGCCCACTGGTTAAAGGCTGGATTCAGCAAGTACAGCGCGTCGACTTCCAGGCCAGCCAATTCAGCAGCCAGCGCCAGATCGATTTGGCCACCCGTTTCGACCACGGTAATCTGTGGCTTATTGGCGACCAGCGGTAAGGTCAGTCCGTGGTTCTCCGGCGTTGAGAAAATATCGGCTAATGCGAGCAGTTTCGGTACGTAGCTCGACGTCTCCTTCGGCAATTTCAATGACCAGAAGTCGGTCGGCTTGCCAGCCTTGCGATTTCTCCGAATGGCACGATCCACCGTGCCTTCACCAGAATTGTAGGCCGCAACAGCGAGCTCGTAGTCGCCGTCATAGCGGTTCGCCAAGTACTCAAGATAATCCAGTGCCGCCCGCGTCGATTCCAACACATCGCGACGACCGTCATACCACCAGTCCTGTCGCAGGCCGAAGCGACGGCCAGTGCCGGGAATAAACTGCCAGAGACCGGCCGCTCGGCCATGCGAATAAGCAAACGGGTCGAAGGCGCTCTCGACGATCGGCAGCAGTGCGAGTTCCAAAGGCATATCGCGCGCTTCGATCGTCTCGATAATGTGATGCCAGTAGGGACGTGCCCGATTCACGACACGATTGAGGTATTCAGGATGGCGTGCGTACCAGCGCAGCTGAGCGGCGGTGCGAGAGTCATTGTTGGGCGCCATACGAAACCCCTGGCGCATGCGCGCCAATAAGTCGTCTGGCTCCGCCGGGATCACAGGGGCTGAGGCTGCGGGTCCGATGCCGCTGCGGTGGTGCCAGCTGGCATCGTCGGGCAACAACCAGGGCGAGGGTGCTGTGGCAAAGTCGTCCGCGCTGGCGTGATCGAGTGCGCTGAATAGATCCCGGTGCTGTGCCTGTGCTGGCGCAATCATCAGAAAAAGGAGGAGTGTGGCCGCGCGCGCGCAGCGGAATTCTGTTAACTTCGGCATGGTTCGATCGTACCGTTCCGACGGTGCAATGCAAGTGCCTGTGTCGCGTTACCTTCGCAGGCAGCAATCGCCAAGGCGGCGTGACGATAGACGACGCGGTAGAGATACATGCAGCAACGATGGTCGCAAAAACCCACAATCACCGATGAATGGCTGTCTGGCCGGCTGGGTTCGGAGCTACTGAGCGCTGAACAGGCACTGGTCGACGATGTGTTAGAAGGTGTGTTTGGCGAACACCTACTGCAGATCGGACGTTGGGGTGGCGCTCCGGAAGGCATGATTGCCAATGCGCGAACGCAGCACAGTGTCACCGTCTATGAAGCCGGTCAGTCGGGTCAGGTGAGCGCCGACTTCGCAAGATTGCCGTTTGCCGATCAGTCGGTCGATGCGGTGTTGTTGCCGCACACGTTGGAACTCGCCGCGCGGCCGCATGACATTCTTCGCGAGGCGCATCGTGTCTTGCGTTCTGAAGGCCATCTGATGCTGCTCGGTTTCAAACCGATTGGGTTCTGGGGCCTGCGTCGGTTGTTAAGCCGGCGATCGTTTCCACCTGGCACGGAACGTGTCCTCGGGGAACGCAAACTCCACGATTGGCTACAATTGCTCGATTTGCGCATCCAGCAACACCACCGGTTTTTCTTTCGTATGCCGATCAGTAGGCAGTGGGGCGGGCAGCGCATTCCGTGGGAGGAACTCGGGCAACGCTGGTGGCCGGAGCTGGGGGCTTGTTATTGGATTCAGGCCCGTAAACGCGTTGCGACGCTCACGAGAATCCGACCGAGTTGGAAGCAACGTGCGCGTGTTGTCAGTGGAATCGCAGAACCTTCGTTACGAGATGCGCTAAAATCAGCGCCGGTGAAAAAACTACCCGATTCTCAATGACACCCCATGTAACGATGTATACGGATGGCGCGTGCCGAGGCAATCCCGGACCCGGTGGTTGGGGCGTAGCGCTGGAGTGCGATGGTCATCGTAAGAATCTCTGTGGCGGTGAGCAGGCTACGACCAACAACCGTATGGAGCTCATGGCGGCGATCCAGGGGCTGTCAGCTTTGACACGCCGCTGTGTTATCGATCTTTACACCGATTCCGTTTATGTGCGCGATGGCATTACGAAGTGGATCACAGGCTGGAAGCAGCGTAATTGGCGGACGGCGAGCAAACAGCCCGTCAAGAATCAAGATTTGTGGCAGCAACTCGACGAGCTCGCAGCGCAGCACGATGTGCGCTGGCATTGGGTCAAAGGACACGCTGGTGACAGTGGTAATGAGTTAGCGGACTCGCTGGCTAATCAGGGGCTCGACAATTTGCTTGAGGAGGCAAGGATTTGACCGTGCAACGACAAATCGTGCTCGATACCGAAACGACGGGTCTTGACCCAGCAGCGGACCATCGCATTATCGAGATCGGCTGCGTTGAAGTGGTGAATCGGCGTGTCACTGGCAAAACCTGGCATCAGTATCTGAACCCCGACCGCCAGATCGACGATGGCGCGATTGCGGTGCACGGTATCCGCAATGAAGATCTGGCGGACAAGCCGCGGTTTCCGGATATCGCGGACGATTTCCTCTCCTTTGTCGTAGGTGCGGAGCTTGTCATTCACAATGCGCCTTTCGATGTCGGCTTCCTCGAGCATGAGTTGCGTCGTATGTCACACAAGCGGACGCGGTTGTCGGATATCTGCAAAGTGACCGATAGCCTCCGCCTTGCTCGGGAGATGCATCCTGGTCAGCGCAACAGTCTGGACGCGCTGTGTAAGCGCTATCAGGTCGATAACTCGGGGCGTGATTTGCATGGCGCTTTACTCGATGCGAGGTTGCTGGGCGACGTTTATCTTTTGATGACGGGCGGTCAGAACAGCCTGGAACTCGATGCGGCTGAGCCCGCGGAGGCGGCGCAAACCGGTGGCAATGTCGTCGACGCAAAGCTCGTCTCCAATGGGCTTGTGGTCACGGCGAGCGAGCAGGAGCGTACCTTGCATGCCGCTCTGATGGAGCGTATCGCATCGAGTAGTCAGGAGTCGGTGGTCTGGGATCAGGCCCGGAATAGCTCGGCCGGGCACTAAACTGCTGCGACAAGCAGCCGCTATACCTTACAATATGTCGAATTCGGGGCATTCGCTGCCGTCGCAAAACCCAACAACAAGAGAGACTTAGGTCATGGTCTATACGTTCGCGCAGGCTTTCCGTGCAAATTTCCTCGGGCAGGCCCCAGGCTGGTACAAGCAAACCATCATTGCTTTTCTGATTCTGAATCCGATCCTGATGCTGACAGTCGACGGTTTCGTCGTTGGCTGGGTGCTGATTCTCGAGTTCATTTTCACGCTGGCCATGGCACTGAAATGTTATCCGCTGCAACCCGGTGGATTGCTGGCTCTCGAGGCATTGATCATCGGTTTGACATCGCCCTATACGGTCTACCATGAGGTGGAGAAAAACCTGCCAGTGATCATCCTGTTGATGTTCATGGTCGCCGGCATCTACTTCATGAAAGATATGCTGTTGTTCGTCTTCACGAAGCTGATTCTCAAGGTTCGTTCGAAGATGTTCTTGTCGCTGCTGTTCAGTTTCGCGGCAGCTGTATTGAGTGCCTTTCTCGATGCACTGACGGTAACCGCGGTCATTATTGCCGTCGCAGTCGGGTTCTTCGGCGTGTATCACCGTTGTGTGTCGTCGGGCGGGGATGATCATGTCTACGACCAGAATGACGACGGCTCGATCGTGGAGGAGCGCAGGGCGGATCTTGAGCAGTTTCGCTCTTACCTACGCAGTCTGATGATGCACGGTGCGGTCGGTACCGCACTTGGCGGTGTCACCACCCTCGTTGGTGAGCCACAGAATCTCTTGCTGGCCAAGATTGCAGACTGGGAGTTTGTCGAGTTTTTCCTGCGCGTCGCGCCGGTCTCGATGCCGGTACTCGTGGTTGGTCTGATCACCTGTCTGTTTTTAGAAAAGACGAAGATTTTTGGCTATGGTGCGACGTTGCCTGACAGCGTGCGCGAAGTGTTGGCCGATTTCGATCGCGAAAATACCGAGAAGCGCACCAAACAGGACACGATGAAGCTGATCATCCAGGGTGTGGTTGCCGTATTTCTGGTCATCGCACTGGGTCTGCACCTGGCAGAGCCTGGCATCATTGGTCTCGGCGTGATTGTTTTGACCACGGCATTCAATGGCATCATCGACGAGCATAAACTCGGTAAAGCGTTTGAAGAAGCGCTGCCGTTCACGTCACTGCTCGTTGTGTTTTTTGCGATCGTTGCGGTGATCGAGACACAACATTTGTTCCAGCCAATCACTGATATCCTGTTGTCCTATACCGGCGGTGTTCAGGCGACACTGTTCTACGTCGCCAACGGCCTATTGTCGATGATCAGTGACAATGTTTTCGTGGCAACAGTTTATGCAGCGCAGGTCGAGGCCGCACTCAATGCCGGCACTCTGACTCGGGATCAATTCGATACGCTGATCGTCGCGATCAATACCGGTACCAACATTCCGAGTGTCGCGACGCCGAATGGTCAGGCGGCATTCCTGTTTTTGCTCACATCGGCGCTGGCGCCGCTGATCCGCCTGTCATACGGCCGAATGGTGATCATGGCGCTGCCTTACACCATTACGATGAGCATCGCGGGTCTTTTGGCTGTCATGTACCTGTTGTAATGTCACGCTGCGGTGCGTGACGCACGTCAAAGTGCTGACACCGCGAACACACTAAAATCGCGCACCAAGAACGCGATATTGTATATGGGAGAAGGGTCTTGATTGGACTGCAGGATGTGAAGATCGGCGTTGTCGGCTTAGGCTACGTCGGATTGCCCTTGGCCGTGGAATTCGGCAAGAAATACCCCACCGTGGGCTTTGACCTCAAGACGGAGCGCGTCGAAGAGCTCAGAAACGGCAAGGATTCCACGCTGGAAGTCGAGCCGGAGCTGCTGCGCGAGGCCAGCCAACTCAGCTATACCGATGATGTGTCCGGTATTGCGGACTGTAACGTCTTTGTGGTGACGGTACCGACACCAGTCGGCTCTAATCATCGGCCGGTGTTGTCGCCGTTGAAGTCAGCCAGCAAGATGCTGGGCGGTGTGCTCAAGAAAGGCGACATTGTCATCTACGAGTCGACCGTGTACCCGGGCGCGACGGAGGAATTCTGCGTGCCGGTACTCGAAGAAACCGCAGGCATGGCGCTCAATCGAGACTTTTTCGCGGGTTACAGTCCGGAACGCATCAACCCGGGCGACAAGGAGCATCGGCTGCCTGACATCCTGAAGGTCACATCTGGGTCAACACCGGAAGCCGCGGATTTTGTGGATGCGCTGTATGCCAGCATTATTACCGCCGGCACGCACAAGGCTACATCGATCAAGGTAGCGGAAGCCGCCAAAGTCATCGAAAACACGCAGCGCGACGTCAATATTGCGTTGATCAACGAGCTGGCGATGATCTTCGATCGTGTCGGTATCGATACTGAAGATGTGTTGAAAGCGGCGGGGACCAAATGGAACTTCCTGCCATTTCGTCCTGGTATGGTAGGCGGTCATTGCATCGGTGTGGATCCCTACTATCTGACGCATAAGGCCGTGGCGCTGGGTTACCATCCTGAGATGATCCTCGCGGGCCGACGCATCAACGATAACATGTCGCAATTCATCGCATCGCAGATCGTCAAGCTGCTGATTAGTCGTGGTTTGCAGCCGAATGGTGCGAAAGTGTTGGTACTTGGGCTGACCTTCAAGGAAAACTGTCCCGATGTTCGCAATACCAAGGTCGTCGATCTGATTGCTGAACTCGGCAGCTATGGTGTCTCCGTTGATGTCCACGACCCGTGGGCCGATGCTGCTGAGGCGCACCATGAGTACGGCGTCGAATTGGTGGCTGAACCGAAACAGGGTGCATACGACGGTGCTGTGATTGCCGTTGCACATAAGGAGTATGCAGCAATGGGGGCGGCCGGTATCCGGGCATTCTGCAAGCCGGACGGAATCGTTTACGACATCAAGTATCTGCTCGAAGAACATGAGTCCGATCAACGGCTCTAAGGTCTCCAGGAACCTGAAGTAACCATGAAAATTCTAGTGACCGGTGCTGCCGGGTTTATCGGCTCATTTACCAGTCTGCACCTATTGGAGCGCGGCGATACTGTCGTTGGATTGGATAATCTCAACGATTATTACGACGTTAGCCTGAAAGAAGCACGTCTGGCGCGCTTACAACCACACGCCAACTTTACCTTCGTCAAAATGGGCCTAGAGGATCGTGCGGGTATCGAAGCACTGTTTGCCGAGCACAAGTTTGACCGCGTGATTCATTTGGCGGCTCAGGCCGGCGTGCGGTATTCCATCGAAAACCCACACAGTTATATCGATAGCAACATTGTCGGCACGATGAATATTCTCGAGGGCTGCCGACACAACGGCGTCGAGCACCTCGTGTATGCATCGTCCAGCAGTGTCTACGGCGCGAACACCACGATGCCGTTTTCCATCCATCACAATGTTGACCATCCGCTGGCGCTTTACGGTGCGACCAAGAAGGCCAATGAGCTGATGGCGCATACCTATTCCAATTTGTATGACCTACCGACCACAGGGCTGCGTTTCTTCACGGTGTATGGGCCATATGGCCGGCCGGATATGGCGTTGTTTCTGTTCACGCGCGCAATATTGGCGGGTGAACCGATCGATGTGTTCAATTTTGGCAAGCATCGGCGTGATTTCACGTACGTCGAAGATATCGTTCAAGGCGTTGTGCGCACGATGGACAACGTGGCCAAGCCGAATGCTGATTGGGATTCCGCCGCACCCGACCCCGGTACTAGCAAGGCGCCTTATCGGATTTACAACATCGGTAACAACCAGCCGGTCGAGTTGATGCGCTATATCGAGGTCATCGAAGCGTGCGTTGGTAAGAAAGCGGACAAGAACCTGCTGCCATTGCAACCCGGTGACGTGCCTGACACATATGCCGACGTCGCCGACCTGGTGGCAGACGTCAACTACAAGCCCAACACTCCGATCGAGGTCGGTGTCGAGCGCTTTGTACGCTGGTATCGCGAGTACTACGACTGCTAACGCGCGGATTTCTCCGCGGTGGGCCGTTCGCACCTGGCTCGCGTGTGCGCTAGGTACGTGAGATGGCGTCAGGTTCGAGAGGCGTCGACGTGCGAGTTGCCAACACCAAAGTTGGGTGCATCCGGTCGCTCAGATAGAATAGCTGTATGAAGACGCTCACCGCCCGCTACCCCACCGATTTACCCGCCTGGCGCTCGCTGAAGGCGCATTACAAGGAGTGGGGGCAAACGGCGGTTATCGCCGACTTGTTTCAACAAGACGCTCGCCGGTTTCAGCGTTTTTCCGTGCAGCTCGACGATCTCCTGTTCGACTATTCGCGCCAACGCGTACGGCCACAAACCCGGAATTTTTTGATCAGTCTGGCACGTCAGGCCAATGTCGAGACGATGCGCGATGCCATGTTTGCTGGTGACATCATCAACAACACAGAGCAGCGCGCCGTGCTGCATACCGCGTTGCGTGCGGCGTCGACAAGTAAGGCAACAGTCGATGGGCAACGCGTCATTCGTGACGTGCGGCAAGTACGCGAGCAAATGCTCGTTTTCGTTGATGGCGTATTGTCTGGCGGTATTCGTGGTGCACGAGGTCAGCGTTTTACCGACGTGATCAATGTTGGCATCGGTGGGTCAGATCTCGGTATCGCGATGGCGATGAGGGCCTTGCATCATGTTGCTGATGGTCTGCGCGTCCATACGGTTTCCAATGTGGATGGCACGCAGATGGCCGATCTGGCGGAGCAGCTTGATCCCGCGACCACGTTGGTTGTTATCTGCTCCAAGACATTCACGACACTGGAAACCATGTCGAATGCGGACCTGGCACGGCAGTGGATCGCTGGTGAACTCGGTGAATCGGCAGTGGTGAATCACTTTGCCGCTGCATCCACGAACCACGCCGCCATGGATGCGTTCGGTGTTCACCCCAACTATCGGTTCGGCTTTTGGGACTGGGTTGGTGGTCGCTATTCACTATGGTCTTCGGTCGGTTTGTCGATTGCACTCGGGGTCGGACGCGATGCTTTCCTCGAGCTTCTACGTGGTGCGCGCGCGATCGATCGCCATTTTCAGAAGGCACCCTTGGGTGAAAACGTGCCGGTACTAATGGCATTGCTCGCCATCTGGAATAACAACTTCCTGGGAGCACGCAGCCAGGCGATTCTTCCCTATGATAATCGCCTCGATCGCTTTCCGGCCTATCTGCAACAACTGCAAATGGAGAGTAACGGCAAGTCGGTTAAACGCGATGGTCGCAAGACTCGTGTCGAGACTGGCCAGGTTGTGTGGGGAGAGGCAGGCTCGAATGCGCAGCATTCTTTTTATCAGTTGCTGCATCAAGGCACGAGCTCTATTCCAGCTGACTTCATTTTGCCGGTGCGCTCGTCAGGTGCTTCTCAGGCACAACAGGATCTTGCGATAGCAAATTGTCTGGCGCAGGCCGATGCGCTGATGCTGGGATTCAGCCAGCAGCAGGCAGTGGATGCTCTGGCTTCGAAGGGTGCGAACGAGGCAGAGCGGCAGCGTCTGGCCAATCACAAAGAGCATCCGGGTAACCGACCGAGCAGTGTGTTCCTGTTAAAGGCCCTGTCGGCCTTTTCACTCGGTCAGTTGGTGGCTTTGTATGAGCACAAAGTGTTCGTGGAGGGCGTCATTCTCGGCATCAACAGCTTCGACCAATGGGGGGTCGAACTCGGCAAACAGATGGCCGCAGCACTGCAATCAGCAGTCGCCAAGCCGGCCGAAGCTGCAGCACTGAACAGTTCGACGTACGGGTTGTTATCACGCGCTGCCCGTTGGCGGCAGTAGTTTTTGCCATCTTATGTCAAGGCGAGGGTCGGCAACGCTGTCGTTTCGCTAGATCAGGTTGGTATAAGCACCTGACTCAAAGTGCTTTTTATCTAGCCGGTCTCGCATTCTGTCTAACCTACAGCAACCCTCAAATTTCGTGCTTTGTCATGAAAACCTCCCGCTAACGTGTTAGCTTTTCGCTACGGGGGAAAGCATTTCGTGCTCTGCGAGGTGCTTTTGTAACGTGTTTCTGAGGAGCAACCATGAAATTCAAACGACTTGCGCTGCTTGCGGCGTATGCTTTGGTGTTCGTCTCGACTGCCAAAGCAGCGCCGACGATCGAAGAGCTCGTGTCTTTACCGAAATATACGACGGTATCGCTATCGCCTACCGGAGAATACATCGCAGCTGCTATGCGTGATGAGGACAATGCGTACCTGGTTGTGATGGACATCACGGACCCGCGCCGTCCTGAGGTGGTTTGGCAAACAAAACCGGCAGGCAACGAGTCTGTGGCCCAAATTCGTTGGGTTAACGAAGAACGTTTGTTGTTCACGACCCAGAGTGCGGTCGGTACGTTGGCGCAACAATACCCAACGGGCAAGGTGTTTGCGGTTGACTACAATGGCAAGAAAGCGGTGACTCTGATGGCACCAGGTAGCGCTACCGGGCGTACCTTTTTCAGTCTCGGCGATATCGTTGATGTCATGCCAGAGGACAAGAAAAATATTAAGGTCATGACAAGCGCTTCGGACCGTGCCCAGCAGCTTGAGATCGTCAATGTATATCGTCAGCGCAGACGAACGATCGACACATCGCCATTCAGGCGTGGTAGTTTGCTGGCTGATAGAGATGGCAATGCCCGTTTTGCAGTGATGAACGATGACGCCACGAATATCCTGAAGTACGCCTACAAGCCAACGGTGGACAGTGACTGGGTAGAGTTTGAAAGTCCGTTCAAAGGCAGCGTAAATCCGATCAAAATGGCGAGTGATGGCAGTCATGCGCTGTTGTCGACAGAAGACGCAGGGTACTTCGGTATTGTGCGACTCGACCTGGAAACGGGTGCGATCGAACCGGTACTGACTCACGACAGAGTGCCGGCACGTCGATTCTTGCGCGGTACCGACAACAAATCGGTTGTTGGTGTTGAGTTTTTGCCAGGGTTGCCAGAGTACGAGTTCCTCGAAGCGGATGGTGAATACGTGCAGAGCGACGATGTGAATCTCTGGAAGCGTTTGGTGATGTCTTTCCCGGATAACCATGTCGCTTCTTCCGGTTTCACCTGGGATGGCAAGATGGGGCTCATCGCGACTTTCAGCGATGTTCAGCCACAACGCTACTTCCTCCTGGACACCGAATCTTTCTCGGCGCGTTACCTGTTTGACGTTAAGCCAGAGATCGATCCAAAAGAGATGTATGAGAAAACGTCTCATGTGATAACCGCACGCGACGGTACGCCGATTCAGGCCTACGTCACCCGCCCGAACGTAGAGTCTACCGAGCCACTACCCACCGTGTTCGTCATCCATGGCGGTCCACATGGCCCACGCGACGAATGGGGGTTTGATATAGAGGCGCAACTATTGGCGGGCAAAGGCTACGTTGTGGTTCAGCCAAACTATCGCGGTTCAGGCGGCTTCGGCTACGAGTTCGAACGTTCCGGCTATCGTAAGTGGGGCCGCGAGATGCAGGACGACGTGACGGATGTGACCAAGTGGGCTTTTGAGCAGGGAATCTCTGATCCCAACAAGACCTGCATCTATGGTGGCAGTTACGGCGGCTACGCGACGCTTGCGGGCATCACGCGCGAACCTGATCTGTATGCCTGTGCGTTCGCTTTTGTCGGCGTCTATGATCTGCCGATGATGAAAGTGCGCGGCGATATACCTGACCGTGAAAGTGGTCGGACATTCCTCGATCAGGCGCTGGGTGTGGACAAGGCAGATCTAGAGGATCGCTCGCCGGCGAACCATGTCGACAAGATCATCACACCGCTCTACATTGCACACGGTAAGGCCGACAAGCGCGTTCCCGTTCAGCAGTATTACAACCTGAAGAAGAAACTGGACGCGGCGGGTGTACCGTACGAAGAGCTGCTGGTTGAAAAAGAGGGTCACGGCTTCTATCGGATTGAAAATCGGGTTCTGTATTATCGAGAGCTGCTCGATTTTCTGGAGCGACACATCGGGCCTGATGCGGCGGGCAAAGGCACGACAACCGCGAGTGTGATGCACTGAAGCGATTGCAACCGAGCCAAAGAAGCCGCGCAGCAATGCGCGGCTTTTTTTATGGCAGTGCATTTGCGACATTTCCAATGCACAATGTGCCGGGGTTTTCGTATCAGTAGCAGGGGGCAAGGTCACCGTTATGACGAGCAGGCAGGAACAGTTTTCCGGGACTCGGGAAGTGCGTGAAGCACATCGTATCGATGAATCCAGGCTGGAGCAGTATCTGGCGTCACACGTCGATGGGTTTACGGGGCCGATGCAGGTGCGCCAGTTCAAAGGCGGGCAGTCCAATCCCACGTATCAAATCACTGCAACGTCAGGCCAGTACGTCTTGCGACGTAAGCCGCCCGGCAAATTGCTGCCATCGGCCCATGCGGTGGACCGTGAGTATCGTGTGATCAAAGCGCTTTGGGAGGCCGACTTTCCGGTACCCCGACCGTATGTACTTTGCGATGACGACAGCGTGATCGGAACGATGTTCTATGTCATGGACTGCGTTGCCGGTCGCATCTTCTGGGAGCCGAACCTGCCGAACCTTAGCCCTGAAGAGCGCGGCGCTATTTATGAGGAAAAAAATAAGACCATCGCGCGTCTTCACTCGCTCGACTACAAAGCACTGGGGCTCGAGGATTACGGCAAGCCTGGTAACTACTTTGCGCGTCAGATTGGTCGTTGGTCGAAGCAGTATTACGCGTCCGAAACCGAGACAATCGGGCCGATGGACAAGCTCATCGAATGGTTGGGCGATAACGTACCGGACGATCAATCGGCCAGTATCGTGCATGGCGACTTTCGGCTCGATAACATGATCATCTCGGCCGATGGCCCGGAGGTTGCCGCGGTGCTTGATTGGGAGTTATCGACAATCGGTCATCCGCTTGCTGACTTCACCTATCACCTGATGACATGGCAGATGCCGAATATTGGCATCGGGTCCAGTGGTCTGGTTGGACAAGATCTGGTTGCCCTTGGAATTCCCAGCGAAGAGGAATACGTCGCACGGTATTGCGAGCGCACCGGTCGTGACGGGATCGCCAATCGCGAATTTTATTCTGCATTCAACTTCTTCCGCATCGCGGCGATCGTGCAGGGTATTGCCGGTCGGGTTCGAGACGGCACTGCCTCGAACGCAAACGCCGCTGCTGCGACGAAAGCGGTTTGGCCACTCGCCGAAACCGGTTGGCGGTTCGCTCAGGAAGCGGGTGCGCAGGGTTAAGTAGTGATTGCCCTGCCTTGTGCCGGTGAATGTCGATGACGGTTGATCCCGCTCGCCTTCGGTCTCTGCAACGCAAGGACCTCCCGTTCGTATGGCGCGCCGATCAATCCGCGTTGTATGCACTAAGCGTTGGTTTCGGGCGCGACGATACCGAGGCAGATCGGAATTTTCTGCTGCCATCGGCGACGCAGCTCGCAATACCGAGCATGGCCTCCGTGATGACGGTGAACGTGTTTGAGCAGGACTACGGCTGGGATTATCAACAGATGCTGCATGGCGAGCAGTACCTGAAGCTGTTTCGGCCTATCCAGCCTCAGGCGGAATTGCTCGCGGATTTCAGCGTGGACGCCATTCACGACAAAGGCGCCAATCGACCGCTGTTTCTGGTTGTGCGAACCGATGTTCGCCAGGCACTCGGAAACGTGCCAGTGTGCTCACTGCGATCAACGCTCATCGGCCGAAGCGCCGGTGGGATCGATGGGCCGCAAGACACGTTGCCGATTCCAAGGCCAATCCCGGATCGCGGCGCGGACCTCAGGCATCAAGGCCAGACTCGCCCCGAGCAAGCCTACCTCTATCGTCTGAATGGCGATCATAATCCATTGCATGTTGACCCTGCGCGCGCGCGTGCAGCCGGATTTCAGCGTCCGATTTTGCATGGGCTGTGTAGCTACGGTTTCGCCTGTCGCGCGATTTTGGAGACGATCTGTCAATTTGATCCGACCCTTATTGCAGAGTTCAATGCGCGCTTCAGTGCCCCTGTTTATGCCGGTGATACGATTACGACACTGATGTGGCAATCGGGCGAAGAAGTCTTGTTTCAGTGTCGCGTCGATGCCAGAAGCAGCATCGTGATTGATAACGGTTATTGCCGCCTGGCGGTCTGACCCGACAATTGTTGCGCGACGATATCGAAGGTTAGTGTCATACCGTCAGCCACGCTGATGGCGCCGCCCGCTGCCGAGAACGGTGTTAGCCCGAGTTGTTCATGCGTCAAGGTCGCTTCGCCGGATGCGGTCAGCACATACGCATCGACGGCGACGGTGACCGGTATCGCCAGTGATACATCGCTGCCAGCGACCGATACGGCACAGTTCAGTATGCCTGTGCCCAACTGTGGAAGCTGGCTGCACCGTATCCGCACGAACGGGTATTGCTCGGCATGCAGTAAGTCGCTGCTCAGCATGTTGTCACGGGTTCCCGACCTCGCGCTGTCCGGGACCGGTTTCTCGAAGCCTTCGCCAAGCGTTGCTCGATCTTTGTCAACGTCGACGACGAATTCACTGACAGGAATGTTCAGCTCCACGATACTTTGCGCGACCGGATCGGTTAGCCAGACGGTGCCGGAAAAACTGCGTGCGGCGATAACATGGTTGTGCCCAAAACGCGCCATCGGACCGGCTCGATAAGTCAGGATTCGCAGCGTACTCTCTGCCGGCATCACATTAAACCGGATCGCGTCAGCCGGTGGCGCGGCGGGCACATCCTTCGGCAGTTCGTCGACGATAGTCACATCCGGTGCCGTCGCCCGCTGCACGCCGGCACAGGCTGACAACGTCGCGAGTGCTGCGAACAAAGCACCGCGCAGGATATTGTTTGTCGGTGACGGGCGTACTGCGGCCTGGTCGCTCGGGGTCATTCAGGTCTCTCCATGAACCATTGTCGTATACTACGATTCATAAAATTAACACAGGATGAAAGTGATGGCTGATCGCGTGCTCATCGATATTCAAGACAACATTGCGACAGTGACGTTGAACCGACCGGATAAGTTCAACGCCTTCGATCCAGACATGTTTGCAGCAGTGTCGGAGGCTGGGCGTTCGTTATCACAGCGTGCTGATGTACGGGTGGTCATTCTCACCGGCGCCGGCGGTAACTTCAGTGCTGGCCTCGATATCAGTGGTATGGGGCAGGGCGGCGACCCGGTTGCCGCCTTTGCCGAGGAGGCCTATGAACTGATCGACGATACTCCGGCCAATCGTTTTCAACATCCTGCGTATGTCTGGCATGCGGCATCGATGCCGGTTATTGCCGCCATAGACGGTGTTTGTCTGGGTGCAGGAGTGCAGGTGGCTGCGGGTGCGGATATCCGTTTGTCCAGTCCGAGCGCACGTTTCGCTGTGTTGGAGATCAAGTGGGGTTTGGTCCCGGATATGGGCTTCAGCGCGGTGTTGCGCGACGTAATGCGTTTGGATCACTTGAAGCAACTCGCTTATTCCGGTCGCATTATCAGCGCTGACGACGCCTTACGCTACGGCCTGGTGAGTGAGATACATGATGCCCCGTTGGCGACGGCCCAGCGGCTGGCCGAGGAAATTGCAGGGCGTTCACCGGATGCGGTGCGCGCGACGAAGCGACTGATCGATCAAGGCTGGCGTGAGACACCGGCTGACGGCTTGCTGCTTGAAGCGAAAATGCAGCATGCGATGATGGGGTCGCCGAATCAGATCGAGTCGATGATGTCGAACGTGCAAAAACGCGATGCGAACTATGCGGATGCGTCGATAGATCTTGGCAGTGTGTCGAAGCTGCGCTAACGCGGTGCGCGACGCTCGCTTTCCCACAGCCGGAAAACAACAACCGCAGCAATCAACAGGTCATTGTCGGTGCGGAACAGCGGCGAATCCTCGTTGGCCGAACCCGATAATGCATTGTAGGTGATACCGATCGCCGCAAAGCTCTTCTTGCCGCGTCGTTGCAGGCCAATGCCAAGGCTCGTGCGCAGATAGCCTCCACGAGCCTCGTACGCGGGCCTGTCGGGTGTCGCAAACGGTGCATCCACCTCGTAGAAATAGTCATGTAAGCGTTCACCGGCGAAAGAGGGTGTCAGTGAGACCGACCATTCGTAGCGTCCATCGGCGAAGTCATGTTCGTACTCGAGTTGCGGCGAAAACACCCAACCACGATCGCTGAGTTCGCCATCGTCGAGAGAGAATGCACCGCGCACAGGTATTTCGAGTTTCAGGCGCCGACTGCGATTGTCGGGATCGCTCAGGAGAATCTCGAGCTCAGGCCCCACCTCGGCAATGAAGCCCAGATCAGGCATACCAATACGAGTCTCGACATCATCACTTTCGGCGTTGAACGACCCGTTCAGACTGACATCCAGCTTCAATCGCTCATTCTGAAAAAACCGACCGGATGCAACGCTGCCATCGCCGAGTCGCAGAAAGTCACCGCGGTAGATCACGACCGGAAATGGAATGGCTCGCGTCGTTGTACTGTTCGCCCCGGGGTAATCCGGTGTCAGCGCTGCGCCTGCGCCAACCCCGAGCTCCCAAAGTGCCGGTCTGGGGCCATCGCGCGTCGCGGACTCGGGTGCGCTGATCGACTGCGCGACCACATTGCCGCATAGCAAGAACGCAACAATTAACAGGCTGTATCGCATTTCAGGCCTCGCATGAGAATGTCAGGGAACGTCGCGATAGTTTGGCTGGCCAGCGCTTCGTCGCCACGGAACCATTTCGGTATCCAATTGATGGCGCCCATGATTGCGTTACCCGTCATGCGCACGTCACACGCGCGAATATGACCTGCTTTGATACCAGATTCCAGTAGCGTCTCGAATTGCAGACTATGCGCCCGCGATAAGGCCAGGATTTCTTCCCGATGGGTGGGCGCCAGTGATGGAATTTCACTCATGATCGCGTACGGTCCGTTAGGTCCGCAGAGCTCCGTCACATGTTCGCGAATATAGGTGATGGCCTTTGCGTAATGATCAGCGTCGGTTTGCAGAGCCGTTTGCATAGCGGATTGACCGGCTCTTACTGCGCGCAGATAACATTCATAGACGAGCTGAGGCTTTCCATCGATGTAGTAATACACTGCGGCATCGGTCAGATTAAGGTGTCGTGCAATATCTTTGAGCGAGGTACCACTATAACCACTTTCATTGAAACAGGCGGCCGCTGCGCGCAACAAACGTTCGCGTTTCGCGCTGTACGCTTCGGTGTTGGAGGGCAGTCGTTTCATGGACGGCCCCGCCTGGCACTGGATTCATAAGTATCGACAAACATATCGCGCCCGAGCTATCGGTTTCATATGATACTAGTTTCGCAATATCGGGTTTTAATGTACATTAAAACGTATGCCAATCGGTTTTGATCGAGTCTTCACCGCACCGCCGGAGTTTCCCTATGAGCGCGAACGCTGAGTCTGTCACCGGTAACGTCGAGCCCCTCGCAAAAACGCCGCTGCGATTCGTTACAGCGGCGTCCTTATTCGATGGCCACGATGCCGCCATCAATATCATGCGCCGACTCATTCAATCGAAAGGCGCAGAGGTGATTCACCTTGGCCACAATCGCAGTGTGGCCGACGTCGTGCGTGCAGCAATTCAGGAGGATGCCGACGGCATCGCCATCAGCAGTTACCAGGGTGGCCACAACGAGTATTTTCGCTACATGGTGGATATGCTGCGCGAACAGGGCGCTGAACATATTCAGGTGTTCGGCGGTGGGGGCGGCACGATTACCCCCGAGGAAATCCGTGCGTTGATGGACTACGGTGTCGCCCGTATTTATCACCCAAACGACGGGATGCAACTGGGTCTCGATGCGATGATCGATGACCTCATTGAGCAAACACTTGACGCACGCATCGAGCGGCGTCGGCAATTGCCTGCGGGCACCGCGACGGTTTCCGAACCCGCTGTCATTGCGGAGACCATTTCGGCTCTTGAAGCTGGCGCATACGATGATGAGACGCTGGCGCGGCTGCGCCGCGAGTGGTCGATGGCAGCCAGTGTGCCCGTCATCGGTATCACCGGCACTGGCGGTGCGGGTAAGTCCAGTGTCACCGACGAAATTCTGAATCGCTTTACGCATTTCTTCCCGGAGCGTCGCATCGCGGTCGTGGCTGTCGATCCGACACGCCGCCGCACCGGCGGCGCATTGCTGGGCGACCGTATTCGCATGAATACGCTACGCGCGGAAACGCTTTACATGCGATCGATTGCGACGCGGCGACAACATTTGGCAACCAGTGAGATGCTCGGTGATGCGGTCGCGTTTCTGAAGAGTGCCGGTTTCGATCTGATCGTCGTCGAGACGGCCGGCATCGGACAAAGCGACAGCGAAATTGTCGACCTGGTGGACTTCTCGATGTACGTCATGACTTCGGATTATGGTGCGGCGAGTCAGCTCGAGAAGATCGACATGCTGGACTACGCAGATCTCGTCGTACTGAACAAATATGACAAGCGTGGAGCGGAGGACGCCCTGCGTGATATTCGCAAGCAATGGCGCAGGAACCGCTTGCAGTTTTCCGCGGCCGATGATGCGGTACCAGTATTTCCGACGATCGCCAGCCAGTTTAACGACCCTGGGTTAACTTACATGTTCTCGCGGTTGTGTGAGTTGCTGGCCGATAAATTGCAGCTCGATGCCGAGCGCTGGTCGGTCGCGTTACCCGATGGGCCACGGGAACCTCGCGCTACTGCGTTGATTCCAGCAGCGCGCAATCGTTATCTGGCTGAAATCTCGGAGCAGGGCCGCGATATCAATCGTTCGGTCAGCGTGCAAGCA
Source organism: Pseudomonadota bacterium (assembly GCA_039033995.1). Taxonomy (GTDB): domain Bacteria; phylum Pseudomonadota; class Gammaproteobacteria; order Steroidobacterales; family Woeseiaceae; genus CALBPI01. Next base: position 174,304 of record JBCCBP010000002.1, on the reverse strand, counting down.
GAAGCGGCCGGCCAGGCGCAACATCTGTATGCCGCACTGAAGGCACTGGAAGACCCGGCGTTGCCTGAGCCCCTCGAGAGATATTCCGCGAACGCGTTGACTGATCCCGGTACCGTTGATGCGTCTTTGCTCGTGTTGCGTCAGCGCTATCAGGAGGCAATCGGCGCACTCGATCCGTCTGCGGTCGGCGCGCTGCAATCGTGGCCGGAGCGACGTGCAAGCGTCCAGCGCGATCGCTACAGTTACACCGTTCGCGGCAAAGAGATCAGCGGCGATAACTATCGCGAGACACTCAGTCATCAGCGTGTACCAAAAATTGCGGCACCGTCGATGGACAGTTGGTCAGAGCAACTCAGGTTTTTGTTACAGGAAAATCTGCCGGGCACTTATCCGTACACCGCTGGTGTGTACCCTTACCGCAGGGAAGGCGAGGACCCTATTCGTATGTTTGCTGGCGAAGGCACACCGGAGCGTACCAACCGCCGTTTTCATTTCCTGTCACTCGGGCAGCCAGCAGCGCGATTGTCGACCGCGTTCGATTCGGTCACGCTATACGGAGAGGATCCGCACGAGCGTCCCGACATTTTCGGCAAGGTCGGAAACTCCGGCGTCTCCATCGCGACGCTGGACGATATGAAAAAACTCTACTCGGGTTTTGATCTGTGTGCACCGACCACATCCGTGTCAATGACGATCAACGGTCCGGCACCGATGATCCTCGCGTTTTTCATGAATACGGCCATCGATCAGCAGATCGAGCGGCATCTCGAAGAGAACGATGGCTGGGCCAAAGCTGACGCGCGCATCGAGGCCTGGTTTGGCGACAAGAAACGGCCCTCGTATGACGGCGAACTGCCTGAAGGGCATGATGGGTTGGGTTTGCGATTACTGGGCATACCCGGTCGTGAGGTCGTCGATGCCAACACCTACGAGACGATCAAGAAGCGCACGTTAAAGCACGTCCGGGGCACGGTGCAAGCCGATATCCTGAAGGAGGATCAGGCACAGAACACGTGCATTTTCTCAACCGAGTTTGCGCTGAAGATGATGGGTGACGTGCAGCAATACTTTATCGATCACGAGGTGCGCAATTACTACAGTGTCTCGATCAGCGGCTACCATATCGCTGAAGCCGGTGCGAATCCGATCAGTCAGTTGGCATTCACGCTATCGAATGGTTTTACGATCGTCGAATACTATTTGTCTCGCGGCATGAGCATCGATGACTTCGCGCCGAACTTGTCGTTTTTCTTCTCGAATGGCATGGACCCGGAATACGCGGTGATCGGGCGTGTCGCGCGTCGCATCTGGGCTCGGGCAATGCGCGAACGCTATGGCGCAAGCCCGCGCAGTCAGATGATGAAATACCACATTCAGACATCGGGTCGTAGCCTGCACGCTCAGGAAATCAGCTTTAACGATATTCGTACTACGCTCCAAGCCTTGTACGCCCTGTTCGATAACTGCAATAGCTTGCATACCAATGCTTTTGACGAGGCGATCACCACGCCGACGGAGCAATCCGTTCGTCGCGCAGTCGCGATTCAACTGATCATCAACCGCGAGTTGGGACTCAATTTCTGTGAGAACCCACTTCAGGGCGCGTACGTGATCGACGAATTAACCGATCTCGTGGAGGAGGCGGTCTATCAGGAATTCGACCGTATTTCCGAACGCGGTGGTGTGCTTGGCGCTATGGATACGATGTATCAGCGCGGGAAGATCCAGGATGAGAGCCTGTACTACGAAAGCAAGAAACACGACGGTAGTCTGCCGCTGATCGGCGTCAACACGTTTCTGCCGCCGCCGGGCCAGGAGGATGAAATCCATGAGCTCGAATTGATGCGCTCGACCGATGCTGAGAAACACCAGCAGATCGCATCATTGCGAGACTTTCAGCAGAACGGGGCGAGTTTTCGTCAGCGTGCATTGGAGCACCTCGCGGAGGTCGCGCGCCGTCGCGACAACATTTTCGAGACGCTGATCGACGTCGTGCAGTACTGCTCGCTGGGTGACGTGTCATCCACGTTGTATCAAGTTGGCGGTGAGTATCGCCGCAACATGTAACACTGCTACACTCGTGCCGATTCACGGGGAGTAGTCATGGGCGCAACGCAGCAATTGCTGACACATCACGCGGAGGGCGTGACGACAATCACACTCAATCGACCGGATGCATTGAATGCACTGACACCGGTGATGCTTAAAGATTTGGCAGAAGCGCTGGCAGCGGCGGCCGACGATGAGCGTGTGAGGGCGGTTGTGCTAACAGGCAGCGGCCGTGCCTTTTCGGCCGGTGTCGACCTGAAATCACTGAATGGTGCACCGATCGTGGATGGCATGGTCGGCGATTTGCTGGATGTGCCGGCGCGTGCGGCGATTGAAAGTATAGAGTCGATGCCAAAACCTGTGATCGCCAAAGTGAATGGTCATTGTTTCACCGGCGCACTGGAAGTCGTATTGGCATGCGATCTCGTCTACATCGCGACCGGTGCTAAGCTCGGTGACACTCACGCCAAGTGGGGGCTGCGCCCGACCTGGGGTATGTCGCAACGTCTACCGCGCAAGATCGGCGTAACCCGTGCGCGGGAATTGAGTCTGACCGCGGCCGTGTTTGGCGCCGCCGAAGCGCTCGAGTGGGGGCTCGCCAATGCCATCGCAGAGCGAGACGCGCTCGATACATTGGTCGCAGAGCGTGTTGCCCAAATCTGTAGTAATAGTGCTGGTGCTATTGCAGCCTACAAGGACTTGTGGCGGCAGACGTTCGATACCTCTCTCGCCGATGGAGTCGCTTTTGAGTCGCGCTCGCACTACCGCATCGATGACAGCAACACGCGGCTGGCGGAGTTCCTCAAATGACGCGACTACTCACGCCTGCCGACATGGGTATCCTCGGCTATGAGGGGTCGTTTCTGGACTTTCTCGGGTTCGGCGTCGCAGCGCACGAGCCCGACTTCGTCCGCTTGCAGATGCCGCTGGAGCGCATTCATACCAATACCATGCAGATGGCGCATGGCGGCATCATTATGTCGATGCTCGACATCGCAGGTGCGTTTTCGGCGCATGCGGGCCTTGAGCAACCGATGGTCTCGATCACAATGACACAAGCGACTAACTTTCTGCGCGCGGTGACCGGCGATCTGTTGGTTGCAGAGGGTCGAGTTGTGCGCCGAACACGCAGTGTCGTCTTCACCGAATCCAAAGTGCTTGATCCGTCGCTATCGAGCGACCCAGAGGAGCAACTCTGCGCAACCGGCCAGTGCAGTTTCAAACTCAGACCACGGCCGACGACTTCGACGGACAACGAGGAAACAGCATGAATGATCGTATTGCGGCAATGAATGACCTGACGGGCCGCACGGCGCTCGTGACCGGCGCAGGTTCAGGTCTTGGAAGACAGTTTGCGCTGACGCTGGCCGAGGCGGGTGCTGATGTCATTCTGGCGGCACGGCGCGTCGAGAAGCTTGAAGAAACCCAGGCCCTGATCGCGGAGTCCAGCCAGTCCCGTGCCGTCTGTGTCGCGATGGATGTCACCAACACCGAGAGCGTCGATAGTGCATTTGCGCAGGCGATCGAAGCCTCTGCGGTGCCTGATATCGTCATCAACAACGCCGGTATCTCACGCGAGCATTTCGCGATCGACTTTCCCGACGATGATTACGATGCGGTGATTGAAACAAATCTGAACGGCGTGTTTCGTGTGGCACGGGCTGCCGCACGAGCGATGCGTGCAGCCGAAAGACCGGGTGCCATCGTCAATATCGCATCGATTCTCGGCATGCGCCTACAACCGATGCTGTCTGCCTATTCCGCGGCCAAGGCGGGGGTCATCCGACTGACCGAGTCGCTCGCACTGGAGTGGGTGCGACATGGCATCCGTGTCAACGCGATTGCGCCCGGTTTCTTTGTGACCGATATCAATCGGGCCTTTTTTGATACACCTTTAGCCGGAAAGCTGATGAAGCGCATCCCGATGCAGCGTCCCGGTGATTTGACGGAGCTCGATGGTGCCCTACTGTTGTTGGCAGGCCCTGCGGGCAGTTTCATGACTGGCACCACGATCACCGTCGACGGCGGGCATCGCTGCAATAGTCTCTAGGCGTGGCGGTTTGGCTCGCACGGCGGTCGGCGTGCGCAGGCCAGCACGCGGTGCTAGCGTGGTTTTAACTGAAGCGGCAGGTCGTCTTTGGGTTTGGGAATCGGGATCGGCTGCATGTCTAGCTGATAGCCGGGAGCAACACTGATGTCGTATTGACTGACGAGTTCTCGCAGCACCACCTTCGCCAGGTTCTGGGCAAAGTGCATGCCGATGCATTTGTGGGCGCCGCCTCCATACGGCGCGAAAGCGAAAGGATGCGACTTGTGCTCAGCGCGTTCCGGCGAGAAGCGTTGCGGATCGAACCGTTCTGGCTGGCTCCAGAACCGCTCGTCGTAGTGCGCGCTGTCCGGCGATATACCGATTTGTACGTTCGCCGGAATCGTGTAGCCCTCAAACTCAAATGACCTGACGCTACGGCGTGGAATGAATGGCACCGGGCCCCACATCCGTAGGGCTTCATTGAAGAGCCACTCGTGCTGCGGCAGTGCGGCGAGATCATCGTGGTGTAGCGGACGACCATCGGCGAAGCTCGCCTCTTCGCGCAGGCGCTGTTGCCATTCGGGTGCCGTCGCCAGTCCGAAAGCAGCAGTGGTCAATGAACTCGTGACGGTGTCATGGGCGGCCATCATCAGAAAAATCATATGGTCGACGATGTCTTCATTGCTGAAGTGCCGACCATCGTCATCCGTCGCGTGGCATAGCCGTGTGAACATATCGGTCTTCTCAGAGGCACGCCGTGCTTCAACCTGACTCTCGAAGAACGCGCAAAGCATCTTGCGAGCACGCAGACCGCGCCACATGGCTAGACCCGGCACCGGGACACGAACCAGCGCAAGGCTGGCCGCTACGGTGTCGACAAAGGCCTGATTGAGCCGTGTCGCTTCCGGCCCTAGCGGCAAACCCAGGAAAGCGAGCGCCGCATTGTCCAGTGTGAGCTGCTTTATGGCGCGGTAGAAGCGGAAGTCGGGTTGTTCTCGCCATTGCGAGATACCCGCTGCGGTCACATCGTGCATCATGCTCATATAGTCAGCCAGAGCATCGCGTTTGAAGGCTGCCTGCATGATGCGACGGTGGTAGCGGTGCTCGTCAAAATCGAGCAGCATGAGCCCGCGGAAAAACAGGTGACCGATCGAATGGTGCCAGCCCTTCTGACTGGAGAAATTCTTGTCGCGGTCCAGCATCACGAGCTGCAAGCCCTCAGCGCCAGTCAGAGCGACAGTGCGTTGTCCGAGGAAGCGCGTTCGATAGACCGGGCCATAGGTTGCTTTCAATCGGCGATTGAGTGCGCGCGGATTGGCCAAAAACTCCCGCGCAACACCGAAATAGGGCAGCCCGTCCACCCCCGGAATATGCAATACACTATTGTCTGCAACTGGAATATCGCTGGGCGTCTGTCTAGAGGCAGTCTGGGAAGTCACTGTAAGCTCCTGAATGCAATATTCTTGTGTGGGCGAAGTTGATGTGGTTTGTCGCTTTGGTTTGATGACAAAACCCGCATCGGCGACCTCGCCAATGCCAAGTCCACCACACTTGCTTGTTGACAACAAGTATTTTTTTCGGCACCGTTACGGCCTGAATCCTGACGTATGCGGGGGGCGCATTGCGGTCTGACTCCAAGCTGGGCGACAGCGCTGATACACCGAAGACGCAAGCTGAGCGCACGGCGATCTCTGATCGCGCGATGCTCGCGGCTGCACAAACCCTGATCCTGGAACGTGGGATTGACGGGACGACGCTCGCCGCTATCGGTGAGCGTGCGGGTTATAGTCGCGGGCTCGCGACTTACCGTTATGGTTCGAAAGCCGGCTTGTTTCAGGAGGTGTCGTCGAACATCCACCGACGCTGGGTGACTTACCTCGAGCGGGCCGTCGATGGCCAGACCGGAATCGATGCTCTGTGTAGCGCGGCCGATGCGTATTATCGTTTTGTCAGCGACTCACCAGAAGATATCCGGGTGCTGCATATTCTGTATTACGCAGGCGCTGAGCCATCCTCCGAGTTACGTGGGCTTGCAAAGACAGCATTTCAGCGACAAATCGCCGATGCGGAGCGTTGGATACAGGACGGTATCGACAATGGCAGTATTCTGGATCACGTATCGCCACTGGCCGAAGCAACCCAGTATGTTGCGCATATCGCTGGCGTCACCTACATCTGGCTACTGAACCCGGTGGCGGTTCGGTTTGATGACATTCAGATCAGTTTCAAACAATCGCTGCGCGACCGACTCACCGTCGGCCACCCAGCCTGAACTTTAGACACGCTCGAATAGAGGACACGCTCATGGCTGAAGCCTATATCTATGATCATGTACGTACACCGCGAGGTCGCGGCAAAGCGAATGGCTCGCTGCATTCTGTTACTCCCGTCAATTTGACCGCACAGATGTTGTCGGCACTAGCAGGGCGCAGCGAACTCGATACGTCTTACCTGGACGACGTTGTGCTCGGTTGTGTATCACCGGTCGGTGAACAAGGGGCCAACATTGCACGCGCCGCTGTGTTGACGTCCGGTTATGATCAATCGGTGCCGGGCAAGCAGCTCAACCGCTTTTGTGCATCTGGCCTTGAAGCGATTAACACCGCTGCTGCCCAGGTGATGGCCGGTCAGTCTGACCTGACGATCGGTGGTGGCGTGGAATGTATGTCACGCGTGCCGATGGGTTCGGACTCAGGCGCGATGGCGGCCGATCCACGGGTTGCTTACGACACGTATTTTGCGCCGCAGGGTATCGGTGCCGATCTGATCGCATCAAAGTGGGGCTTTAGTCGCGATGACGTCGATGGTTACGCCGTCGCTAGTCAGGCACGTGCCGCTCATGCATGGGAGAGCGGATACTTCAATCGTTCGGTGGTGCCTGTCAAAGATCAGCTCGGCATGACGCTGCTCGACCGTGATGAGCATATGCGCCCCGGTACGACCAGGGACGACTTGGCGAATCTTAATGCAGCGTTCGCGATTCCCGGTGAGCAAGCTGGCTTCAATGCGGTCGCGCTACAGAAGTACCCGGAAGTAGAACGTATCAATCACGTGCACACAGGCGGCAACTCGAGCGGTATCGTCGACGGGGCAGCCGGTGTGTTGATCGGTAGCAAGGAGATCGGCGATGCGCTCGGCCTGAAACCGCGGGCGAAAATTAAAGGTTTCTCGTCGATTGGCACCGATCCGACAATCATGTTGACGGGCCCAGCGCCATCCGCCGAAAAGGTGTTGAAGCGCTGCGGCATGAGTACGTCGGACATAGACCTGTTTGAGCTGAACGAAGCGTTTGCGTCGGTTGTGCTGCTGTTTATGCACAAGCTCGACATCGATCACGACAAGATCAACGTCAACGGTGGCGCGATCGCAATGGGTCATCCGCTCGGCGCGACCGGCGCGATGATTCTCGGCACGGTACTCGACGAATTGGAGCGGCGCGAGCAAAGCACCGCTCTGATCAATCTCTGCATCGGCGGTGGCATGGGAACCGCGACCATTATCGAGCGTGTGTAACGACACGACGCGACTAAACATCAGGAATCGATATTATGAAAACGATTGAATTGACTGTAGACGCGCAAGGCGTCGCGTTGCTGACGATCGACGTCAAGGAACGCTCGATGAATGTCCTGACGCCGGAGTTTATTGCGGATCTGACCGCCGCTGTAGAAACCGTCGCGACAGACGACGGCATCAAAGGTGCCGTGCTGACCTCGGCCAAAGACTCGTTCATTGCCGGCGCTGATTTGATGAATCTCGTCAATGCTTACGAAGACGGACGCAGTGCCGAAGAAAAGTATCAGCAATCGCGTGGCTTTCAGAGCCTGCTGCGACGGTTGGAAACGTGTGGTAAGCCGTTTGCAGCGGCCATCAACGGCACGGCACTGGGTGGCGGTCTCGAAATCTGTCTGGCCTGCCACTACCGCGTCGCAGCGGATAATCCGAAAGCCGTACTCGGACTGCCGGAAGTCAAGGTTGGGCTGTTACCCGGTGGTGGCGGTACGCAACGTCTGCCACGTCTGATCGGCCAACAGAATGCTCTGCAGCTGATGACCCAGGGTACGCACTTGCCGCCGACGAGAGCGCTGGAGATGGGTATCGTTCACGCGGTCGTGCCCGCCGATGACTGCGTGGCTGCGGCAACGCGCTGGATTGTCGAATCTGGCGACGCGGAACAACCATGGGATAAAAAGGGATTCAAAGTGCCGGGCGGTGCAGGCCTGATGCATCCGGGTTCGGTGCAAACATTGATGGTCGGATCAGCGCTGATCGCCAAGGAAACGTCGCATAATTATCCTGCGCCGATCGCCATCATGTCTTGTGTCTACGAGGGCTGCGTACTGCCGATCGATCTCGGTTTGGATATCGAGTCCAAGTACTTCACATCGTTGCTGATGGATCCGGTGGCGCGCAATTTGACGCGCACGCTGTTCATCAATAAGGGTGCGGCGGATAAATTGGTACGGCGTCCACAGGGCGTCGAAAAAACGACCGTCAAGAAGCTCGGTATTCTCGGTGCGGGCATGATGGGCGCCGGCATTGCCTATGTCTCGGCCCGCGCAAAAATGGAAGTTGTGCTACTCGACCGCGACCGCGACGCGGCAGAGAAGGGCAAGGACTATTCGCGTCAGTTGCTGCAGAAGGCTATCGATCGAGGTCGCTCCAATGCAGACAAGGCGGCAGTCATCCTGGATAGAATTACGACGACGGACGACTACGCGCTGCTGGAAGGTTGCGATCTCGTCATCGAGGCCGTGTTCGAAGACGTCGGAATCAAGGCGGATGTCACCGCGAAAACCGAAGCCGTTATTCCCGAGACGTCGGTATTCGCATCGAATACCTCAACGCTGCCGATCAGTGGGCTCGCCAAGGCCTCCAAGCGTCCAGACCAATTCATCGGCATTCACTTTTTCTCGCCGGTGGATAAGATGCCACTGGTAGAGGTCATTCTTGGCGAACAAACCAACGACCGTGCGACCGCGGTGGCGCTCGATTACATCCAGCAGATTCGCAAGACACCGATCGTCGTCAACGACAGTCGTGGTTTTTACACGTCTCGCGTATTCGGCACCTATACGAATGAAGGCATGACCATGGTGGGAGAGGGCGTGAACCCGGCGCTGATCGAGAACGTGGCCAAGCAGGCCGGCATGGCCGTCGGCCCGCTCGCGGTGATGGACGAAGTCACAATGGAACTGGGGTATCACGTCGCAATGGCGACCGAGAAGGCGCTGGGTGATGACTACAAACCCAATTCAGCGGCACCGGTGCTGAAAAAATTCGTCGAAGCATTGGATCGTCGTGGCAAGCGTTTCGGTAAGGGCTTTTACGATTATCCGGAAGGTGGCAAGAAGCACCTGTGGCCGGGCTTGGCGGATGCGTTCCCACGGGCGAAAGAGCAGCCGAGCGCGGACGAAGTTCGCAAGCGTTTGCTCTACGTACAAGCGCTCGATACCGTGCGCTGTCTGGACGAGGGTGTCATTACCCATCCGGCAGACGGGGACATCGGTTCCATTCTCGGATGGGGATTCCCGCCGTATACGGGCGGCACACTGTCGTTGATTGAGACTGTTGGTTTGCAGTCCTTCGTCGATGAGTGCGATCGACTGGCGAAGGCTTATGGCGAGCGCTTCGAAGTGCCCGACAGCCTGCGCCAACGCGCGAAATCCGGCGTCGGCTTTTACGCGGAGTATGATGGCGAGGCGCGAAGCGCTGCGTAGCTGATCAGGAGGGTACGATGACCGAGAGTGAAGACACTTGTATCGTGAGTCGCGATGGTGCCGTAGTCACCATTGCGATCAATCGACCGGAGTCGATGAATGGCTTCAACGCCGATCTGCGTTCGGCGTTCGCTGAGGCACTATCCGCAGCGGGCAGTGACGCATCTGTGCGAGCCGTTATTATCACCGGCAATGGCCGCGCATTTTCGGCGGGTGCCGATCTCGGTGCGGGATTCCCGGAGGACATGACGATCGAGCAGCAACTGCAACGTCATTACCGGCCGTCATTCCAGGAGATCGTCAGCATGCCGAAACCTGTGATCGCGGCGATCAATGGCGCGGCAGCAGGCATCGGTATGTCATATGCGCTGGCCTGTGATCTTGCGGTCATGAGCGATTCGGCGTTTATGCTGGCGCCGTTCACCAACATATCCCTGGTACCGGACGGTGGCGCGACATTTTTGATGCAACACCATCTCGGTTACAAACGTGCGTTTCAGTTGTGTGCAGAGACAGAGCGAATCGACGCTCAGCGTTGTCTAAACTACGGTTTGGTGAATCGTGTTGTGCCGGCGGACGAGGTGCTCGGCAACGCTCAACAGTGGGCAGCCTCGCTCAGCGAACGCGCGCCGTTGTCATTGGCGGCTACCAAGTTGGCGATGCGTGAGGCGCAGCTCGGCGCCTGGGAGCGGGCGTTTGATATTGAAGCCCGTCTGCAAAAAGATCTAGCCGGCTCAGACGATAACCGTGAAGGTGTCGCCGCCTTCTTCGAGAAACGTAAGCCAGTTTTCAAAGGTTAATGTCATCGCAAAGCGACTGACGGAGAGAGACGATGGAAAGAAACTGTTTTGACGACGAGCATGAAATGTTCCGCGATGCCGCAAGAGCGTTTATGCAGAATGAAGTGGAGCCGTACGCCGAAGCCTGGCGGGAAGCCGGTATTTGCGATCGTGAAGTCTTCCGCAAAGCCGGTGAGAATGGCCTGTTGTTGATGTGGGCGGACGAAAAGTACGGCGGTGCCGGGGTGAAGGACTTTCGCTATGAACAGATCCTGATCGAAGAGCACGCGAAGTACGGCGATCCCGGACTGTTCATCACGTTGCACTCGCGCTTGGTGGCGCCGTACCTCGGGGAGCTCGGCACCGAAGAGCAGAAGCAACGTTGGTTACCAAAATGCGTTTCCGGTGAAAGTATTCTTGCTATAGCAATGACCGAGCCGGGCGCGGGTAGTGATGTGGCGGGCATGAAGACTCGGGCCGTCGATAAGGGCGATCACTGGTTGCTGAACGGATCGAAGACGTATATTTCGAACGGTATCAATGCCGATCTCGTGATCGTTGCGGCACGCACAGTGCCGGACTCATCACACGGTCTCGGTCTATTCGTCGTCGAACGCGACATGGCGGGTTTCGAGCGTGGCAGAAACCTGAAGAAAATGGGTCTCGCGGCGCAGGATACGGCCGAGTTGTTTTTCAACGATGTCAAAGTCCCGAAAGAGAATGTCCTCGGTGATCCGACGCGTGGTTTTTACTACCTGATGCAGTTCCTGGCCGAGGAGCGTTTGCTGGGTGCCTGCGGCTATGTCGCTGCCTGCCAGCACGCGTTTGATCTGACGATGGATTTCATTACCGAGCGTAAGGCGTTCGGACAACGCATTGCAGATTTCCAGAATACACGCTTCAAGATGGCGGATATGCGTACTGAGATCGATCTGGCGCAGGTGTATCTGGACCGCTGTGTCGAGGAACACAACGCCGGCAAACTCAGTGCGGATATGGCCGCTCGAATCAAGCTCTATGGCAGTGAGCTTGAAGGACGTGTGATGGATGCCTGCGTACAGTTGCACGGTGGCGCCGGGTACATGGACGAATACCGTATTTCACGGATGTATACCGACGCACGTATCTCACGAATTTATGCGGGAAGCTCCGAAATCATGCGCGAAATTATTGCGCGCTCGATCGGTCTTGATCCCCGTAAGAAAAAGCCGAAAGCAGTTAAGAAAGGGCAGGCGGACGCCGCCTGATTACCGTTCGTTGCGTTTGACCATCCAGAGCACCGGCCCATTGGCCGGTGCTTTTTTGTGGGTCACCGTAAATCGCTCGTATGCGAGCGCCTGCAGCAGCGACGCCACCGCATTGGCCTCCTCCGGACCACTGTCGTGCCCGCGGTAGGCCATGCAAGTCATACGACCGGAAGGTGAGAGATGGCCCAGCGCAAAACGGATGCCGTGCAAAGTGGATGTTGCCGCCGTGGTGACTTGCTTGTCGCCGCCGGGCAGGTAGCCGAGGTTAAACATGATAGCCGCGAGCGGCGGACAGGGTTGGGGTAGATCTTGCTCGATCGTTGCGTGATCGCCGCGAATGAGCTGTGCTCGGTCTCGAAGTCCGGCGCTCACCAATCTTGCGTTCGTTGATTGCACGGCATCGGCCTGGCGATCAAGCGCCAACACCCGACCAGCGTCGCCGACACAACGTGCAAGAAACAAGGTGTCATGGCCGTTGCCCATGGTTGCGTCCAGCACCGTCGCACCCGGTGCGATGCTGTCGCGAATAAAATGCTGGGCCAGTGTTGTCAGTCGTTCGGTCACGTTGTCATCCGCGCCGACACATCGAACGCCGCCGGAATCGGTTGTCGATCGAGCATCGCAGCCACTAGATGTTGGGCCACGGTTGGGGCATACAATGCACCTTTTGAGCCGAGCCCGTTCAACAACCAGACGCGTGCGTGTCGATTGCTGATGCCAGCGACCGGCTTCCTGCCGGCGACAATGGGTCGTACGCCAACCTGCGCTTCGAGCAGCGTATAGTCACAGTGAATCAAGCCGCGGAGTTGTTCTGTGAGTTGTTGTGTGTCTGCATCGGTCGGGCCCGCTTCGAATTGGTCCCAGCTGTACGTCGCACCGGCAAGATAGGTGTCGTCATCGTCTTGTGTGAGCCAAAGGCCGTTTCCGTGCAGCGTTGTTGTGCCAATATCCAATGTGGGCGCTTTCACGCGGATCAGTTGCCCTTTTGCGGGCCGCCATTGCAGCTCGCTGAACCAGAGATTGTCATGATCGCGCCAGCCACGACAGAACACGACAAATTGTCCGCTCAGATTCAAAGCAGGTACCTGTACTGCGTTGGCATCGGCCGTCACTGCGGTGTCTTGCACGGTGGCGTCGATCCAGTCCTGGCCGAGGTTCTGTCGGACAGCCTGCAGATAACGCTGTGTGTCCAGACGCGCGGCATCGGGCATGCGGACGATGGGATCATTGGCTGCGTTGCAAAGTCCGGACGGTGATTCACAAGGTTCGGCGAGCGCGCGCAGCGAAGCGTCTGCCGATGCCCAGGCCACTTGCGCCTGGGCGGTGTCCAGTCGTCGTATCGCCGGTCGTGCAAGCAATAGGGCCTGATCGACACTGGCCGCGACATCGCGATAATGCGCGCTGGCCGTTGCCAGCAGCGTGGCGAAATCCGGCTCCGGTTTGAGTTTCTTGCCTGTCACCGGCGTGATTAAGCCTGCGGCTACGGTTGTGGCATGTCCGGGCGCAGGGCTATCGATGACACGCGGCCGCCAACCGCGCCGACGCAGCTGCCAGGCCAATGTCGCGCCTGCCAGTCCGCCACCAATGATCAGAACGCTATTGTCAGTCACCATGCGGATTCGGTTTGCGACGTTGCTGTTTGGTGGTGGCGCGGTGTTGCTTGCCGGCGAGTCGTCGACGGACGCTGGCGACACTGGGTTTGGTCGGCTTTCGGGGTTTTATGGGTTTCGCGTAGTGTTGCAGCAGCGTGACCAGGCGCTGTATCGCATCGCGCTTGTTGGCGTGCTGAGAGCGCGACTGCTGCGCTTTCAAGGTCAGAACGCCCGCCTTGCTGATGCGCGAGTCATTGCTGTCAAGGATGCGTTGCTTGAGCCAATCCGGCAGCGAGGCGGACGGAATATTGAGCTGCAGCAATACAGCGCTCGATGTCTTGTTGACGTGCTGTCCGCCAGCACCTTGTGCTCTGACGGCGGTCCATTCGATGTCGTCTGTCTGTAGTCGCACGCCCCGACAGATCATGTGTTCCGACGGTTCAGACACGTTGACGTTCGTACCAGTCGACCCCATTGTTATCCCGGCGGCATGTAATGTCGCCATCGGCGATGAGATAGTTCAGGTGAGCGATCGCTTCGCCGGTCGCCATAATCAGGTTGCTGTCCGTGATGCGACTCTTGAATAGTGCCGGGAAGGTATCAACAGCACGCCTGGGGGTTTCACACAAGGTCATGAGTTTCTCGAGCCCCTGCTCGTGTTCGTCGATCAGCGCTTGCAAGCGCTCGTGCGCACCGGTGAACGGTTTGCCGTGCGATGGCAACACCAGAACATCTGCCGGCAACAGTGACTGCAACCGACGGCAACCATCCAACCAGTCCTTGAGTGGATTCCCGTTCGGTTCCGTCGGCCAAACGCTGACGTTCGAGGAAATGGTGGGCAGCAATTGATCGCCGGCGATCACCACATTGCTCGCGGCGTTAAACAACGCGGCGTGCTCCGGGCAGTGACCGCTCGTTGTGATGATCTGCCAGTCGTCGCCGTTGATCGTCAGCGTGTCGAGATCGTTCATACGAACGTAGCTGTCCGGCATGCTGGCGACGGCTTTACCGAAGCCACCGAAGCGTGCGATGTACTGGTCGATAGCCTCGTCGCTGAAGCCGGCACCGCGATAAAAGGTGACGCCGGCTTCCGGTGCTGGTTTGCCAGTGTCGGCAACGAGCACGCGGCACATCAGGTACTCGGCCCGGGTCATATGCAGCGGCGCGTCAAATTGCCGATGTAACCAGCCCGCGCAGCCAACGTGATCCGGATGCATGTGGGTGACCACGATACGCTCGACCGAGGTGTCGCCGATAATCGCACGCCACAGATCTTTCGTTTGATCCGAATTCAGTCCGGTGTCGACGATCGTGGCTCTATCCGCGCCCGACAGTAGCCAGACATTGATATGTCCGAGCAGAAAAGGCAGCGGCATACGCAACCAGTCGACGCCGGGCGCGACGGTGACTCGCTCACCGTGATCCGGCGGGCTATCAAACGCATAGTGTAAATAGTCGGGTTTGGCAGCCATAGCGATGTCGATTCCTGTACATGTGAGGGCGTTGCGTGTCGCCGCGGCAATCACTGCTTGCTGCTACCCGCTGAATCAACGCATTATAGCGTGGGGCAACGAATCAGGGGGTATCACGATGCATCCATTTCATCACGCGAAAGCGACGCCAGACAAACCGGCGGTCATTATGGCGGGTAGTGGGGAGCAGCTCACCTTTGCGGAGCTGGACGCGCGATCCAATCAAATCGCGCATCTGTTTCGGTCGTTGGGACTAAAAGCACGTGACAATGTGGCGTTTCAGCTCGAAAACACGCTGGACTACATGGCGATTGTCTACGCCGCGCAACGCAGTGGGCTCATTTATACGGCAATTAGCACGCATCTGTTGCGCGATGAAGTGGCCTACATCGTCGACAATTGTGGGGCCCGTGTCTTTATCGGTTCCGCCAAGCTTGGTGATGTTGCTGAACAAGTTCGCGAAGACTCCCCCCAGGTAGAGCGATTCTTCATGCTGCATGAGGCAGTGCTGGGCTTTGAGTCTTTCGAGGCCGCCTATCAGTCGTTGCCGACGACGCCGATCAGTGACGAAGAAGCCGGTATTCAGATGCTCTATTCCTCGGGGACGACAGGACGCCCCAAAGGCGTGTTGTCGCTGCGCCCGGAAGGTACCGCGATCGACGACCCGTTGCCGATGCCACTCAATCTCGTGCGGGCTTTCGGTATCGGTGAGCAAACCCGTTACCTGTCGCCGGCGCCGCTGTACCATGCCGCACCGCTGACCTTTGTCACCATTTCACTCGCGCTCGGTGCGACCGTTATCGTGATGGAGAAGTTTGATCCCGAGGCAGCGCTGGCAGCGATCGAGCGCTATCAGATCACGCACAGTCAATGGGTGCCGATCATGTTTGTGCGAATGCTAAAGCTGCCTGCCGAGGTCCGGCAACGTTATTCGCTGGATTCGCTACAGGTGGCGTTGCATGCAGCGGCACCGTGTCCGGTCGACATCAAACACGCGATGATCGACTGGTTTGGTCCACGCATTGCTGAGTACTACGCGTCAACCGAAGGCGCTGGGTTCACCGCAATTGATTCAGCCAATTGGCTAACGCATCCCGGCTCCGTCGGTACGCCGCGTAACTGCCAGATCCATATTGTTGATGACGATGGCAAGCCACTGCCCCCCGGAGAGGTGGGTACGGTGTATTTCTCGGGTAATCCCGCCAAGTTTGAGTACTTCAAAGAGCCGCAGAAAACCGCGGACTCCTACACAGAGGAGGGCTGGGCGACGGTCGGTGATGTCGGTTATCTCGATGAAGATGGTTTTTTGTATCTGACCGATCGCAAGCACTACATGATCATCACAGGCGGTGTGAACGTCTACCCGCAGGAGGTTGAAGATCTGCTCGTGGTACACGAGCATGTTGCCGATGCTGCTGTGTTCGGCATTCCTGATCCGGAGTTTGGTGAAGCTGTGCACGCCGTCGTGCAGCCAATGACGGGCGTCGAGCCGGATGAAGCGTTGGAGCAGGCATTGCTCGATTATCTGCGTGATCGGTTGTCGCATATCAAGGTGCCGCGGCGTATCGATTTCGATGCGGCGCTGCCGCGGCATGACAATGGCAAACTATATAAACGCCGACTTGTGGAGCGCTATCAGACATAATTGTCAAATGATAAAAATTCTCGTATTATTGTCATATGAATACAACTAGTCTGTCCATGATTCGTCGCTCAGCGGCGTCGATTGATGCCTTCGACGAGCAGGAGGTCGCGCGCGTATCGCTGCAGGCCTTTTTTTCGCTGGCCGAACACTGGCAATTGCGACGTGAAGAGGCGCAAGTGCTGCTCGGTAGTCCGAGCGAGAGCACGTATTACCGCTGGAAACAGGGTCGTGTCGCTAACATACCCCGCGACACGGTGGAGCGAATCAGTGTCATGGTCGGCATCTACAAAGCGCTACACATTCTGTTTCCGGTCACTGAACGAGCGGACGGTTATCTGCGACGCGAGAATTCGGATTTCGATGGTCAGTCGGCGCTGGCAGTGATGCTGCGTGGCAATGTTGAACATTTGTACGAGGTTCGGCGTTATCTGGACGCCTGGCGTGGATAAACCGCGTCGCAAAGACCTTATCGGGCATCGACAGTATCGCATCATTCCATCTCGCTTCCCGCCGATCAACGTACTAGAGTCGCTGGTTTCAGCAGATGATCTAGAAGTTCTGTACGCCATCGAATCGCTGACCAACGACCGACTTCAGGCGGAGTTGGGCAATTTACATCTGCTGCCCAAATCGCATTGGGTGACCGGGCCGGGTGCTACTGTGGTCATGGCTGCGTTTACGCACATTGGTAACAAGAGCCGATTTAGTAATGGCGACTATGGCGTGTATTACGCCGGATTGGACGAAGACACCGCGATTGCCGAGACGGTGTTCCACAATGAGCGCCGTTTGCGCGCAACGCAGGAGCCGCCCATAGAACTCGATATGCGGGTTTATGTCGGCACGGTGGCGCGGCGTCTCGAAGATCTGCGGCCGGCCCGCTGGCAGCGGTATCAACAGCCGGCCTTGTCAACCTGGCCGTCAGCGCAGCGGTTCGCCGCCGAGCGTCGCGACGATGGCTGCGATGGATTTGTGTATCGCAGTGCCCGGCGTGATGGGGGAGAATGTGTCGCGGCTTTTGTGCCGGGCGCTGTGTCATTGCCTCGCCAGGGTAAACACCTGCGTTATGTTTGGGATGGCGAGCAGGTATCGCATGTGTTTTCAGTGGGGCGTCTGCGGCGCTGGTAGCAAAAGGGTTTCAGAATGATAAAACTGTGGATTTACAGCGCTGGCGTATGGCTCAGTGCCCTGATGCTGCTCGGCAGTGCGCGTGCGGAAGACTACGCAACGATGGTCGCCGGTAAAGCGACGCAACGTGGGCTGTTTGATATTCACGTCGATACGCAGAGTGATCAACTTCTGGCCACCTTGCCGAAGCCAGACGAATCCGGTGCTGTTTTGTCGGTGATCTATGCGAGCGCACTCGCCAGTGGCCTTGGTTCCAACCCTGTCGGCCTGGATCGTGGTGCCTGGCAGGATAGTCAGATTCTGGATATGCGCGTTGCATCCGGGCGGCTGGTCGTGCAGGCGCGCAACATGCGCTATCGCGCGTCGAGTGATAATCCCTATGAGCGCAAAGCGGTCGCCCAGAGCTTCGCGCAATCGATCCTCTGGACCACGCCAGTTTTAGCGCGTCGTAGCGACGGCGCTGTGCTGGTCGACCTCGCCGGATTTATCAAGCGCGACAGCCTCGGTATCGGTACATGGCTTGCGCAGGCAGAACAAGGGCGCTTCGGGCTGGATCACGACCGCAGTCTGGTCGAAGGCCAGCAGCTGGCGTTTCCCAACAATGTTGAACTCGAAGCGAGTCTGACCTTCGCGAGCGACAGTCCCGGGCCCGAGGTCCGAGCCACCGCGGCCGATCCGCGTGCCGTCACATTGTCGGTCCATCATTCGTTTGTGCGCTTGCCCGATGCTGGTTACAAGATGCGCTTCAACGATCAACGCGCGGCAGTCATCGATGTACCGTTTTATGATTTCAGCCAGCCGCTCGATCAGTCGCTGGTACGACGACTGGCCAGACGTTTCCGACTCCAGAAGGTCGATTCGTTCGCTGATCGTAGCGCAGTGAAACAACCGATCGTGTTCTACGTCGATCGCGGCGCGCCACCCGAAATTCGGGATGCTTTGCTGGCCGGTGCGGGTTGGTGGTCGGCGGCGTTCGATGCCGCCGGGTTCGTCGATGGTTACCAGGTCAAGCTGTTGCCAGAGGGCGCACATCCACTGGATATTCGCTACAACGTCATCCAATGGGTACACCGCCAAACACGTGGCTGGTCGTATGGTGGTGGTATTCACGATCCGCGTACGGGCGAAATGCTCAAGGGTCTGGTCATTCTCGGCAGTCAGCGCGTACGACAAGACCGCATGATCTTCGAGGGCCTGGCAGGTCGTGAGCGTCTCAATTCCGGTGATGCGACAGACCCGATCGTCTTGTCGCTCGCGCGCATTCGCCAGCTTGCAGCCCACGAGGTGGGACATGCTTTGGGTTTCGCGCATAACATGGCGGCGAGTGCCGACGATCGCGCGTCGGTGATGGACTACCCGGCACCGCTTGTGCGCGCGCAAGAGGGCCGCATGGATTTCTCATCGGTTTATACCAACGAAATAGGTCGCTGGGACAACTTCACCGTGCAGTGGTTGTATGGCGAGGCGCCAACCACAGTGCCGGAGCAACAATGGTTGGACGGTTTGGTGACAGAAGCCTATCGCAGCGGCTTACATTTTGTGGCAGATCAGCACGCGCGTCCGGTGGGCGCCGCGCATCCGCGCGGGAGTCTCTGGGACAACGGCGGGGATCCGCTCGACGAACTCACAGAAGTCATGGCGGTCCGGAATCTGGCGCTGGAGAATTTCGGTGCTCGTGTATTGTTGTCCGGCCAGGCACAGTCTGATCTTCGGACGATACTCGCGCCGATTTATCTCTATCACCGTTACCAGACGCTCGCCGCTGCCAAGTTGGTAGGTGGATACCAGTTTGACTACGCGTTGCATGGTAAAGACTCAAGCATCATGGCGCCGGTTGCGGCCGAACGTCAGCGCGCCGCGACTGCCGCGGTTGCCGCCACACTGTCAGAAGACGCGTTGACCTTGCCATCCGACATCACTGCGCTGTTGTTGCCGCCAATGTACGCGCGCGAGCCGATCATGGGGCGGGAGCGCATCGACAGTCGTTTAGGCGTCGCCTTTGATACAGCACAGGCTGCCGCTGCAGCCGCGCGGATCACGCTCGGTGCATTGCTCAATGCAGAGCGTCTCGGTCGTGTTGCTCAGCAACATGCCAACAACGCGGATATGCTGTCCGTCGCAAACGTCCTCGATGCCATTGAGTCTGAAGTGTTCGTTGGCAGTGCCGGCCCGGAGCGACATGCGGTTCAGTCGCAATATGTGCGACAACTGATGCATCTCGACAACGACGGCAATGCCGCCTTGTCGGTGCGCTCCGCCGCGCGCTATCGACTAAGTGCGTTGATTGATCGGCTGGGTCGTCGCGGCGGACTGGGTGCGACCAGTGCGGAAACCCGGGGCTGGTTAAAACACTGGATCCAGGCGCATCTCGAAGGAAACGATGTGCTTGGAGAAGGTAGTGGTATCGACGTTGAGATTCCACCAGGTTCTCCGATTGGCGATACGTGTTGGCATTGCGATAGCGCGCAATTGCTGCAATAAAAAACGCCCCGCTTTTCGGGCGGGGCGTTGATTAGCGTAGCCAAGCCACCGATGGTGATCAGATCACCATCGCGTCGACGAAGTCGGTGACTGACGTTGACTCGAGACGCTGCTGGTCGCTACACATCTCAACGATGCGAGCGGTTTGTGCCGCGGGGAAACGCGTCGCCAGGTTGCGCGCAAACTTGGCTTCCAACACCGGGATCCCTTCTTCGCGTCGACGCCGGTGACCGATCGGATACTCGATTTCGATGCGGTCGGTACTGCTGCCATCCTTGAAGAACACCTGCATCGCGTTGGCGATCGAGCGTTTTTCCGGCTCGTGATATTCGCGGCTATAACGCTCATCTTCCTCGATATGCATCAATTCGCGTAACGCATCGACACGCGGGTCAGCAGCGACGTCGTCTTCGTAGTCTTCCGCGACCAGGTCACCTTTCAACAAGCCAATGGCCACCATGTATTGAAGACAGTGATCACGGTCGGCGGGATTATTCAGCGCGCCGGATTTGCTGATGATGCGAATCGCAGACTCATGCGTCGTGATGACGATCTTGTCGATGTCATCCAGCCGGTTCGCGACTTGCGGGTGCAGTTGCACCGCCGCCTCGACAGCCGTCTGTGCGTGGAATTCAGCCGGGAATGAGATTTTGAATAAGACGTGCTCCATGACGTAGGCATCCAGATCACGCTGGAATGAGAACGGCTTGCCTTTGAAGGACACGTCGTAAAAGCCCCAGGTCGGTGCCGTCAAAACACTGGGATAGCCAATCTCGCCTTTCATGACCAGCATCGCCAGGCGTACCGCGCGGCTGGTTGCATCTCCCGCTGCCCAAGACTTACGCGGGCCGGCGTTCGGTGCATGGCGGTAGGTGCGCAAGGATGATCCATCCACCCAGGCATGCGACAGCGCGTCAATGATTTGTGATTCGCTGCCGCCGAGCATTTTCGTGACGACCGCGGTTGAGGCCACACGCACGAGCAAGACGTGATCGAGGCCGACGCGATTGAAACTGTTGTCGAGTGCGAGCACACCTTGAATTTCATGGGCCTTGATCATCGCGGTCAACACATCGCGCATCGTTAGCGGCGCTTTACCTTCGGCGATGTTCTGGCGGCTCAGGAAATCTGCAACAGCCAGGATGCCACCGAGGTTATCCGACGGGTGGCCCCATTCGGCGGCCAGCCAGGTGTCGTTAAAGTCCAGCCAGCGAATCATGCAGCCAATGTCCCAGGCCGTTTTGACCGGGTCCATAACATGTTGCGTTCCCGGCACTTTCGCGCCGTTCGGTACAATCGTACCCGGCACGAGCGGTCCGATGTGTTTGGCACACTCGGGGAAGGACAGGGCGAGGAATCCGCAACCCAGTGTATCCATCAGGCAGTAACGTGCAGTCTCGTAAGCGAGGTCACTGGTGATCTCATGCTCCGCGACATAGTTTGCCAGGCGGACAAGCTCCTGATCGGGGTCGGGTCTGACGTTGGTTTCGACTCTGTTGCTCATAGTGTTGTGCTCTCTGGATTAACGGTTTTCGATACTCACGTAGCGGCGTGCGTCGGGACCGACGTAGTCCGCACTCGGACGAATAATGCGATTGTTACTACGCTGCTCCATGACATGCGCTGCCCAACCGGTCAAACGCGACATGACGAAAATCGGTGTGAACAGTTTCGTGGGGATACCCATAAATCGATAGGACGAGGCGTGGAAAAAATCCGCGTTCGGGAACAGCTTTTTCTCATCCCACATCATTTTCTCGATGGCGCACGAGATCGGGAAAATCTTGTCATCACCAACAGTCTTGGCCAATTCTTCTGACCAGCGCTTGATGAGCGCATTGCGCGGATCGCTGGTGCGATAGACGGCATGGCCGAAGCCCATGATCTTGTCCTTACGTGCCAGCGCATCGCGAATGCCTTGTTGTGCCGCCTCGACGCTATCGAAGCTGTCGATCAAATCCATCGCAGCCTCGTTGGCACCACCATGCAATGGGCCACGCAGCGAGCCGATAGCGCCGGTAATGCAGCTGTGCATATCGGACAGCGTCGACGCACATACCCGGGCCGTAAACGTTGAAGCATTAAACTCGTGCTCAGCGTAGAGAATCAGCGAAACATCCATGACACGCTGATACAGTTCGCTCGGCTTTTCGCCGTGTAACAGATGCAGGAACTGGCTCGCGATGTTGTCGTCATCGGTCGCGGTGTCAATGCGAATGCCGTCGTGACTGTAGCGATACCAGTACGTAATGATCGCAGGTAGTGTCGCGAGTAGGCGATCCGCCGCGGCTTGTTGCTCGCTGAAGTCCGCTTCTGTCTCTAGGTTACCGAGCATCGAGCAACCGGTTCTCATGACATCCATCGGATGCGCGTCGGCAGGTATGCGCTCCAAAACGTCACGCAGCGCTTGTGGTAACTCGCGAAGGCAGCGCAGACGCGTTTTGTAGTCGTCGAGTTCCTGGCGATTGGGTAGTTCACCGTGGAACAGTAACCACGCAACTTCCTCAAACGTGGCGTGCTCCGCCAGTTCTGAAATGTCGTAACCGCAATAGGTGAGACCACTGCCCGATACACCGACCGTGCAAAGTTTCGTTTCTCCTGCGCTCTGGCCGCGTAATCCTGCGCCACCCAGTTTCTTGTCAACCATCGATTGGATCCTTCGTCGCTGTTTGTTGATAACTAGCGCTGTTTCTCGCCGAACAGCTTATCGAGCGTTTGCTCGAACTCGTGATAATTCAAAAAGTCGTAGAGTTCCATGCGCGTCTGCATGGTGTCGATCACATCGGCCTGAGTACCTTGCTCACGGATGGTTTTGAAAACCTGCAAGGCCGCGGCATTCATCGCACGAAACGCGGAGAGCGGATACAACGCCATGGCGATGTCGACACTGGCGAGTTCGTCGACGGTGTACATAGGGGTCATGCCGAATTCGGTCAGATTGGCGAGCACTGGTATATCGACGAGCGATGTGATCTGCGTGTACATGCTGATTTCGGTCATTGCTTCGGCGAAGATCGCATCGGCGCCGGCCTCCGCATAGGCCTGCACGCGTTCGAGCATCGGTGCCATGCCTTCCACGGCGAGTGCATCTGTGCGCGCCATGACGACAAAGCTGTCATCCGTTTTGGCGTCGACTGCGGCTTTGATTCTGTCGACCATCTCCGCTTGCGATACGAGCTCTTTGTTGGGTCTGTGTCCACAGCGTTTCTGACCGACCTGATCCTCGAGGTGGACCGCGGCTACGCCGGCGCGGGTCATTTCGCGAATCGTGCGCGCAATATTGAAGGCGCCGCCCCAGCCGGTGTCGATATCCACGAGCAGCGGTGTATCGACGGCGCCGGTGATTCGTTTCGCGTCTTCGACGACGTTCTCAAGCGATGTCATACCGAGATCCGGCAGACCATAGCTGGCATTGGCAACGCCAGCGCCCGACAAATAGATCGCTTTGAAACCGGTCTGCGTAGCCATCATGGCGCTGTAGGCATTGATCGTGCCGATGATCTGCAGTGGTTTCTCTGCTGCGATAGCATCGCGGAAACGTTGTCCTGCGCTACTCATAGGTGGCTCCTCATTGTTCCTTGTTTAACTGTCGGCCGATCTGGCGTTTGAGGTTCTCGCGCGCCGAACGTATGTGCTTTCGCATCAGAATTTCGGCGAGTTCGCCATCGCGTTCGCGCAGTGCATCAAGAATGCGTCGATGCTCAAACAGTGCGCGTGCCGGCCGGCCGGGCGTGGTGCTGAATTTGTAACGGTACAAGCGCAGTAGATGATAGTGATCGACGCAAAGAATATTGGCGAGCAACTCGTTGCCGGAGCATCGCGCGATGCGAAAGTGGAAATCGAGATCACCTTCCTGGCGGAAGTAGTTTCGGCCGTCTGTCTCGGCCAGTTCCGATTCGTGCTGGTCGAGTAATGCGGTCAGCGCGGTCAGTTCCGCATCGCTTGCATGTTTTGCTGCGAGCCGGCAGGTCATACCTTCAAGTGCCTCGCGCATGTCATAAAGCTCCAGCAATTGTTTTGCTGACAACGATACGACACGCGCACCGGTGTTCGGCGCTGAGAGGATCAGCTTGCGAGCTTCCAAGCGTCGAATCGCTTCGCGGAGGGGGCCACGGCTGATGCCGTAGCGGGCAGCCAACTCAGGCTCGCGCAGTTTTTCTCCGGGTTGCAGCGCGCCCTCAACAATATCCGCTTGCAGGGCTTCAAGTGCCTGTTCCGATAGGGTCGCTGTCAGGGTTCGGGTTTGTGCCATCGCGTGCAACACCGGGGATTTAGTTGAGTGCGCGCGGTCGTCAAACCATCGAATGTGTCAACAATTTGACAGTGTAGACCGCGTTTCGGTGGCGAGATTGTACGATCTGGCCCGAAAATGTCAACAATGTTGAGCTTGGGTTGGCTAAATTTCGCCGTCGCGCCAGCGTTGGTGGATCCGTTCGATGGCCTGGCGCAGACCACTTTCGAAGCCAAGGCGCTGATCTTCATCGACTTTCGCATGGGGAATGTCGATGATCTCGTCTCCACCGGACTCACAGATCACAGTCCGCGCGCCGCGTTCGGTGTAGGCCATAGCCAGTCGGAACGCAGCGACTACGCCGATCGCGAACAGGGCCGGAGCCAGCAGTGGCACCGCTGGCCGAATTTCGGAGAACCAGACAATGATCGCGCTGCCGAGCCAGATAGCGGTCTGTTTCAGCTCGGGAGCGAGGTTCTCCAGACTGGTACCGTCTTCGATGAACAGCGGCGATAGCAATAACAGATCGTGCCGGGTGACACGCTTTTTGCGGTTGACCTGCCACTCGACATGCAATGTGGTGTCGTCGTAGTTCAGCGTGTATTGGCCCAGTTGCCAGGCGAAGCGGATCTCGCGTCGCGGCGCACGCAAGGCGCGCACATTGGTTGGTTTCTGGTCGTCCATCCGTCGTATCAGGCGTGCACCGGCGGTAGATCATCGATCCAGCCGTGCGTGGCCTCCAGTTGATAGGCCAGCTGAAGCAGCAGCGCCTCGTTGCCCGGCGAGCTCGCAAGTTGCGCCGCGAGCGGCAGGCCCGCGTCATTGCGCCCGACCGGGACAGACATGGCTGGCGTACCAGCGGCATTGTGAGTCGGTGTGTAGGCGGCGAATCGTGATACCGCTGGCATCAATTCGTCGAAGTCTCGCGTCGGCGAAAACGCGCCAATTTTCGGAGCGACCGAGGCGGTTACCGGCGTTAGCCATGCATCGTATTGCTCGAGGAACTCGATCGTCGTGCGTTGATAGCGCGCGAGCCCTTCCAGTGCCTTCGGCAAGGCGCCCTGCGGTCGTTGCGCGAAGGCGCGCGCCAGCGCCAGCGTTGCGGGTTCGAGCAAACCTGTCTCTTCCGGCGGCATGCCGGTCTGCGCTCTCACTTGTTCAGCGACCTGGTAGGTACCGGCCGACCACAGGACCAGGAAGTCGTCGCTGAAGGCTTCGTCCAGCAGCGGCGTTTGTTCGACTTCAATGATTTCGTGTCCGATCGCCTCCAGTCGTTGCGCCGTGGTTTGCACGCCGGCTGCAACATCATCGTCCGGGGCCCCGTAGAGCGAGTTCAGACTCATCGCAATCCGCATTGGCTTGACGCGTTCCGGCTGGACATAGCCCACCGGTAACAGGTCATTGCTGTCCTGGCGCTCGGTGAGCGCGAGCAGCAACGCCGAATCGCGCACGCTGAGTGTCACGGCGTGTTTGATCGAAATCGGCCACGGTTGATCGCCGTGTCCCTGATCAGGAAATCGCCCGGCGGTGGGTTTCAGGCCAAAAATGCCGCACATAGCAGCTGGAATGCGGATGGAGCCACCGCCGTCGCTGGCCTGTGCCGCCGGCAACATGCGCGCGGCGACTGCCGCCGCCGCCCCACCACTGGACCCACCCGGCGTATGTTCGATCTGCCAGGGATTACGGGTCGCGCCGTGTAACAAGGGCTCCGTCGATGGCAATAGCCCAAACTCCGGGGTGTTGGTTTTGCCGACTACCACCACCCCGGTGGCGTCGATGCTATCCGTGAATGCCGTCTGCTCGGTCGCCGTATTTTTCGCGAACAGTTTCGAGCCGCGTGTGAGTGGCATGTCACGATAGGCATTGAGGTCTTTAATCAGATACGGCACGCCAGCCAACGGTCCAGCGGCCGTGCGCGCCTGCGTCAGTGCGCGTTCGAAGTCTTGAAAGATCACCGCATTCAATGTCGCGTTGGTGGCTTCGATGCGTTGAATCGCAGCACTGACCAGATCAACAGCGCTGAGCTGACCACTGATGACGAGCTCGGCTTGAGCGATTGCGTCGAGACTTGTGAGTTGTGAGGCCGCATTGACAGCAACTTTGCGATTGCAGCCTGTCAGTGCGGTGATCGACCCGGCAGCGAGGGCTTGCAACAACGCGCGTCTATGCATCGATGGCTCCGCGAAAGTAGGTCAGCGGCGCATGGCGTTCGTCGCTCGCAAAATCGACGACATCGGCCACGATGATGCTGTGATCGCCAGCATCGTGTACGTCGTGAACCTTGCAATCGAAGGTCGCCAGGGCTTCGCGAACGATCGGGTTGCCGAGTGCGGAGTCGCGGAACGACGCTCGGTCCTCGATCAGGTGATTGCCGCGGATCGCGAACTGTTCACATAACGCGGACTGTCGGCTGTTCAGAATGCTGACTGCAAATTCGTTGGTATCCAGCCAGAGCGGGTAGCTGGTGGAGTCTTTTTGCACACACCAGCTGATCATCGGTGGCGCGAGCGACACCGTCGCGAACGAATTGACCGTGATGGCGAATGGCACACCGGTGTCTGGCAAGGCTCGGGAGGAGACGATACAGACACCAGTGGCGAATTGACCGTACGCACGCCGGAGCTCAGCGGCCGGTCGCGACACGCGCTCTGTTAACGATTCATTAGGCATTCGGCTATTGTATCGCAGGAAGGCAGGAAAAGCCGCCCCGTACGGCGGCGCGCATCAAATGGTATAGTGCGGCCCGCAACGTCAATGCGGTCATTGAACTTAATGGTTTTTGTGCAGTCGTGGAGAAATAGAACGTCGTGCACAAGGCGCAACGGGAACCCGATGGGAGTGACAGAGTGAAACGCAGTAGGTTGGGTGAAGAGGGCAGTCGGAAGGTCAAGCAGTTGCAGCGGTGCTTCGCCGCGCTGTTGATCGGCCTGGTCGTTGGTGCGTGCACAGAGTCGCAGGATACCCCGGATGGTCGTGGCAATGTACGCGCGGTACACGCGCTTAGTGATGTAGGCACGGTCGCCTTTTTAATTGAGGCACGGGGACTCGCCGATCCGGTTTTTCAGACGATTACGCCGTACTCAACCTACGATGCGCTGCAGTACGATTTTAACTTCGACTTTATCAGTGGCCTGACGAGCGAAATCGAACGGCTTGCGACAACGTCGATCGACGTGGTCAAGGACACTAACTACACCTTGATCCTGACAGGCAGTGGTGCAACTCCTCGTATTATCACGGTGGTGCAACCCATCAGTAGCTTTGAGGCAGACGACACGGACTTGGAGGTTTGGTTCGCCAATCTATCGGGCGCCGGCAATGTCGATTTTTATATCGGTGCTGCCGGGTTCGACCCGACCGCCGCGATGCCATTGGCGGCAGGCCTGGCACGCGATGCGTTTTCTGAGACAGTCAGTATTGAGGCAGCCGAAGTCGAAATTGTGGTCACGATTGCCGGCGATGCCACCCAGGAGGTGTTCCGCTCTGAGGCATTTACGCTATTTGCGCAGGATACCGTCATGATGAATCTGTTCGACGCGGCGAACACGGCCACCGGTGATTATGTCGTGGCGATCGGCGGAGACCGCAACGGCGGGCGACTGGTCGATCAATCGGCGCCGACGCGCGTGCGCCTTTTCCATGGTGTGAACGGGGCTGATGCGGTCGATGCGTTTGTCGATGACGAGACGATAACGCCGGCAGTCGCGAATCTCGCCTTTGGTGAAGCGAGTATGCAGGTCGACATTCCCGAAGCAGATGATTCGACGGCGATCACCTGGAACATCACCACGGCAGGCAACGTGGGCACCTCGCTCGGAACCGTGGAGCAATCCTATCCAGACGGCAGTATCAACCTGTTGGTGGTGACGCCGATCCCCGATACCTCAGACATCGTGTTGCTGCCGGTGTCGGATTCGACCCGACCGTTGTTCGATGCCGGTCGTGTTGGCGTCGTCAATACGTCGCAGAGTTTTGATTTCATTGATGTGTATTTCGTCACCTCGGACAGCACCTTTGAAACACCTTCCCGCGTGCCACCAACCGCTTGCGATCGTCCAATGTGGGTCAGTTCACGCTTGAAGCCGATACCTATGAGGTCGTCATCACGAATTCGGTCGACGATACTATTGTCGGCGGACCGTTTGCGTTGACGGTTGAGCGGGGCGATATCACCCAACTCGTGATCGTCGACAGCGCTGATCCCAACGTGCTCGACATGGTGAGCTTTGATCGCCTGATGCCATAAATTTCGGAGGGTTCGCATCCAAACCCGTAGTAGCGGCATCAGTAGGGTGAGATCACTGTTGGAGACCACGAAAAATGGCTGAAGAAATCATCCCGATTGTCATGTTCCTGTGTTTGTTCGGCGGCGTCGCCATCTGGCTGTATTTCCGAGCAAGGACACGCTTGTCCGAACAGGAGACGCTGCGTCGCGCCATCGATCAGGGGCAGCAGTTGACCGATTCGATGGTCGAGGCGCTCACCAGCTATAAGCCATTGCCGGATCGTGACCTGCGCCGCGGGCTGATTCTGCTGGCATTGGCGATCAGTCTTGGCGCGTTCGGCTTTTTGATTCCGGATGCCGAGGAAGCAGCGCAGGTGTTTGTTGCCCTCGCAGTCTTCCCGCTTTTGCTGAGCTTCGCGTATCTGTTAATGCACAAGATGGGTTTGGGTCGGGAATAGTTTGCGTTGGAGACAACGGATCCTCGTACTGCGGATGAAGAGCAGCGACTGATACAACGCGTTGTACTGGCCTCTGATACACAGGCATTTGACGCGCTGACGCAGCCCTATCTCGGTCGACTTCGGGGGTATTTACGAGGACTGACGATGCACGACAGCGATGCAGATGACCGCCTTCAAATGACGCTGATCAAAGCCTGGCAGGAACTGCATCGATTTGACCATCGCGGGCGGTTCGTGGCCTGGTTGTTTCGGATCGCGCATCGGGAGTTTCTGCAGGGCGCGCGAGCCGGTAAGCGCTATCGCCAGGCAATGGCGCGCTACGATGGGCAGTCGGATGGCATCAGCCAATCGGGCGAACAGGCCGCCGCCGCCATGGATATCGAGACGATTCTCGGCAGCATGAACGACGATAGTCGAGCAGCTGTTATCTTGTCGCGAGCGGTTGGTTTGACGCACGCGGAGATCGCCGAGGCGATGAATAAGCCGCTTGGGAGCGTGAAGTCGTTACTTACCCGAGCGACTCAGGAGATCGTTGCACAGTATGGATAACACGATGACGTCAAAACAGGATGCAGCACTGGAACGATTCGACAGCGATCTGACGGCGTGGATGCAATCGGCGTCCGAGGCCAGTGAGGTTGCACGGGCCGCGGTCATGCGACAGATCCGTTGGCAACGACGGCTGCGTTTGATGGTGCCCGCGGTGGCGTTACTGTTGGCCACAGTGCTGGTCGGGCCGGTGGTCTGGCGCCTGACCATCGCTGTCAGTGGTCAGTTTGCGGTCGACTGGGTGAGTCTCGCTGACCCTCAGCAATGGGTTTCTGCGCTCCGTCAGGTGCCGCCACTGATCTGGGCACCGGTCGCGCTAACGATCGGTGGTGTGTTCGCCGGCTTCAGTTCGCGCTAGTCGCCGAACCGTCAGCGTTCGATCTGGCCAAGATTGGCGTGAATCACGGCGCCGTTGATCACGGGGTTTTCAATGCAAAAACCGATGGTGGCTGCGATTTCATCCGGTCGAATCAGTCTTCCCTGAGTCACACCTGCTGTGATCGATGCCACGACGCCCGGATCGTCGCCCAGGTGTGAACGCAGCATCTCGGTGTCTGTGAAACCCGGGCTAACCACCGCGGTATGGATCGATCGGCCTGCCAGGTCCTGGCATGTGGCGCGCATCAATCCGTTGACGGCGTGTTTACTCGTGACGTAGCCCAAAGCGCCGGGCACTGCTTTGTCGCCGAGTGTAGAGCCGACGAAGATGACGCTTGATCCGGCAGGCAGCGCCGCCAGCAACAGTTGGTTCAGCATCGCCGGCGCAGTCACGTTGATGGCCAGTGCTCTCGACAGACTCTCCGCGCTGATGCTCAGTGCGCTGTCGCCGTTATGTTGGCCCGCACAATGGACGACAGCGACCTGATCTGCCGCATCGATGGCACCCAACAGCGTTTGTTCGAACGCGGCCGAGAAGGGTTCGGCGAGATCGACCGTCAGTGTTTCTACGCCATCCAGGGAGCACTGTCGCCGTGCAAGATTGAGCACACGATAGCTGTTCGAGAGACACCAGGTCGCCGTGGCCTTGCCGATACCGGCGCTCGCACCGGTGATAATCGCGAGTTTGTTCAATTAGTCGGTCTCCTCAGTCCATTCGCTGGCCACCGATTGTCCGGCGCCGGATGACACGGCGATTTGCAAATGGCGAATCGCGTAGCGCTCCGCTGTGTTGTCTTGCAGCGCTTCGCCGAGAATCCAGTAGGATAATTCCTCGGCGGTAATGTTGCGTAACGGCAGAATGATGCAGTCCTCGCTCGGCAGACGGATCGTGCGACCGTTAAAGTTCAGCGTGTGATCCGTGTCGCCGGGCTGAATGTCGAGGTAGGGCGACTGGCCCGGCAACAGGATGTACTCATCGAGGCTTTCACAGATTGCACGCAGGCGTTTTTTCATGATGTTGTAATCAAAGCACAGACCGTCGTCACCGACCCGCGCTTCGATTTCTGCCGTCACATAAAAATTATGGCCATGCAAACGCTCTCTTTCCGTCGCCGAAAAGATGGTGAAGTGGGCGGCGGAAAATTTGAGATATTGGTTGCGTAGGCGAATCAGCGTCGTGCGTTGCATAGTGGCCCCTGAAGCGAAAGCTGCCGGCATGATGCCTGTCGGGCGCAGATTTTTCATCCCGCGATGATCGTATTGCCGATCGGAAAGCGTCACTTCGCGCAAACAATCACGACACGGTGGGCGGCGCGATCTTACGGAATCCGCGCACCGAAGCCTCGGTCACGTCAAAACGCGGCGCTTAGGCCATGCGATTCGTTGGTCTGTAACGGGAAAGAATTGAAAATACAATCGCTTACCGACTGCTCGCTGTACTTTTCTTGACCGGCGGTGTCTTGATGACACGCGTTGGGCTAGTGGCGAAAATGTAACGCTTGCATTACTGTAGAGCGGATATTGCGGCGCTCGCTCTGTCGCGCATTAGTCTGAATTCAAAGGGGTTCCGTATGGATCGACGAAATTTTCTGAAAGTGGCCGGCGTTGGCGCGGGAACGATCGCGTTGCCGGTGACCGGTCGCGCGATTGCAGCTGACGAGCTGACCCTGCCCGCCGACGCGAGCTTGCAGCGGGTCTTGGCAGATGCCGCGTTGGCAGCAGCGAAGCAAGCGGGTGCCAGCTATGCGGACGTACGGGTCGGGCGCTACCTAAATCAATTCGTCGTGACGCGCGAGCTCAAAGTTCAGAATATCGTAAATACTGAGTCGGTCGGTGTCGGCGTACGCGTCATTGCCAAAGACACCTGGGGTTTTGCCGCGACCAGTTCTTTGACACCGAAAGCTGTCGCTGAAGCAGCACGCAATGCGGTAGCGATCGCCAAAGCTAACTCGGTCTATCAAACCGAGCCGGTTAAGCTGGCGCCGGTGAAAGGTGTTGGCGAGGTGAGCTGGCGCACGCCGATTAAGAAGAACGCGATGGAGATACCGATCGCAGACAAAGTCGACATGTTGATGGCGGTGAATGAAGCAGCGCTAAACAATGGCGCCAGCTTCGTCAACTCGACCTTCTACCTTGTGAATGAGCAAAAATATTTCGCATCAACGGACGGCTCGTACATCGATCAGGACATACACCGCGTCTGGGCACCAATGAGCGTCACCGCCGTGGACAAGGAGACCGGCAAATTCCGTTCACGCAATGGTCTGTCAGATCCGATGGGGATGGGGTGGGAATACTTCGACGGCGACGATAGCGAGAAGATCCCGGGTGTCACGACACGCTACCGCTACTCCTACGACATGGTAGAAGACGCAACGCTCGCGGCACAGCAGGCACAAGCAAAACTGACGGCGCCGTCCGTCAAGCCGGGCCGCTACAGTCTGGTGCTCGATCCGACCCACCTGATGCTGACCATTCACGAATCGGTCGGCCATCCGCTCGAACTTGATCGTGTACTCGGTTATGAAGCCAACTATGCGGGTACCAGTTTTGCGACGCTCGACAAGTGGCGCACCAAGGAATTCGAATACGGATCTTCACTCGTCAATCTGTTCGCAGACAAGGTTCAGCCGCATTCGCTGGGTGCGGTCGGTTACGACGACGAAGGTGTCAAAACGAAGAAGTGGGATCTGGTGCGTGATGGCGTACTCGTCAACTATCAGGCGATTCGCGATCAGGCGCACATCATCGACGAGAAAGAGTCGCATGGTTGTTGCTATGCCGACAGCTGGAGTACGGTGCAATTCCAGCGCATGCCGAATGTATCGCTGGAGCCGGGTACCGAAAAGTTGAGCGTCGACGAGATGATCGCCGACGTCGAAGACGGTATCTACATCGTCGGTCGTGGTTCCTACTCGATCGATCAGCAACGTTACAACTTCCAATTCGGCGGTCAACTGTTCTACGAAATCAAAGACGGTGAGATCACGGGTCAGATTGAAGACGTGGCTTACCAATCGAACACCCAGGAATTCTGGAACGCTTGCAGCGCGATCTGCGACGAGCGTGATTACCGTCTGGGTGGTTCGTTCTTCGATGGCAAAGGTCAGCCATCGCAGGTGAGTGCCGTGTCGCATGGCTGTGCCACGACGCGCTTCGATGACGTCAATGTCATTAACACCGCTCGCAAGCTCGGCTAGACAGTATTCGGAGAACAGCACTCATGACAATCCTGAACAAAAAAGAAGCCCGCGCGATTCTCGAAAAAGTGATCGCATTGTCGAAAGCGGATGGCTGCGAGGCGAATCTCGAAGGCTCTAACAGCGGCAATATTCGTTATGCCCGAAACAGCGTATCTACGGCCGGCGTCACCGAGGACATTAGCCTCGTGGTGCAATGCAATTTCGGTAAGAAGGTTGGTACCGCGACGATTAACGAGTTCGATGACGCGTCGTTGGCGAAAGTCGTCGCGCGCGCTGAAGAGACGGCCAGGCTGGCACCGGAGTCGCCGGAGTTTATGCCGGTACTCGGTCCACAAAAGTACGCGGAGAGCGATGCGTTCGTCACCGCCACGGCGGCGATCAAGCCACAGTATCGCGCGAAAGCAGCGGCGGCCAGTATTGGCCCGGCGCGGGAGAATGGCGCGACGGCGGCTGGTTTTCTGAACGACTCAGCAAGCTTCAGCGCGATGATGAATAGCGAGGGCCTGTTCGCGTATCACACGTCCACCAATGTGAATTTCACGGTGACCGTACGCAGCAATGATGGTACGGGCTCGGGTTGGGCATCGAGCGACGACAACGACGTTCGCCGCCTTGATGTCGCCCAGACGTCGGGGGTGGCGCTGCAAAAAGCACTGCAGTCGCGCGAAGCGAAAGCACTGGAGCCCGGTAAGTACACCGTGATTCTCGAGCCGAATGCAGCTGCGCAATTGATCGGCAGAATGTTCTTCTCATTCGGTGCTCGGCAGGCGGATGAGGGGCGCAGTTTTCTGGCCAAGAAGGGTGGTGGAACGCGACTCGGCGAGCAGGTGTTTGACGAACGCGTCAGTGTCTACGGAGATCCGCTGGACAAGCGGGTGCCAGTCGGTACCTGGAACCAATCCGGTGAGCCGGTCGGCAAGCTGGATATCATCAAGAACGGCGTTGTAGAGAATCTCTTCTACTCGCGCTATTGGGCGGATTTCAAGGGTGTCGATTCTGTGCCGCAGCCGAACAATTTAATTATGGTCGGTGGTGACAAGACGCAAGAGGAACTGATCAAGAATACCGAGCGTGGCATTCTTGTTTCGCGGCTTTGGTA
Source organism: Pseudomonadota bacterium (assembly GCA_039033995.1). GTDB lineage: Bacteria > Pseudomonadota > Gammaproteobacteria > Steroidobacterales > Woeseiaceae > CALBPI01. The sequence goes on along the minus strand of JBCCBP010000002.1, from coordinate 140,016 downwards.
TATCCGCGCGCTCGATCCGCAAACTCAGTTGTATACCGGTTTGACGCGAGATGGCACGTTTTATATCGAGGATGGCGAGATCAAGTTCCCGGTCAAGAACTTCCGTTTCAACGAAAGTCCCGTGATCATGCTGAACAATCTCGAGGAGCTGGGCAAAGGCGAGCGTGTCAGCGTATTTGGATTCCCGGTTGTCATGCCGTCCATGAAGGTACGTGAATTTACGTTCTCGAGTTTGTCTGACGCCGTCTGATATCGGTATGCAGCGACGCGCCTTTATTCGTCGGGCGGGGGCGGTTGGCGCGGCGTTGCTGGCGCCACCCGCACTCGCTGATAACTGGGATTTTTACTTCACACGTTTGATGTATGAGTCCGGTAACTGGGACGTCGATGAGCGTATGCCCAGCAACGTGCTCAACTCCCTGATTGAGTACACAACACTCCGGGTCGATCCGGACGAGCGCGTGATCGCATTGAGCGATGCCAGCATGCTGCAGTCGCCGTTTTGTTATATGGCTGGCCACAAGCTCGTGCAATTCAGCGCCGACGAGGCCCGCAACTTTGTTGACTACGTCAGCAATGGCGGCTTCGTCTTTGTCGACGACTGCAATCACGACATCGACGCGCTGTTCGCCACGAGCTTCACGAAGCAAATGGAACAGCTGTTTGGTGCCGAGTGTCTCGCCAAGTTGCCGAGCGATCATGCCCTATATGACGCGTTTTTCGCATTCGATGGCCCGCCAACCACGAGCTTCGAACTGAATGGCTGGGGTGATGATCTCGTCCACGATTATTTACGCGGTATCGAAATCGGCGGGCGTCTCGCGGTGTTGTACAGCAACAAGGACTACGGTTGTGAATGGGACTACGATCATCGCAACAAGCGATGGCTCGCAGTCGACAACACGCGGTTCGCCGTCAATATTGTCATGTATGCACTCACACACTAGGCGCTAATGAATACATCTACTGAAACGCTGTCAGAAGCGACGCTGACGGCTCGATTGGGTCAGCTCGCCGCCGTCAAACGTGAAATCGCCAGCGTGATTGTCGGCCAAAACACCGTGGTTGATGAGGTACTGATGAGTTTACTCGCTCGCGGACACTGCCTGTTGCAGGGCGTGCCGGGTCTCGGCAAGACGCGTTTGTTGCAAACGCTCGCCCGCGTTCTCGACTTATCGTTTGGCCGTATTCAATTCACACCCGATCTGATGCCCGGCGATATTATCGGCACCGAACTGTTGCATCAGGATGAGCAAGGAACCCGGCACCTCGAATTCAAGCACGGCCCGGTATTTGCGAGTCTGTTGCTGGCTGACGAGATTAATCGAACACCGCCGAGGACGCAGGCGGCGCTGCTGGAGGCGATGGAAGAGCGTACTGTGACCTTCGCCGGCACTTCTCACGCGCTGCCTGAGCCGTTTTTTGTCATGGCCACGCAGAATCCGTTGGAACAGGCGGGCACTTATCCATTGCCGGAAGCGCAGCTTGACCGATTTCTGATGATGATCGAGATGGATTACCCAACCCTCGACGAAGAGCGGCAGATTCTTGCGCTGACCACACAGCGCCAAACATCTGAGGTCAGTCACCAAATGCAGGCCGAAGACATCCTGTTACTGCAGCGCTGGGTGCGCGACATCGTCGTCAGCGATGCAATGCTTGATTACGCGACGCGACTGGTGCGTGCGACCCGGCCTGGCGATGCGGACGCGGCGGCGGTGTCGAAGCAGTGGATCCGCTGGGGCGCCGGACCGCGCGCCGGACAATCGCTTTTGCTCGCCGCCAAAGCGCGAGCATTGATGTCTGGGCGGTTAGCTGTGCAACAGGCTGATGTGCACGCGGCAGCCGTTCCTGTCCTGCGTCATCGCGTCATTCTGAGTTATGCCGCGGAAGCGGAAGAGGTCGGCGTCGTCGACTATCTGGCCGAGCTGATTGCGGTTGTGCCGGAGCCCGCAGATCCACTGGCGTCAGAAACCTAGCGATGACGTTAGCATCGGCATCGCCGTTGTTCCCTGATCCGGCCATACGTCGAGCGCTCGAACGATTCCAGTTGGCGGGTGACCATTTGGTCGATCACCCGCTGCGCGCAGCCAATCCCAGTCGTCGGCGCGGCGATGGCGTGGAGTTTCGACAATTCCGTCCATACCAGCAGGGCGATGACCTGCGGCGTATCGACTGGCGGCTGTTTGCGCGTTCGGATCGACTGTATGTGCGCGAGTCCGATCAGGACAGCCGGCTGTCGGTCGTTTTTGCGGTCGACACCAGTGCCTCGATGGGTCTTGAAGACGCATCCGGACAAGCCCGCCTGCACTACGCGCGTCGCTACGCGGCGGCACTGGGCTGGCTGGCAATGCGACGCCAGCAGGATTTCTCCCTGTATGCGCTGAATGATCGCCCGACGCAGTTGCTACCCGCGGGTAGTGGACGGCTGCACTACCAGCGGTTGCTCGCACGCCTCTCCGACCTGAAAAGCGATGGCCAATGGCGGACATCGGTGTTGGAGCGCAGTCTGAGACTGTTTCCGGATCGCTCACTCGTCGTCGTGATCAGCGACTTTTTCGCTCAGGCCGACGAGCAACGCGCAGCGCTTCATACACTGCTTCGCCGCGCACATATTGCGTACGGCATTCAGATTGTCTTGCCAACGGAAACGGATTGGCCCGTGCGTGGTCAAAGTGAAGTGATCGACGTTGAGACGGGGCAACGCGTGCGTGTCGATGGGCGGGCGTACCGCCAGCAGTACCGGCAGCAAATGAGTGTGTTACTAGACGACATCGCATCGCAGTATCTCGGCCTCGGCGTTCGATTTTGTAGCGTACGAACCGACACCGGCGTGCGGGAGGGACTGACCGCATTATTGCGCACTGACATGCCGGCGGAACGTCGTCTTCTGGCGAAGGTCGTCTCGACATGAGCCGCCTTTGGATCAGTTTGGGCGTTGTCTTGTTCGCCGGCGTGCTGGTCTGGCTGGTCCATCGACTGCGACGGAAAGCAAAGCAAACGGTAGCCGTCGCGACGCTCGCACCGTTCGCCGAAGCGACGCGTGTTCGTGCGCACCTGGCGTCCGTCGAGCAACGCTGGCTGCTGCTGACACGATTGTGCTTGTTAGCGGCGCTAGCGTGGCTGACGTGGATGCCCGACAATCATGATGACCGTATCAACGGAGATCGGATTCTGGCCGTCAAACCCGGAACCCCGTTAGCCGAGTACGCGGAATTGCTAACGACTTTCGATCGCGCCGTCTGGTTAACAAAATCGTTGCCCACGCTGGCTGGCGCGCCAACACCGCAAGCGGATGGCCACAGTCTCGCGGCGTTGATCGCGCTGGAGCAGCGGATCGCACCCTCAGCCGCGCTGACCGTCGTCGGCCACTGGTCTGCACACGAATGGCCCATCAGCGCACCGCGCTGGACGCGGCCCATCGAGTTTATTGACGCAGGCACATCGGTAGGCGCTGCGTTTGATCGACCCGACAGCATTTACCTGGTCGGCTTCCAGGCCTCCAGTTCAGCCGCGTTGGCGGAGATCGTTGGTCAATGGCTAGCCTATCCGTTGGCAGGGTACCCGGTCGCGGTGAACACGCAGGCGGTGCTGCCGGATGCGCGCGAGACTGATATCTGGGTGGTTGCGGATCGCTCGGTGCCCTTGCCAGCAACGCATGAATGGGCGGCCAGTTTGTCGATAGACGGGGCCGAAGAGCTGAACGCAATGCCTGCGGAGACACTGTGGGAGCGGATGACCGCAGCGCTGATGCGCGAGCCACCGAGGCCCTCACCGGTAACGACGCAAGGATCCACAACGGCGTCGATATTGCCGGGGCGCAAGACGCCGGAGGCGCCACCGGTTCCGATCGTCTGGTTGACGCTGATCGCTGCATTGTTCGTACTGGAGCGCTTGTTGTCAGCGATGAGGCCGACCCGATGAGTCGGCAGTTAACAACGTTGGCGACGTTGGCGCGCGTCGAGCAGAGGCGCCGGGCTTTTGCGCCTGCCGTGTCCGCCGGGTTAGTGGCATTCATGATGCTCTACTACTGGGCCGATCAGCCTTTGGTTACCCAAATGGCGATCTCTGCCAGCGTCGCTGCCGCCGTTTTTCTGCTCTGGAGCATCGTCCGCTGGCGAACGCGAGCGACGCCGGCGCGCATGGCGGCGCATCTCGATCGTCGCTATCCAGAGCTTGAAGAAAGCACGGCATTGCTACAGCGCGCGCCTGGCAAACTCACCGCCATTGCAAAGCTGCAGTATGCGCGTGCCGAGCAGCGTCTGGCTTCTTTGGCACAACGAGAAGATTTACTGGCGCCGTTTCGACGCGGCACGCCGCGCACGTGGGCATTGTCATTGCTGCTCGCCGCTTTGGTCGGTCAGGCACTCGCCTGGTCGACATTCCTGAATCGGCAGACGATCGCAGCGCCAACAGATGTTGTGTCGGCCACTCGTGTTGCCGAGATTCAGTTTGATGTTGAGCCGCCAGCCTACATGGCGATGGCGCCCTATCGTCTGACAAATCCATCGGTGTTAGTGCCAGCCGGCTCACGTCTGCGCGTGACGCTGTCGCTAGATGCGCGTGCGGACCGCGTCGTCTTGCGTTCGGACGAGAGCGAGGTGGCGATGTTTCCCGCGCAAGGCGGGCTCTGGCAAAGCCGTTGGCGCACGGCGACGGCGATGCAATACAGTATTCATGCAGATGCCAAGCCAATGCAGTTTGCGGATCGACGTCGCTCGCAGTTGATCGATATCACGCCGGATGAGCCGCCCACGGTGCAGTGGCTTACGCCGGAGGATCGATTGGTCGTACTGGACAATCGCACGCCAACCAGCCTGCCTGTTTCGCTTGTAGCTACTGACGATTTTGCCGTCGCGAGGCTCGCCATGCAGGTCATTCGTAGCGCCGGCGAAGGAGAGCAGGTGTCTTTCGAGCAGCGTGAGATCGACTGGAGTGATGCGTTGGTCGACAGTGAGTCATCGGTGCAGATTGAGAAGGTGATTGATCTCGCCGCGCTCGGCGCAAAGCCTGGCGAAGAGCTGTATCTGTCTGTCGTCGCGACCGACAACCGTGATACGGGTGGCCAACGCGGTGAATCGAGCACGATGATTGTGAGATGGCGTCACGACCAACGGGTCGCCGATATGACATTAGACAATGCGGTGATCCAGGTGATGCCGGAGTATTTCCGCTCGCAGCGTCAAGTGATCATCGATAGTGAAGCGCTATTCGCGGCACAGCCCGACTTGTCGGTCCAGGAGTACAACGCGCGTGCGCAGAGGCTGGCCAATGATCAGAAAGCGCTCAGGCTTCGTTACGGACGATTTCTTGGCGAAGAGCAATCGGGTGATCCTGTTGCCGGTCCTGCGGATGCGTCGGGGCACTATGTGGGTGATGGTCACGACCACGCACAGGACGAGTTTGCAGCACTAACGGTCGAAGACCGGTTTGGTGATGCGGCCTCCGCGATTGGTGCCAACGCCCACACGCATGATCAGGAGGAACAGGCGACGCTTTTCGATCCGGAAACACGCGGTCTGTTGACGACTGCGCTGCGCGCGATGTGGGCGTCGGAAGGGCAACTGCGACAGTACCGTCCGGGCGCTGCCTTGCCGCATCAATATCGTGCGTTGGCTTTTCTGAAACGCGTGCAGAACCGCTCGCGCGTGTTCGTACGGCGCGTCGGTGTCAGCATCACCCCACCGGATGCCAGCAGACGATTGACTGGAGAGCTCGATGAGGTCGAATCCGTTCGATGGCGTTCTCCTGACAATTCCGAACTCGCAGTCGCGCCACTGGCCAAAGCGATTGAGACGCTGCGGGTGATGACACCGAAGCATGCGCCGGAAGCGACCGATCGCGTTGACGACTGGCTCGCCGTTCTCATTGCAGAGCCCACCGCTGGTCGTGTTCGGCGTCGCGATATCCGGCGAATGCAGGCGACAATGCGGGAGTGGCGATCGAACCCGGACTGTGGTGATTGTCGTCTGCGTTTGTTGTCGCTGTGGGAGGCATGGGCACCAGCGCAAAAAGCCTTGCCGAGCCGCAGTGTCACGCGACCAACGTTGTTCGAGTCTTCACCTTGATGTTACGCGTGTTCGAGGAGTCGTTAACACAGCTTTTGGCGGTGCCTTGGTACGCCGCAGTAGTAGCGCTGCTGTTGTTAGCAAGTGCCGTAGTGCTCGTGGCAAACCTGCGTCAGGCCGGTACCTGGTTCGGTAAGAGTCTGCTTGCGGTGACGGCCGTTGCATTGCTGCTCACTCAGATCCTGTTCCTGTTGCCGGGTTCGGCTGACTCCAGCGGACTACAGCAGATTGTCGTGACCCCCTGCCCAGAGCCGGAGCAACTGGCTGCCATAGCGATGGATGCGGCGGTGGTGTTGGTTGACGATAGCGAGCAATGTGCCAGCGTTGCGGCGTGGCTCGATGGCGCGCGTGAGCGTGGCACCGGTATGACCGTGCGCGCACCGACTCTCGGTTTGGCGCCAGTGACCAGTCGCACCGTATCGCTCCTTGGCGATGGCTTGCGCCGCGACGATCTTGCCGGGCAAGCCGCCGAGCGCGTGCGCTGGTCGCCGCCCACAGCGCGTCCAGCACCGGTACGGCTGCAGTGGCCGGATACGGTGATGCAGGGTGAGCGCCCCACAGTACAGGTGATGCCCGTGGACGGTTGGCAGGGTCGCATCGAGATTACCGGTGACGACCCGGAGAGCCCCGCACTCGCGGCTATCGACATAACAGGGGATGATGCGGTACCACTGGCATTGCCGGCAATGGCATTAGGTAGTTATCTGCTACGCCTGCGCGCATTCGAAGGCGATGACACATTTGAGCGACGCATCCCCATCTCCGTGCAGGCACCGCCGCTCGCGCGCGTGCTGCTACTGCAGTCGTCACCTGCTTTCGAATGGCGCACATTGCAACGCATGCTTTCCGATAGTGGATCAGCGCTGATCGTACGCTCGACCGTGAGCCTCGAACGCGTGCAGTGGTCAATGGTCAACGTTGATAGACAACAACCGGATTTGATTGATTCGGGCTTACTGTCAGCAATCGATCTCGTTATTGCAGATATCGATGTGCTGAATACGTTGTTGCCATCGGAGCGCGTCGCGCTATTGGCGGAGGACCGGCGCCACGGCTTGCTGTTTGTAGCCCGTCATCCGGTCACGATCGACGCACTACCGAGTCTCACCCGTGCGGTTCTGCGGCCCGGAAGCGGCGATCGTGTGCTGTACCAATTTCCTGCCGAGTTCTGGAGCCCCGATAGTGCCTATTCCCGTATTGACGCCGTGTTGTTCGGCCAGCGCACGGTGTTGGCTGATCTTTCCGGACAGCCGCTGGTGGTGGTCGACGGCAAGGTGCCGGCGCTAGGTGTCAGCCTGGTGCGCGATAGTTATCGACTGCAGGCAGCCGGATATGACGAAGACTACAGTCGATTGTGGTCGCGATTGGTCAGTGCCATGGCGACACCACTGCGGCGTGCCGCAGCGCAAGTGATGCCGAAGAGATCGGAGCTGGGACGCCGGGTGCAGTTATGTTTACCTGTCGAAGAGGCTGTTCCTGCGCTGGTCACGCTGGATGGCAGGGCGGTGGCTGGCCTCGAGTTTTTCACGGTGCCATGGCGCGCCGGCCTTGCGTGCGCCTGGTTCTGGCCAGACCGGAGTGGGTGGTTGCGGGCGCGATCGACCGATGGCCGTGGCTTGGTCAGTCACTGGATTGCGCCGGCTGGCTATTGGCAGCCAACGCGACGTCTCGATAATCGCACATCGACACAAGCCAGTCTGAGCAAGAAGGATAGCGCGGCGCTGCCTTCGCTTTCGAAACCATCGCGGGAGATGCGTTTGTATCTTCTATTGTTAGCTGCGCTGTCGCATTGGTTACTTCAGCGACTCGTGACAACGCGTCGGCTGTAGCGCCTACGCTCCTTCGACTTTGCTCGCCAACGGTGCCGTGAAGAATCGGTGTTCCGCGACGGGCACGCCACCGATCAAATGTTCCTGGATAATACGTTCCAATACGTCTGGTGTGCAGTGTCGGTACCAAACGCCTTCCGGATACACCACAGCAATCGGACCCTGCTGGCAAATTCGCAGGCAGCCCGCTTTCGATCGAAATACCTGGCCACTAATGTCTAATTGCAGCTCCCTTAATCGCTGTTTCAGGTAGAGCCATGACGCTTTGCCGGCGGCCGGTTCGCAGCATTTAGGTTTTTCCGGGTCAACGCAAAGAAAGACGTGATGTCGATGCTGCCCTAGCTTTAGATTTTTCGCGACTCGCTGGATAGTGTTCTCCGGATCCGTAGCGTCGACCAATGTTCTATTCTCCTTGTTGCCGTGATTCGATGAGGCTGCCATCGCCACGATAGATCGCATAGCGCCTATCGTAGTTGGCGTAGGCAGTATCGCTATCCGCTTCTATTTTCGTCAGCATCTTACGCAACTGTTTGCGCGTGGAGCGTGCGACTAGTCCATCAGGCACCATACCGCCCATGTCCATCGTGGCATGCAAAACAACCAGTGTCTGGTTCTCACTGACTTTCGTCATGACCCAGGCACCGTTATTGCGTGGCAGAATCACGGCACGACGAAAATCCTCGCGTGAGAGGTTGTCGACAACGTTGCGCCGCGCGATGTCTGCAATCCGCGCATAGCTGTCATCGGCCAGCCCCCAGTGATGCTCCCAGATTTCATTGCCCGTGGCTTCGGCGAGCTTGCGATTCTTGCTGGTGCGAATCAACCAGTGTCGATCACGCAACGGCCAAGGCATATCTACATGTTGGTACCAAACGGCGTCGCCTTGCTCATCACTCGATGCCAAGTATTCGGTGAGTCGAGTCGAGAAGTTACCGTCGTAGGCGAGAGCCGCGAGCCAAAGTGGCTCGCGTGGCTCATTGATCAGCCGATAGCCAACGATGCGAATGATCGTGTTGCTTCGATCCTGTTCGTCAGACAACTTGACCGTTCGGTAGACCGTCTCGCCCGCCAGAAGGTCACGGAGCTGATCCGCATCGAGGCCGGTGACCGAGACACCGGTCATCGTCTGGTAGCGCGTTAGTGCTTCCGTGACATCCAGCCCCGCGTGGGCTGCGGAGGCGGCGAGCAGAAAGAGTGCACACAATAGCCGTGAGACAGTCATGCTGCGAGTGTAGCAGTTGTCGCGGGTTTCGCATGCCCCGTCGGCTTCGACGCCGTTTAGAAATCGTTGGCGAAGAGGGCGCGAAGGACTTCGGTGACAGAGGCCGGTTTATGGCCTTGACGCCTTAGGGCGTCACCAATTTTCCAGGCCAATCGCCATTGGTGTGCGATCGTGCGCCATGCGGCGATGATATTGTTGCTCGCCGGATCGTAAATGTGCGTAGCCTCGGACGTGACGCCATTCAATTCGAGAATCTGCAGGTTGGTACCGCTTTGCAATGACTCGGCATCCGGCGCAATCAAGTCGTAGCGACCAAAGTAAAATCCCGCGAAGTGGCGGCTGATCTGGTCGATCCGGGCGCTTAATGCTGGCGTCGATAGGTGCGCGGCATCGCGAAACAGGCTGCCGCGGCTGTGCGTGCCGATCAGATTCAATGCAACCGATTCTCCTGCGCGAGGGGTGTCGTTGACCGCAGGCCCGTGCAAATCAAGAAAGAAACGGGCCATCGCAACGGCACGGCGATCGCTGAGTATTAACTGTTTAAGCGTTTTTTGTCCGTCACCGATTACCGTTGTCGTGCCTTTGTGCGTCAATGAAAAGATCGTGCCGGTCGTCTCGTCTGGCATACGAACGTAGAACACGCCGTACTCTTCTCCGGACACAAACCGTTGCGCGATAGTCGGTTGGTTGCTTTGGCGGAAATAGTCTTCAGCCGTAGCCTCGTTCTCCGCGATCACGACGTCCTGGCCACGCTGTCCGATATCCGGCTTAAGTACAATCGGGTAGCGAATGTCCTCGGCTTGCATGAACTGGCGCAGGGTATCGATCGACGATTCAGGTGTGCCGGCTAAAACACAGAAAGATGCCACGGCACCGCTGGGTTGCAGTGCGCGCAGAATGTCGGACTTGGATTCTCCGACCAGGCCACCGAGTGGCATTGCCGGGTTGGCGAGCGTAAACAGCGTGGCTGAGCGGTAGCGGATAGCGAGCCACACGCAATACAGTACAATCGGCGGATAAAAAGCGATGCGAGGCCAATACTCGTAACGGGTCAGTCGTAGCCAGCGCGAATAGAGTTGCCGCCTGCCTTCCCAACTGAACAACATTGGCAGTGTTTTAACCGTCAGCCACAACACGATAAACAGCGCCAGCGCGACCCACACAGCATGGTTGGCATAGCGTGCGAACCAGCCGTCGATCGCATCGCCATAGAGGCTCGCCAGCCCAACCAGTAATGGCGTCCAGATGAGTGTCGCCATTGCAAAGAACAACGTGAAGCGGAGCCAGGGCATTTGCAAGGCACCCGCAGCGAGATAGGTGGGGAGGCGAGTCCCGGGCATAAAGCGACTGGCTACGATAACGACCGGCCCGCGTTCTGCTAGCCATTGTTGCGCCTGATGTAGCTTATCGGCGCTCACCCAGCGTTGTAGCGTTGGTCTGCCCACCCATCGGCCGGCTGCGAATAGCGCCAGGTCGCCGGTGAACAGACCAACGAGGCTTGCGATGACTGCGAGTGGAAAACTGATCACGCCTTGCGCGGCCAGAATGCCGGCAGCGATGCAGGCAAGATCTTCGCTGACGTAGCTCGCAACGACGATTGCGAGAAACAACACGAGTAAAGCGCCGCCGGTCAGCGCTCGCCGAGGGATTGCGCCCATGGGGTCGGCAGCCGCGGAGATTCGTGCGCTATCGGCCGTAGATCGAGTCGCCACCTGACGCTGTGATACGCGTTCGAGGAAGCTTAATATGTCCGGTGCGATACGTTCCGGCGTCGCGTAGGCGATCTCATGCCCGCCAGGCAGCAAGATCAACTCGCTTTGCGGCAACAGCCGGTGATGTTCCAGCCCTGCCTCGACCGGTACCAGTCCGTCGTCCTCGCCGTGGATAATCAAAGATGGCTGCTCGATTTCTGTCAACCAATTGCGCAAGGGTCTCTGATCGGTATCGGTCAGGTTGCGTGCGTAGCCCGGCCCAAGAATCGCGTTGTCGAGATAGCCAAAATGCGGCAGTAGCCACTGCGCGGCACGCACTACTCCCAGCTGTCCCGCGTAGACCAGATGATTAAACGCGTAGCTACCAAATAGCTCGAGCTCCTGGACACCGATGGTGGCGACCAGCACCAAGGCGCCGACGCGTTCGGGATGCGACCGGGCCAGCGTGATCGCCGGCGCGCCGCCCTGGCTGTATGCGACGATGTAAGCCTGATCGAGGTCTAGCGCGTCCATCAGCGCGGCTGCATAGTGACCATGCGTGAGACTCGAGTAGTCGGGCAGTACTTGTAGCGAACCACCGAAGCCCGGCAAGTCGGGTGCGATAACATAGTGATTGACTGCCAGCGCTTCACCGAGGCCGATTAGTGCTGCGGATGCGACCGGTGTGCCGTGGAGCAGTATGACGGTTGAGTCACTGCTTGAGCGATCACCAAAATGACGATACGCCAGCGTGATCTGCCGACCGGTCTTGGCTTTGCCCTGCAACTCGTCGAGGACGATCGTTCGATGCGACGATGTGGTGACAGGGGCGGGAGGATTCAGCAGTCGCCATGCGTTGGAACAAACAAGCAGAGCCAACCAGCCGACCAGGAGCTTGCGGCGCAGCGTCATGGGCGGTCGTGATCAGTTGGTGTTGTCTGAGAATCGCAGTGTGGAAGGCGCGACGCCATAACCGTCGTGCACATCCACATCGAGTTGTTTAACACTGGCGGCGATCAGCGCGTCGTGATGCACGGTATGGCTCACCAGAAACTGCAATTCGCGCAGCGGCGTACTCGGCACGGCCAGGCCGATTGACCGGTCCGAGCCGCAGTCCATCACCACAGCGATACGCTCCGGTAGGTCTTCATCGGTCAATCGGCTGAGCGTGCCACAAAGATCATCGATGCGCTGTAGCGCTTTGCGCGGCATCAGCTGTGTTGCGGTATCGCGTTCGCGGCAATCATAGTCGACGCTGCCGGTACCAAGCCCGCCAAGAAATGCATCGTAGTGATCGAGAACGTGGCGTACATGGGCACCAATGCCGCTGCTGCAAGGTGGCAACGCACGCCGATAGTCGTCGTCATCCAGTTTGTGGATAACAGCGGCCAGCTCGCGCAAGCAGGCGATATTGTCCTTGCACAACGTGGTGAGGGCGTGGGTCGGCATGAGCTCAGTGTCTGACGTGGTATTTTTCGAAGGCATAGTGTTCATCAAGCGCTGGTCGGGGCGACGCGGGCCGGTTTTCTGATTGTAAATTGAGGATGCTGTATCGCACTTGTTTGGCGAGTGATTTACGGTCGCTATCGTGCAATAGATCGCCGGACAGTCTCAAATCGACAGCGGCGCCACGCAAGTGCAACAGGCGCCAGACGTGCGCGGTAAAAACCATATCGCCGAAATAGCAGATGGAAATTTGTGCTGGTGGATCGGCCGGATCGGTCACAAAATGGATAGCCGCGGTGGTGACCGAAAAGTCGCCGCTAGCCGCGGTTTGCAATAGTGGGGCGCGAATCGGCAGTACCCAGTCGCTATCGGAGCTTGTGCCCTCCGGGAATATGACGACGTTGTCACCTTGCTCGAGCGCGGCCGCTATGGCGGCATTGGTGCGCGGAATATCGCGGTGGTTTTCGCGGGAGATGTAAAGCGTATCCGCCAGTTGCGTCAGCCAGCCAATAACTGGCCAATGCGTCACGTCTCGTTTTGAGACAAAGACCGCCGGTAGATATTGCGCCATCACGACAATGTCGAGATACGAAAGATGGTTGCTCGCGACAATACAAGTCTTATCCGGCAGAGCACCGGTCACTGTGGTCTTGATGCCGAGCACTGCACAAGCGCTGCGCGCCCAGTAGCGAAACACAAAGCCGCGCGCGCGACGCCGCAGCGTTGGCGCGGCTACCAGCAGCAGGCGCGTCACCGATAGTGCGACCGCAGTTGCAGCCGTAATAACAAGCAGCAAGATCAGTCTCATGCAAGCGACACAGCGTCGCCACAGCGTCGGTGCGAACGCTTGTCGCGCTAGCGCGTCATCCATCCAGAAACATCCTGCGCGCCTGTTCCGACAGGCTATGAATATCGAACAGCGCGAGATAGTCGATAGTCGAGAATTCGCGGTCCATTGCCGGTCCGCTAACGATCTTCGCGCCGTAGCTCAGATACAAACGCATCAGCTTCGGTACGCGTGGCAAAGCACGTGATTCGGGCCAGGCTAAGTCGTCACAATGATAGGCGGGACGCACCGCTACCTGAACATCGGGATCGCACGCCCCCTGATCCTGCAAGCGTTTGAACAATGCCTGTCCTTCGGCTGGGTCGGTACTGGTCAGCGAACAGCAACCAAAGAAAAAACGATGACCGCGTTCGGTCATGTAGTGTGCTAGTCCTTTCCACAGAAGAAATAAAACACGCGTATTGCGGTGCTCAATATCGATACAGGCGCGGCCTAATTCGATCGCACTGTTGAGTATGGTCTCGCCTAGTTGCTCGAGATTGTATTCATTGGCGGAATAAAACCCGGCGCCCTGCGTGGCCATGCGCCGATCCTGCAGTCGATAGGTGCCAACAATTGCGCCGCTTCGCGCGTCCTCGACCATCAGGTGGTCACAGTGCGCATCGAACTCGTCGCGGTCTTCTCCGGTCTGAAACGACGCGCTGAGCCCCTCGTTCAACTCGAGGTTGAAAACGGCAAACCGCAGCGCGCAAATCTTCTGCAGGTCATCGTCGCTGGCGGCTAGCCGCAATCGGTAGTGGCCCGCCGAGAGCATCGGCGCGCGCGCCTGCTCGATAGCTTTGTTCGTCCATTGTTGTTCTGGCGAAACCATGGTTGTCCCCGCAGCGTGCTAAAGCCTACATCACTGTCCGCTGTTGTTTGGCAAGCGGACCCGGCGAATATGCCGGTGTCTGTCCTATTGACCGCCCGGCAAACGGATTTATCACCGGCCTGTGGAAATTTCCCGGGCCGGCACGCAAATGCTCGAGGGTGACGAAGGACGATGAGATGGCGTACATCGCCGCGGGTTGTTGTGTTCCCTGTGGCGGTGTCGCTGGTGCCCCCGCACCGGTCCGACGTCGGCGTCCCCGAACGCTGTCACCGGATAATACCAGTCAATCGGTAAAAACCGACAATCCCCCGACAAATTCCCTTTGCGCTATGAGGTATTCGCCATAAGACCAGTGGCGATGCGCAACGCAGCAATCCATAGGAACACACCAAACAGCTGCTTTAGGCGCCGCTGATTGATTCGATGAGCGAGCCGGGCGCCAACGGGCGCAAGCGCCATCGCACTCAGGGCAAAGACGACCAGACTTGGGGTATGCACATATCCAATGCTGAGCGGTGGCCGTCCTGCCGCGTCGAGGCCCGCAATGATGAAGCCCAGTGTTGCGGGTAAAGCGATACAGTTACCGAGCGCCGCCGATGTTGCAATGGCACGACTGACCGCTGTCCCGAGCGTCGTCAGGACGGGTACCGTAAACGACCCACCACCGATACCGAGCCAAGCCGAAAACAACCCGATGAGCGTCGCGATGCCCCGCTGCGCCACCAAGGGCAGGGCACGCGCAGCGGTCGGCTGATGGTCCGTTGGGCGCAGGAAGCGGAAGCCAACGAATACAGCGAGCAGCATGAATAGCAGCCGCAACCAGTCGCCATTGATATAACGAGAAATCACACCGCCAGCAAATGCGCCCGCCGCTGTCCACAGTGCCCAGCGTTGTACGGTTACCCAATCGACTGACCCGAGTCGGTGATGCGCCAACGCGGATGACATGGCGCTAAATACAATGGCAGCGGAAGAAGTTGCGATAGCGACATGCATACTGACGCTTGCCGGCACCTGTAACGCGCCGAGAACAATCAGGCCGGCCGGCACCAGCACAATGCCGCCGCCAATGCCGAGTAGTCCCGCTAGCAGTCCGGCAACGATGCCGGCCGCAGCGAGAACCGGCAACTGCGAGACTAAAGGTTCGATCGACGTCATATCTGGCACGCATCATACCTCGCTGCATCAGCAACTGCCGGGTTCGTGCAGTATACTCCGCGCTGCAACTACGTAATCACAGGAGCGCCCAACATGGCGGAAACCAATCGACGTGTGTTACTCGCCAGCCGTCCGGAAGGCTGGGTTAATGCGGATAATTTCACACTGGACACCCAGCCAATCGGAGCGCCAGGCGACGGTCAGGTATTGTGTCGAAATCTCTTTCTGTCGGTGGATCCGTATATGCGCGGCCGGATGAACGACGTCAAAAGCTATGTGCCGCCGTTCCAGATTGGCGAGCCGCTCGCTGGCGGGGTCGTGGCCGAAGTGGTCGAAAGCAACGCACCGGGCCTGGCGGCTGGCGATCACGTGGTCGGCATGCTCGGCTGGGAACAATACTCCGTCGCGGATGCAGCGGGACTGCGCAAAATTGTCGCGGGCAATCATCCGTTGTCCTATCATCTTGGGATTCTCGGTATGCCGGGACTGACAGCCTACGTTGGGTTAATGAACGTCGGTGAGTGCAAATCCGGTGACGAGGTTTTAGTTTCTGCAGCGTCAGGCGCGGTCGGTTCCGTGGTCGGGCAGATTGCGCGCAACACCGGTTGTCGAGTTGTTGGTAGTGCTGGCTCTGACGAAAAAGTCGCATGGTTGAAAGATGGGCTCGGTTTCGATGAGGCGTTTAACTACAAGACGGTCGACAGTATTCATGCAACCGTCCGTGCTGCCTTCCCGAAAGGCATCGATGTCAACTTCGAAAATGTTGGTGGTGAAATCCTGGAAGCCGCGATCTGGAACATGGCATTGTTCGGTCGTATCGCCTTGTGCGGCATGATCGCCAACTACAACGATAAGCCGGAAAACATGCCGGCGGGCCCCCGAGGCATGACGGCACTCATTGGGCGTAACGTCAAGATGCAGGGCTTTATCGTATCCAACTACCAGCAAGACGCACCGAAATGGGATGCGTTGGCGCGTGGCTGGCTGGACGAAGGCAAACTGGAATACCGGGAAACAACAGCTGACGGTATTGATAACGCGCCGTCTGCGTTCATCGGCATGCTTAAAGGTGACAATTTTGGCAAACAGATTGTTCAAATCGCCGATTAGTGTCGCGGCGGTCTGCGTCGCCGTATTCACGTTCTTTGCAGGCAACGCGGTAGCTCAGCAAGCACAGCCATCCATCATCGACTACGGTGCGCGACATCATGCCGCTACCGATGCCGACGGTATGGTCGCGGTGCAGAACGCCATCGCCGCCGAGATTGGCGCGCAGATCCTCGCCGACGGTGGGAACGCGGTGGACGCCGCCGTGGCCGTTGGTATGACGCTCGCCGTCACATTGCCGCGTGCAGGGAATTTGGGTGGCGGTGGCTTTATGCTCATCTACCTCGCTGAGGACGATGAGACGGTCGCGATCGATTATCGTGAGCGTGCGCCTGCTGCGGCGACCCGAGATATGTACCTGGACGATAACGGCGATCCTAACCCAATGGCATCCCGCTTCAGCTATCTGGCTGCCGGTGTGCCGGGGACTGTCGCTGGTATGCACCACGCGCTGTCGCGCTACGGCACGATGTCCTGGGAGCAAATTCTACGACCTGCTATTCGCATCGCGGAGGACGGTATGCGTGTCAGCCCGGATCTCGCTCAGGCTCTGGCTCGACGCCGTGAGCGACTCGGTCGCGACCCGGCCACGCTAAAGGCGTATTACAAGCCGAATGGTGAGCCCTATGAGACCGGTGAGATCCTGAAACAGCCCGATTTGGCCTGGTCTCTGAAGCGGATCGCAGCCAACGGCCCCGATGCGTTCTACAAGGGTGCAATCGCTGATCGTATTGTCGCCGCGATGGAAGCCAACGGCGGTTTGATTACCGCGGAGGATCTCGCGAGCTATGCGCCCACCGAACGCGAGCCTGTGCAAGGCACCTATCGTGGTTTGAAAATCGTCGCGATGCCGCCACCGAGCTCCGGCGGGGTGTTGATCATTCAGATGTTGAATGTGCTTGAGCAGTTTGATCTCGCGGCAGCGGGCTTCGGCAGCGCACAGCATCTGCACTGGCTGACCGAGGTGATGCGCACCGCCTACGCGGATCGCAGTCAGCATCTGGGCGACCCGGATTTCTATACGGAATCCTACGAGTGGCTGATGACTAAAGCCTACGCGCGCGAAATTGCTGCGCAAATCGATCCGAATAAGGCGCGCCAATCGACGCAGGTCGCACCCGCTGTTGCGCCGGTTGCAGAAAGCCCAGATACCACGCATTACGGCGTCATGGACCGCTACGGGAATACCGTAGTGAATACCTATACGCTGAATTTCTCTTACGGCAGTGGCATCACCATTCCGGGTACCGGGATTCTGCTCAACAATGAAATGGACGACTTTTCTGCCAAGCCGGGCACGCCGAACGGGTTCGGGTTGCTCGGCAATGAAGCCAATGCGATTGGCCCCGGCAAACGACCGTTGAGCTCGATGACGCCGACGATCGTTTTTCGCGATGGCAAACCGTGGATAGCAACGGGCAGCCCGGGCGGCAGCCGTATCATTACGACGGTGTTACAGGTCATGATCAATCTGATCGATTTCGACATGTCGCCAAGCGATGCCGTGGCTGCGCCGCGCATTCACCACCAATGGTTCCCCGATCGCTTGTTCATGGAGGCCGGGTTCAGCCCGGATACGCTGAAGCTGCTCAAGTCCATGGGTCACGATGCGGATATGCGTCGGCGCACCATGGGTAGCGCGCAGACGATCGTGTTTGAAGAAGGTCTGATGCGAGGGGCCGCGGACCCCAGGCGGCCGGATGCTTTGGCGTTGGGTCCACGCGATTTGCGTTGTCGTAACGGCGAGGTTGCCTGCGCGCATTAGCGGTAAGTCTGGTAGTCGCGCGTTACTTCTCTATAATGGCGCGCTTTCCCGCACGGACCCTGGCGCATGGATACCCCCCAAAAGCTACGCAATATCGCGATCATCGCGCACGTTGATCACGGTAAGACAACGCTGGTCGACCAGCTGCTCAAGCAGTCCGGTACGTTGGATGAGCGCGCCGACACACCGGATCGAGTCATGGACTCCAATGACCTCGAGCGCGAGCGGGGCATTACGATCCTGTCCAAGAACACGGCGATCCGCTGGGATGACTGGCGCATCAATATTGTCGATACACCGGGCCACGCCGATTTTGGCGGAGAAGTCGAGCGCGTACTGTCGATGGTCGATAGCGTGTTGCTGCTCGTGGACGCGGTCGAAGGGCCGATGCCGCAGACGCGTTTC
Source organism: Pseudomonadota bacterium (assembly GCA_039033995.1). GTDB lineage: Bacteria > Pseudomonadota > Gammaproteobacteria > Steroidobacterales > Woeseiaceae > CALBPI01. Next base: position 121,667 of record JBCCBP010000002.1, on the reverse strand, counting down.
GTGACCGCAAAAGCGTTCGCACGCGGATTTACGCCGCTTGTGGTTATCAACAAGATCGATCGCGACGGCGCGCGCCCCGATTGGGTGCTGGACCAGACTTTCGATCTGTTCGACCGGCTCGGTGCTACCGACGCGCAGCTCGACTTCCCGGTCATCTACGCGAGCGGATTGGCCGGTTTTGCCGGGCTGGAATCCGACATCGCATCGGGCGACATGAAACCGCTGGTCGATGCCGTCATCGAACATGTGCCGGCGCCGAATGTCGATCGCGACGGTGGATTGCAGTTGCAGGTCTCGAGTCTCGACTACGATCCGTATGTGGGGGTGATCGGCGTTGGCCGGGTCAGTCGCGGACGGGTACGCCAGAACGAGCCGCTGGTCGTGGTATCCGCGGACGGTAAACAGCGTAATGCACGGATTCTCGAGCTGTATGGTTTTCATGGGCTGACCAAACAGCGCGTCGAACAGGCGGAGGCGGGCGATATTGTCGCGTTCAGCGGCATCGACCCGCTCGATATTTCGGATACGTTATGCCCTCGCGAACTGCCCGAGGCACTGCCACCACTGACGGTCGATGAGCCGACCATCAGTATGACGTTCCAGGTCAACAAGTCGCCGCTCGCCGGCCGCGAAGGCAAATATATGACCAGTCGTCAGATTCGTGAGCGTCTGGACCAGGAACTCAAGCACAATGTCGCGCTGCGCGTCGAAACGCGAGACGACCCGGATAAGTTCAAAGTGTCCGGTCGCGGTGAGTTACATTTGTCCGTATTGATTGAAACGATGCGCCGCGAGGGTTTCGAACTAGCTGTGTCGCGTCCCGAAGTCATCGAGATCGAACGTGACGGTCAGATCCTCGAGCCGTTCGAAACGCTGACGGTTGATTTTGATGAGGCGTATCAGGGCGCTGTGATGACGCGACTGGCGGACCGCAAAGGCGAGCTGCTGGCAATGTCGGCCGAGCAACAAGGCCGCAGTCGACTTGAATATCGAATTCCGTCCCGAGGGCTCATTGGCTTCCGCACCGAGTACCTGAGCGCAACGGCGGGCACTGGACTCATCTACCACGTCTTTGATGAGTATGCGCCGAAGGTGAAAGGTGCAATCGCACAACGCAACAACGGTGTACTGATTTCAAATGTGGCTGGCAAGGCGCTGGCGTTTGCCCTGTTTAATCTGCAGGAGCGTGGGCGTATGTTCATTGAACACGGTTTTGAGGTGTACGAAGGCATGATCGTCGGCATCCACAGTCGCAACAATGATCTGGTCGTCAATCCGACAAAAGCCAAACAGCTCACCAACATTCGTGCGGCCGGTAGCGATGAGAACCTGCTGCTAACCCCGCCCATTCGGTTTTCGCTGGAGCAGGCGCTGGAGTTTATCGATGATGATGAGCTCGTCGAGATCACGCCGGAGAACATTCGATTACGTAAGAAGTTTCTCCGTGAGTCCGATCGCAAACGCGAGTCGAGAAAGTTGAAAGCAGCGGACGAATAGCCGGTCAGTGACGTCTTCAGCGCTTGTCAGCGGGCGCGTGGTGTTGCGGGTGCGCCTGTTCGAACGCAGCTAGGGTCCGACAGTGCGCATCGATCGCTTCGATCGTCGGATAGTCGTCGAGCGGGATGTCAAAGCGCCGCGCGTTCGCGACCTGGGGTATCAGGAATACATCGGCCATGGTTACTTGGTCTGCCACACAGAACTCGCCGGCGTCAGTGGTTGTTTTCAGCAGAGTCTCCAGAGCACCAAACCCGCGCCGAATCCAGTGTGCATACCACAACGCGATGTCGTCATCATTGAACTGCCAATCCGCGCGCAGTTTTTTCAATACGCTCAGGTTGTTGACCGGGTGCATATCACAAGCGATCAGCGACGTGATTTCTCGCACTCGTTGTCGCCGTGGCTGGTCTGTCGGTAGCAGCGGCGGTTCAGGAAACCGTTCCTCGATATAGTCGTGAATCGCGGGCGATTGGGTCAGCGCCATGCCGTCGATTTCCATCACCGGAACAGCGCCCATCGGATTCAGTGCGCGAAACGCAGGCTCGTGCTGTTGCCCTTGGTCGAGCCTGATCTGGCGGCTCTCATAGGCCAGCGCCTTCAGGTTTAACAGTATTCGTGCTCGGTACGATGTCGAGCTGAAATAATAACCATGCAGGATGATGTCAGGCTGGTGCATCGCGGACTCCGCAGTCGGGCAGCTTTAGTGCGGAAGAGTATAATGGATCGCAGTTATCACAGCGGGATTCAGCGCAAATGCGTCACAAGAATACGGTGTTCGATCAGATTCGACGCTGGCGGTCACAAGCCACGCCCGTCGTGCTTGCCATCGTGCGCGACACAGTTGGCTCAACCTATAGCAAGGTCGGTGATTTCATCGCGCTAACCGCATCTGGCGCCTATCAGGGGCTCGTCAGCGGTGGTTGTGTCGAGGGTGATCTCGCCGAACGCGCGAGGCGGGTGGTCGAAACCGGGATCGCAGAGGATGTCCACTATGATCTCGGTGGCGAGCATGATGCGATCTGGGGTATGGGTGCGGGTTGTGACGGCGAGCTACGCATACGACTAGTGCCGGTTGGGGGTTCTTTCGAGCGGACTCTCGAGACAGCGATGGTCGCCTACGATCATGGTCGATCAGGCCTGTTGTTGATCGGTTTGAGTGACGATGCGCATTTTTTTCTGGAGGACTCTGCCGGCGGTCGCCATGCTGGTGTCGATATGGCGCGCGAGGTCCACGCCCTATTGGAACAACGTCGCTCTGCGGTTATCGCGGGTGGAGACAGTCTGGCTGTCTATCTGCGCGCGAGCCCGTCTATCCTGATCTGTGGCGCCGCGCCGGATGCGGAGCCGCTCATTGAGGTATTGTTGCTGATGGGTTGGCAAGTGACGGTGGTCGACCACAGACCCGCCTATGTGGCCGACCTCGCGGATAGCGACGCCAGGACTGAGGTAGTTGATGCCGCGGTGCTGTCAGAACAATTGGCGCTTCAAGCATTCGATGCAGCGATGATCATGAGTCATCATCTCGAGACAGACACGCGCTATCTTGAGTGCATCGCTTCAACGCATCATTGGACATACATTGGCTTACTGGGTCCGGGCCACCGTCGTCAGAAACTACTGGCGACCTTGTCTGGCGACCAGCGACACTATCTGGATGATCGTATCAACGGCCCGGCCGGGATCGATATCGGCGCGCGTGAGCCGGCAGGTATTGCGTTATCCATCGCCGCTGAAATGCACACTGCGTTTGCAGCGGCCGGACGAGTCTGACCGCCATAAGCCTACTGCTGGAGGTCAAACTCCAGTCGGACACGTGCGCGTTTGACAGCGTCAGGATCGTCGGTGGGCAAAGGTTCGTAACGCCATTTCGCGACAGCGTCCACCGCCGCCCGGTCAAAGATGGACCCGGGTGCGCTGTCAAACACACTGATATCGCGCGTCGTGCCGTCGGCGCCGACCGAGAATTGCACATCGACCCAGCCTTCTATGCCACGTCGTTGTGCCGAACGAGGATACTGCGGCGGCGTTGTTCGGATAACCACCAATTCGAAGTCATCGGCGGGTGCTGACTCCGTCGGGTTTTCGACGATGTCAGCCGTGGTCGCCGTATCGACAGCCTCGGCGACGGGCAGTGCCGTCTCGTCGTCCTCACTCGTCACAGTGGCAGACTCGCGCAGGACACTGGCGGGTGGGGGCGGCGGTAGTGTTGTATCCGCATCGTCTGCGCTTGTCGTCGCCTGTGTCGCAGCAGGCGTAGTGCTTGCCGGGCGTATCGGTGCTGAAGTCGTTTGACTCGGTCGCGGGCTCGTGGTCGGTGTCGAGCCTACAGCCTCGATCTGGCGACGGATAGATTCCACCTCGATCGCGTTAGCGCCGCTCAAAACCGCCGCATTCAACGCTTGTTGTGCCGCGGTGATGTCGCCGGCCTGGATCAGGCGGCGTGCTTCTGCCGTTAATTCACGGGTGACACGCTGTAGGCCAGCGGTCGCGTCGGCATTGTTCGCGTCGATGTCGAGTGCCGCCTGATAATAGAAACGTGCGCTGTCGTTGGCAGGCGTGACCCATTGACCGCGTGCCATCCGCAATTCTGCAGCGTCAAGTAATGTCTGCAAATCTTCTGCGGGCGCAGACGCCGCTGGAGCCTCTGCGACTTGCTGCTGTGCGGTCGTGGTGCTGTCAGGTGGGCGCTCAGCCATCGATGCCAGACGTTTCTTCAGCGCTTCGATGATGGCGGGTTCGACCACGCTGCTGGCGCTGAGCGCGTCGATCGTCGATCGTGCTGCTTCGGTATCGCCTGACGCCAACAACCGTTCCACACGAGCCAGGTCGCGTCGCGATTGTTCTTTACTAACTTGCAGATTAAAAAACGCCAGCCGTGGATGCCCGGGCACATTCCCATTCAGTACGTCGAGCGCCGCTGCGGCACTGTCGAGATTGTCGGCGAGCAAGTCGTTCTCAATACCGGTGAAGACCCGTTGCAGCGTGCTTTCGAGGCGTTCACGAACAGCCAGGTCATCGCGGTTCAAAGCAGCCGCCTGTGCGAAGTGAAACACCGCATTGTCTTGTTGGGGCGTGACGAGTCGGCCGTCTGCCAGCGCCGTCTCGGCGCGCTCCAGTGACTGAGAGAATCGCTCAGCTGGTGTCAGTGCTGGCTGACGCGCGACGGCGTCCGTGGTGACAGGCGCTGGCTGGGCGGTTGCCACCGGTTCGGTTGGCGTTAGCTCTGGATCGTCACTTCCGCCCAACGCAAACACGCCAATCAGTGTCAGGACCACAGCGCCGGCTGCCAATGCGAGTGGCGGTACCGAGCGCAGCACATCGCTCAGGCGACCGAGCACGCTGGGATCGTGATCGTCATCCAGCGATGGCATATTGATGTTCGTTTCGCGCACGTCGGTAGTGCGGAATAAGCCGGAGTCGAACGTAACGCCTTTAATGATGCCCGTCTCGGTCATCTTTTCCTGCACATCGTTTGGCGTCAGCGGCACATCCGTGCTGAGCAGCGTCAGATGCTTCTTGGCCGATGCTTCGATGGCCAGACGTGAGCGACCCGGGCTGATGGGTTTCAACAGAAAGCGATACACAAGGCCATCGCTGATTAGCCCCATCATTTTCTCACCGTCTTCGCGACGGCCGGCAACAATGGTCACCAAAGAGGGCATATGGCGGCGCAATTTGGCCGTGATCGTCTCGACGTCTTTTACCGCGACTGCGGCATCGGTGATCAGGACACCGCTGCGTCCTTCCTGCACGATGTCGACGGCTTCTTGCAGGTTTGGCGCATGATTTACGACATGGCTCGCACCGGTTGCTGCGCGAATCGTTTTCAGAAAACTGGAGTCATTGGTCAATACCACCAGTTCGACTTCGCTGATCGCGCGCGACTGTTCGGCGGCGGACATGCCAGGTTCCAATACCGGAATGTCGCCCTTGAGCGCCTCATAGCTGCCGGTCGCTTCCGCGGTGGCGCGAATAGCATCTGCCCGGAAGCTGCCGGTCGAAGCGGTGCCTTCGCGCGGCCCGGCTGAATGATCGTTGGCGGGTTTTGGTAATTGTTCGGTCTGGCGAAGTTTGAGTTCGTGCAGGATGGCGGCGCAAATTTCAGCGCTGCTGACATTCGCGTTTAGAATTTGGTTCAGATGTTTCACGGTGACTAACGCCGCCATGTCATCCTCAGTCATCGCGTTATTCGCGATCAAGATGCCGCGTGTTTGCGGGGAACGCTTTTTGGCTTCTCGCAAGGCTTCCTGTCCGGTCATGCCCGGCAGATCCTGCGCTGAAACAATAATGTCGATCGGCGTGATACCGAGTGTCGTCAAGGCTTCTGTGCCGGATGCCGCCATGTGCACCGAGTACTGATCGCCCAGCATCGCAGCACAAGGCTCCATGAGCGAGGGCTCCGGATGCAAAAACATTATCTGTTTCTTGAACTGATCTACCATGCTTGTCCTGGTCGGCACGTGTCTGTCAATGACACGGTCTTAAACCTTCTCCGACATAAAGAAGTATAGGTAGTTAGCGGTCACCGAACATTACAGCAGTGTCACTATTGTTCGAATTTGTGACGGATTCCACATAACACAGGAGTTCCAAAGCGTTTGCGGACCAAATTTGCTGTCGGCCACTGAGCTACCGTTACGCTGACGCTGCGTTATTGCGCTTTTCCGCGATCTCCGCAAGCAGGGTAGTGATCACCTCGTCCTTTGCCAGGACCCGCTGCTGTTTGCTGCCAAGACGACGCATCGCAACGCTTTTCTGCTCGACCTCTCGCTTGCCGACCGCGAGAATCACGGGCACTTTCGCCAGACTGTGCTCACGCACTTTGTAGGCGATTTTCTCGTTGCGCAGGTCGGATTCTGCCTCGATACCCGCGGCCCGCAGTTCATTGGCCAGTTCAGCCGCATAGTCGTCGCCATCGGACGTGATCGTTGCGACAACCACCTGCAGGGGGGCTAACCACAATGGCAGATTGCCGGCGTAGTGCTCAAGCAGAATGCCGGTAAAACGTTCCAATGAACCGAACATCGCCCGATGCAGCATGACCGGTGTGTGCTTCTGTCCATCTTCTCCGACATAGGTTGCACCCAGACGTCCGGGAAGATTGAGATCAACCTGCAACGTGCCACATTGCCAATCGCGACCGATCGCGTCACGCAGCACAAATTCAAGCTTCGGGCCGTAGAAAGCCCCTTCGCCCGGGTTGTGGGTGTACGGCATACCGGTTTCTTCCAGAGCGGCGAGCAGTGCTGCCTCCGACTGGTCCCAGACTTCGTCTGCACCGACCCGCTTTTCCGGTCGATCAGCAAACTTGACGCGAATGTCCTCGAAACCGAAATCCTTGTAAATGTCGAAAATCAGCTGGCTGATCGCCACCGATTCGGCTTTGATTTGTTCCACCGTGCAGAACACATGTGCATCGTCTTGCGTGAATGCACGCACACGCAGCATGCCGTGCAGTGCTCCCGACGGCTCGTAACGGTGTACAGTGCCGAATTCTGCGAGACGCAGCGGCAGTTCGCGATAACTCGTGATGCCCTGTTTGAACACTTGCACGTGTCCTGGGCAGTTCATCGGTTTCAGGGCGTAAACGCGTCCGTCCTCGGTTTCAGTCGTGAACATGTGCTCGCCGAACGTATCCCAGTGACCGGAAGCTTCCCACAACGCGCGATCCATGACGGACGGCGTATGGATCTCACGATAACCAGCATCACGCTGGCGGCCACGCATGTAGTCGATCAGGCGTTGGAACAGTGCCCATCCCTTCGGGTGCCAGAACACAGAGCCCGGTGCTTCCTCCTGAAAATGGAATAGATCCATTTGCCGCCCTAGTTTGCGGTGGTCACGCTTTTCGGCTTCTTCGAGTTGTCGCAAATAAACACGCAACTGCTTATCGGTCGCCCAGGCGGTGCCGTAAATTCGTTGCAGCATATCGTTGCGCGAATCACCTTCCCAATAAGCGCCCGATACACGCAACAGCTTGAAGCCGGAGCCCAGTCGACCTGTCGACGGCAAATGCGGGCCGCGGCACAGGTCGATGAAGTCGCCCTGGCGATACAGGGTGATGGACTCATCGGCCGGAATGCGCTCGATCAGTTTGGCTTTGTACTCCTCGCCCTCGGCACGGAAAAACTTAACGGCGTCATCTCGGGTCCATACCTCGCGTTGCAGCGGTTCGTCTCGTTTGACGATGTCGCGCATGCGTGCTTCGATTACCTCGAGGTCTTCCGGTGTAAACGGCGTTTCGCGCGCAAAATCGTAGTAGAAACCGTTTTCGATGGCCGGTCCGATCGTTACCTGAGTCTCTGGATACAGTTCTTTGACGGCTTCCGCCATCACGTGAGCGGCATCATGACGCAGCAACTCCAGACCCTCATCACTCTCGCGTGTGATGATCTCGACCTGACCGCCTTCCGGTAGTGGGCGAGTGAGATCCCACAGCTCGCCGTTGTAACGAATCGCGACGGCCGCTTTGGCGAGGGATTTGCCGATATCTTCGGCAATATCCAGTCCGCTGACGGCTGTGTCGTATTGGCGAACCGAGCCATCCGGTAGAGTGAAATTGAACATGTCGTGTGCGTATTCCTGAGCGCTATTCGGGCTGCAGCCGAGTCCGGGATGTTGTCCAACTCAACAGGGCTACCAAAGATCCTGACATTGTAGCGAAATACGAACGAGGTGAAACGCTCCGAGCGCATTCTTTTCAGCATTTCTGGGTTATCATCGGCGTTCCTGATGCCTACCACAAACCTATGAGTCATTCCGAGCACGAACACAACCACGCGCAATGCGTCGCGGATGCATTAAACCAGGCGGAGCAGATCTGCACCCACCAGGGCCGTCGCCTGACCACATTGCGCCGCCGGGTTCTTGAGCTTGTCTGGTCGAGCCATCGCCCGATCGGGGCCTATAGCATCCTCGACGCCCTGTCCGAAGACGGCCGCAAAGCAGCGCCGCCAACCGTCTATCGTGCGCTCGAGTTCTTGATGGAAGCCGGGCTTGTACACCGACTGGATTCGTTGAACGCCTTTATCGGTTGCAGTGATCCGGGCCACGCCCATCAGGGCCAATTCCTGATATGCCGCAATTGCCGCCAGGTGATCGAACTGGATACAGAAACCGTCGATACACATATCCGTGCGGCGGCCGCAGAGGCGGGTTTTTTCGCGGAACAGCAAACGTTGGAAGTACAGGGATTGTGCGCCGATTGCCATGCGCAGGCGGACGTCGCTGACGGGTGACCGCACGCGACGACGATGAGTCACAGTCCGGTCAGTCACTAAATGGATTCGCTATCGCAGCTCGCGCTCGGTGCCAGCGTCGGCTACGCGGTGGCCGGTCGTCAGCATGGTGCGCGCGCGGCCGTCGTCGGCGGCTTGATGGGAACCTTGCCCGATCTTGATGTGCTCGTGCGCTATCAGGATCCTGTGGCACAAATGACGTACCACCGCAGCTGGTCGCATTCCCTGTTCTGGCTAACGCTGGCGGCGCCGTTGTGCTGGTGGCTGGCCAAGCGCTGGCCGACCCTGAGAGACGCTGGGATGCCATTGCTGCTCGCGATCTGGCTGGCGCTGGTGACGCATCCGCTGTTAGATGCATTCACGGTCTACGGGACCCAGCTCTGGCAGCCGTTTTCCGATCATCCCGTCAGTATTGGTAGCGTGTTTATCATCGATCCGGTGGTCTGGCTATTGCTCGCCAGCGCGCTATGGCCGGTCGTGCGAAGTGCACCGGTGGAGCAGGGGAGGCAGCGGGCGTCAATACTGTTGGGCGGCCTTGCACTGTATCTCGCGCTCAGCGTCACACTGCAGTCGACGCAGGAGCAGCGGTTGATGGCGTCGCTGCCAACGACGTTGGCGGCAGAATCGACTGGCAAAGCGCTACCGACACCGTTCAACACACTGCGCTTCCGATTATTGGCGCGCGATCAGGCCACGCTGTGCGAGCAGTTCGTGTTTATCTGGCAAGCGCCTCGCGACGACGCATGGCATTGCCGAGCGCTTGGCGTCGATCTGCTGCGGGCATTGGCTAGCCACTGGCCGGTGCAGCGGCTTTACTGGTTCAGCCATGGCTGGGTCGTCACCGATCGAGTCGAAGACGAGGTCATCATCCGAGACGTTCGCATGGGTATACCCACGGACTACCTGTTTTCTTTCGTCGTCGCGACCGTCATCGCCACAACAGTGGTGCCGACTGAGACACGCCAATTGCCGCCAAGCCGTCGTGCATTGAGTAACTGGCGTCGCGCTTATGCCATTGATGACGGCGACATGACACAGGACCATCCGTTACAATAGCGGGCTAGACCATTTGCGCGCTGGCGCCGGATACACAGACCCATGCACAACGATTCCAACGATGCCGCCCCGAAGGATTTCATTCGTCAGATCATTGCGGATGATGTCGATGCGTCGCGTTTGCCCGACGGACTGGTAACCCGTTTCCCGCCGGAGCCAAACGGTTTTCTGCACATCGGTCACGCCGCCTCGATAGCACTGAATTTTGGGGTGGGTGGCGAATACGGTGGCAAAACATTTCTGCGTTTTGATGACACCAACCCGATCAAGGAGCGTCAAGAGTTTGCCGATGCGATTCAACGCGACGTGCGGTGGCTCGGCTTCGACTGGCAGGATCGGCTGACACATGCGTCCGACTATTTCGATCGACTGTATGAGGCGGCGCTTGCGCTTATCGAGCGCGGCGATGCGTACGTGGATAGTCTCAGCGCTGATGACATCCGTGAATACCGGGGCACGCTGACGAGCCCAGGCAAGAACAGTCCGTATCGCGATCGTTCGACGGCGGAAAACCGAGTGTTGTTCGAGGCAATGCGCGCTGGCGAATATCACGATGGACAACACGTGCTGCGCGCGAAGATCGATATGGCATCGCCCAATATCAACCTGCGCGACCCGACCTTGTATCGTATCCGGCATGCGAGTCATCAACGGACCGCTGATTCCTGGCCGATCTACCCGATGTACGATTTCGCACACACGCTGTGCGATATCTTCGAGGGCATCACGCATAGCTTGTGTACGCTTGAATTCGAAGATCACCGGCCACTGTATGAATGGCTGGTTGCTCGCATTCCGCATGATTACCCACCGCGACAGATCGAATTTTCGCGTTTGCAGGTGGCCTACATGGTCACGAGCAAGCGTCGTCTCAAGGCGCTGGTTGAAGACGGTCACGTCGATGGGTGGGACGATCCGCGCATGCCGACCATCGCCGGGTTACGCCGACGCGGCTATCCGGCTGTTGCGTTACGACAGTTCTGTCGCCAGGTCGGCGTCACAAAGAAATCCAAGTTCATTGAGCTCGGCATGCTGGAGTCGACTGTGCGGGATGCACTGGGTAGTGCGCCACGACGTTTTGCCGTACTGAAGCCGCTGAAAGTGGTGTTGACCAACTACCCGGAGGCGCAGGTCGAGTGGATGACGGCAATGAACCATCCGAACGAGCCGGAGCAAGGTGAACGGGAGATTCCATTCTCACGAGAACTCTGGATCGAGCAAGACGACTTCATGGAAGATGCACCACGCAAGTTTTTCCGACTGAAACCCGGTGGCGAAGTGCGGCTACGTTACGGCTATATCATCCGGTGTGATGAGGTCATCAAGAACGCGTCCGGTGAGGTCGTGGAGCTACGATGTTCTTATGATCCGGAAACGCGCAGCGGTAGCGGTAACGAACGCAAAGTGAAGGGCACCATTCACTGGGTGTCGGCAGCGCACGCGGTGCCCGCCAAAGTGAATTTATACGACCGCTTATTCAAAGACGCCGTCCCCGCTTCGGGCGACGCGTTTTTCGCGTCGCTCAATCCGGACTCTTTGACGATTGCTGATGCATGGCTTGAGCCCTCGTTGATTGACGCCGCCGATGCCGTTCAATTCGAACGTCTGGGTTACTTTTGTCCGGATTCGTTGTCTTCCGCTGACCACCGAGTCTTCAATCGTATCGTGACGTTGCGGGACTCCTGGGCCAAGCTCGAAAAGCAGGCGCTGCAGCAATTCGCCGAGACGGACACTACGCCTTGATGTCGCCGCGCTGATACCAGCGGCGCGCAACGTACAGCAAAGGGGTGTCGAGGACTGCGATCAGTAGTTTGAAGCCATAGGTAGCCAAGCCGAGCTTTAGGGCTGTCTGAAGGTCGACGACACCCCACCAGGCAATCAATGAAAATATCAGCGAGTCGATGAGTTGTGAGGTCATCGTCGACACGTTATTGCGCAACCAAAGCCAACGCGCCTGCGTTCGTCGTTTCAGCCAATGGAACAAATGCACGTCGAGCTGTTGGCTCACGACGTAGGCGATCAACGAACCAAGCACGAGCCGTGGCGAGAAGCTTGCCAGTGTGTTCAACGCATCATGCACCGATGCGGCAAATGCCGCACTCGCGGGATTTTCGCTCGGGGCGAGCATCACACTCAGACTCAAGCTGATCAGCACAGCTAACATGACGACAAAACCAATCAGCACGGCCTGTTGCGCACGCGCCTGACCGTAGTTCTCATTGAAGACGTCCGTCGCAAAGAAAATGCTGGAGTAGAAGATCAGCCCAACACTCACCTCGATGCCAAACACCTGAATCAGCTGCGTGCCGAGCAGGTTAGCCAGAATAATGGCTGTCGTAATGGCGACTTGTAGTCCGACGGCACCAAACCAGCGATAGAGTACGAGCGTGAAACCGAGATCCACAAGCACCATCAGAAACCACAAGAGATTCTGATTCGCTACAAAGAATGACTGTACGAATTCCGGTATCACGATAAGTGCCTGTTGCCATAAAAAAGGCGCAGACCGAACACCGGTCTGCGCCTGAGATAGGAGCCTTTGTTGATCAGCTCAAAACGTAGCGATCGAGGTGATAGTCAGCATTGCCGAATAACGTGTCGATCATCGTTAAGCGCTTGAAGTAGTGCGCGACGTCCAGTTCCCAGGTAAAGCCCATGCCACCGTGCAACTGGACGGCTTCCTCGCCAAGCTTGCGCGCTTCAGTGCCGATCTGAATCTTCAGCGCGGCGACGGCTCGCGCCGCGGCTTCTGCATTATCTTCATCCTGCATCATGACCGCGTGTAACAGCAGCGAGCGCGTTTGCTCATACATGACGAACATGTCGACCATACGATGCTGCAACGCCTGAAAGCTCGCAATCGGTGCGCCGAACTGCACACGCGATTTGGTGTACTCCAGCGTCTTACCGTTCAGGGTTTGCATGATTCCCACCGCTTCTGCGGCGATCGCGATAATGCCATCGGTGATGACGGCTTTGAGTGTTGGCAAGCCGTCATCGACGTCGCCCAGCAGTTGCTCAGCAGAGACGCGTACATTGTCGAAATAGACCTCAGCCGCCTGGCGCGCATCGACCGTCGGGTAAGCCTTACGGCGAATGCCGTCACTGTCCGCATCGATCGCGAACAGGCTGATGCCATGCTCATCGGTGACATCACCACTGGTTCTTGCAACAACGATCAGCGTATCGGCATTGCCACCATTCAGCACGACCGCTTTGTGGCCGTTCAAGACAAAATCGTCACCGTCGCGCGTCGCCGTCGTGGCCACATTGGCTAGATCAAAGCGGCTTTGCGGTTCGGCATAGGCGAGTGCGCCAAGCTTGCTACCGTCGATCAACGGTGCCAGCCATTGGGCTTTTTGCTGGCTTGTGGCGAGACGCTTCAGCACGCCGCCCGCGAGGATGATGCAAGGCAGGAACGGCTCAACGACCAGCCCTTTGCCGAATTGTTCCATCATCAGCATCAACTCGACCGGACCACCGTCTAGACCGCCATCCTCTTCGGCAAACGGCACTGCCGTCCAACCAAGTTCTGCAAATTCCGTCCAGCGTTCACGGCTGAATCCGACGTCGGTGGCCGCACTCGCCTGACGCGAGTCGAAGTCGTAATCGTTGGCAATAAACTTAGCAACACTGTCCTGTAGCATTGCCTGATCTTCGTTAATTGAAAAATCCATGTCTTACTCCAACCGCATTACAAGCCAAGCACATGCTTGGCAATGATGTTTTTCTGAATTTCGTTTGAGCCGCCGTAAATCGACGCCTTGCGATAGTTGAAGTAGCGCAGGGCGGTTGTTGGCTCGGTACTGTCGACCACCATGTCGTCGGCGCTGACGTCGAGACTGAACTGGTCCGGCACGAAAGGCATCGCATAGTACCCGGCGGCTTCCATATACAAGGTATCGAGTTGCTGCTGCATTTCGGTACCCTTGATTTTCAGAATGGAGCTTTCCGGCCCCGGTGCCTTACCCGTTGATATGGCTGCCAGTGTGCGCAAGTCAGTAAACTCCAGCGCTTTCAGATCGACCTCGGTGCGTACCAGTTTGGCGCGGAAAGACGGCTCGTCGATCAGCGCTGAACCACCGTCAGGCGCCTTGTGTGCCAGCTCTTTCAGGCGTGCCAGACGATACTTAGAACGTGCGACGCCTGCGATATTGGTGCGCTCGTGCTGCAGCAGCACCTTGCCGTAGGTCCAGCCGCGGCCTTCTTCGCCGACCAGGTTGGCCACCGGCACGCGAACATCTTCGAAGTGCACTTCGTTCACCTCATGACCGCCTTCAATAGTAATGATAGGCCGTACGGTGATACCCGGAGTATTCATGTCGCAAAGAATAAAGCTGATGCCTTCCTGTCGTCGCGCCACATCGGTATTGGTGCGGGCCAGGACAAAAATCCAGTCGGCGTGTTGTCCGAGCGTCGTCCACGTCTTGGTGCCATTGATAATGTAGTCGTCACCATCGCGGACCGCCAGAGTCTTCAGCGATGCGAGGTCGGAACCTGCACCGGGCTCGGAGTAACCCTGGCACCACCAAACATTGGATTCGAGGATATCGGGTAGGAAGCGTTGCTTTAGCTCTTCGCTACCGAAGCTGTAGATGACCGGGCCGACCATGTTCACACCAAACGGTACGACATCCGGCGCGTTGGCTTCGGCCATCTCCGTAGCGAAGATATACTTCTGAACGGGTGTCCAACCGGTGCCGCCATACTCGACCGGCCAATTGACGGCCATATAGCCATGTTGGTGCAGGATCTTCTGCCAGCGAACGAAGTCTTCCTTCGCCAATCGAATACCGCGATTCATCTTGGTGCGGATATCCTCGGGATAATGATCGGCGAAAAACGCGCGGACTTTCTCGCGAAAGGCGAGTTCTTCCTGACTAAACGTGAGATCCATACGGCCCCCCAAATGGTAAATATTGCGTCCGACGAAGAGCCGGTGTCGCGCCACTATGCCAGAAAACTTGTTACTGGCAAGTAAGTTGGATTATAGCTGGGTATGCTGCGCCGCACAATACAGGCGCAAAACGCCAACAAGGGTTAGACAGTGCCGCGCAAGATAGCGGTTTACGTACTGTAAATATGCGCTAAATCAACACGTTGATTCATCATGTCCGCAAAAGCAGATATAATCAGGGGATGTCTGAAGACACGATAAGTCACCCACCGTCAAAGCCACGCGATGTTTACGGCCGCGGACTCCGCGATCTCAGGATTTCGGTCATTGATCGTTGTAATTTCCGGTGTCCTTACTGCATGCCAGCGTCCGAGTTCGGTGAAGACTATGAGTTTCTGCGCCGGGAACATCGTCTGACACATGATGAAATTGTGCGTTGCGCGCGAATTGCGGCTGAGTTGGGCGTCACCAAGTTACGGCTCACCGGCGGCGAACCTCTGCTCGATCGTAAGTTGCCGGCGTTGGTAGCACAGTTGGCAGCGTTGCCGGGTATCGAGGACCTGGCGCTGACCACCAACGGTCTGTTGCTGGCCGATAAAGCTGTTGCACTACGGGACGCCGGACTACACCGACTGACACTTAGCCTGGACAGTCTGGACCCAGCGCGTTTTCTAGCCCTGAGTGGTGGTCGAGGTGATTTGCAAAAGGTGCTTGATGGTATGCAGGCGGCAGAGGCCGCTGGTTTTAAAGCACTCAAAATTAATACCGTGGTACAGCGCGATATCAATGACGATGACGTGCTACCGATACTGGAACGATTCCGCCACAGTGGACATGTCGTGCGATTTATCGAGTACATGGATGTCGGTAATCGCAATGGCTGGCAGCGCAACCAGGTGGTGCCATCGGCCGAGTTGCGTGACCGCATCCATGAACGATGGCCAATCGAGCCCGTCAAGCAAAACTATGTCGGCGAAGTGGCGAGGCGCTATCGGTTCGTCGATGGCGCAGGCGAACTGGGTTTCATCTCGTCCGTCACAGCGCCGTTTTGCGGCAGTTGTCATCGCGCACGGCTGGCGGCTGACGGCACGTTGTATACTTGTTTGTTTGCAACACAAGGCACACGCTTGCTGGAGCCGATACGACGTGGTGGCAGCGACGACGAGTTGCGCCACATCATGGCGCGCGTCTGGTCGCGACGCGATGACCGCTACAGCGAACAACGTGCCGACAGGCTGAAGCAGCCACTACGCAAGGTGGAAATGTACCGGGTTGGAGGCTGAAGCATGTCACAAGAAAAGCCAGCGTTGAGTCATATTGGCAGTGACAATCAGCCGCGCATGGTCGATGTCTCCGACAAGGACGTCACCGCGCGAGATGCGACGGCTGAAACGACGGTCCTGCTGCCGGCTGCGGTGCTCGAGGCTTTCGATGATGGTAAGGGTGGGCTCGTCGCTCGCAAGGGCCCGGTATTTAGTACTGCGATCATCGCGGGTGTCATGGCGGCGAAGCGAACCCACGAGCTGATTCCATTCTGTCATCCCCTCGGACTAAGCGGCTGTGATATCGATATTGTGTTGCAAGGCGAAACCGTTCGAATTCGCTGTCATTGCAAGGTCAATCACAAGACCGGCGTGGAGATGGAAGCGTTGACAGGCGCCAGTGTGGCGGCGCTGACGGTCTACGACATGTGCAAGGCGGCGTCTCACGATATTGTGATTACGAGCACACGTCTCATCGCCAAACACGGCGGTAAGAGCGATTTCGAGGCACGTTGATATGACTGGCCTGAATGCGTTGATACTGGCCGGCGGTGACAGCCGACGAATGGGCCGGGACAAGGCGAGCATCGCCCATGATGGTGTGACCCAGCTTGAACGCACCGCGCAGCTCGCGCAGACGATCAGTGATGAGGTTTTTGTTTCGGTGCGTCGGCTGGCCGATGCCGATGCGCAGCGTCGTGCGTTTCCGTTAATCGAAGATGATGCGCGCGCGGCAGGCCCGTTAGCCGGCATTCTGGCGGCGCTGACGTTCATGCCGGAGCGTGACTGGCTGATTTTGGCCTGCGATTTACCGCGGTTGGATGCCGCGACACTGTCGGCATTGCAAGTCGCTGCAAAAGAAGATGCAGATAGTCCAGCCATCGCGATGGCGAGTGAGCAGGATCGTGTTCTACCAGAGCCACTGTGCGCGGTCTGGCGTGTGGCGATGTTGCCCACAATCTTGTCGCAGAGTGCAGCAGGCAGGTTTTGTCCGCGCAAATGTTTGCTGGTCGCAGAGGCAAGAAATCTGACGCCGGTAACCGCGGGCGCACTCGACAACATGAATACGCCAGAGGATCTGGCGCGTATTGTCGCTGGGAGTGGATGATATGAAGACGCTAACCGTACGCTACTTCGCGCTGTTTCGTGACCGTGCCGGGCGCGATCAGGAACAGATTCAGACGGACGCGACTTCGGCCTTGGCGTTGTTCGCGGAGCTCATCGACCGGCATGGCACGGAAGACCCGCGAGGACATTGCAAGGTGGCGATTAACGACGTCATGGTCGATTGGGACGCGCCGCTCAACGAGGGCGATACGGTGCTGCTGTTTCCACCGGTAGCAGGAGGCTAGCGATGCGTTTATCCATCACCGATCAACCGATCGATATCAGTGGACTTAGGCAACGCTTGTTTCATCGTTCCGCTGGCGCGTTGGTTGCGTTTGAAGGCTGGATTCGCGATCACAACGAGGGTCGCACGGTCACCGCCCTAGAGTATGAAGTCTACAAACCACTCGCGGTGTCGGAAGGCGAGTCGATCATAGCGACCGTATGCCAGGACATCGATGTGATCGACGTACTCGCTGTGCATCGTGAGGGTCATCTCGATATCGGCGGTTGTGCCGTCTGGGTGGGCGTCGTCTCCGCTCACCGCGACGAAGCGTTTCGCGCCTGCCGTCGCATCATTGATGAGATCAAGGTGCGATTGCCGATCTGGAAAAAAGAGCATTACATCGAAGGCGACTCCGGTTGGGTCAACTGCGAACGCTGCGCGAGTCACGCGCATGACCACCACCACGAGCACAGCCACGGCTAACGATCGAGATCGGCAGGCGTATCGATATCGCGCGCAGCGGCAGCTAGCGGGATTGTCAGAACGTCGGCGTCCCGGTGCAGTACCGCTCTGGCACCGCGGTCTCCGGTCAGGTGCCTTAACGCATCAAAACAACGCGCAGGAAATATCACAGGCACACCCACTGTATCGGCGTAGCGACTGGCGACGATCGAGTCGGTATGCAATGACCAGCAAGCGGTCAGCTGGCCAAGTTGCTCGACGGTCACATGCAATAGATCGGCATGCAGGATCAGCGCAGCCGCACACGAGTCCGGCAAGCCGGCCACGCCGGCCGCGATGCTACTGCCCGATCCTTCGCGCCATTGTGTATTGACCGCAATACCGGTTTGTAACGCGATGGCTGGTGGCGCAATGGCATTACGATGGGCGCCGATGACGACCAGCGTCCGCTCCTCGACGAGCTGTTGTGCCTTGCTGACGGCATGCGCCAGCAACGATTGACCGCCGGATTCCGCGAGCGGTTTTGGGCTGCCAAATCGCTGTGCTGCGCCCGCGGCGAGAATCACAACATAGAGTCCGTTTGTAGGGCGGTCGCCGGTCATTATGCTACTGTGTCGCGGTTGCGCTTCCGGTGCAACCAACAACGCAAAGGGTGGGTGCATGGTAGAAATCAGTTCGGTCGCAGACGCGCAGGCTCTGATCGGGACAGAAGTCGGTGTGTCGGATTGGCTCGAGATTACCCAGGCGCAGATCGATCAGTTCGCGAGTGCCACAGGCGACGACCAGTGGATTCATGTCGATTCGGAACGCGCGGCCCGCGAATTGCCGAATGGCAAGACGATCGCGCACGGCTATTTGACGCTGGCATTGATCCCAAAATTGACAGCGGAGTTTGTCCAGTTGCATGGCTTGCAGCGGACCATCAATTTTGGCTGTAACAAGGTTCGATTCTCGACCATGATCAGCCCCGGAGATCGCGTGCGTATACGGACGTCGATTGTGTCGGCACGCAAACGGGCAGGCGCCTTGTATTTAGTTAGTGAGCACCGCATCGAGGTTGAAGGACAGCGCAAGCCGGCCTGCACAGCCGACACCATTGTGATGTACTTTCTTGACGGAGATTGCGACTGACTCAGCGCGGTGGCTTGTTGCCGAGTGCCGCCGTAACGCTCGCGTGCAACGCAGGATTGCCGCACACCAGCAGGTCATCGCGGCGTAAGCCAGAAAACGCGCTAAACCAATCCGTGGTCGTACCGTCGGGACGACTACAAAGCCCACCAGCCTGGGTCACATTGAACGCTGTCGCGCCAACATCTAGTAACGCGACGTCGCCAAACAGATAGCCGCCCAGTTCGCCGGTCAACACACTGTTCATGCAGCATCGGGCATCGTCCGGCCGATAGTCGGCGCTGACGTCAAAGAGTTGAATGTCATCGGGCAGATATGGTCGCCAGCGATCTGCTTGATACACAGCCAGCGTCGGATTTTGGGAATGTGCTGCGACCGGCATGCGGTCGTCGAGCCGGTCATCATCGAGTCGGTACGCGCCGTGGATCAAATCGGCACCGTAGATCGCCTGACGGCCAGGCATCGCGCTCAGTGTTACCAGCAGTTTGCCGTGCAGGGTCAATGAGACGAGCACGTCAAAACTATCCGCACCGTCTCGATAGAGCCGCGTACCATTGACCGGATCCAGCCAGACGCAGACGGGCGAAGCATCGAAGTAGCTGGTGTTGAAGGAATGATCGCGCTCTTCGCCATAGAAAAACCAATCGGGGCAGTGTGCGATCAGAAGCGTCTCGAAATAGTGCTGTACGCCAAGGTCGGCATCAGTCAGAACGGATGTCCAGTCGTCGCCACTCTTTTGCGGACGTACGCTGACTCGTGGCTGCAGCTGAAGCGCGTAGCGTCCGGCCGTGACGACCGCCGGCAGCATCAGATCGAGGAAGCGTGCGATCAGAGCTCGTTCTTCCTGCGTGACTGTCTCGGTCACTGGTCGTCCTCAGGCGAATCGACAAACTGCGCGACAGTTTGCCTATCCCGATTGACTCGGAGCGAGGTGACGTCCGGTCGCGAGTAGTGGCCACTGGGATCGAAATTGTGTCGCTCGCGCCGCACAAACTCTGCATCAATATCAGCGACCCGGACGCATGCGTCATCAATCACGGGTTCGATGACCCATTGTCCATCCGGGCCCGCGAGGCAGGAGCCGCCATTCGCCCATGTATTCGCGGTATCCAGCGTTAGGTCATCGTCGATTGAAGCGGGCAGGTCTTGCGGGCGCATCAAACCGCTGACCGAGAGGACGTAGCTGCGTGATTCTTTGGCGATAAAACGCGTAATGTCGATCGTGTTGTGCAGGTTGCCTGGCCAGACGGCGACATGCAAGGTCTCACCTTGTGCATACAGGGCTGCGCGCGGCAATGGCATCCAGTTTTCCCAACAGTTCAAACCGCCGACGACAAAATCGTCGAGTTGGTGTACGCGTAACCCATGTCCGTCACCGGTGGCCCAGACCAGTCTCTCCTCATAAGTTGGCATCAGCTTACGATGGGTGCTCTGGATCTCGCCGCTCGGAGCAATGTAGACCAGCGTCGCGTAGAGGCTATGGCCTCCCCGCGACGTCGGGCGTTCCATAATGCCGAGATAGACTGCGATCTGGCGATCTCGCGCCGCTTCGCAAACCGTGTCCAGATCACCAGCCTCGATGCTCACCGCTTGTTTCTGATAGGCGGCGTGCCAGCGCTTCTGCAGTAACGATTCAAAGCGCGCGCCGTCCGTGCGCTCGACCCAGAACGGATAGCCAGGCACTAGTGCCTCGCCAAACGCGACGAGCCGCGCGGATTGATCAGCAGCTACATGAATCTGTTCGACGACACGACCCAAAGTCTGTTCCCGGTCGAGCAGAACTGGTGCGATCTGTGCAAAGGCGACTCTCATTTCGGATATCCCAATTTAATAGTGTGGTGGAATTTCGTGGCCGGCGATTTCGCCGCCGCTACTCTCCTGCAATGCCATCAAGGCCTCGCGAAGTCGTTCGGTTAACACGCCGCATTGATTTTCGAGTGCCAGTATCTGTTGTTGGTGTGCGGTAACACTGTCGCGTACGTCCTTGAGTTCCTGATCGAGAAAAGAGATGCGAGCCTGCAGGTCCTCGATGGAAGGGGCGGTCGATTCAGTCATGGTGCCAACTCAGCATTCAACAGCCTGTTAGTATACTGCGCGCGGCACACGACGACAGTGTCGATAGCGGGAGACGACAGCTTGGCTCTAATTCGGTTTGACGGCATTCATGTCGAGTTCGGTGATCGGCCGATCCTCCGCGACGCGGCGCTCGCGATCGAGCCAAACGAGCGGGTCTGCATCGTTGGGCGGAACGGTGCCGGCAAGTCGACGACTCTAAAGCTCATCGCCGGCGAGCTGCTGCCGGATCAAGGCGAAGTCATTCGACGCAGCGGACTACGTATCGGACAGCTCAGCCAGGCGTTGCCGCCCGCCACTGAGCAAACGGTGCGGGAATTTGTCAGCAGTGCATTGGATGATCTGCTCTCGCTGCGTGCGCAATTCGAGCAACGTTCTGCCTCGCTGTCCGATGCCAGCGCGATGCAGGAGCTCGAGCAGCTGCAGGCGACCCTCGATGCGGCTGGCGCCTGGCACATCGAGCAGCGCATTGAGCGCACGGTTTCGGATCTCGGGCTACCGGCCGCGCTACCGATGTCGGCGTTATCCGGTGGCTGGCGTCGTCGCGTTGCGCTCGCGCGGGCCATTGTTGTCGAGCCGGATATTCTGCTTCTGGACGAGCCAACCAATCACCTCGACCTGGAAACGATCGATTGGCTCGAGCAACGCATCTTGAGTTTTCCTGGCAGTGTCGTGTTCATTACGCACGATCGGGCGTTCCTGCAAAAGCTCGCGACGCGAATTGTCGATATCGATCGTGGTGCGCTAATCAGCTGGCCAGGAGACTTTCAGCACTATTTGCGTGCCAGAGAGCACGCATGGGAAGAGGAAGACAGTCACAACGCACGCTTCGACAAACGCCTGGCGGAGGAAGAAGCCTGGATTCGGCAAGGCATTAAAGCGCGTCGCACGCGCAACGAAGGTCGTGTCCGTGCGTTGCAGGCGATGCGTCGTGAAGCAGCCGCGAGAGAAAAGCGTGCCGCATCGGCGCGTATCCACATCGAGGGCGCCGAGCAGTCTGGCCGCAAGGTGGTGCAACTGCACAATGTCAGCTATGGGTACGACGACAAGCCGTTGATCCAAAACCTCTCGTTGTCGATTCGACGCGGTGACCGTATAGGGCTCGTGGGCAACAACGGTGTTGGAAAGAGCACGTTGCTCAGGCTAATGCTCGGTGAGCTCGCGCCACAGACGGGTACCGTGAAACATGGTACGAATCTCCAGATCGGCTATTTCGACCAACTGCGCCGCGAGCTGGATGACCGCAAGACGGTCGCGCAGGTCGTTGGCGATGGTGGTGACTATGTCACGCTCGACGGCAAGCCGCGTCACGTCGTGGGCTACTTAAAGGGCTTTCTGTTCAGTCCCAAACGCATCATGTCGCCGATCGCGGCGCTGTCGGGTGGCGAGCGCAATCGCGTCGTGTTGGCCAAGCTGTTCACCCAACCCGCGAATCTGCTGGTGCTGGACGAACCGACCAATGATCTCGACGTCGAAACACTTGAAGTGCTTGAGGACAAACTGCTGGCCTACCAGGGCACGCTGATCGTCGTCAGCCATGACCGGCAATTTCTCGATAATGTCGTCACGAGCACGCTGGTGTTCGAGGCTGGCGACCGGGTCGAACGTTATGTCGGTAATTTTTCGGATTGGCTGAAACACAATCGGCAGCTTGCGGCGCAGGCGTTGCCAGCGCAGGCGCCGGTGGTTGCGAGTGAACCGGAGACACGACGGCGTAAGACTGCGACCAAGCTCAGTTACAAGGATCAACGCGAGCTGGACGAGCTGCCGGCCACTATTGAGTCGTTGGAAGGCAAGTTACAGGCGTTGCGTGAGCAGACGGCCGCCGAAGGTTTCTACGAACAGGATTTCGAGTCGGCTGTGTCGCCTATCCTCGATGCGATCGCCGCGGCTGAGGCGGAATTGGAGACGGCCACAGCACGCTGGATCGAGCTCGAAGATCTGGCCCAGCACTTACGCGGGTGAACGGCGGCGCAGAGTGGATGACCTGCGCGCTTTCATGCACACTACGGCTCACTAAAAGCGAATCTTGAGGGGGTTTTTGATGCACGGATTGATGATGGATCGGCCGCTGTTGATCAGTAGTATTGCCGAGCATGCGTTAACGTTTCATCCGCAATCGGAGATAGTCTCCGTCACCGCAGAGTCGCCGCGCCACAGGTACACCTATGCCGATTGCTTCGGGCGCGCGAAGCAGCTTGCCAATGCGTTGTCTGGGCTGGGTCTTGCGAGGGGTGACCGGGTTGCGACGCTCGCGTGGAATGATTATCGGCATATCGAGGCGTACTACGGCATTTCAGGCGCCGGTTTCGTCTGCCACACGATCAATCCGCGGCTGTTCCCCGAGCAGCTGATTTACATTATCAATCACGCCGAAGACAAGGTACTGTTTGTAGACCCGATGTTTTTGCCGCTCATCGAAAAAATTCGCGATAAGATTCCAACGCTTACGACGATCGTTGTGATGAGCAGCGCCGCTGCGATTGGGGAGACCACCCTCGATGTTGTCGACTACGAGTCGTTTATCGAACCGCATCCGGCGCAGTTCGATTGGCCGAGTTTTGACGAAAATCAAGCGGCAGCGCTGTGTTATACCTCCGGCACCACCGGCAATCCGAAAGGCGTGCTGTATTCCCATCGCTCGACGGTGTTGCACGCGATTGTCGGTCTGATGCCGGACGTGTTGAATGTGTCGCGCGCGGATACGATCCTGCCGGTGGTACCGCTTTTTCACGTGAATGCCTGGGGTATCCCGTATTGTGGTCCGATGGTGGGCGCCAAGCTTGTTTTTCCCGGGCCGAAAATGGGCGACGGCGAGGCGCTGTACACACTGCTCGACGAAGAAGCCGTCACGTTGGCGCTCGGCGTGCCAACCGTATGGCTCGCATTACTCGACTACACGGCACTCGATAGTCTTACACTGGATAAATTGCAGCGCACCGTCGTCGGCGGCGCCGCGGTGCCAGCGTCGATGATCGAAGAGTTTCGCGACAAGCATGACGTCGTTCTGCATCAGGGCTGGGGGATGACCGAAATGAGCCCACTTGGCACGCTGAACAAGCTGTTGCCGAAACACGAAGCCCTGAGTGATGACGAGAAGGTCAAGATCCAGACCAAAGCGGGCAGAGGCATCTATGGCGTCGAGATGAAAATCGTGGACGATGATGGTAACGAGCAACCCCGCGACGGCGTCGCGTACGGTGCGCTGATGGTTCGTGGCCCTTGGGTGTGCAGCGATTACTATAAACTCGAGGGCGCGTCCGGGTCGCACGATGCAGATGGCTGGTTCCATACCGGCGATGTGGCAACCATCGACTCCGATGGCTTTATGGCGATTACCGATCGCACCAAAGACGTCATCAAGTCAGGTGGAGAGTGGATCAGCTCGATCGATCTCGAAAACACGGCGGTCGGTCACCCTGCGGTGGCCGAGGCGGCAGTTATCGGTGTGCATCATCCTAAGTGGACAGAACGACCTTTGTTGATTGTCGTGGTCAAGGACGGCGAGACGCTCGATCGCGATAGCATGCTGTCCTTCCTGGACGGCAAGATCGCAAAGTGGTGGACGCCCGATGATGTCGTGTTCGTTGACGAGCTGCCGCATACAGCGACTGGCAAGATCAAGAAGACCGTGCTGCGTGAGCAATTTGCCGACTATCAACTGCCCGAACATTGAGTGGAAACGACTGTGAGCGAATCGATCGATCGCGTGCAAGCATTGCCAATCTTGTTGTTGGTGATTGCGTCGTTGCTGTTCGGTAGTGGTGTTTGGGGATTGATCCGAATACCTCCGCTGCCGGCTGCAGCGGCAATACTGTTGGCATTTGCGATAGGTACTTTTGGCGCGGCGGCGTGGCTTATGCGCCGCCGTCAATTAATATTGAAGGAAAGATAAAATGATTCACGCGGAACGACTCAGCAAGATGCGTGCGGTAGTCACTGGCGGGGCAACCGGCATCGGAGAGGCAATCGCCCGGTTGTTCGCGCAGCATGGTGCCAACGTATTGACCGTGGATTTGCCAGAGTCACAAATTCTTCAGAAGTACGATGGGATCAACGGCATCACCGGCGCGGTTTGCGATGTATCGGAAGACGGTGCTCCGGATCTGATGCTTAGTCTTGCCGAAGAACATCTCGGCGGTCTCGATATTCTGGTCAACAATGCGGGTATCGCCGGTCTCGCACCAGTTGAACACTCTTCCGACGATGCGTGGGATACGATTATGGCGGTCAATCTGCGGCCGGTGTTTCGTCTTTCGCGGGCGTTTCTGCCAATGCTGAAAAAAAGTCCGGCGGGTCGCATTATCAATCTCGGCTCAATTTTTTCTTCGTTTGGGGCGCCTGGGATGGCCGCCTATTCTGCGTCCAAGCATGCGATCGCTGGCCTCACAAAGTCCATGGCGAATGAAGTTGGCAAACACGGCATTACCGTGAATTTTATTCAGCCCGGCGCGATCATGACGGACATGACGCGCGATAACTTTCGTGCCAATCCGGATGTTCGAGACGAGTGGATTCGCAAGGCTGCGGTGGGTCGCCTGGGTGAGCCATTGGATGTGGCCCGCGTTGCACTGTTTCTGGCATCCGATGATGCAGCATTTGTGTCAGGCACCGGTGTGGTCGTCGATGGCGGTGCGGTGAATGCGCTATGAGCGAGGAGACCCGTGAGAAAGGGTTTGCCACGTTCCGTGAGTTTTACCCGTACTACTTGCAGGAGCACAGCGATGTGAATTGCCGTCGCCTGCATTTTGTCGGCTCATGGTTAGTCCTAGCGTGTGCTGCGCAGGCCATCGTTTGGGCCGATTGGCGCTGGCTGCTGCTCATGCCCGTTTGTGGTTATGGTTTCGCCTGGGTCGGACACTTCTTTTTCGAACGTAACAAGCCCGCGACCTTTCAGTATCCCGGTTACAGTCTACTCGGCGATTGGGTGATGTTCGCTGATATTTTGCGTGGCCGCGTTTCGCTGCGCGGGTAGCGTAGGCGCTGACCGATAGCGTCGTTAGCGCATCGCGCGTTGTAACGCCGCGCTGAACTCACGGATACGCGCCGCGTTCTTCCCTAAATCGCTTTGACCAATGCGGGATTTGGAGCGCAGATCGACAATGACGTCGCTGCCACTCGCCAGTGCCCGGACGATGAGATCATCCTTGTAGCCATACCAAAACGTGGTGTCGGTCGCTTCCAGGCGGCCATCCTCAGCGGCGCTTTGTATCGGATCGAAACCCATGTTCTGCGCCACTGCCATCGCTGCGGCAATCACCGCGGCCGGGGTCGTCTCCGAGAACCGCAGCGGCTGGATATCCGCGTACGCCACCGCTTGTTGCCTGGCCACCTCAGCGCCCGCGTAAGCAAGCGGATTGCTGGCGTTGGCTCTGTCCGCAGCCAGCAGAACGAACTCCGGTGGGTTCACGAGGTCTGTCGATATGTCGTGTATCGGTGGCACTGCTCGGAACTGTTGTCGAATACTGTAGAACTGGAATATCACTAACCCCGCGATCGCGATGGTAGCGAGCGTCCGGGGTAACTTGGGTGCCAGCGCCTGCTTGCTCGGCAGTAGCAGTCCAACCAGCGAGGCAACAAGTGCCAACGCAGCAAAACCGACCGCGCCGCGTGTCACGTCAAATGCCGTACCCAAATCCATCAAACCAAAACGGTGTCCCGGCCCACTAACTACGAATGCGACGGCCGACGCGATAATGGCGTAGAACCCTAAACCACGAAGCTTCTCCGCCCATGTTTTCTTTTGCATGCTGTGACGTCCCATTAGAGTGCCGCGAGAGCATACCGTAGCCCTTGATTGTGGTCTAATACCGGCTGTCGGATAGCTGAGTAGTCACGATGGACCCTGTATTGGATGACTTGCGTCACCTGCTGACGCTTGAACGCATCGAGGACAATATCTTCCGTGGCGAAAGTCGCGATATCGGTAGTGCGCAGGTTTTCGGTGGGCAAGTCCTCGGGCAAGCCTTGTCGGCCGCACAACGCACCGTCGAGGGTCGATCAGCGCATTCACTGCACGCCTATTTTCTGCGCCGTGGCGATATGGAAGCGCCCATCGTCTATGAGGTAGATCGGCAGCGAGACGGTCGCAGTTTCTCTGTACGCCGCGTTGTTGCTGTTCAGCACGGACGCCCGATATTCAATATGGCGGCGTCGTTTCAAGTCGTGGAGGAGGGCCTGTCGCATCAAACCGAAATGCCGGATGTGCCGCCACCAGAGGCACTGAAAGACGCTCGCGAAATCGCCTGCGATGCATCCGACAAAATGCCGGCTAAAATGCGCCGCTTCGCGACACAACAACGCCCTTTTGAGTTCCGCCCTGTCGAGAAGCCCGCGTTTCTGAGTGAAGAGCCACGCGCACCGGTGAAGCATGTCTGGGTGCGCGCCGTCGATCAGCTCCCAGCAGACGATAACTTGCATCGCAGCATGCTGGCGTACGTATCCGATTACGAATTGCTGGGGGCCAGTGCGCTACCGCATGGGCTGCCGTATGGTCGTGGTCGCGTACAAATGGCCAGCCTGGATCATGCGCTATGGTTTCATCGCCAAGCCAAGGTCGATGATTGGTTTCTGTACGCGATGGACAGTCCCAATGCGAGCGGAGGACGAGGGTTTTCTCGCGGTCGTATCTTCTGCCGAGATGGCGCACTGATGGCATCGACCGCGCAAGAGGGCGTCGTGCGCTTGTGGGACGATAGCCGTGCAGCTGCGCCGAGCGAGCCAGGCAACCAGCGGTGATTCAAACGACCGGCCTGTCAGCCGATGGGTTTCAGGTCGTTACGGAAGCGCTGTGCGTTGCTGGCGTAGTGTGCGGCACTGGCCTTTAGTAACTGTTTTTCAGCATCGGTTAGTGGCCGGACAACCTTCGCCGGGCTGCCCATGATCAAAGACCCGTCAGGGAAAGACTTGCCTTCCGTTATCAGAGAATGCGCACCGACGAGGCATTGAGCGCCAACGCTGGCATTGTTGAGAATGGTGCTGCCAATGCCGATCAGCGCGCTATCGCCAATCGTGCAGCCGTGTAACATGACGCGATGTCCGACTGTGACATCAGCACCGATCTGTAGTGGGATGCCCGCATCTGTATGCAGCACACTCAGGTCCTGGATGTTGCTGCGCACGCCGATTTGGATGTGATCCATATCCCCGCGTACGACGGCGCCGAACCAGACGCTGCTCTGTTCAGCCAGCGTAACTTGCCCGATGACGCTGGCGTCAGGTGCAATCCATTGGCCGTCACCGTGGAATTCTGGTGTGTGGTCCCCTAGCGCATAGATCATTGCGCTTTACCTTGATTGGCCACGGCAGCAGCAGCTGCGGCAATCGCATCCGCATCGCCAAGAAACTCACGCGAGATCGGCGTCAGGTCGTCGTTTAGCTTGTATTCGATAGGTACGCCAGTCGGGATGTTGAAGCCGGTAATCTCCTGCTCGGAAATGCCGTTCAGCATCTTCACTAGAGCACGCAGGCTATTCCCATGCGCAGCGATGAGGACATTTTTACCGGCCATTAGATCCGGCGCGATATGCTGCGTCCAATACGGCGCAACGCGAGCTAGTGTGGTTGCAAGGCTCTCAGCGGAGGGCAGGTTATCAATGCCCCGGTAGCGCGCGTCATGCGCCGGGTGCCGTTTGTCATCAACGTCGAGTGTCGGTGGTGGCGTGTCGTAGCTGCGGCGCCAGGTATGCACTTGTTCGTCACCGTATTTTTCGGCTGTTTCGGCTTTGTTGAGGCCCTGCAGCGCGCCGTAGTGCCGCTCATTCAGTTCCCACGCGCGCACGACGGGTAGCCACATTTGATCCATCTCGTCGAGCACGAGCCAAAGCGTGCGGATCGCCCGTTTCAAGACGGACGTGTAGGCGACATCGAAATGGAATCCCTGTGTCTTCAGCAGCTGGCCTGCCGCTCGGGCTTCGGCGATGCCTTGCTCGGTGAGGTCGACATCCGTCCAACCGGTGAACAGATTTTTTAGATTCCACTCGCTTTGGCCATGTCGGCACAAGATCAACTTTCCAGGCATGTTCACTCCAATTCACTTGAAACAATAAAGTTGCCGCGCTGATTGTCATACTGGACCCGCAGGCACTGACGCGCTTCGGCCTCTTTCAGCAGTTCAGAAAAACTGGTGAAGTCGTAGGCGTTTTCGTTAAACCCAGGGTGGACGCGGCGTAATGACTGCTTGACCAACGAGCCCCATAGCGGATCGTAGTCCTGCTCGAGCGAGCGCACGATATCGACCGTGAGATCGATGGCTTCCTGGCGTTTGTCGCGCTTGCTGGCGCCTTTTTTCCGCGCCTTGCCGCGGCTTCTCCGATTGGATGAGGCGGCCAGGTCGTCGTAGAAGATAAACTCGTCGCAGTTGTTGATCAGCAGGTCCGAGGTCGAGCTGCGTATGCCACAGCCGACCACGCGTTTGTCGTTTTCCTTCAGTTTTGAAGCCAGCGGCGAAAAATCACTATCGCCGGAGATCAGTGCGAACGCATCGATATGCTGCTTGGCATAGCACAGGTCGAGCGCATCGACGACCATACGAATATCAGCGCTATTCTTGCCGCTCATTTTTGTTCGTGGAATGTCGATCAGCTCGATACCTTGTTCATGAAACTGCCGTACAAACGGCTGGTAACCACTCCAATCGCAATAGGCGCGCTTATAGACCAGACGGCCTTTCTGCAGCAGCCGTTTGAGAATCAAGTCGATCTTGAATTCGCCGCCAGGTGCATCCTTGGCGCCTAGTGCCAGGTTTTCAAAATCGATAAATACGGCGATCAGCGCTTCGTCAGACATAAAGGTTCCTGTCATTCACGAGATAGACTGGCTGAGCTGAGTCATTTCGTCTACCGCGACGGTCAGTGTTGCGAAATCGGTTTGTCCCTTTTCGCGCATTTGTTGCACCAGTTGTTGTGCACGCTCGAAAGCGGCCGGGGCTTCCGCTACCAGATCATCGATAGAGTCGGCGGACGCTTTGCAGCGATTCAGTGAGTGTACTTGCATCGTGAATTCACGTTGCGCTCGAATGATGTTGTCCCGCAGTGTACCGCGTGCGCGTGCCTGCCAGCGACCGTCTACGTCTAATCGATCGATCGATTGCCGGATCCAGTCGAGTCCAAGCCGTTTGCCGAGTGCAAAGTACACCGTGGCGATTGTTGCTGTGTCGCACCGACGAATCTCTGCGATGCGCACGATCTCCAATGCATCACTGATGAAATGCAGACTGGCGACGCGTTTTGCGAGCGGATCCGGGACGCCCATGTTCACGTGAGACTGCGTGATGCGTTTAAGCTCGCGCTGGCCTGGCTTGCCGAGATACTGGTCAAGATGGTCGAGCACCTGTTTGAGTGGATCGGCGAAGCTGCCAATCATCTTGTCCGTATCCAGCTGGCCGTCGTGACTGCGTAGCATCCAATAACAGGCGTGACGCAGCTTTCGGGCGACCGAAAACATCATCTTGTACTGAATATCAGCAGGAATACGGTTGTCTAATCCTTCGATGTCGTGCCACAGCGTACGCGCGCGTGTGATGTCACGCACGATCACATAAGAGTTGGCGACCGCTTCGATGTCATAGCCGGTATCCTGGCTGGCGCGTACAACGAAGGCAGGGCCCATGCGATTGACGATGCTGTTCGTCAGGAGGGTGTAGGTGATCTCACGCCCGAGCTGGTGTTGCCGAATCTGTTCTGCAAACCGCCGTCGCAGTGGCTTCGGGAAGTACTCGAGCAACTCGGTCTGGTCTCTCTCGTCCATGGCGGTGTCGCTTGCCGAGAGCCGTTGGTAGACATCGAGTTTGGCGTAGCTCAGAACGACAGCAAGTTCGGGGCGGGTCAGTCCGAGTTTTGCGCGTTTTCGTTCGTCTAGTATTTCCTCGTCCGGTATCGCCTCCAGCCGACGATTGAGTAGTCCACTGCGCTCCAGTGCGCTGATAATTTCACGGTGTTCGCTAAGTCGCTCGGCTGCATTGGCCTGCATCATACTGAGTGCCTGCGTCTGCAGATAGTTGTTGCGCAGCACCTGCAGCGCTACCTCGTCGGTCATGTCGGCGAGCAGACGATCGCGCTGAGCCATCGAGAACCGCTTTGCGGTCATGACATCGCGCATCAGAATCTTGATGTTGACTTCGCGGTCGGAGCTGTCAACGCCGGCAGAGTTGTCGATGAAGTCGGTGTTAACGCGTCCGCCGAGGCTTGCAAACTCGATACGACCACGCTGTGTCAGCCCGAGATTGCCGCCTTCGCCGATAACCTTGCAGCCCAATTCGGTACCGTCGACACGTACCGCATCATTGTTTCGGTCGCCAACGTCGCCGTGCGACTCGTCGCTGGCTTTGACATAGGTGCCAATGCCGCCATTCCACAACAGGTCGCTTTGCATTTTCAGCAACATCCGAATCAGTTCAGGAGGCGACAGACTATCGGCGTCTGTGTTCAGCATTTTCTGCATGGGTACGGTTAGTGGAATAGACTTGGCGCTGCGTTGGAACACACCGCCGCCCTGAGAGATCAATGATTGGTCGTAGTCGTCCCAGCCGGAGCGCGGTAATGCGAACAATCGCTGGCGCTCCTCGAAGCTGGATTTGGGGTCGGGGTCTGGGTCTATAAAAATGTGTAGATGATTGAAAGCCGCTTGCAAACGAATCGTCTCCGAGAGCAGCATGCCATTTCCGAATACATCTCCCGACATGTCGCCGATGCCGACCACATCGAACGTATCCGACTGCGTGTCCACGCCCATTTCTCTAAAGTGGCGCTTAACGGCCTCCCATGCGCCGCGGGCCGTTATCGCCATTTTTTTGTGGTCGTAGCCGGCGGAACCACCCGAGGCGAAGGCATCGCCCAGCCAGAAATCTCTAGCCACGGCAATCGCGTTGGCGGTATCGGAAAAGGTGGCGGTGCCTTTATCGGCGGCGACGACGAGGTACGGGTCGTCACTATCCAGTCGTTGCACCTGATCCGGCCCAACGATTGCGGCGTCTACAATGTTATCGGTGACGGACAGCAACGCGGCGACAAAGATCTTGTAGCAGGCGGTGACTTCGGCGAACACGGCGTCGCGGTCCCCGGTTGGCAATTGCTTGGGATAAAACCCGCCTTTGGCACCGGTTGGTACGATGACGGTGTTCTTGACGGTTTGCGCCTTCATCAGCCCCAGCACTTCGGTTCGGAAGTCTTCACGCCGGTCTGACCAGCGCAGGCCGCCCCGCGCGACAGACCCCGCGCGTAGGTGAACACCCTCGACGCGCGGAGAGTAAACGAATATCTCATAAGCCGGCCGTGGCAGCGGTGCCTCGTCAATGCGGCTGGTCTGCAGCTTGAGGGCAACGGCATCGGCGGCTTGGCCATTTGTATCACGCCAGAAAAAATTGCAGCGCGTCGTCGCCTGCATACAACTGAACAAAGCGCGCAACGCGCGATCCGCATCCAGATTGGAGGCGTTCGCCAGCTCGCTGACAACGGCCTTGTGCAGCCGCTTCTGGCGCCGAGTATTGGTGGTTTGCGCAGGGTCATGTACGACACGGAACCATTTGAGCAGCGCTTTGCAGAAGTCCGCGTGGGCGCGCAGTATTTCTTCAAGATAAGACTGGCTGAACGGTAACCCCAGCTGCAGCAAGTATTTGGCGTAGGCACGCAGGAGCGTGACCGACCGTGCCTCAAGGCCCGCTACCACGATCAGGGCGTTGTAGCCGTCGCTCTCAATACTGCCGTCCAGCTGATAGGCGAAACCAGCGGCGAAAAGCTCTGACTGGCGCTGCAGTGCGCGATAGTCACCGCCTTCAATTGCCGCGAGCTCAAAATCCTGAATCCAGAAACGTTCTTCGGGGAGTCGCAGCTGGTAGGGGCGTTCTGCTATGACGCGCATCCCCAGATTCTCAAGCAGCGGTAGCGCATCGGATAGAGCGATCGCACTACCGCGCCGGAACACGCGAAAACGCAGTGTCTCGTGGTCAGCCTCCCGGGTTACTGCAAAGCGGAAAGCCGACAACGGCTCGGCTTCGCCCGTCAACATCATGTGCACTTGCTCGATATCACGGCAGCCTTGTGCCGGGCTCAGATCTTCTTCATACGCCAATGGAAACAGGCCATCGTAGGCTTCGTGCAGATCGGCGCCCACTTCCAGTCCGAACCGATCGATCAACGCATCTCGCAACCGATCATGCCAGGTGATCACCGCCTCATTGATCGCTTTTTCAATAGCGCGAATCGATACGCGATGATGTTTGTTGGACGGCGCGTGCGCGAGCATATGCACGCGTGCCAGCGTGGAGTCCGACATCTGTACCGAGAAATCGATATTGGTCGCACCGAGATGTTCGGTCAGGATTTGCTCGGTACGCTTGCGAACCTCCGTGTTGTATTTTTCACGCGGGATGTAAATCAAGCATGAAAAAAAGCGCCGGAATGTGTCGCGACGAATAAAAAACTTGACCCGTCGACGATCCTGCAGATTCAGGATGCCCGTCGTTGTTCGAAGCAAGTCCGGCACGCTAGCCTGGAATAACTCATCGCGCGGGAAGTTGTTCAGAATGTGGATCAGTGCCTTGCCGCGATGACCGGTCGGATCGAGGCCCGCGCGTTTGATGATCTCTGCGATCTTGCCGCGCACCAGCGGAATTTCATCGGGAGGCGTATTGTAGGCCTGCGACGTGAGCAGGCCGATGAAGCGGCGCTCACCGACGACCTTGCCATCGTCGTCGTACATTTTCACGCCGACGTAATCGAGGTAGCTCGCGCGATGGACGGTTGAATAAGCACTGATCTTGGTGAGGAGTATCAAGTCGTCCGCACGGCGGAAGCGCTGCATCGCATGCGTGAGCTCCTGTGTGCGACCGCTACGATGACGACGGGTCGTTAAGCCCAGCGCGCTGCCTTTGACCGGTTTAAGAACCGTCTTGTCGTCTCGATCTTCCAGTCGATACTCACGATAGCCAAGAAACGTGTACATGTTATCGAGCAACCACTGCAGCAGGTTGACCGATTCCTGTTTCAGGTCTGCGTCGATGTGATCTTGCGCCTCAGCGTCTGCGATCGCAGATTGCATCCGAGCACGCATCTTGCGCCAGTCACGCACAGCCACAGAGATGTCTTTCAGCGAATCCGTCAGTGTCTGGTGAATGCACTGCAGCTGGTCAGTACGCGTTTCCTTTGGTA
The DNA here is from genome assembly GCA_039033995.1 of Pseudomonadota bacterium. GTDB lineage: Bacteria > Pseudomonadota > Gammaproteobacteria > Steroidobacterales > Woeseiaceae > CALBPI01. The sequence goes on along the minus strand of JBCCBP010000002.1, from coordinate 87,576 downwards.
TCTCGAAGCGGATGAACGATTCGACCGCACCGTCTTCCGCATCACGACGCTCGATGCGCCGCAGTGTGCCCGCCGGGGTGCGCGATACCCGAATCAGTGGATGCACCGTCATTTGAACCGCATAGCCAAGCTTATCGAGCGCCATGCTCAGCGAATCGACCAGAAAAGGCATGTTGCGATGGACCAGCTCGACGATCGTATGAGCGGACTCCCAGCCATCCCTTTCGTCGGGATTGTAGAGGCGTAGGTGATACTCTCCGAGCGGCAGTCGACGTCCACCGCGCAAATGACACAACGCGGCATTGGCGAGAATTATCGGGTCTGTGCGCTCTGCATCTTCGACCGACAGATTGCGATAGTACTCGTTAACAAAACGTCGCCATTGTCGCCGATCCTTCAGCGGTCGGTAGTGCTTGACGGCATCGACAATCCTGTCGAGCAAGCGCTGTTGGTGATCCTGGTTCCGTCTGGTAAGTGGCATGCGGCGTCTCCCAACCACGAATGCCGCGCCGATCGGTGCAGAACCCCACTGCAATAGACCCCCCGGTCAGCGCGCTCGTGTGGCGCGAGTATACCGTAGTAGATGGTTTCTGGGTGGCTTGTGATCCGTTACAGTGACAACCCTGTGATGGCCTTTTGGGGACCCGCCATGAAACGATCGATGGAACAGACAATCGTCACCGATTTAAGCCGGCGACAAAACTATTCTGCCTACCTGCAGCTCGAGCAGTTGCTGGATTGCCAGACGGCGCTGAGTGAGCCCGCCCACCACGACGAAATGCTATTTATCATCCAGCATCAAGTGACCGAATTGTGGATGAAGCTCGTGATTCATGAGCTGGAGGCCGCCATCCAGTGGCTGCGAGCAGATCGTGCGGGAAAAGCCAATAAATGCATGAGCCGCGTCAAGGTGATCCAGAAGCAGTTGTACAACCAGTGGAGCGTGCTCGAGACACTGACGCCAAGCGAGTATGCCGAGTTTCGCCGTGTATTCGGTAATGCGTCAGGCTTCCAGTCGCCACAGTATCGGCTGCTCGAAATCTTACTGGGACAACGGGACCGCAAAATGCTGGCGGTCTATGCGCATTTGCCTGAGTGGCATGCGCGGCTCGAGTCGGCCATCGAATCACCAAGCGTCTACGACGAATTTCTTGCCTGGTTGCACAGAGCCGGTTACGACATTCCCAAGACGGTACTACAGCGTGACTTTGCGGACGAGCGCGACGTAGATCCTGCGGTCGTCGATATCTTACGCACGATCTACGAGCAGCCAGACGATCACTGGAAAGGCTACCAGCTGTCCGAAACGTTCGTCGATATTGCGAACAATTTCCAGTTCTGGCGATTTCGTCATATGAAAACGGTTGAACGTATCATCGGGCACCAGCACGGCAGCGGTGGCTCGTCGGGTGTTGCGTTTCTGCGCCGCGCACTACGTCAGGAATTTTTCCTGGAATTGACCGCCGTTCGCACCGAGATCCACAACGATACGCTGGCGGACGATGCGCAACAGGGCTGCCCATACGGATAACCGCGGCGGCCCGCATTCTCGAACGCCTTCGGCGTTACCCTAAACTCGGGGAGAGCCAAGCAGGCGCGTGCGTGCCAGCATTCGGTCAAGCAGCAGATTGAGCGTGCGAATCTCGTCGTCGGTAAAGCCTTCCAGCAGGTCAGCCTCCATTTGCAGCGCCATCGGTGCGACCTGGTCAAACACGTCGCGCCCCTTATCTGACAGATTCAAAATAGAACGGCGTTTATCCTGATCGGCAAACTCGCGAGTGATGCGTTCCGACTTAAGCAGTTTGGACACGGCCCGCGATACAGCCACTTTGTCCATGAGTGTACGTTCTGCGACTTCGGCGGCGGACAGTCCGGGCCGACGCGCTATGACAGTCATGACCCGCCATTCTGGAATGGTCAGATCGAAGCGCTGATCATACGCTGAGGCGATGGTGCCACTGACGGTATTGGAAAGAATCGAAAGCCGGTAAGGGAGAAAGTCCTCCAACACGAGTTGCGTGCTGGGGCGTGTGCCTTGGTCTGGTGCGGAGGGGTGACTCATGTTCGACTCCTTGGGTCGCTTAGCGACTTCGATACTACGTCACAGACAGCCCGACGCAAGTCGCAACGTCTTTTGATCGGAACAATCGCGTCAACTTTTACGCATCGTCGACAGGTAGGCGGTCGACTGCATCTCGATCAGGCGACTACGGGTACGTTCAAACTCGAACGACAATTTACCGTCAACATAGAGGTCCTCGATACCGACGTCCGCGGCAATCATCAGGTTGACTTTACGCTCGTAGAATTCATCGACGAGCGCGATGAATCGCCGGGCTGCATTGTCGTCGCGTGCATCCATGGCGGGCACGTCGGATAGCAATACGGTGTGCAGGCGTGTGGCCAGCGCGATGTAGTCATTCTGACTGCGTGGACCGCGGCACAATGCGTCGAAACTGAACCAGCATACGCCAGGTGCCTTCGCGATAACCGGGATTGCGCGACCATTGATCTCGACGGACGGCTCATCGACGACACCGCCTTCGCTCAGCAGCTGAAAGCGCTGTTGCAGGTGTTGTTTGGCGTCATCGTCACTGGGTGTGTAATACATCGGCGCCTGATCGAGCAGGCGCAGTCGATAGTCGACGGGATGATCGATATGTAGTACGTCACAGTGCAAAGCGATTTGTTCGATCGCCGGTAAAAACCGAGCGCGCTGCAGGCCGTCTTTGTATAGGTCTTCGGGCGGTTGGTTAGACGTGGCGACCAGCACGACGCCATGTTGGAAAAGTGCGGTCGTCAATCGGCCCAACAACATTGCATCCGCGATATCCGAAACGAAAAACTCGTCAAAACACAACACGGAGACGCGGCTGGCCAACGTTCTCGCGATGTCGGGCAATGGGTCGCGCCGACCGTCGAGCTGCTTCAGGCTATTGTGTACGTCGTACATAAAGCGATGGAAGTGACTGCGGGTCGCCGGAATCGGCAGACTCTCGTAGAACAGGTCCATCATAAAGGTCTTGCCGCGTCCGACACCGCCCCAGAGATACAACCCACGCGGTGCGGTCGGGCCGTCGTCTAAATGCCACCAGCGCTTGGCAGTGCGTGCCGTGTGATAGTCGATCAGCGCGTCGCGCAACGTATCGAGTTGGCTGATCGCCTGCTGCTGGGCTGGATCAGTCTGCCAGTCGTTGGCCGACAGCTTGTCGGCATAGCGTTGGGTCAACGACCGATCTTCGCTGTGTCTGTAGATGTGGGAGCCCGTCATTGCGTATCTGGTTGTCTCATGCTGTTGCGCGCGATTGTAAGGCCGTCATACCACCCCGGCCAACCTCGACACAGGCTATTTGTTGCGCTGCAAAAAAACAATGGCGGTGGTACCATTCGGTCGATTTTGCGGTCAGTTTGTCGGGAAAACTATGAGCAACGAAAGAGAAGCGATGGAATTCGACGTCGTGATTGTCGGTGGCGGACCAGCGGGTCTCGCCGCGGCGTGCCAGTTACAACGCAAAGCCAATGAAGCCGGCGATGAAATTTCCATTGTGGTCGTCGAAAAAGGCGCTGAGTTCGGCGCTCACATTCTGTCGGGTAACGTGTTTGAGCCGCGCGGACTGGACGAGTTGTTTCCTGACTGGAAGGAGCGCGGGGCACCGGTGAAAACCGCGGTCACGGGCGACGACATCTACTACATGACTAGCGAGATCAAGGCGCGGCGTGTGCCAGGTCCGTTTGTGCCGCATACCATGCACAACGAAGGCAACTATATTATTAGCCTCGGCCGGTTATGCGCCTGGCTGGCGGAGCAGGCCGAGGAATTGGGCGTCAACCTGTTCCCGGGTTTTGCCGCTGCCGAGGTGTTATATGACGAGGCTGGGCATGTGCGTGGTGTTGCGACCGGCGATATGGGCATCGGCAAGGACGGCCAACCGAAGGCATCGCATGAGCCCGGCTACGAGTTGCTTGGGCAGCAGACGATCTTTGCCGAGGGTTGTCGAGGTAGTCTGGGTCAGTCCCTGATGCAACATTTCAATCTGCGCGATGGGGTCGACCCGCAACACTATGGTATCGGGCTCAAAGAGGTCTGGGAGATTCCGGCCGAGCAGCACCAGGAAGGTCTGGTCGTGCATACGCTCGGTTGGCCTTTATCATCCGATACAGAGGGTGGCGGGTTTCTGTATCACGCCGCTAACAACCAGGTGTATCTCGGTCTGATCGTCGCACTCGATTATAGAAACCCCTACTTGAGTCCGTTCGACGAATTCCAGCGTTGGAAACAACATCCGAAAATTCGTCAGTACCTGGAGGGTGGCGAACGCATCTCCTACGGTGCGCGCGCCGTCAATAAAGGGGGACTGCAATCGTTGCCGAAGGTCACGTTCCCGGGCGGTCTGTTGGTCGGTTGCGATGCCGGTTACCTCAACGGCGCCAAGATCAAGGGGTCGCATACCGCGATCAAGACCGGAATGCTGGCTGCTGACGCCGTGTATGAGGCCTGGAAGGCGGGCACTGCATCCGGCGCTGAACTGTCGAGCTACAGCGATGCTGTCGATCGGTCATGGGTGACAGAAGAACTCACCAAAGCGCGAAACTTCGGGCCAGCACAGCACAAGTTTGGACGCTTGCTGGGGTCTGCGTTTATTTTTCTGGATCAGAACATCTTCCGTGGGCGCTTGCCATTCACTTTGCGCAATCCGCAACCTGACCATGAGGCGTTGCTGCCAGCGGATCAATGTCGGCCAATCGCATACCCGAAGCCAGACGGTAAGATCAGCTTCGACAAATTGTCATCGGTGTTTCTATCGAGCACCAACCACGAGGAAGATCAGCCCACGCATTTGACGCTGCGCGATGCGAGCGTACCGGTGAGTCATCACCTCGCGAAGTTTGCTGGGCCATCGCAGCGATATTGCCCGGCTGGGGTCTACGAATTCGTTGAGGAAGATGGCGAGACCCGCTTCCAGATCAACGCGCAGAATTGCGTGCACTGCAAGACCTGCGACATCAAGGATCCCACCCAGAATATTGTCTGGACCGTACCGGAGGGTGGTGGCGGCCCTAACTACAACGGCATGTAGCGCGAAGCGGGCTATACAGTCCGCTCCACGCCATAGTCTTGCCCTATTGCGACCGAGACTATTTCGGTTGCATGCGGATGCCGCCATCGAGCCGAATTGTCTCTCCGTTCAGCATCGTATTGGTGTAGATGTAGGCGGCGAGATCCGCGTACTCTTCCGCTGTGCCGAGACGGGGCGGGAAAGGAATTTGCGCGGCGAGAGACTGTTGAACCTCGTCCGGCAGACTCGCCATCATCGGCGTCATGAATATACCGGGTGCGATGGTCATGACCCGTACACCGAAGCGCGCCAGCTCCCGAGCTAGCGGCAGCGTCATCCCGACCACGCCGCCTTTGGATGCGGAGTAACCCGCCTGGCCAATCTGGCCCTCATAGGCTGCCACCGACGCGGTGTTGATGATAACGCCGCGCTCACCGCTGTCTTCCGCGTCGTTGTGCTGCATCACGTTGGCCGCTTCCTTGGCGATATTGAACGAGCCCACCAGATTGATCATCACGGTGCGCGCGAAGTAGTCGCTGGCCATCGGCCCCTCGCGTCCCAGCACGCGCCCGGGCGCGACAATGCCAGCGCAATTGACGGCCAGCGTGATGCCTTGCATGTGTTCGGCAGCGGCTTTGACGGCCTCTTGCACGGCTGATTCGTTGCTGACGTCGGTCGTGACGTAGCGCGTATCATTGCCCAGGGCTTTGGCGGCAGCGTTACCTGCTTCATCGTTGATGTCGAGCAGCGTCGCTTGACCGCCCGCCGCGACAATATGCTGGGCGGTGGCGAGCCCGAGGCCTGAGGCGCCGCCGGTGACGATGGCTTTGGCTTTTTCTAACAACATAAGCGGTTACTCCGGATCAGGGTTCAATACAAAGTCAGATGGCTGGCGAGTCACGATACGGATTCGACGGCGAGTGCCACGGCCTCGCCGCCTCCGATACAGAGTGAGGCGATGCCGCGTTTCAGTTGCCGCTGTTTCAACGCATGAATCAGCGTGACAAGAATACGCGCGCCAGATGCGCCAATGGGGTGGCCCAGCGCGCAAGCGCCGCCGTTGACGTTGACCTTCTCATGATCGAGCGAGAGCTCGTGCATCGCGGCCATCGTCACGCAAGCGAACGCCTCGTTCACTTCGTAAAGATCGACATCATCGGCAGTCCAACCCAGTCGTTCCTGCAGCGCACGCATAGCGAACACCGGCGCTGTCGTAAACCACTCGGGCGCGTGTGCAAAACCCGAGTGGCCGGCTATCCGCGCCAGTGGCTGCAAGCCGCGTTGTTCCGCTTCACTGGCGCGCATGACGATCAGGCTCGCTGCCCCATCGGAGATCGACGAACTGCTGGCCGCCGTCACGGTCCCGTCTTTGGCGAACGCGGGCCGTAGCGTCGGGATACGGTCCAGGTCAGAGCGCCCCGGTTCTTCATCCGTCTCAACGACAGTTGTCTTGCGGCGGTGCGTGACCGTGACCGGCGCGATCTCATCGCTGAACGCGCCTTGCTCAATGGCTGTTTTGGCGCGCGTCACCGACGCCATGGCGAACGCATCTTGTGCTTCACGCGTGAAACCGTAATGTGCCGACGTGCGCTCAGCGAAGGTGCCCATCATGTTGCCGTCATAAGGGTTCTGCAGCCCATCGAAGAACATGTGGTCAAGAATTTCCTGGTGTCCCATCCGATAGCCGGCGCGCGCTTTCGGCATCAGATATGGCGCATTGGTCATCGACTCCATGCCGCCGGCCAATACGATATCGGCGCTGCCTGCGGCAACGAGGTCACTCGCCATCATGACTGCCTTCAAACCGGACCCGCAGACTTTGTTGATGGTCGTTGCACCCTTGCCTTCGGGCAGACCTGCCGCGAGCGCGGCTTGTCGTGCTGGAGCCTGGCCCAGTCCCGCCGGTAGCACACAGCCCATGATGACTTCGGAGATATCTGCGCCGGAGATGCCCGCAGCAGCTATCGCTGATCGACTTGCAGCGGCAGACAGATCGACGGCGGAGGCGGGCGCGAGCGCGCCCTGGAACGCACCGATCGGTGTGCGCATCGCGCTGACAATAACGTTGGGATCTGCACTCATCGTGATTCACTTCCTGAATATCATACGAGGGGGCCGGTATTTTGAAGCAAGCGTCGCACCGTTGCACGGTTTGCTGGTTATGTCGACACGCTCGACGTGACTTTTTTTTCACACGCTATTCTGCTAGTTTCACTGGCTTCGGAGCCTGGCAGGGGGCCACATTTCAGTGTGGTATGCAGGCCGGCTTCCAGGGGAAAGGTCACACAAAAACCTTAACTATCAATGGGTTTCGGGGGAGACTCTCCGAACGCCCACTAATGTTGTTTTAAATCAGGAAATTGTCCATGTCGCTGTATATATCGAATGGCAAGCGCTCGCCCGCGTTGGTGGTCGCTTCGGCCGTCCTGGCGTTAGCGCTACCGGCAACGCAGTCCGTGCACGCTCAGCAAGCGGTCAAGCGGGTTATCACCGAACAGGTTGGCTTCGATCGCAACTCGAAGCAGTCGCAGGAGCGCGTCACGCGCTATGCGCAGCAGACGTCTGAATTGCTGGGTGAATACCGAATCACCCTGCAGCAGCTCGATCGCACGCGGGTCTATAACGACAACCTCAGTGCCGTGGTCAACGACCAGAATCAGGAAATCACCAATATCCAGCAGCAGCTCGAAGATTTCGGTAACACCGAGCAGGGCATCGTCCCACTGATGCTGGACATGATTGCTGACCTGAAGGCCTTTATCGCGCTCGATATGCCGTTCCAGGTTGAGGAGCGAGAACTCAGAATCGCCAACCTCGAGTCCAATATGACGGATTCCAGCATCTCTGTTTCAGAGAAATATCGGCAAATCATGGAGGCCTACAAAATCGAGGCCGGATTCGGTCGCACGATCGAGGCTTACACGGGCTCGGTCATGATCGATGGCGCGGACACGCAGGTTGAGTTCCTGCGGGTTGGGCGTGTCGTGCTCGCCTACCAGACAGCCGATCAGTCTGTGACCGGTCTGTACAACAAGCAGACCAAACAGTGGGAAGTCGTCGGTTCTGAATATCGTCGTGCCGTGTCCGATGGCCTGGCACTTGCCAAGAAACAGGCACCACCACAGCTTCTGGTACTACCCGTTCCGGGCGCAGGAGCAGCACAATGAACAACAAGAACAACGTAAGGCTGAATGTCATGAAACTGACCCAGGTCGTCGCGGGCGTGATCGCCGCCGTTGCCATCTCGCTCCCAGCGGCGAACGCGCAGCAAACCATGCAGGAGTTGCTGCAGGAAGTCCGCAAGGAAGGACGTGAAATCAGCGCTGAAAACCGTCAGCGCGAACAGGAGTTCCTGGCCAAACGCAACCAACAGCAAGCGCTGTTGAACGACGCACGCGCATCGCTCGCAGCGGCGCAACGTCGCAGTGAAGAGTTGAAGCAGGCGTTTGATGACAACGAAGTGGCACTGACCGAGCTGAACGAAACCCTGCGCATCCGCCTTGGGGACATCGGTGAGTTGTTTGGTGTCGTTCGCCAGTCCGCCGGCGAGGCGAAAGGCATGGTCGATAGCTCGCTGCTGACCGTACAAAACCCGCGCCGTGGCGACATCGCCACCGAATTGGGCAAAGCTAAGAAGCTGCCGTCGATCGAAGAGCTGCGTGAATTGCAGGCATTGCTGATCGAGGAGATGGCCGGTTCTGCCGAAGTGGTGCGCTTTAATACGCAAATTCGCGCGGCGGGCGGTGAGTCACAGAACGCTGAGGTGGTTCGGGTTGGCTTGTTCAGCGCGTCAACCGCGGACGGCTTCCTGTCTTACGACACCAGCACGAACACGCTGACGTTGCTGGATCCTCAGCCAGCGGGCCGGTTTACCAGTACGGCGAGCGCATTCTTCAACGCCGCACCGGGCGAAATCGCCGCGTTTGCTGTTGATCCGAGCCGCGGTGAGCTGCTGCGCCTTGAAACCAAGAAAGCGACGATCGGCGATCGGCTCGAGCAGGGTGGTCCGGTCGGCCTGGTTATTATCGCGATCGGCATCATCGGCATCCTGATTGCCGTGTGGCGCATGGTTGTGCTGTCTGGCATGGGCGCGAAAGTGAAGAAACAGCTCAAGTCGGGCGCTGCATCCAGCGACAATCCGCTGGGTCGCATCATCGGTGTCTACAGCGAAAACCAGGACGTCGATACCGAAACGCTGGAGTTGAAGCTCGACGAGGCGATTCTTCGAGAAGTGCCTCCGCTAGAGAAGGGTCAGTCTATTATCAAAGTGTTTGCGGCCGTAGCTCCGCTGCTGGGCCTGCTCGGTACGGTCGTCGGTATGATCAACACGTTTCAGGCCATTACGCTGTTCGGTACGGGTGATCCCAAGCTGATGGCGGGTGGTATCTCGGAAGCACTGGTGACCACCATGCTGGGCTTGATCGTCGCGATTCCGCTCGTGTTCCTGCATACGATCGTTTCGGGCCGCAGTCGCGCATTGGTTGAGGTACTCGAAGAGCAGAGCGCGGGGATCATCGCGCGCCACTCAGAGAAGGGCTGATACTCGATGTACTACATTGAGTCTGTCACCGTCGCGCTGCGCTCGTTCTTTGAAACGGGCGGGCCGGTGCTCTATTTGATCTTGCTGGCAACGACGATTATGTGGACGTTCATCATCGAGCGGCTGTGGTTTTTTCGTTCGGTCATGCCGAGCCTGCGCCAAAGCGTGGTCGACGAATGGGAAGGACGTCGTGACCAGACATCGTGGGGCGCACATCGGATCCGCGACATGCTGATTTCGGAGGTCTCGGTGCAAGCGCGTCAGTACTTGCCGATCATCAAGACCATCATGGCGCTGCTGCCGCTGCTCGGCCTGTTTGGCACCGTATACGGCATGATTAAGGTGTTTGAGGTCATGGCATTTCATGGCACAGGCAATGCGCGTCTGATGGCGGGCGGAGTGTCGCAGGCCACCATTCCAACGATGGCGGGGCTCGTTGCCGCGTTGTCGGGGCTGTATGTCTCGGTACTGCTGGAACGAAAAGCGACCCGCGAGGTCGGAACCCTGGAGGACAGCCTCGTTCATCACTGAGCGTGGCTGTGAGTACAAAACATGAGTACCAGAAAGAGAAAGGCGGAAGAGGAATCCGAGATCAACATTACACCAATGTTAGATGTCGTCTTTATCTTGTTGATTTTCTTCATCGTAACGACCTCCTTCGTAAAAGAAAGTGGTGTCGATCTGACGCGGCCGTCGAATGAACCGCCAAAGGATGTCGAAATCTCCGAGGTGGTTGCGATCAAGATTGATGCAACTGGCAGCATTTTTATTGGCGATCGAGCAACCGACATTCGAGCGGTACGGGCCAACATCGAAAGCCGTCTGGCATTGAAGCCGGACGCCTCCGTGGTGGTGGCGGCACATCGTGACGCTGATGCCGGCATTCTGGTGCGGGTTGTCGATCAGGCGCGCGTAGCCGGCGCGCAGGCCGTGTCGCTGGCAGCGCTGGCAGACTGACAGGAAATTTACGTGGCAAAACGACACTCAGAAGCGGAAGAAGAAACCGAAATCAACATCACGCCGATGCTCGACATCGTCTTCATTATGTTGATTTTCTTTATCGTAACGACGTCTTTCGTCAAGGAAACCGGTATCGATCCAACGCGTCCCGAAGCGGAAACGGCGTCGGTACGGGCACGCAGCAACATCCTCATTGGTGTCACGGAGCAAGGCGATATCTGGTTCAACAAAAACCAGATCGAGCTGACGGCCGTGCGACAGCGGGTTGAAGAGGCGACCGCCGAAAATCCGGAAAGCTCGGCGGTGATTATTGCGGACGAGGGTGCGCCGACCGGTGTCGTCATTGACATCATGGACCAGATCAGGTTGGGTGGCGTTATCGATATTGCGGTAGCCGCCGAACCGGAAGGCTCTTGAGGAGGGCACGATGCGATATTTTGGCTCAGTAGGCATAGGTGCGCTGGTCGCACTCGGCCTGTTCCTGTTGATGCACGCGCTTATCGCGGGTGATCTCGACATCAATGACAAAGACAAAGATCGTGTGAACCTCGATTTTGTCCGCGTGAAGCAGGACGAAATCACGAATCTGAAGGACCGTCGCAAGCCGCCGGAGCCGGAAGAGCCGAAAGAGCCACCGCCGCCGCCGAAGCTGACGGTCGCTAACGACGATCGCCCACCACCCGATTTGCCAGAGATCCAAACGCCCAATGTGGCGGTCGCGATCGGTGGCCAGGGTCCGTACCTCGGCGGCATGGGCGCGAGTGGCCCGCCTAAAGAGGGCGACGTGATCCCCATTGTGATGATCCAGCCGCAGTACCCACGCGAGGCATTGCTGGACGGCACTGAGGGATGGGTCAAGCTCGGCTTTACGATCGAGGCGGACGGCTCGGTATCCGATGTCGAAGTGCTGGAATCGCAGCCACGACGTATTTTTGATCGTGCGGCGCGGCAGGCCTTGTACAAGTGGAAATTCAAGCCGCGGGTTGTCGACGGGCAGGCTATCGCGAGGAACGCGTCTTACACCCTCGACTTTAAGATGAACTAGGCGCGAGCCTGAACGGGATGAATGCTGTTATGAAAATGACGCCGTTAATCGTATTGCTGGGTTTGGTCGCTTTGCCGACAGCGGCTGTCGCGCAGGATGAGCTGCGCGATGACCGCGTAGTCCTGGAGCGCGAGACCAGTAATCAGCAGACTATGTCCGAGACGGCCTACAAACGACTCGGTGCGATCCATGAACTGATGGGTGAGAACCAGAATGCCGAAGCGATGCAAAAAGCGCAGGCGATGCTGGGCAGCAGCCGACTCAATGGCTACGAGAAAGCGCTGATCTACCAAACGATCGGCTTTATCTATGCCAACGACAGCAAATACAAAGACGCGATTGAATACTTTGAAAAGTCGATTGGCGAGAACGCGCTGACGCCCGATGCCCAACAAGGCATGCTGTACTCGCTGGCCGGTTTATATATGGCCCAGAGTCAGTATCGGAAAGCGATCGATACGGCGCGCGAGTGGTTCAAGTACGAAGCGGATCCACCCGGTGATGCTTATATGTTGATCGGTTCGAGCTTCGCGCAGATGGAGGACTATCGCAGCGCTTTGCCGTACGTCGAAAAAGCGATATCGCTCTCCGAGAAGCCGCAGGAGCCTTGGTACCAGTTGAACCTGGCGGTCTATTTCGAAACCGACCAGATCGCGAAGGCGGTACCGTTGCTGCAGAAGATGATTCAGTACTGGCCCGAGAAAAAGACCTATTGGGATACGCTATACGGCGCTCACATGAAGCTCGGCCAGGATCAGGAGGCATTGTCGACGCTGATGGTGGCTTACCGTAAAGGTCTGGTTGAGGAAGAAGACAAGATACTGAATCTGGTGCGCCTGAACATGTTCCTGACCATTCCATACACTGCCGGTGACATTTTGTCAGCGGAAATGGCGGCGGGTCGAATTACCAGAAACAGGAAGAATCTAGAGCTGCTGCAGTCGGCTTGGACCGGTGCGCAGGAATTCGAAAAGTCGCTGAAAATTATGGGTGAGCTTGCTGACTTAACCGGTGATCCTAAATTCGCGATCGAGAGCGCCAAGGTCTATAACGAGTTGACGCAGTGGGAAAACGCGATCACGTCGGCGAACAAAGCCTTGGAGCAAGGTTATAAGAAGCGCGGTGAAGCGCATCTGTTGATCGGCACTGCGCATACCGAATTGAGCCAGTGGCGTGCCGCGTTGAATGCGTTCAAGATTGCGGCGGAAGAGGGCACCACCGTCGAGAAGCAGAGCGCGGCGGCGTGGATCGCTTATGTGAATGATCGTTTGCAGAGCGCCAACCGTGTGGCGGCCAATACGACTTGATTAAGACGAGTCTGAGTTAGATACCAACAGCTCCGCTTCACGCGGCGTTGTTCGTTTCGATCGCGTGTGCTTCGTCGTTGATCGGCTCGGCTGCATCGGCTAGCAAATCGGGTTCTCCGAGGTGCGCCAAAATCATGTCTCGCACTTCATCGCGGAGTGTCACGACATCGTGGGCGAGCACGTCCTCGACGGCGACCGGCGCAAACAACGTCACGTGTATCCGGCCGGGCTTTGGCCACAGGCTACTCGCCGGCAAGATGTGCCGTGTGCCCGCGATAACGAATGGCACTATCGGCATGCTACCGGCCTTGGCGACTGCAAATGCGCCTTTCTGAAACTGCTTGAGCCCCGGCGTGTCGTCGAACGTACCTTCCGGAAACACACCGAGCGCGCGTCCAGCGCGTGCCGCGCGAATGATTTGCCGCGCGGATGTCGCACTCTTGCTGGCTTTTGAGCGGTCGACAAAAAACGAATCAATACGACGCAGCAGAAAACCCGCCAATGGCACCGCATTCATTTCGGCTTTGATCAGGAATGAAAAACGCGGTGGCAGTACGGCCGTCATCACAGGCCCATCGAGATAGCTCGCGTGATTACCGACCAGCATGCAGGGTCCATCTGGTAGGTTCGTCAAACCGCGCACGACGGGGCCACTGCCAGTGAGCCAAAAAATGCACTGTGTGAATCTGTGTACGAAGCGCTGACGAAGCGGTAACGACGGCAACAAGAGTACGGCGAGCAGCGCCAAAACAGCGCAAGCGGCGAAGACAACAACAAACCACAAGCCGTAAGTGGCATGCATGATTTTCTGAATGAGTGTCTTCACGCGTAGGTCCTGCAGTTTATGTGTCCTGGTTCACAATCCAGACTGTGATGACGGTCACTTTATGTTAACGCCTACGCGTTCTGTGAACGCGTTCACGGCAATTTATGGCGGTCAATCAGAAGATGTCGCCATGCACGGGAAGCACAGGTGTCTTACCGGCAACGGTCTCAGCAATGAAGTCTGAGAACAGCATTGTTTCTGATCTGGCGACTTGATGGACGCCCGTCAGCTGCAGGTTCAGTAGTATACAGATGGCTTTGATGGCAACAAATGACAAAAGTGACGCGAATAGCGTTTTGAGTGGTGCGGAACAGATCATCGACCAGTTTCTCGATGCGATCTGGGCGGAGCGTGGCCTCTCGAAAAATACGTTGGGTGCGTACCGAGCGGATCTCATGTCGTTGGCGCGTTGGCTCAGCGACCGGAGTGTTGCGGTCGAGAACGCCGCTAAGGCCGATCTACTTGGCTTCATCGAGTGGCGTGTTGAAGAGGGCGCAAAGCCGCGCTCGACAGCGCGTCAATTATCGAGCTTCCGCCGATTTTATCGCTACCTCGCCAATGAGAATCTTCGGGAAGATGATCCGACCGTCGACATCGCGATGCCGCGTATCGGACGATCGCTGCCGAAGACGCTGACCGAAGATGAAGTCGATGCGTTGCTGGCTGCGCCGAATGTCTCGGATCCGCTGGGTCATCGCGACCGCGCGATGCTGGAGCTGTTGTACGCAACGGGCCTGCGTGTCACCGAACTGATCAGCCTGAAGCAGTCGCAAGTGAACCTTAACCAGGGCGTGCTTCGCATCGTTGGGAAAGGGGATCGTGAACGATTGATTCCGCTCGGCGAAGAGTCACAGCGTTGGCTGCGTGATTTCATCGAAGGGCCGCGACTCGAAATTCTGCTGGAGCGACAGACCGAGTATCTGTTCCCAACCCGTCGAGGCGATCGCATGACCCGTCAGGCGTTCTGGCACATCATCAAGCGCTATGCGCAGAAAGCAAATATCCAAGACGGCCTGTCTCCGCATAGCCTGCGGCACGCGTTTGCAACGCATCTGCTCAATCATGGCGCAGACCTGCGTGTGGTGCAGATGTTGCTCGGACATAGTGATTTGTCGACCACACAAATCTATACCCATGTCGCGCGCGAGCGCATGAAAGACCTGCACGAGCGGCATCACCCACGCGGCTAAGCCGCGCACTCGTGCGGCGCGAGCTCGCGGACGCGCAATCCACGTTCGCAACTCGCTTCTTTGCCATTGTCGGGATGTGAGCGCTCGCAACGCCGCTGATGGCTGTTGAAACTTTTCCCAATGTGACCGGGTCTTAGAGAATGTGAGTTGCGCGCAAGTGGAGCTCCGTGGGATTATCCGCGCTCGCCGCCAGACAGGAGATGTTCGAGTGACTAACTTGACGCGTGCATGGGCACTCGCTTTTACCTTCATAACCTTTGCGATGCCGACTTTTGCCGATGACACCAATGATTCGCTGGATGCGGTGCGCGCAACGATCGCTGAGAAGTTCCCGAGGATCAAACCAGAGTCTATTCGGCCGGGTCCGATAGACGGCATTCTCGAGATTCAGCAGGGCGCGTTGGTGGCCTATCTGACACAGGACGGACGCTATCTGATTCAAGGTGAGCTGATCGATCTGGAACAAAACCGCAACCTGACACAGGAAAGCATGTCCAAGGGTCGCCTCGAGCTGCTGGAAGGCGCCGACAACGCCGGTGCGATCGTCTTCGGTCCGGAAAACGCCAAACATACCGTAACGGTATTCACAGACATCGACTGCACGTTTTGCCGAAAGTTACATCGCGAAATGACCGCCTACAACGAAGCGGGCATTGCGGTGCGCTACCTGTTTTATCCGCGCAGCGGACCCAACACGCGCTCCTGGGAAAAGGCTGAAGAAGTCTGGTGTGCCGACAACCGTCGCAAAGCGATGACCGATGCCAAGAACGACAAGTCATTGCCTGCGGCAGATTGCGATGCGAGTGCTATAGCCGAGCAGTTTGAGATCGGTCTGTCGGTGGGTCTCGGTGGTACGCCGGCTATTGTCATGCCAAACGGCGATCTTATTTCCGGCTATGTGCCAGCACCGGACCTGGCGTCTAGACTGGCGGCGGCTACCGCTATCCAGCCTTAGTCAGAGCAGTCATGCTGGCATAAAAAAGCCGACGTCATCGCGTCGGCTTTTTTTGTATTCGGCGGCGAGGCGCTGACTAGCGCTCCAGCAACTCGTCCTTGTCTTCCTTGTCTTTCCAATCGTCAGCATCAGGTGGTGGATCTTTCGCTTCGGTAATGACGGGCCAGTTGGCAGCCAGCTCTGCGTTCAACTCAAGAAAATGCTCCTGATCCGGGGGCAGTTCGTCCTCAGAGTATATGGCTTCCACCGGGCACTCGGGCTCGCAGAGCGTGCAATCAATGCACTCGTCCGGATCGATCGCTAAAAAATTCGGACCCTCGTGGAAACAGTCCACGGGACAGACTTCGACACAATCGGTGTACTTGCACTTGATGCATGATTGAGTCACAACAAACGTCATCGCGGGATCTACCTGTCAGTCAAACTTGACGCGCAATATTAACGCGAAAACTGACGCGCTGCATCAGTAGCGTCGCCGCTCGGCGGTGTGCAAATGCAGGCCGTTGTTCTCGCCATTGTCTGCGATGTATTGGCGGAGTGCGAAGACGCCACTAGGGAAGGCGATCTCGTCCCAGGGGATGTCCTCGGGCCGGTAGAGCGCGACGTCGAGGCTTTCGGGGCCAGGCGAAAAATCCGAGACGAGCTCAGCAGTAAAAAACACATGCACCTGACCAGCGTGCGGCACGTCGACTGATGCAAACAGATGGCCGATCTCGACCTTGGCGCAGGCTTCCTCCATAGTCTCGCGAGCTGCGCCCTCTGCCATGGTTTCGCGCAGCTCCATGAAGCCTGCCGGGACCGTCCAATAGCCGACGCGGGGCTCTATCGCACGTTTGCACAGAAGAATCTTGCCATCCCGCTGCGGTACGCAGCCGACGACGATCTTGGGGTTCTGATAGTGAATCGTGTGACAGTTGGGACAGACGTAACGCTCGTGGGTATCGCCTTCAGGAATCTCGCGCACTACCGTGTGCCCGCAGTTTGAGCAGTATTTCATGAATGCGTATCCGAGGCTGTCGCAGATAAAGGGAGCGCGTAATGCGCCGTGGCCAGGCCATTGGTACCAGAGGTCGGACTCGAACCGACACGCTATTGCTAGCAAGGGATTTTGAATCCCTCGTGTCTACCAATTCCACCACTCTGGCATTGCGATGTGCTGGGATTCGCCATTCTAGCGAAATCGAGCGACGATGGAAGCCCTGACCTCGTTGTCGGCAGAAAATATTCACCGCAGTGCGACCCTTTGGCGTGTTGCTGCATCTAAGACACCATGAGCGGATTTACTGGCCTGCGCCTCGACAATGCAACGATCGCTCGCGCGCAGCAAGGAGACAGCGACGCGACGGCAGCGCTATTTCGGTGTTTTGCACCGGCGGTATACACCCTGGCGTTACGCTTATGCCAATGCGCAAGTACCGCGGATGACCTGACACAGGAAACGTTTGTCGCCGTGATTCAGGGCCTCAGCGACTTTCGATCCGAAGCGTCCCTGGCGACCTGGATTCGGAAAATCGCTGTGTCGCGGTGTTTGATGCATTTGCGCAGCGCCTGGCAACGCAAAGCGTCGTCGATCGAGGCGTTCATCGATGACATAAGAGCGCCGGATACCGACGAGCAACAGATCAACGATCAGCAGCGCCTGGAGCGCGCGCTGTCCGCGTTGTCGTCGCAAGCCCGGGCTGTGGTTTGGCTATACGATGTCGAAGGCTACACGCATCGCGAAATTGCCGACCTGATGGGTAAGTCGGTGAGTTTTTCGAAGTCATGCCTGTCGCGGGCGCACGCTGAACTGCGCGCTGTGCTGGACGGCGAGGAGCGTTGCGAGGACTCGCAACCGAAGAGGTGTTCATTGTGAAACTGAGATTGATTACGGCGAATGACGACCCACTGGTGCAGCGATTACGACAGCTGCCGACGGTGACACCACCGACAGCGACGCTTGAGGCGCTGGACAAGCTCGCGATGACCGCGCGTCCGCGACGCTCGACGCGTTGGGCGGTATCGGCTGCATTGGCAGCATCGGTCGCGATGGTCATTGTGTCTCTGGCGCTGATGACGCCCAGCGATGAGATGCTGCCGGCGCCGGTTGTGGCCGCCAACACCGCGACGGACACGGCACCTTCCGAGGTCGAATCGCTGGCTGCACAGTCGGCGTATCTTGATCGTATGCTCGCGACACTGCCGACACGCGGCCGTGTACAGCGCGTCGCGACTGCCAGCACGATATCCGCGTTGGAGGATCGCGTGGCGGCCATCGACACCGAATTGAACGAGACGCTACGCCAAGGGGGCAACGATGCCACCCGTGTTTTATTGCGCGAACGCGTCGGACTGATGTCATCGCTCGTGACGTTGCGAGCAGAACCGGCCGCTGCTGCTGCGGTCTGGTTATAGATTGATTCACTGTTGAGGAGATTATTGATGCGACTGTCTTTGTCTGGAATTGCGATGGGGTTAGCCGCGCTGTTGCCACTCACTGCCGCTGCGCAGGATGAGCAAGTATTGGAAGAAAAGCTGCGTGCCGCCGAGGCCCGGCTGCAGGCTGCCGCAGAAGAGGTGGCGAGACTGAGTGACGGCATGCACTCTCGCGTCATTATTAACACCGAGGGCAAGCGGCTCGAGCGCGCGCTCTCGCAAGACAGACCGCGTATCGGCGTTGCGCTATCGTCGACGCGGGTCGACGGCAAACGTGATGGCGAGGGCGTCGAGATATTGTCGGTATCGCCCGGTAGTGCGGCCGCAGAAGGCGGCGTCAAGGCCCGTGATCGTCTGATCAGCGTTGGCCAGACGTCGCTGACTGAGGCAGATGCCAGCGAAGCGTCTATTCAAATCATCAAGGCGCTGGACGGCAAAGCCGTCGGCGACAGCATTACCGTCAAGGTGCTGCGCGACGATGAGCCTCGCGAATTGACGTTGAAGCTGAATGAGCAATCGTTCAGCCCGTCCGTCAACAGCTTTCGCTTCGGTTTTGGCGACGGTGGCGTGCTGACCGAGGAGCACATTTTCGGTGGCAATCTGTTGTCCGAGTTGCAGGGCGTGGATAACGACTTCGAAGTGTTTGTGGCAGATGGCGGCCAACGCTTCAATTTCATCGGCGCAGACTCCGGCTGGGGCAGCATGGAGCTGGTCGAGTTGAGCGAAGACCTCGGTCGCTACTTCGGTACCGATAGTGGATTGTTGGTCGTGAGTGCGCCCAGCGATGAATCGCTCGGATTTGTCGATGGTGATGTGATTCAGGATATTGGCGGACGCGTGCCGAAGAACGTCGGCCACGCGATGCGCATACTGCGGTCGTATACGGCCGGTGAGTCTTTGAAAGTCAAAGTGCTCCGCGACAAGCGATCACGGACGCTCGATGTCACAGTGCCGGAGCGCAGCAGTCGTCACCCGTTTGAGAAAATGCGCGGTATGCGTTTGTTCGATGACTCGCCAGCCATCACCTGGCTGGAGGAACAACCGAACGAAGTGGTGGTGATCGAAGAGGGTCGAACCACGCTGTAATTACGCAAGGCATCGGCCGGGGCATCGCTTGCCCCGGTCGTCGTTCCGCGGCGGCTCTGCTAGACTCCGCGCCCATGCAGCCCGCCGATTTCCACTATGAGCTACCTGATGAGCTGATCGCCCGCTACCCGGCGGCCGAGCGGTCTTCCAGTCGGTTGTTACGCTTGTTGCCGGATGGCAGCATCGTTGACGACGTCTTCCATCGCTTACCCGAGAGTCTGACGCCTGGCGATTTGCTGGTCTTTAATGACACCAAGGTCGTCAAGGCGCGTTTGTTTGGTCGCAAACAGACGGGCGGACGGATCGAACTGCTGATTGAGCGCGTCACTGGCGGGCATACCGCGCTCGTGCAGATTCGCGCTAGCAAGGCGCCGAAGCCCGGTGGATCGCTCGAGATCATCGACGCTCATGGCGCTGCTCTTAGTCATGCTGAAGTGCGCGGCCGCGACGGTCGATTTTTCGATCTCGAGTTTGATATGCCCGTATCGACACTGATGGATACGGCCGGTCACGTGCCGTTGCCACCGTATATCGATCGTGTCGACGAGGTGCAGGATCAATTGCGCTATCAGACAATCTATGCGCGCGTGCCCGGTGCGGTCGCTGCGCCGACGGCGGGGTTACATTTCGATGATGCGTTGCTGAGCGCTATCGACGCAGCCGGCGTCCAACGACAAACACTGACACTGCATGTCGGTGCTGGTACGTTTCAGCCATTGACAGAGCAGCAGCTGGCAACCAATACCTTGCACGAGGAGCGTCTGTCGATCGATCGGTCATTGGTTGATGCGGTGGCGGCAACGCGTGCGGCCGGCAAGCGGGTGATCGCAGTAGGAACGACGTCGTTACGCGCGCTGGAAAGCGCGGCGACGGATGGCCAGTTGCAGGCGGGCGAGCGGGAGACCGACCTGTTTATTCGCCCCGGTTACCGATTCCGGGTCGTTGATGGGCTCGTCACTAATTTTCATCTGCCGGCGTCATCGTTGATGATGCTGGTCGGCGCGTTCGCGGGCGTCGACCCCATCATGGCGGCGTATCGACATGCGGTTCGAGAGCGCTATCGATTCTTCAGCTACGGGGATGCCATGTTGCTATGGCGCGCCGATCGGGAGCAGGTATGAAATTCTCGCTGAAGGGGCAAAGCGCCGCCGCACGCCGTGGCGAGCTGACATTTGCCCGCGGCACGGTGCAGACACCCACCTTCATGCCGGTCGGCACCTACGGTACGGTCAAGGCGATGCGACCGGACGAAGTGGCGGGTCTTGGCGCCGAGATCATTCTCGGCAATACGTTCCACCTGATGCTGCGACCGGGCACCAAGGTCGTTCGTGCGCACGGCGATCTGCACGATTTTATGCACTGGCACGGACCGATATTGACCGACTCGGGCGGCTTCCAGGTGTTCAGTTTGTCGGCGCTGCGTAAGATGTCGGAGGAGGGTGTGACGTTCGCCTCGCCGGTTGACGGCGCGCGTATCCTGCTGACACCAGAAAAGTCGATGCAGGTGCAACACGATCTGGGTGCCGATATCACAATGATTTTCGACGAATGCACGCCGCACCCGGCGTCCCATCAGGAGGCCGGGGACTCGATGCGCTTGTCGCTGCGCTGGGCGGCACGCAGTCGCGCTGAGTTTGATGCGTTGAAGCAGCGGGAGCCCGAGCGCGGCGATGCATTGTTCGCGATTGTGCAGGGCGGGATGTATGCCGATTTGCGCGCCGAGTCGCTGGAAGGCCTGCAGTCGATTGGCTTCGATGGCTACGCCATCGGCGGGCTGTCGGTGGGTGAGAGCGAAGCGGAGCGATTGCTGGTGCTGGACGCACTACAGCCGATCATGCCGCGCGACTACCCGCGTTATTTGATGGGGGTTGGTACACCGGCCGATATCGTCAAGGCGGTCGCGCGGGGTGTGGATATGTTCGACTGTGTCATGCCGACGCGACATGCCCGTAATGGCTATCTGTTCACGTCCGAGGGTACGATCAAGATCCGTAACGCGCGCTTCACCCACGATACGGGCCCGTTGGACCCGGACTGCGATTGCTACACCTGCGCCAACTATTCACGCGCTTACCTTCGCCATCTCGACAAATGCGATGAGATGCTGGGGTCACATCTGAACACTGTACATAACCTGCGCTATTACCAACGATTGATGGCGCGGATCCGGCGGGCGATCGAAGCGGACCAGTTTGAGGAGTTTTCTCGCGAATTTCTGGCCTCTGCCGAGTGTGGACGCGCAACTGTGGCATAATGCCGCGCGATTCGCGCCGTGACGCGACCCACGCTTGAATTATCGGGGAGCGCCCACATCACGAGAGAACACGCGTCGCACGCGTGTGTAACAGGGGAAAACAATGGATTTCTTGATTAGCAGCGCCTGGGCACAAGGTGCACCAGCTGGCGCACAAAGCCCGATTCCGTCATTCGTTTTGATGGGTGTCCTGTTTGCCGCATTTTGGTTCCTGTTGATTCGTCCGCAGCAAAAGCGTCAGAAGCAGCACCGTGAGTTGGTAGCTGGCGTCAAAAGCGGCGACGAAGTGCTGACAGCCGGCGGCATGATCGGCATCGTTCGCGACACCACAGAGCAGTTTGTCACGGTCGAGTTCGCCGATAATGTGCATCTGAAAGTGCAGCGTCATTCCATTAGTGCGGTGTTGCCAAAAGGCACCGTAGACGCTGCCTGAGACCGAGTCGATGAATCAATACCCGCTTTGGAAGTACTTTCTTGTACTGGCTGTTGTCGTCTTCGGCATCTTTACGGCGTTGCCGAATTTTTATGGCACAGCACCTGCCATACAAGTTACGGCAGAGGACAAGCTACCGCTACCCGATACCGAGTTGTCCCGATTTGAGCAGTTGCTGACGCGGGCGGGATTTGAACCGACTCGGCAGTTTGAGCGTGACGGTAAACTGTTTTATGCATTCGACAGCATCGATACGCAATCAGAGGCCTTTGAGTACTTGCGCGAAGCTGCATCGGACGATGTCATAACCGCAAAGACGCTTGCGCCATTGCAACCGGCCTGGCTGCGTAGCTTCGGCCTCGAGCCAATGAGTCTCGGCCTCGACCTGAGGGGCGGCGTGTATCTGTTGTTCGAGGTCGATATCGATGAAGCCATCCAAAAGCGTATGGAAATTTACGCCGAAGAAATCGAGTCCGAGCTCGACAAGACGGTCGGTGTATCCCGCGCCAAGCTAGCCGGTAATACGATCCGTGTCGACGTACGCGATCCGGCGGACCTCGACAAGGCGCGGCAGGCAGTCCGCACGGTCGACAGCGGTCTGCAGGTTCTGAGCGGCAGCAACGATACGTCAATCCGTGTTCGGATGACGGATCTGCAGGTGCTCGAGCGACAGAACTTCGCGATGGAACAAAACATCACGGTACTGCGCAATCGCGTGGATGCGCTGGGTGTCGCCGAGCCGGTGATCCAGCGTCAGGGATTAAAGCGCATTGTCGTGCAGCTCCCCGGGATTCAGGATCCAGCCGAGGCCAAGGTGATCCTCGGGGCCGCTGCGACGCTCGAATTCCGACTGGTTGATCTGACCGGCAATGCACCGGGTTCTCAGAGCTTTCCCTTCAGAGAAGGCGGTGATGTCATTCTGAAGCGCGAGGTCATCGCTTCTGGCGATCAGATTGTCGATGCCAGCGCGACATTTGTGGAAGGGCAGCCAGCGGTCAGTATTCGTCTCGACGCTATTGGCGGTGCGAGCATGCTTGAGACGACACAGAAGAACCTACAAAAACCGATGTCGGTGCTGTTCATTACGTCGGAGCCGATCAAAGTCGAGCGTGATGGCGAGGTGACCTACCAGACCAAGTACAACCGCGAGGTGATCAACCGCGCGACGATTCAGGGCGTGTTCTCGAACCAGTTCAATATTACCGGGCTCACCAGCAATGAAGCACGCGAGCTCGCGTTGTTATTGAAAGCAGGCGCGCTCGCGGCGCCGCTGTTTGAAGTGGGCGAACAGACGATCGGACCGACCACTGGCCAGGAGAACGTGGACCGGGGTTTTCTTGCAATTCAGATCGGTTTTCTTGCTGTCGTCATCTTCATGATTCTGTACTACCGCGTATTTGGGTTCATCGCCAATCTCGCGTTGCTGACCAATCTGGTATTGATTGTCGGTGTGTTGTCGTTATTGCAGGCGTCACTGACCTTGCCGGGTATTGCCGGTATCGTTCTGACGGTCGGTATGGCGGTCGACGCGAACGTGTTGATCTTCGAGCGTATCCGCGAAGAGTTGCGCGCGAACGTGTCGGTGCAGGCAGCAATCAACGAAGGTTATGCAAAGGCGTTTTCATCGATCGCTGATGCGAACGTCACGACGTTCATTGCTGCACTCGTGTTGTTCCTGTTTGGTACTGGCCCCGTCAAGGGTTTTGCCGTCACTCTCGCGATCGGTATTGCGACATCGATGTTTACCGCGATCGTTGGCACCCGTGCTGTTGTTAACCTGATTTACGGCGGGCGCAAGCTCGATAAGCTGGCGGTGTAGTCATGCAAGTCTTATCCAAAGAAACCCATTTCCGTTTCATGGCGCGGCGCAAGCTTGCCGCGATCGTATCCGCCGTGCTTATCATAGCCTCCATCGCAGCGATCGCTGTCAGGGGCTTGAATTTCGGCATTGAATTCACCGGTGGTGTCGAACTCGAAGCGGGCTATGACCGCACGGTCGATGTCGCCGCTGTGCGTCAGCAACTGGCGGATGCCGGCTACATCGACGCAGATGTCTTGTACTTCGGTACGCAGCAAAACGTCATGATTCGGATTCCACCGCAAGAGGGCTCGGATGGCACCGAATTGCGCGATGAATTACTGGCATTGCTGTCGGCAGATGGGGATGACGTAGAGGCGCGTAGTTTCTCGGTCGTCTTTCCTCAGATCGGTGCCGAAGTCGCCGAGGCCGGCAGCCTTGCGATGATGTTTGTGCTGATCATGATCTTCATCTACATCATGTTCCGCTTTCAGTGGAAGTTCTCGGCAGGTGCGGTCGCGGCGCTCGTCCATGATGTCATTCTGACTGTCGGTTTTTTCGCTGTGTTCCAGTTCCAGGTGGATGCGTCGGTCATTGCCGCGGTGCTGGCCGTGGTCGGTTACTCGCTCAACGATACCGTCGTGGTCTTCGACCGTATTCGCGAGAATTTCCTTTCGACGCGCGGTGAAACCTCAGCGGAAGTTATCGACCGTTCGATCAACCAGATGTTGGCGCGCACGATCATCACGGGTGTCACCACCTTGCTGGTGTTGGCGGCCTTGCTCGTATTGGGTGGTGAGGCGGTCCGGTCGTTCTCGGTCGCTCTGATCGTCGGCATCGTCGTCGGTACTTACTCGTCGATCTATGTCGCGAGTGCGGTCGCGCTGTACTTTAACGTCACCGCGAAAGACTTGTTGCCGCCCGAACCCGATCCGGACGAAATCGACGAAATGCCTTAGTCGTTGCTGGCCAGAGCGGCAATCGCCGCTTTGGCCTCACCGGCGAACAGCTTGGCCATCGCCGCATACACTTTCGGCGTCGCCGCCAGGATGTGGCCACCGTCGAGATAGTTTTCGCTGCCATCCACGCCGCTAACGATACCGCCTGCTTCGCGAATGAGCAGTGCGCCAGCCGCGACGTCCCAGATCTTCAATCCGAACTCCCAGAACGCATCGAGTCGCCCTGCAGCGACGTAGGCGAGATCGAGTGCAGCAGCGCCCGGACGCCGGACACCCGCCGTGTTTTGCAAAATGATTTTCAGGAGCGCGAGATAGTTGTCCAGCCCTGCGGCCTGGTCGCCGCGATAAGGAAAGCCGGTGCCGACCAGCGCATCGGTCAATAGGCGTCGTCCACTCACGCGGATGCGACGGCCATCCAGTTGCGCACCGTCGCCGCGTGATGCGGTGAATATTTCCTGGCGCAGCGGATCGTAGACGACGCCATGCGACATCCGTCCGGCGACGTTGACGCCGATCGAGACGCAATACACGGGAAAGTTGTGGACGAAATTGTTGGTGCCGTCCAGTGGGTCGATGATCCACTGGACCTCATCCCCTTCGCTGGCACCGGACTCTTCGGCAAGGATTGCATGCTCCGGGTAGTGCTTGCGGATCTCATCGATGATGGCGCGCTCGGCCTGAAGATCAGCTTCGCTGACAAAGTCGTTACGACCCTTACTTTCGATATTCAGCTCGTCGAGCCGCCGCTGGGCGCGAATGAGATGATTGCCGCCTTTGCGGGCGGCAGAAACGGCAACGTTAAGCAACGCGTGCATAGATAGATCCTTGGCGTTGGAAGCGGAAAAAGACGGATCCTGTTTTCCGTCGGCCGCGATGGGGCGGTAGAATACCATGTTGCAATGAGCTCGGCTTCGGTTCGCCGCGGAGACGTTTTGGACAAAATCAAGATTGTGTTGGTTGGTACGACGCATCCGGGGAACATCGGTGCGACCGCGCGCGCGATGAAAAACATGGCGCTCGAAGATCTGGCGCTCGTCAATCCGAAAATTTTTCCGAGCGGGCAAGCGGTGGCGCGTGCATCCGGTGCGACCGATATTCT
Organism: Pseudomonadota bacterium; assembly: GCA_039033995.1. Lineage (GTDB taxonomy): Bacteria > Pseudomonadota > Gammaproteobacteria > Steroidobacterales > Woeseiaceae > CALBPI01. The sequence goes on along the minus strand of JBCCBP010000002.1, from coordinate 61,652 downwards.
GGACAATGCCACCGTGCATACCTCGCTTGATGACGCGGTCAAGGATTGTCGGTGGGTGATCGGTACCAGCGCACGAACGCGCAGCATTGCCTGGCGGCAACTCGATGTGCGTGAGGCCGCGGCCGAAGTTCACAAACGGCGTACCGACGGCACCGTCGCGGTCGTTTTCGGACCGGAGAAAACCGGCCTGAATAACGCCGATATGGATCGCTGTGCCGCGCTCGTCTGTATCCCGACCACGGAATTCAGCTCGCTGAATCTCGCGATGGCGGTTCAGGTCGTCGCCTATGAGTTGTTCGTCGCGCAAGCCGCCGAGCAACCCCTCACTGCTGCCGATGCACCGCCGGCGACGGCTGAGGAGATGGAGCATTTGTACGCGCATATCGAACGACTGGCACTGGAGAGCCAGTTTCTTGATCCCGACAACCCGCGCTACCTGATGCGCCGTATCCGTCGGCTGCTCGTGCGCGCCGAGCCGGACCGTAACGAAGTGAATATCCTACGCGGTATTCTCGCGGCGCTGGAAGCGCCACGTTGGCGCGGTAAGTTGTAGTGTTCGGGCTCCCCGACATGCGGCCGGTCTATCTGGATTACGCGGCGACGACACCGGTTGACGATCAGGTCGCGGATGCGATGCAGGACTGTCTGCGTCTGGGCGACAATTTTGGCAACGCTTCGTCGAACCATGCGTTCGGCGAGCGTGCCGCGCTAGCCGAGGAGCGAGCGCGGAGTCAGCTGGCGGCCGCATTGAATGTCCAACCCTCAGAAGTCATCTGGACATCGGGTGCCACGGAATCCGATAACCTGGCGATCATCGGCGTTGCGCGGTATCGCCGCGACAAGGGTCAGCACTTGGTGACGGCTCGCACCGAGCACAAGGCGGTGGTCGACGCCTTTCGCTACCTGGAACGAGAGGGGTTTAGCGTTACCTGGTTGACGCCGTCGACAGATGGACGCATCGCGCCGGATCAGGTAGCCGCTGCGTTGCAGGACGACACGACCCTCGTTTCGCTGATGGCGGTCAACAATGAAATCGGTGTCGTGAACGATCTGGACGCGATCGCTGGCGTTGTTGGTGAGCACGGGCCCCTGCTGCATGTGGATGCCGCCCAGGCGTTCGGCAAGATGCATCTGGACCTCGCGACCGTACCGATTGATCTGCTATCGGTCACCGCCCATAAGTGCTACGGGCCCAAGGGTATTGGCGCACTGTTTGTATCGAATCGGCTCGGTGTCAATCTGGAGCCTTTACTGTATGGCGGTGGGCAGCAGCGCGGCTTGCGCCCTGGTACCTTGCCGATCCATCAAATTGCCGGTTTCGGTGTTGCGGCGGAACTGGCCAGCCAGCGCTTGGACGCAGACTACGCACGGCTGACGGAGCTAGGCGAGCGGTTACGTCGTGGCTTGCTGTCCGTGCCGGATGTCGCCTTGAACGGATCACAGCAACACCGATTGCCGTGGCTTGTGAACGTCAGCGTTGGCGGTGTCGACGGAGAGTCGCTGCTGGCCGCGATGTCACCGGTCGCGCTGGCGACGGGATCGGCCTGCAATGCGATGCGCGCGGAACCCTCGTTTGTGTTGAAGGCGCTTGGACTCAGCGACGCACGGGCAGGTGCATCGCTCAGGTTTTCCGCTGGGCGTGGAACCACGGCGGACGACATCGATCTGGTTATCGAGCGTTTTGAGCAAGCCGTTGGTCGCCTGCGACAGATTGCAGGCCCTTTATGGTGCGCGTCATGAGTTATCCGGACGGCCTGGCACGGGTGCTGGACGACCTTCAGCATGTCACGACGGCAGGAAACCGGTCCGTCGGGAGCATTGAAACCGTACCTGCGGTACAATTTAAGCTTGAAAAACGGGCTGGCGGTGCCATTTTTGTCACATTCGCGGCCATCGGGCGACCGGTTCTGATCGGGCTCGCTGAATGGTTCGCCAGGCATATGACGCGTCACGATCTGGCGTTACCAGACATTGTGGATAGTCTCGAGTCACTGGGGCTCAACAGGGACGCAATGGGCGACGCACTGATGATCGAAGATCGGGCCAACGCCTTGCTGGCGGCAACCCGATCATCAAACGAGGATACTTAGCATGGCGGTTTCACTGTCTACATCTGCAGCCAACCGGGTCCGCAGCTTTATTGAACAGCGCGGCAGTGGCATCGGCTTGCGGCTCGGCGTTAAAAAAACCGGCTGTAACGGCTGGTCTTATGTCATCGACTACGCCGAGTGCGTCGAGGCCAACGATGCGGTGTTCGAGCAGGATGATCTGAAGGTCGTAGTCGATCAGGAAAGCTTGCCATTGCTGGACGGGACCGAGGTCGATTTTGTCCAGGATGGATTGAACGAAGTGTTCCGCTTCAAGAATCCCAATGTTGCTGGCGAATGTGGTTGCGGAGAGAGCTTCAGCACCACCTGACGGTACTCTCGCGTCAAGCGTTGCCGCATTGTCTTACAGCAGCGGTATCGTTAGAATCCCGCGCGTTCTCGGCCGGCCCGCATGGAGCGGAGTCGCGTCTCACTAGTATTTTGTTAAACAGGAAAAACCCATGGCAGTGGAAACCACGTTGTCCATCATCAAACCCGATGGTGTTGAAAAAAATTTGATCGGCGAAATCTATGGCCGCTTTGAAAAAGCCGGCCTCGAAATCGTCGCATCGCGCATGATGCAGCTCTCCCGCGAACAGGCCGAAGGCTTCTACGCAGTACACAAAGAGCGTCCTTTCTTCAACGATCTCGTTAGCTACATGATGTCTGGCCCTGTCGTTGTACAAGCGTTGCGTGGCGAGAATGCGGTCGCCGTCAATCGGGATCTGATGGGAGCGACCAATCCTGCGGACGCCGATGCCGGCACGATTCGTGCGGATTATGCGGCGAGCATCGAGGAAAACGTCGTGCACGGGTCGGATGCGACAGAAACCGCCGCCGTCGAAATTGCGTTTTTCTTTCCGGAAGGAGTCTGCGAGCGCACGCGCGGATAAACACCATGTCGAACGGAACGGCTAATCTGCTGGGCATGCCTCGCGAGTCACTGGAGCAGTGGTTCGCTGATCGCCAACAGAAGCCGTTCCGTGCCCGACAGGTGATGCAGTGGCTGCACCAACGCCAGGAGCTCGACATCGAGCAAATGACGGATTTGTCCAAGTCGTTGCGCGCGCAACTGGCAACGGATACAGCGATCGCGCTGCCTCGCGTCATCAACCGGTTCGATTCAGCCGATGGCACGGTGAAATGGCTGTTGTCAGCGAAGAGTGGGCAGGCCATCGAGACCGTGTTCATCCCTGAGGCTGATCGCGGCACTCTGTGTATTTCCTCACAGGTCGGCTGCGCGCTCGATTGTGCGTTCTGCGCCACGGCCAAACAGGGCTTTAACAGCAATCTGACAAGCGCGGAGATCATCGCCCAGGTGTGGATGGCGATGCGCGACCTGCCGAGACGAGACAATGGTGATACCGCGGTCACCAACGTCGTATTCATGGGGATGGGCGAGCCGCTCGCCAACTACCGTGAGGTCGTACCAGCACTGCAGCTTCTGATTGATGATCTGGCTTACGGTCTGTCGCGCCGGCGTGTCACGCTTAGCACGTCGGGGCTCGTGCCTCAGATCGACAAGTTGGCACACGATTGCAACGTGTCCCTAGCGGTGTCTCTGCATGCGCCGAATGACACACTGCGCGACCAGCTCGTGCCGATCAATCGCGTGCATCCCATCGACCAGTTGCTGGATGCTTGTTGGCGTTATGTCGACGCGTTCGGCAATCGCCACATCACGTTCGAGTACGTCATGCTGCGCGGTGTCAACGATCAGCTTCAGCACGCGGATCAACTGGTGGAGTTATTGCGCGGCCAACCAGCCAAGGTCAATCTGATCCCGTTCAATCCGTTTCCGGGTGTGGCCTTTGAGCGTAGTAGTGCCGGTCAGATTGCGCGCTTTCGCGACCGACTGCGTGATCGCGGTTTGGTGACGACGGTGCGCCGGACTCGGGGCGACGACATCGATGCCGCTTGCGGGCAGCTCGCCGGCAAGGTGGAGGATCGCGTCAAGCGATCGCTTGGGATGCGGGTTCGCGAGGCACGTGCTGCCCAATCTGACTAGCGTCCTGTAGCAGCATCCCGTTCGTGTTTGCGGTACTATTTCCAACGATTTGGCGTTAGCGGGAAAACATAGTGCAAAAGCCAGGGGTGATCATCGGCGTAGTGGCCGTTGCGCTATGTCTGCTTGCAGGCTGTGTGACGGAATCCAGGGGTGGCCGGGAGTTCAAGGAATCGCCGGAAGACGCGGCGGCTTACAACCTGCAGCTCGGCGCGGAATATCTGCGCTCGGGCAAGCTGCAACTTGCGCGTGAAAGGCTCGAGAGTTCGATCGACCAGAACGGCAAGGTGGCCGAGGCGCATTACCTGTTGGCGATTGTGTATCAGCGGGTCAATGAGGAAAGGCTGGCGGATGCGGCTTTCCGCAACGCGATTCGTATTGCGCCGAATGACGGTGATGTACAGAACAGCTACGCGGTCTATTTGTGCGGCCAGGACAAGTTCCGACAAGCCGAAGACTATTTCCGTAAGGCGGCACGCAATCCGTTGTATTCGACGCCGGCCACAGCGCTCGTCAACGCGGGCGTATGCATGCGTAGCAAGCCGGACATGAGCGCTGCTGAACAATATTTTCGCAGTGCGCTGGAGGTTCGCCAGAACTATCCGGATGCACTGCTACAGCTCGCCGTCATGAAGTATGAGCAAGACAACGCACTTGGCGCTCGGGCGTTTGTGGAACGACTGCTTTCGTCATCGAAACCGAGTCCGGATGCGCTGTTGCTGGCGTGGCGTATCGAGCAAAAACTGGGCGACGAGCGTGCTGCGGCCGACTATGCGGACGAGTTGCAGAGTCGCTATCCGGATTCACGACAGGCGCGCGCAGTGCGCGAGCGAGGCTAAGGCAGTCCACCGCGGATGAGCGACGATGCCGACAACGAAGCTGTGCAGCCGGAGCCCATCGATGGGGCGCCGCTCGGCAGCTGGCTCTCTGCCGCTCGCGAGGCCCGGTCACTGACGGCTGCCAGTGTCGCTGAATCGCTGCGTTTGGACACTGCCGTCGTTGAACAGCTCGAAGCGGAAGACTTCGAGGCGATGGGTGCGTTGGTGTTTATGCGCGGCCATTTGCGCGCCATCGCCACACATCTGGGCCTTGACGGTGATGAAGCGCTGCGACGTTTGCATGCACGCGCCGGCATCGCGGCCGACGCTGAGCCCGAGTTGATCGTCAGCTATAACCGCCCGAGCCAGCGTAACAATTGGCTGCCAGTGATTGCATCGCTTGCCGGCTTATCGTTGGTTGTGGTCGCTGCGTTTCTCGCGTGGCAGCTGTGGCCCACGTCGAGCGCAGAAACCGAAGTGTCGACAACAGCGGCGACGCCGACTGAGGCCGTCGCGACGCCCGATAATGAGGCAGCAGACTCCGGTGACCGTACCAACGCGTCAAGCGCGACAGATGCATTGATCGCCGCCCGCCAAAATGCGGCAAGAACGGCGAGCGCGCCGGCTGCGTCCGACAGTACGACACGCGCGGCTGTGCCGCCCGCGGCATCCGAAGCGACGACGGCCAGTCCTGCCGATACCGCAGCGCCGACGCGAGGTTTGCGTTTACAGTTCAGTGAGGAGTGTTGGTTCGAGGTACGAGATGCGAACGATCAACGCATCGCCTATGGCACCGCTCGCGCTGGCACAGACCGGCGTATCACCGGCACTCGTCCATTCCGCGTGATCGTCGGCGTCGCTGACGCTGTGACCATCACGGTCGACGGCGATCCTTACACGATTGCGCCCAGTGATCGGCGAGGACGCTCAGCGCGTTTGCTGATCGACTAGCCCGCGGCCGTTAGGCAGGTCGCCGAAGGAATCCACTATGAGCAAAAACATGATCCGCGCCATCCGCGGAATGAATGACATCGTGCCACCAACGGGTGGCGCCTGGATTGCGCTGGAGTCCACTGTCACCGAACTGCTGTCAGCCTATGGCTATCATCACATGCGCCTGCCGTTGCTCGAGTTCACCGATTTGTTCAAGCGATCGATCGGTGACGCAACCGATATTGTCGAAAAGGAGATGTACACCTTCGACGATCGCAATGGCGAGAGCCTGACGCTCCGACCGGAGGCGACTGCGGGGTTGGTGCGTGCCGCCATCAGCAATGGCATGACACATAACCAACGACACAAGGTCTGGACCAGTGGTCCGATGTTTCGCTATGAGAAGCCGCAAAAGGGTCGCTATCGACAGTTTCATCAGATCGATGTGGAGGCGTTTGGATTTGACGGGCCAGATATCGATATCGAGATGATCGCGATGTCCGCGCGTTTGTGGTCGATGCTCGGGCTCAAGCGTCTGACACTGCAGATCAATTCGCTGGGCACGCCAGAAGCCCGCGCGGATTACCGCGACTTGCTGGTCCAGTACTTTTCGGCACACAAGGATCAGCTCGACGAAGACAGTCTGCGTCGTCTGGACGTCAATCCGATGCGTATCCTCGATAGCAAGAATCCGGCGATGGCTGAGTTAATCGCCGGCGCGCCGTTGCTCAATGAGCACCTCGATACGGCATCGGCCGCGCATTTTGAGGCGTTGCAGGCGGGCCTGGACGCGCTTGGCATTGATTACGAGGTCAATCCACGCCTGGTCCGTGGTCTCGATTACTACTCGCGTACGGTGTTCGAATGGGTGACCGACGCGCTCGGTGCGCAGGGAGCGGTCTGCTCGGGTGGTCGCTACGATGGGCTATTTGAGCAACTGGGCGGCAAGTCCATACCGGCGATTGGCTGGGCGATTGGTGTTGAGCGGCTGTTGGCGCTCTGTGAGGCGGAACAAGTGCCACCGGCTGCGGTCGAACCCCACGTGTACCTGGTCGCCGTTGGCGCGCAGGCGGAGCGGGACGGTCTTACTTTGTCTGAACGGCTGCGCGATGCGCTGCCGGGTCTGCGACTGGATCGCAACCTGGGCGGCGGTGGCATGAAGGCGCAACTGAAGCGCGCTGACAAAAGTGGGGCACAGTTGGCCGTCATTATCGGCGAGCAAGAGGCCGGCGAAGGCGTAGTTGCCGTGAAGCCTCTGCGTGAGAGCGGAGAGCAGCAGCGTGTTGCCTACGACGGACTCGCGGACTGGCTGGCCGCTCGGGTGTCGAACGCAGCCGAATGATGCTGCGCAGGGTGCGTACAGGTCGTAGTCACGCTAAAATAGCGGGCTGAGCAATAATTACAGGCGGGAGTCACTGTGAGTGATTTGACGGACGAACAACAGGTTGAACAACTGAAGGCATGGTGGCAGGAAAACGGCAAGACGCTGCTTGCTGTCATCGGGCTTGGCATCGTTGGCTCGGTCGGCTGGTTAAAATGGCAGGACAGTCAGCTCGATGCCCGTCAGGATGCTTCCGCGGTATTCCAGCGCGCCAATGATGCGGCGGACCGCAATGATGCCATCACGCTCGACTTGCGAATCAAAGACCTCAAGGAACAATACGGCGATTCGCCGTATGTGACGCTGGCCGAGTTGCGTAAAGCTGCATTGCTGTTGGCTGATGGCGACGCGGCTGAGGCTCGAACGACGCTCGAAGCGCTGAAGCAGCGCGAACGTGGCAGCGAGCTCGAACCGCTAATCGCCAGCCGCTTGGCGCGAATCGCGCTGTATCTTGATGATCCGGATGGTGCGCTGGCCGCGCTGAATGGCGTCGACAGTGGCAAATTTGAGCCGTTTTTCCAGGAGATTCGTGGCGACGCGTACGTGGCATTGGGCGAGGCGGGCGCGGCGCGCGACGCGTATCAAGCCGCGCTGGATGATCCCGGGCAGCCACAATTGATCGACGTGAGCTACGTCGGCATCAAGCTCGCCCAGCTCGCGAGCGACGAAGAGACGGTAGCAACGCCTTGATCAATATGCGCTCCATGCTCGCGGTCGGTGTTGTGCTGTTATCCGGCTGCTCGATCTTTGGTGGTGGCGACGAAGAAGTCGACCCGCCGATGGCGTTGACCGATTTCTCGGAGTCTGTGCGCTTGAAACGTGTCCTGTCGGGCAGCGTCGGTGACAGCGGGGAAAACCTGCGTCTCGCGTTGCGACCTGCCGGAGACGGCTCGCGCGTCTATTTCGCCAACGCCAAAGGCGAGGTCATCGCTTACGACGCCAAAACCCATAAGCGGGCGTGGCAAACCAATTTGAAGGTCGGTATTACCTCTGGTCCTGCGGTGGGCGAGGGCGTCGTTGTCGTGGCCGAGCAGAATGGCTCGCTGATTGCGATGGAAGCACGCAGTGGCGATGAGCTGTGGCGCAGCGATATCTCGGCAGAGGTTCTCGCGCCAGCCGTGATTGGCGGGTCTCGGGTCATGGTCCGCACGGTGGACGGCCGCCTGCTGGCATTGAGCGCGACGAACGGGGAGCAACTCTGGTTTGTCGAGCAGCCGGTGCCACGCCTGTCCCAGCGAGGGACGGGTGCTCCGGTAATCGCCGGTGAAGCCGTTATTGCTGGTTTCGATAACGGCCGCATAATGGGGGTCGGGCTGCTCGATGGCGAGGTACTGTGGGAAGTGCCGCTTGGCATACCGTCTGGCCGATCCGATATCGACCGAATGGTCGATGCGGACGGTGCGATCGCCGCAGTTGGTAATGATTTGTATGTCACGGGTTTTCAGGCGCGTACCGCCGCGGTGGCTGCCGAATCTGGTCAGGCTCTATGGGCACGCGAGTTGTCGAGTTACGCTGGCCTTGGCATTGACTGGTCAAATGTCTATCTGACCCTGGACGGGGATCGCGTGCTTGCGTTGTCACGACGGAACGGTGCCCAGGAGTGGTCTAACGAGTCGCTGTTGCGCCGGGAGCTCACGGCGCCCGTCAGTTTTGGCGAGTATGCCGTCGTAGGCGACTTCGAAGGGTATCTGCACTTGTTGAGCGCTGGTACCGGCCAGTTTGCCGGTCGGGTACAGATCGCCGATTCCTCGATCATTAACCGTCCCTATGTGATGGGTAACACGCTCTACGTGCAGACCGAGAGCGGCAAGATCGCCGGATACCAGATCCGCAGCAACGAGAAGGACTAGGCGGGCTGGCGAAACACGCTATGCTTGTATTCTTGTTTGTCAGAGGTTGCTAGACACTTATGTTGCCCGTCGTCGCATTGGTCGGCCGACCAAACGTCGGCAAGTCGACCCTGTTCAACCGCCTCACGCGTTCGCGAGATGCGCTGGTCGCTGATTACGCGGGCCTGACGCGCGACCGTCAGTATGGGTTCGGTAAAGTGGGGCCGCATCCCTATCTATTGATCGACACCGGTGGGCTGGCTGGCGCCAGCGACGGTATCGAGTCGCTGATGGAACGTCAGGCAATGCTGGCGCTCGAGGAAGCCGATGCGGTGGTGTTTCTGGTCGATGCGAGAGATGGCCTGGTCGCGCACGACTACGAGATCACGACGCTGCTGCGACGTCATGACAAGCCTGTGTTTCTCGCCGTCAACAAAGCGGAAGGACTCGACCAGGACACGGTCGCTGCGGACTTTTATACGCTGGGCATCGGTCAGCCGTTGGTGATTTCCGCAGCGCATGGCGATCGCGTGTCGGCCCTGATCGAAGAGGTGCTGACGGCGTGTCCGACACCCGAGCCCGAGGATGGTCATGCCAGCGACGAATTGACCGTCACGGTGGCCGGTCGACCCAATGTCGGCAAATCGACACTCATTAACCGCTTGATCGGGGAGCAGCGTCTGGTGGCCTTCGATCAGCCCGGTACAACGCGCGATGCTGTGCGCGTGCCGTTCAAGCGTGACGGTCGCGATTACGTGCTAATCGATACCGCTGGCGTGAGACGCCGCGCTCGAGTCGATGAGGCTATTGAGAAGTTCAGCATTATAAAAACGCTGCAAGCTATTGAACAATCAAATGTTGTTATCGGCGTGATCGATGCGCGGGAGGGCGTTACAGACCAGGATGTCTCGCTGTTTTCGCTGATTATCGAGCGTGGCCGAGCATTGATCGTCGCCATCAATAAGTGGGATGGTTTGGATAGTGATGGCCGGCGTGCGATTCGTGACGGCCTGGAACGCAAACTCGGTTTCACCGATTTTGCGCCGGTGCATTACATTAGCGCCTTACACGGCACGGCGGTCGGCAAACTGTTACCCGAGGTGGACAAAGTATTTCGGGCGGCCTGCCGCGATCTGTCGACATCTGCATTGACTGAGGCGCTGGAGGCTGCCGTGACTGCGCATGTGCCGCCAATGAGCCGCGGTCGACGGCCCAAACTACGTTATGCACATCAGGGTGGGCGCAATCCGCCCGTTATCGTAATCCACGGCAATCAGGTGGATCGATTAGCCGATAGCTATCGACGTTACCTGATCAACTTCTTCCGTAAGCGATTCAAGCTCAAAGGCACACCGATTCGACTGCAGCTCAAGAGCGGCAAGAATCCCTATGAGGGCCGCCGGAACAAGCTGACGCCACGGCAGCAAGCCAAGCGTAAACGACTGTTAAATTACGTCAAACGCGACAAGTAGAGTGCTACACTCGAGCCGTTGTTTAGGAGTGTCCTCGGGGAGGGAAACATGAGTATTTTAGAAACAATTTTGAAGTCGCAGAGCGGTGGTTTGGTCAAACAGGTGTCTAGCCAGTTGGGGATCGATCAGGGACAAGCCGGTGCCGCGATCGCCCAGCTACTGCCAGCGCTGACTCAAGGCATGAAAAAAAATGTCGAAAAACCACAGGGGCTTGAATCACTACTCGGCGCTTTGCAGGGCGGCAACCACTCTCGCTATGTCGAACAGCCCGATTCGCTGGGCAGTTCAGATACGATTCGCGATGGCAACTCGATTCTTGGCCACTTGCTCGGTAGCAAGGACGTCAGTCGGCAGGTGGCTGCGAATGCGGCACAAAAAACCGGTCTTGATACCGGTGTGCTGAAGAAAATGCTGCCGATGGTGGCCACCATGGCCATGGGTGCACTCAGCAAGGAATCCAAAGGCGGCGCCCTGTCTGCGTTGCTCGGTGGCGGCTCTCAGCAATCTGCTGGTGCGGGCTTGCTCGGTGCGTTCCTCGACAAAGACAACGACAGCTCTGCAGTCGATGGTCTGCTGGGTCTTGCCAAGAAGTTCTTCTAAGTCGTGAGAATGCGATATGGGCGCCGTCGTGGTGGCGGCGGCGCCATGCGCCTGTTGCCGATCATCGGCTTTGCGCTCTACTTTGCGTGGTACTACTTCTCCAATCAGGAGGAGGTGCCCGTCACCGGCAGAAGCCAGCTCGTCGACATGAGTCGCGAGCAGGAAGCGGCTCTGGGACTGCAGTCCTATCAGGATATTTTGTCCAAATCGAACGTGATGCGGGGCGGTCAGGAGGTCGAGCTGGTCCGCGAGATTGGTGCGCGCATCGCGCGTGCGGCGCGTGATGTCGACCCCGGATTCCAGTGGGAGTTCAACGTCATCCAGTCCAATCAGGCGAACGCATTCGCGTTGCCCGGCGGCAAAGTCGCCATCTACACGGGCATTTTACCCATCGCGGAGTCGGTTGACGGCCTCGCGATTATCATGGGCCACGAGGTGGCGCACGCGATAGCGCGTCACGGCGCCGAACGTATGGCCCACAACAAGCTGATGCAGATCGGCTCGGTGGCGGCCTCGTTCGCGATTGGCGACATGGATGTGTCAACACGTCAGGCCGTGATGGGTGCACTCGGGGTCGGCGCACAGTATGGCGTGTTGCTACCCTTTTCTCGTGATCACGAGTCTGAAGCGGATTACATCGGCTTGTTGCTGGCGGCACGCGCCTGTTTTGATCCCACCGAGGCGCCGGCGCTTTGGGAACGGATGGGACAGAATGCAGGTGGCCAGCGTCAAGCGGAGTTCATGTCCACGCATCCCGCGCCCGAGACCCGCATTCGCCAATTCGAGGAATGGATGCCAGAGGCGTTGCAGATTCGTCAGCAGTCTTGTGCGCGCTAGGACGACATACCGATGAGTGATTCGCGTGTCGCCGGTGCCCGGCAATTCTTGACGCTGCCGGGGGAATACGCGATGCGTCGTGGTGGCAGCCTGACCGATGCCGTGTTGGCCTACGAGTCGTGGGGCACACTAAACGCGGACCACAGCAACGTGGTGTTGTTATTCACGGGGCTCTCGCCGTCTGCGCATGCCGCATCATCGGCTGCCGATCCGGCGCCAGGCTGGTGGGAAGAGATGTTGGGTCCGGGGCGGCCAATCGATACGGATCGGTACTTCGTGGTGTGTGTCAACTCATTGGGAAGCTGTTTTGGATCGACTGGTCCGGCATCTAGAAATCCAGTTACTAATGAGCTCTATAGCATTGATTTTCCAGTTTTATCGCTGGAAGATATTGCGCGCAGTGCGACGCCCTTACTCGACGCGCTTGGTATCGACACGGTCCACACGGTGGTCGGTTGCTCGATGGGCGGTATGACGGCGCTAGCGTTTTGTATGTTGTTTCCCGAACGCGCGCAGCGGTTGTTGTCGGTGTCGTCGGCCGCCAGGGCAGCGCCATTCGCGATCGCGCTACGATCTCTACAGCGTGAAATGGTCCGTCGTGATCCGGACTGGCAGCAGGGTCGTTATCCGCTGGGCGCCGGTCCGATATCGGGCATGCGGCTTGCCCGAAAACTCGGCATGATGTCTTACCGCTCCGCAGAGGAGTGGACGCAACGCTTCGGTCGTGAGCGCGTTGCCGCAGAGCGACGCAGCAACGACCCGTTCTGCATCGACTTCGAAGTTGAGTCTTATCTGGAAGCACATGCCAACAAATTCACGGGCGACTTCGATCCCAATTGTTATCTGTTCTTGTCGCGCGCCATGGATTTGTTTGACGCCGCAGATTACGGCGGTGCCGTGCAATCCGGTGTGGACCGCACCAGTTTGTCGGCCGCACTCGTTATTGGCGTGACGACGGATATCCTGTTTCCGCTGTGGCAGCAGGAGGAATTGGCAGATGCTTTGCGGGAGTCTGGAGCCGATGTCCGGTTTAAGGCGCTGACCTCGATACAGGGGCATGATTCGTTTCTGGTGGATATGGACCGTTTTCGGCCAGTCATTGGCAGCTGGTTTGCAGAGCTTTGAGCCCACTGTGCGATTTTCTCACAGCCCGGATATACTGACGCAATGAATTCCCCCATCGCTAACGATTCTCAAACCGACCAGGGTCACGGCATCGCACCGCTCGTCGCGTTGGTTGACGAGGCTGTGGCGTTGCCGGATGCCACTGCCGTCACCGAGTACATCAAGACTGAGCTGTGCAAGATGATCCGCTCACGGGCGTTCGAGTTGCCCGCGTCGGTACTACGTCCGCTACCGGACCGCTACGCCCGCCGGTTAATCCATCGCGATGCGGAGAAGGGTTATTCGATCGTCGCGATGACCTGGGGCCCCTGTCAGTCGACGCCGATTCACGATCACTCAGGCATGTGGTGCGTGGAGGGCGTTTGTGCAGGCAGTATCGATGTGCTGCAATTTGAGCTGATGGAGCAGGAAGGCGACCAGCGCTACCGCTTCGAGTCGCGCAATTCCTACATGGCAGGTATCGGCAGTGCCGGGTGTCTGATTCCGCCGTACGAATACCACTTGATTGCCAATCCCTGTGATCGCACGCCGGCAGTGTCGCTACATATCTATGGCGGCGACATGGAGCAGTGTCAGGTGTTCGTGCGCGATCAGGATTCCGATTGGTATCAGAAGGTTTGCAAGGACCTCAGTTTCGACGATTAGTCGTTGGTATCGAACGGGTCCACATTGAGCGCTCTTCCGTAGTTTCAGACGTATATGAGCTCACAAGGGCGGTCCGTGTTACTTCGTCGCATATCCAAGCACATCAAAGATCAGAACTGGTTTGCGGTTGGCATCGACTTTTTCATCGTCGTGATTGGTGTGTTCATCGGTATTCAGGTTGCGAACTGGAATGACCTCAAAGGCAACCAGTCTGAGTTGAGAGCCTCTCTCGACAGATTGGACAAAGAGACGACGATAAATATCGAGCTGGTCGACGAAGTGCTGACCTACTATGTTGAAGGACGGGCCGATATGAATCTGGGTCGGGAGACTCTGGACCGTTGCAGTATGTCAGCAGAAGGGCAGGCTGCGCTCGAAAGATTATTGTTTGATTTCGTGCAGGATGTACAGCCGAACTTTGCGACACACGCGCTCGATCAGGTGTCGAATCATGGGCGCTATCAAGAGTTGTTGTCCGAGGACTTTCAGCAGGATTTCGGCAGGTACGCAGGTCGGCTCAAGGAGGAACATGAGCAGCTTGCCAGTCATTACGACAACATGTGGCGGTATCACGTCAACTACCACCCGGACGTGGATGCCTATTTTTCCGGAGATAATGGCGATTCGGAAGAATACAAAGGTTGGGGTTTTCGGCTGGACAAGCCGTTGGCAGAGGTCTGTACGAACGCCTCTTTTAGAAATCGATTTATCAATACATTGGGCTTCTATGATGCGATCGGGCGCCGTTTGAGATTCTTCAAATCTGAGACCGAACGCTTCCAGGCATCACTGCGTCAAGAGATGCGACGTCACTGATGCGAGTAGGACGAATCACCAAGCACTTGAAGGATCGCGATTGGTTTTCCGTCGGCATCGATGTGGTGATCGTTATTGTGGGCGTCTTTATTGGTATTCAGGTTGCTAACTGGAACGAGGCCCGACAGGAGCGTTTGAGTGAAGCACAATACCTTGTGCGTACCGCCGATGAGATCGTGCTTACCCTCGCGCATATTGAGGGGGAACGCCAATTTGCATCAGAGTCTCTCGAGGTCATCGAAGCGTTCGCCGCGGAGCTTGGCCGCGATGACGCCAATGACGCAGCATTGGTTGCTGCAACCGGAAGATATCTATCTGAGGGCGCCTTCTTTGCCAATTTCCGGCCGCATCGAACGACGTTTGATGACCTTCTCGCCACCGGCAATCTCGATACTATTTCGGATGCGGAAATCCGCTCCGGGCTTGTCCGTCTTCACTCGGAGTACGAGGAAGCGAGCAATGTGATCCAGAGCAATATCGAGTGGATACAGCAAGGCGAAGACCGCATTTACTTGAACTTTGACGCTTTTCGCTTTGACCGACGTACCAGTGGTCTTTTTGCGGAGCGACCGGCAGAGGCGTTGGCTCAGGAGATTCGCGATCTAAGCGATGTGCTTCGTCGCCATGCCGCGTTTCATTACTGGCTGAAAAAACGCTCGATCGAGGTGTACGACGCGGTTGAGCCTCAAGCTCAAGCGGTACTCGATCTTATCGAATCAGATTAGCGAAGTACGCGGAAACGACGTCTATAGCAAAACGTCGCGATTCTGTTCAGGTGTGTAAGAGGTCGGCGTCGAGTTGCCATAAACGGTCAACAGTGCGGCTTGTGCACACCAGGGATCAGGATGGGTCTGCCAGGAACATCGCCGGGTCGACGGCGACCCCATTTAGATAAACACCCCAGTGCAAATGCGGGCCGGTGACACGCCCGGTGGCGCCAACTGTGCCAATCCCACGACCTGATTCAAGTTCGGCGCTGACCTCGGTGTCGATGCGGTCCAGATGACAATACAACGTGATCAGACCGCGGCCGTGATCGACGATGACGCTATTGCCATTGAAGTACCAGTCGCCGGTCGCGAGCACGGTGCCAGCGAGCGGCAAGCGGATCGGCGTGCCGGTCGGTGCGGCAATATCCATCCCGCTGTGCGGTCGCCGGGGCTGATCGTTGAAAAATCGGCGCAGTCCAAAGCTGCTGCTACGACGACCGTCGACCGGCGGTGCCATACGCGTCGTCTGCGGCGTGCGCTGGCTGAAATGATTTAATGCGGCATCGATCACAGCTCGCTCGCGACCGATGCGTTCGAGTTGCGCATCGTTCGGCGACACATAGTTTTGATTCTTGATCGTCAGTCGCTGTTCGCGATAGGTCTTGTCGCCAATTGCGACAACGACCTCGGTACCTGATTCACCTGGCCCCGCGACCGTGATGACCAGCGTCTCGTCGTTATAGTCCAGTGGCACGCCGACAAGGGCGACTGGCGAATCTTCAACATATCGCCAAAAAACCGGCTTGTCGTTCCAGCGGACGTGCCAGTCCGGCGCGAACCCGCTCGGCAATGGGACCTTAACAACGCCACCCGGAACCGCCTCGAACGGCTCGGCCGTCGCGACTCCTGTCAGCCATGCGGTGAGCACGAGAACCCAGAGGCGAGAACTGCTGCTAGTCGTCATCGTTCTTTTGCTTGACCGTCGCGGTGAGTGACCCATCCTGAAGTCGTACCGCGATGTCTTCGCCGGGGCTGACGGCGGCGACGCGCGTCACTGGTTTGCCGGCCGCCGGCTCTGTCACGATGGCGTAGCCGCGTGTGAGCGTGGCTAGCGGTGACACAGTATGCAAGGCTCTGGCAAGGCTGGCTAACGATTGCTGCCGTGACTGGTAGCTGTCTTTTTGTGCACGCAATAACCGTTGGGTGAGCCACGCCAGCGATTTGCGACGTTCCGTGAGCTTTTGGCGCGGGTTTTGCAGGTACAGACGACGCGTTAGATGCACCGCCCCTGCCTGAGTATGGGCCAGTCGCTCGCGCATCAATCGGTGCAAGGCGGCGCGTGTCCCGGCGTGTCTAAGTTGCTGACGCTGCAACTTAGCAGAGGGCCCGCTGATCTGCAGACGTCGGGTCAACTGGTCCGCGCGCTGTTGCAGTTGTTCATTGCGGCGCATGACCGACGCTCGCATTCGACCACCGAGCTTGTCGATCTGACGCAGTAGCATGGCGCCATCCGGCACCGCCAGCTCGGCTGCCGCCGAGGGAGTGGGTGCACGCACGTCGGCCACAAAGTCGGCGATCGTAATATCGGTTTCGTGCCCGACGCCGCTGACGATGGGGATCGTGCAGTCGGCAATGGCGCGGGCCAGTGCTTCGTCGTTGAACGCGGCCAGATCTTCGATAGAGCCGCCGCCACGCGTTAGGAGAATGACGTCGACCTCAGCTCGATAGCTGGCCTTGTGCAAGGCGCGCTTGAGTTCTGTCGGCGCTTCAGCGCCTTGTACACTGGCCGCATAGACGATGACTCCGACGGCAGGCAGGCGTCGTCGCAGAACGGTCAACACGTCGCGCAGCGCGGCGCCGCTGGCCGAGGTAACGATGCCAATACGCCGCGGATAGGGTGGCAGTTCACGCTTGTGTTGCGCGTTGAACAAACCCTCGGCAGCCAACTTCGCTTTCAGGACCTCGAATTGCTTTTGCAGTGCACCGCGCCCGGCCGGCTCGACATGTTCGACGATCAGTTGATAGTCACCACGCGCCTCGTACAGACTGATCCGCGCACGCACCAGTACCTGGTCACCATTGTTGATCGCAGCAGCCTGACCGCGCTGACGCTGGCGAAAAAACGCACAGCGGACCTGAGCCTGGCTGTCCTTGAGCGTGAAATACAGGTGGCCGGAAGCGGGTCGCGCGAGATTGCTGATCTCCGCTTCCACCCAGACGAGCCCGAGCCCATGCTCCAGCAGTGCGCGTGCTTCCCGGTTGAGGCTGGTCACGGTGCGAATATCTTGCGGTGTGGGCGTCTCCATGCGAGCAGTATACGTCGTTCACACAATGCCGGTATAATGCCCGGTTAACCCCCAAAAGTTTAAGGATCGTCGACATGCGCATCGCCAAAGAAGCCCTCACATTCGATGATGTACTGCTGCAGCCGGACTATTCCGAGATACTGCCCCGCGAGGTCGCGCTCTCAACGCGCTTGACCGAGACCATCAGCCTGAATATTCCATTGTTATCGGCCGCGATGGATACCGTGACCGAATCGCGCTTGGCGATCACGCTCGCACAGGAAGGCGGCATGGGTATCGTGCACAAGAACATGTCTCCTGCGGAACAGGCGCGTAACGTGCGCGCCGTCAAGAAATACGAAAGTGGCATCATTGCCGATCCGATTACGGTAGAGCCGGGTATGTCGATCCGTGAAGTGCTCGCGGTCACACGTAAGCACGGTATCTCCGGTGTGCCGGTCGTCGATGGCCAGGAAACGGTCGGTATCGTGACTAACCGTGACTTGCGCTACGAAACGCAACTCGAAGCGCCCGTATCGACGGTCATGACACCGAAGGACCGCCTGGTCACGGTGCGCGAGGGCGCAGCCGAAGAGGAAGTGCTGCTGCTGTTGCACAAGCATCGTATCGAGAAAGTGCTGGTGGTTGATGAAGCATTTCGACTGCGCGGCATGATCACCGCGAAAGACTTCCAGAAGGCCACCGATTTCCCGCGCGCCTGCAAGGATGAGCGGGGCGCTCTTCGTGTCGGCGCGGCCGTAGGTACCGGCGGTGACACCGAAGAACGCGTCAGCCTGCTGATAGAGGCGGGTGCCGACGTCATCGTTGTGGATACATCACACGGTTTCTCCAGGGGCGTGTTGGAACGTGTGGCGCAGATTCGCGCGGACTATCCGGATGCACAGATTATCGGCGGCAACATCGTCACGGGTGATGCGGCATTGGCACTCGTCAAGGCGGGCGTCAACGCGGTCAAGGTCGGTATTGGTCCGGGCTCTATTTGTACGACGCGGATCGTGGCTGGCGTCGGCGTGCCACAGATCTCTGCTGTCGCTGAAGTGGCGGCAGCGCTGGCGGAAAAGAACATCCCTTTGATTGCCGATGGTGGTGTGCGTTTTTCCGGTGATATCGCCAAGGCGATCGCGGCTGGTGCTTCTTCGATCATGGTGGGTAGCCTGTTTGCCGGAACAGAGGAATCGCCCGGCGAAGTTGAACTGTACAAAGGCCGGTCGTACAAGTCGTATCGCGGCATGGGCTCGCTCGGCGCCATGGCACAAGGTTCCTCCGACCGCTATTTCCAGGACACCACCGACGAGCTCGAGAAGCTGGTGCCGGAAGGTATCGAGGGCCGTGTGCCCTACAAAGGCTCGATGGTAGCTATCGTGCACCAGTTGATGGGCGGTTTGCGAGCGGCAATGGGCTACACCGGTTGCGCCGACGTCGAGACGATGCGCACGAAACCGAGTTTTGTGCGGATCACCGGCGCCGGTATGCGCGAAAGCCATGTTCACGACGTGGCGATTACCAAGGAAGCACCAAACTACCGGAGCGAATAGCGGACAGCGACTATGACGGCAACCCATGACATTCACGCGGATAAGATCCTGATTCTGGATTTCGGTGCGCAGTACACACAGCTGATCGCCAGGCGCGTGCGGGAAGCCGGCGTCTATGCCGAGATTCATCCCTGGGATATCAGCGCCTCCGATATCGCGGCTTATGCGCCGAAGGGTATCATTCTGTCCGGTGGTCCCGAGTCGGTAAACGATGGCGAGCCACCCCGTGCGGCTGACAACGTGTTTGAGCTTGGTGTGCCGGTGTTGGGCATTTGCTATGGCATGCAAACGATGGCAGCACAGCTGGGTGGTGAGGTGAGCTCCGCGAGCCATCGCGAGTTTGGCCACGCTGTAGTGCGCGCGCGCGAGTCGCAATTGCTTGACGGCTTTGCTGACAGCCATGCCGCGGATAACAGTGCAGAACTCAGTGTCTGGATGTCGCATGGCGACAAAGTCGATGCGCTGCCTGCCGGATTCACGGTGACTGCCAGCTCTGACAATGCGCCCATCGCGGCCATGGAAGATCCCGATCGTCGGTTTTACGCAGTGCAATTCCATCCAGAGGTCACCCATACACTGCAGGGCGCTCAAATTCTGACGCGCTTCGTACGAGACTTCTGTGGTTGCGCGGGTGAATGGACGACCGGCAATATCGCCGAGGATGCGATCCTGCGTATTCGCGAACAGGTCGGTGAGGACCGCGTGTTGCTGGGGCTTTCCGGGGGTGTCGATTCGTCGGTCGTCGCTGCGATGCTGCACGAGGCGATCGGTGACCAACTCGTCTGCGTGTTCGTCGATCACGGACTGCTACGCCACAACGAAGGCGACCAGGTCATGGCGACGTTCGCAGAGCACCTTGGCGTCAACGTGATTCGCGTGGATGCGGCTGAGCGATTCTTTGGTGCTTTGGCGGGCGTCACCGATCCTGAAGAAAAGCGCAAGGTCATCGGACGGCTGTTTATCGAAGTCTTCGACGAGCAGGCGGAACAGCTACAGGACATTGCATGGTTAGCACAAGGGACGATTTATCCCGATGTCATCGAATCGGCGGGCAGCAAAACTGGCAAGGCGCACGTGATCAAGTCCCACCACAATGTGGGTGGTTTGCCGGAGAAGATGAACCTTCGCTTGTTGGAGCCGTTGCGCGAGCTGTTTAAAGACGAGGTACGCCGCGTCGGTATCGAGTTGGGATTACCGCCGGAGATGGTGTTCCGCCACCCGTTTCCCGGGCCCGGATTGGGGGTCCGCATACTTGGCGAGGTCAAGCCGGAATTCGCCGCTTCCCTGCAGCTGGCTGACGATATCTTTATCAAGGAACTGCATGCGGCTGGTCTCTACGACAAGACCAGCCAGGCATTTGCTGTGTTTTTGCCGGTCAAGTCCGTGGGGGTTATGGGCGATGGTCGTTGCTACGATTACGTGATCGCGTTGCGTGCTGTCGAGACGATCGATTTCATGACCGCGCGCTGGGCGCGATTGCCGTACGACTTTCTGGAGCGTGTATCGCTCAGGATAATCAACGAAGTCAGTGGCATTTCCCGAGTGACGTATGACATCAGCGGCAAACCGCCGGCGACGATCGAGTGGGAGTAGCGTCGTAACGCCTCGCCACTCGGGCGCGATTTGCGCCGGTAAATGCTGGCTTGGTCCTTGACAGGGAACACGGATTTGCCAAGATATGGTCCGTTGGCGGATGGGGATGCGAACACCACAATGTCGGGCGATTGCAGCATGGCAGTAGGTCATGGCGAGCTGGCCACGTTGGTGCCGAATAGCAGGACAATGTGGCGCTTAACACTGCTTTAAAGCGGCAGGACGATTGTGATCGATCCGCCTAGTGTGCTCAGGGGGAGGACACCATTAATATTTCGTTGATCATTCAGCGCTTCGCAATCGCGCTCCTGCTCGCGGCTGGGGTTGCTTTTTTTTATGTAACGTACAACGCGATGGGCAATATCGTCGCGGAGCAGAGCCGCCAACAGCAGCAGGCAGTATCGCCCGTCTACAAGCTGGTTCGCGACGAGTTGTTGCGCCCGTTGTATATCGCCGAAACGTTCGCCAGCTCCATTCACTTCACAACCACGATGGATTCGACTGCGCTCGATGAAGACGCGTTGATCGATCGTCTGAAGAAGATGGAAGAAGATCTCGATCTGATCTTTTTCGTCGCTAGTGAACAGACTCGGCGACAGTACTTTTCGAACGGTCGGAAACTCGAATTGGTGGAAGGCGAGGTAGCTTGGTATTTCGAGGCGATCGAGCGCGACCGGGATTTCATGGCGGATCTCGGCCAGGTCGGCGATGTGCATCTGTTCTTCGACGTCAAGATCTACGGACCGGAGCGCGAGTTTCTGGGCTACGTCGGTGTCGGCAAGCGTATCCAGCAGTTTCTTGATACGTTTGATCGGTTCAAATCGCTTTACGGCTACGATTTTCTGTTCGTGGACAACGAAAACAAGATCATTTTGTCTTCGTTGCCGGATCTGGTCGTGACCGGCGCGTACATTCCAACACTTGATTCGCTGGAAGGTTTTCAAGCGAATACGTCTCCCGACCAGAGTTACGATAGTGAGCTCATCAAGGTGCAGGACGATGACTTCCTGATCTCCGAGTTTCGCATTGAGGAATTAGGCTGGCGACTGCTGTTGCTGTCACCACTCGAGGCCAGACAGGCCAGCACGACGCGCGCGTTCGTCACCAGTGTGCTCGCGGCGATTGTGATGGTTGCCGTACTCACCGGTGTGTTCCTGGTGCTTCTGCTGCTGTATCGGCGTGGCCTTGAGCGCAAAGCGGAGGTCGACATACTGACCGGTCTGCCGAACCGCAACTACGTGCAGCGCCGTATCGAACAATGGCAACGGAGCGATGAGCGTCTCAGTGTGGTGATTATTGACCTCGACCACTTTAAAACCGTCAACGATACCTACGGACATGAAGCGGGTGACCGCGTTCTGAAAGCTGCGGCGGATACCTTCAAGCGATGCCTGTCGGAGCGAGATGTGATCGGTCGCTGGGGCGGGGAGGAGTTTGTCATGCTGATTCCGTCGACGTCGATCGCCGTCGGCAGCGACATCGCGGAACGCGCCCGTCAGGAGCTCGAGCAGTTAATGGTAGCAACGCAGGATTCCACCGTGTCGATTACGGCCAGTTTTGGCGTTGCTTTTGGTTCTGCCAGGGAGTCGTCGCTACGTGATTTGCTGTCAAACGCCGACGAAGCACTGTATATCGCGAAGCAAAACGGCCGCAATCAGGTGCGTTTACACAACGCAGAGCCAGCCTGAAACCGGGCGCATGCCAGTGCGCCGAGAAACGCATCGGCTGATTGGGCCGGCGCAAATACTGCATTGACACCAATTCTGGTGACACGCGACGACTTGTCTGCCGTTGGTGCGTCACGGCACACTTGTGTTCTGGACGAATCCGACAAGGTCCGTGCGATGCCTGGCGACATTCAAATATTTGTACTGGAGGACGATGAGCAGACACGGCAGAGTCTGGTTCGCCGTCTGAACGCTGAACCCGGTTTTTCGGTGTGCGCCAGTGCCGGGACGCTGGCCGAGGGTGTGGCAGCATTAAAGGAGACAACACCGGATGTGTTGTTGGTGGATTTGCAGCTTCCCGATGGCAATGCCACCCACCTCATTGCCGCTCATTCGGCCAGCGCGCCGCATGTACCGGTATTGGTGATCTCTGTGTTCGGCGACGAACAGCGCGTACTGGGAGCGATCGAAGCCGGTGCGCAGGGCTATTTACTGAAGGACGACGCGGGCGAGGATATGACCGACGCGATACATCAGGTGCTGGCGGGCGAAGCGCCAATCTCTCCTGCGATTGCACGGCACCTGATCCGTCGTTACCAGACCGAGCGTGCCACGCCACTACCAGCGTCTGCGCCGGCGACCGATGGCGGCGATGCCATCCTGTCGGAACGAGAATTGGATGTGTTGCGCATGGCCTCCAAGGGCCTGACGTATCAGGAGACGGCAAAGATGCTGGATATCAGTGTCAACACGGTGGGCACCTATACTCGCCGCGTCTATCAGAAACTGGCCGTCACGTCGCGCGCGCAGGCGTTGTTTGAGGCCAGGCAACTCGGACTGATGTCCGCCGACGAATGATCGTGCGTCCTGAATGATCGATCGCGCAGAAGCCCCGACCCGCTGGCAGATGACCGTTGCGTGGTTACTATTCGCCCTCGCTCCCGTCGTTTTTTTGGCGATGATGTACTTCCTCGACCAGCCCTATCAGGTGCCGGACGAATATCAGGTGTTTCCATCCGCCTATCAGAAGAGCTTTGCGCACGAGCCACCAACAGCTGGCTGGAAGCCCTCGACCGGTGTCTGGCCAGCTGGGCGTAGCGGCGACGAGCCATTTACCAGTATCTGGTATCGGTATGACCTACCCAAAACGGAAGAAGATCGGGCTTTCTACATTGTTTTCGCGACCGCCAGTCTGGATATTTGGCATTTGGGTGAGCGATTGTATACGTCGGGTCCCGCAAAGCGTCCATTGTATGAAGACAATAAGCCGATTGTTTTATCGCTAATCGACCCGCAAACCGGCGACGCTGGCGAGTTGGCTGCGGTTTATGTGCGCATGATGCGCGAGTATCCTTCGACCAGCCTCAGTTGGGTCTACATAGCGCCTTTGCAACTGGCGCTTCGCGATAGCGCCGAATCTACGATTTTCTACAGGACTTTGCCTCTGGTGATGCTGGGCATCATGGGGGCATTCGGATTTCTGGTCGCCTGTATGTTCCTTGTTCGGCGTGATCAGCCTGCACATGGTTGGTACGCACTAATGATGCTGCTGTGGAGCATCCACACTGGCCATGAGCTCATCGCCGATATCCCGTTCGACCGCTACCTTTGGGCATGTGTGAGCTACGCTAGCCTGACCTGGCTTGTCGCAGAGCTGTATTTTGTCAATCGGTTCTTCGATGCACGAGCACCGCGACTAGAGCGCGCGGTCACGCTGATCAGTGTGAGTGTCGTGATCGCGCTTGTCTCACTGGCTTCACTCGCTTCGCGCGATGTGTCTTTCCACGATCTCGAACGGACAATGCGCACAGTGACCAACATATGGTTCGGTATCGTGGCCCTAGTCATAACGGCACGCTACTGGATCGCTTTGCGCCAGCGCTTCGATTTTGAGCGTTTCAGTTTGTTCATTGCCTCGGGGGTCGTTCTCGGTATCGGTCTTCGAGACCTGGGCTACGATAGTTTTCCGTCGGTTGGACTGCCCGGCAACACCTTTTATTTGCAGTACGCCGTGCTGATCCCGTTGTCGATGTTTGGTGTGCAGCTCATCCGACGGTTTGCCCGGGATTCCCGGATGGCAGAATTACGCTCGAGTGAACTCGAGCGTCTCGCCGACGAACGCGCGGCTGCTCTGGAGAAGACCACGCAACGACTCAGCGAAGCGGAGCGCCGCCGTGTGCTGGCCGAGGAGCGTGCGCGTTTGATGCGGGATATGCATGACGGTCTTGGCGGACAATTGGTACAGGCGCTCGCGCTGAGCGAGCAGGGCGAAGACCCGGACTTGCAGCGTTCGCTGCGTGGCGCCATCGATGACTTACGACTGATCGTCGATTCACTGTCACCGACCGAGGATGGGCTCGGTGACTTGCTGGCATCTTATCGACATCGCGTCGGCAAGTTACTGCGTCGCACCAATTTCAATGTGCAATGGCAGTTCGATGAGGATGCGATCGATGTACCGCTGCCAGCCAATGCCAACCTGAGCATCCTGCGCATCATCCAGGAGGCGGTTACCAATGCGGTGCGGCACTCAGAAGGGGATACGCTGCGCGTGCATGTCAGTCGTGGCCGTGATCACCTGGAGGTAGCGATTACCGATAACGGTATCGGTATTCCCCAGGATGTCAGTGAACGAGGGCTCAACAATATGCGCGTACGTGCCATAGAGATTGGTGGTGCGCTGGCGGTCAAGTCATCCGACGCCGGATCGACGGTGCGCTTGTTGTTACCTATCGCAACCGATGACGCTGACCCGCGTTAGCGTTGCAGCTCGACCAACTCGTAACGATTCATCATGCTGCCGTCGATGCTGCCGTAGACAAGAATAGAGTCGTCGTCAGCCGTGACCCACATATCATAGGTGGGGTGTGTCGTACCGCCCATGCCTTCGCCGATATCGTCGATGTAGCGAAAGTGTCGGCATTGAAAGGTGCCTGCTTCGACGGTTTTTTCCTCCTCACCGACATACTCAAGGCCAATCACCACCTCGCTGATCATGGGCGGTGTCGCACCGCGATGATCAGGCGATGGTAAAAATACGCGTACATTGCGCCGATGCGGGCCTTGACTCAGATCCATGCATCGCGTCAGAAAGCCGTCACCGACTACCGGGTGTGTGCCGAAGCCGTCGAAGTCACCGTTGGCTTTCACCTGCTGCGACAAGCGGCCGATGTCCGGCCCGAAGCTCTCGCACTCGATTGTGCCATCATCGACGTTGTTGCGGATCCAGCCAGAGCCCATGAAGCGGTCGCCGACGGTGAGATGCACGTGAAGATACTGCGGCACGCGGTCTGGATTGAGGGCATAGATGATGTCACGCATAACGGTCGGTGACGGTTCTTCAATCTCACAATAGGCGCGCATGATGACGCTGCCATCACTGTGATGACTGAAGTTGAAAGTTTCACGACCACGGGCTTGATCCAGCATGTCCGGCTTCTTCGAGGTGTAGCGGATAGTGCCTGTCACGTTGCGATGCTGCATGAAAACATCTCCTTGGTCGTGTTACCTAGCCGCACAGTATAAGCTGACAAGCGGGGCTTGTCCCGCGCGTGCGATGGCGACTCACTGTGTCGGTATGCCTTGCGTGGAGCGCTTCTTTCGTGACCGGAGCAATGCGACAATAGGCGGATGTCGGTCGATCTACTGCATCATGAACCTCTAATGCGTCGCGCGCTGACTCAGGCGCGACTCGCCCAGGCACAGGGCGAGGTACCGGTGGGTGCTGTTATTGTCCGTGGCGATACAGTGCTGGCCGCTGCCGGCAATCAACCACTGGGGAAGCATGACCCGACCGCGCACGCCGAGGTGCGAGCGATACGTGCGGCGGGGCAGGTGATCGGCAACTATCGGCTCGTCGATTGCAGTATCTATGTCACCTTAGAGCCCTGCATGATGTGCCTTGGCGCTATCGTGCATGCGCGTATAGCACATGTCATTTTCGCTGCGAGCGACCCGAAAAGTGGTGTGCTGGGTGGTCGCATTGACGTCTCGGACAGTCTGGCGTTCAACCATCGTTTTTCGGTCACCAGCGGTGTGCTGGCGGAGGAGTCCAGTCTTATGCTGAAACAGTTTTTTAAGGATCGACGCACATGAGCATTGGTACACAACAGCTGGCGAGTGTTAGAGATGCCCGCATTGAGGACAGGGCTGCAGTACTCGAGCTGCTGCCATCGCTGGCCGATTTTGACCTACCGTCGCATCGCAATCCCGAGCACTTGTGGCGCGGCGACGCCGCGCTGGTCGAGCAACATCTGGCCGGCGAGTCGGAGAGTACTTTTTTGCTGATCGCCGAAACAGCCAGCGTGCCCGTTGCCGGACTGGCATTGACAACACTCAAGCCCGAGTTACTGAGCGGCGCACCGAGCGCGCATTTAGAAGCACTTGCCGTATCGCAAGGCCAGCGAGGGCTTGGTCTGGGCCGTCAATTGCTGCAAGCAACCCAGTTGCGTGCCAAAGTCGAGGGTGCTCAGTCGCTAACGCTGCACGTGTTTGCCAGCAACACCCGCGCGCGCTCAGTGTATGAGGCGGCGGGGTTTGAGGGCGAATTACTTCGCTACACGAAAATCCTCTGACGAATGCGCTTAACTTGCGGCAGGCCAGAGCCAGGCGAATACACCCGCGGCGAGAAAACCGTAGATCAGCGCGTCCAACAGGTATTGGCCTGTCGTAGACCAAAGATGTCCATACCAGATCGACATCGGAATCTGTGCCCAGCCATAGGTCATGAAGCCCAACGCGGAAACGGTACGCAAGACGTCGAGATACGGTGCGCCAGGCGCGAGTGCTAGCCTGGCGATATAGCCGATCATCGCCATACCAAGCAGGAAAAACAGGATCTGTTGCGCAACCAGTTTAGGCATCGGCGGCATACCATTATCGAAGATGGTCACAAAAGCGACCGGCCCACGCGCAAACTTGTTCTGCATCTCTTCCGTTGCCATCTCTTTCATGTCCACACAGTAAGGCAAGCTATGTAGTCCCTTTGCTGGTGAACCGTTGCGAATCGCGTCGGCCACTTCGGATTCGTTCTTGAGTGCCTGATAGTCGCTGTTGTGCCACTTGATCAGTATGTGAATAAGCATGCTGGCAATCCACGCGATCAGCGTCGCCAGTGCTACAGGAAGTAGCAAGTCGATGTATGAAACCATGTTGTCCCCCTTGTCGATGGCTGAATGAATAGCATGCCATCTGGCTTTTTTTTACTATACCGGATAAACAGGACGACGTGCGTGTACAAGCTGTCGAATAGACGAGCACTACAGGGTAGATACGTTCGCGAGACGACAAAGCATCCTTAGCGTCGATTGGCGCACTCGTATCAGAGACTCGGTCAGATGCGACGTCGGCGGTGCAGGCCGCTTAGCTGGGACTGATCGTTGCTGCCAAGCTGGTTGGCGACGCTGGGGGCATGTTCGATATCTGGAGGTTCGTTTTGGATCGGTTATGCAGCGGCCTGGGGGATGTCAGGCTCAGCAATAAGCACTGAGCCTGACACCAATGATGGCGTTATTGCGCCTTACGCCATCCAATCAATCCACCAAATAGCGCCAGCAACGCCAACCCAAAGCTACCGCCACCGCCTTCGTTGCTGATGACCACGACGGGTGGTTGTGCAGAGTCCAGGTTCTGACTTTCGAGCGGCAAATCGAACAACTCTCCCGAGTCGTCGGGGCCAAACGTCGCGACGAGCGAGTTATCGAAGGTGTCGTACAAATCGATCAAGACATCGTAGTAGCCGGTCGGAAATCCCGACACTAGATCGCTATCGAAGAAATACTCGTCGAAAGCGCTGCTGCCGTTGATGCGGAATGTATCCGTGCTGCCATATTCAATCCAATCACCACCTTCAAGGCTCAAATACAGCACCGCATAGACGTCGGCGGTATTGAACACAGTGTCGGCGTCGAAGGTGACCTCCAGTCGCGTGAAAAAGCCATCGCCGTCAAAATCATCGCGAATAATCGCCGTCGCATCGAAAATCCAAAAATCACCGTTGAGCGCCTGCATGTCCGCGGACGGCGCTTTTCGCGCCGAGCGGTTACCATCGGCGCTCTTCAGCGGCAGCGCGTCGTCGTCAGCCTTGAACTGAGGCGTTTCAACTGTGCTCGCACGCTCGGCCGTTAATCCCTGACGGATGGTCAACTCTCGTGTTTCAGCGCTGGCCATACCCGCGGACAACATTGACAGCCCGAGTAAGCCTGCGGCAATCGTGATCAGTCTCATAGTGTGGCTCCCAACCAATACAAGTCGGGTACCATTTAACGTTAGAACGCCTGAATCGAAGCTGAACCGTGGTGTTCAGGTGGAGGTTTCTCCGGCGGGTGTGGGTTGGTCGATCTCGGATTCGGCGTCCTCATCCTCGGCATTGTTGCGAGACTCGAGCCAGGTCAGGATGTCGCGATAGTTGCGGATGTTCTCGACATACGCGACCGGTTCCCAGCCGCGGGCATAGCCGTAGGGTAGTTTGCTGTACCACTTACGCTGTGCGAGCAACGGCAGCGCCGCGCGCACGTCAACCCAGCGATTCGGATTGCCACCCTGCATCGTCACGATGCTACGCGCGTCTTTGAGATGGTAAAAACCGACGTTATAAGCCGCTAGTGCCATCCAGGTACGGTCGGGTTCCGGAATCTCATCACCCAGT
The DNA here is from genome assembly GCA_039033995.1 of Pseudomonadota bacterium. GTDB lineage: Bacteria > Pseudomonadota > Gammaproteobacteria > Steroidobacterales > Woeseiaceae > CALBPI01. The sequence continues at coordinate 32,647 of JBCCBP010000002.1, read as the reverse complement.
CTCGCCTTGAGTCGGGCAAAGAAACGGGCGCCACCGGTGATGCTCGACGCGGGATCCTCACGATCTTTGATGCCGAGGTAGTCGGCGGTGGCTTCGGTGAGCATCATGATGCCGCGAACACCGGTAGGGGAGACCGCGCTCTGGCGCCAGTGAGACTCCTGATAGCCGATAGCCGCAAGTAAACGCCAGTCAATGGACTGCGCCGCCGCGGCGCTCTCGAATAGCGTGCGGTAGCGTGGTAGCCGAGTTTCATAATGTCTTATGAAACTGCGCGTGCCGACGTAATCGAAATCTTCGTTATGTCCGTAATAGCGATCCAGAATGCGGGTTAGCTCACCGTTGCGACGTATTTTTGCCAGATACTGATTCGCTTTCTGGATCAGGGAATCGTCTGAGCCGGGTGCGAACGCCCAGGCGATGGAGTCTGCCACCTCTAGGTCCAGCGCGATACGCAGTTCCGGATGGAAATGCCGGTTGATGTTGAAATCGGTCGAGTCGGCGACCGTGTAATCTAGATCGCCGTCTGCCAGCGCTGTTAGAAGATCCGCCGATTCCGCTTCCGGATCCTCGCGCCATTCCAGTAGCGGTAGATCCTGCTCCAGCGCGCGCATTGTCTCGGCGTGACTCGAGCCGGCCATAACGACAATTTCGCTGTCCTGCAGGTCGGTTAGCGACTGCGGTTTGCCTGTCCCCCGGCGGTAAATTAGGTGCTGCTCCACCTGCTGATAGGGTTGGCTGAAGCGCACTTGCGACAGACGTTGTTCGGTGATCGACAAGCTGGCCGCTGCCATATGTGCATCACCGGACGCCACGCTTGGCACGATGTCCGCCAGGCTATCGACGGGCTGCATATCGAGTTGTACGCCAAGGCTGTCGGCGAAACCGCGGGCGAGGTCGTACTCCGGGCCTGTCGGACCGCTATTGCCCAGATAGTACGCGGACGGCGCGTTGCGTGTGATTACACGCAGTGCACCAATCTCCAGCACCTGGTCTAACGTGGACGGTGGGTGGTGCGGTGAACTGAGCAGCACCAGTGCGATGAGCGCAATCACCATTCTCATGATGCCAGACCGCCTGTTCCCTGCTTCAGCATGGGGCTGAGTATAACAATTCTGTAAATTGGGATGAATCCGCCGGCCAGCCCTGAGATACTATGCCCTGGCTCGTGTCGGCTGCCTCGCGACGGTCAGCCGTGAACCCCGTCAGGCCCGGAAGGGAGCAGCGGCAGCGGTCATACCGGGTGCCGGGGATTAGCTGGCGCGGGCCTCTTTTTTTCTTGGTTGAGTATCACTGCTTCATGAGCTACCTCGTTCTCGCACGCAAATGGCGGCCTCAGACCTTCGCCGATGTCGTTGGTCAGCAGCATGTGCTACGCGCGCTGTCGCATGCGCTCGACAATGGTCGTCTCCACCACGCGTATCTGTTTGCCGGTACGCGTGGGGTCGGCAAAACGACGTTGGCGAGGATCCTAGCCAAGGCGCTCAACTGCGAACGTGGTGTCAGCGCGACGCCCTGCGGTGAATGCAGCGCTTGTGTCGAGATCGATGAAGGTCGTTTCGTAGATCTCATTGAGGTGGATGGCGCTTCTCGAACCAAGGTCGATGACACCCGTGAGTTGCTCGACAATGTCCAGTATGCCCCGACGCGGGGTCGCTTTAAGGTCTATCTGATCGATGAAGTCCACATGCTGTCGACGCATTCTTTCAACGCGTTCTTGAAGACGCTCGAAGAACCACCGGAACACGTCAAGTTTCTGCTGGCGACCACCGACCCGCAAAAGCTGCCGGTGACGGTGTTGTCGCGCTGCCTACAGTTCAATCTAAAACGCTTGACGCGGCCATTGATTCAGGAGCGTTTGCAGCAGATTGCAACCGCAGAGGATGTGGCAGCAGAGGCAGGTGCCTTGCAACTGTTGGCACAGGCTGCCGATGGCAGCTTGCGCGACGCGTTGAGTCTGATGGACCAAGCCATTGCGTTTGGTGGTGGCGAACTGCCGGAGCAGGCCATCGCGGAGATGCTGGGTGCCCTCGACAACAGTTTCGTCAGTCGCATCATCGAGCAATTGGCCGCGCAGGACGGTGCGAGTCTGATGCAGCTGATCGCCGAAGCGGACGAGCAGTTTCCGGATTACCGTCGGTTGCTCGATGAGCTGGCATCGACACTCACGCGGATCGCCGTTTTTCAGACGACTGGCGCCACAGATCTGGACGCCCAGGAGCACGGAGAGGTCGACCGGTTGGCTGGTCTGCTGACCCCTGAGGACACACAGCTTTACTACCAGATGGCAATAACCGGCAAGCGTGATTTGCTGTTGGCGCCGGACCCGCGCGTTGGCACTGAAATGACGCTGCTTCGCATGCTGGCCTTTCGGCCACCGGCAGCGACGGCACCAGCAGGTGGCCGGTCGACGTCCGCCCGGCCGGCTCGCGCAGCTCAGGCTGCTACGCCGAGCGCGGCGCCTGCCGAGCAAGCAACGTCGGATGCCGGTCTGGCAGACTGGAATCGATTGGTAGGGCAGCTTGCACTCAGCGGTCTGGTGAGATTGCTCGCGGCAAACTGCGCATTCGATCGGCGGGATGGCGATTGCATTCATTTGTCGCTGGATAAACGCAACAGCTCCATGTTGTCCGACGAGCGTATTCGCGAACTGGCAGCCGCGCTGACCACCCACATCGGCGAGACCGTCACGGTATCGGTTGCTGTCAGCAATCAGCAAGCAGTCGCGACGCCCGTTGAGACAGAGCGCCAGGCCGAAGCACAGAAAGCGCAAAGCACTCGTGAAGCGTTGGAGCAAGACGCCGGGGTGGCTGAGATGCAACGATTATTTGATGCGCGTGTGCAGGATGTTGTGCCTGCTGGCGATGCGGCAGGAGAAAAATCATGAAAGGTGGAATTGGCCAACTGATGAAACAGGCCAAAGCGATGCAGGAGAACATGGCTAAGGCACAGCAGGAACTCGCTGCGACTGAGGTCACCGGAGAGGCGGGCGCCGGTCTGGTGTCGGTCACGATGACCTGCAAGCATGAGGTGCGCTCTATTCGCATCGATGACAGTTTGATTAGCGAAGATCGCGATATGCTCGAGGACTTGTTGGCAGCTGGCTTTAACGATGCGCTGCGGCGTGCCGAAGAAAAGAGTGCCGAGAAAATGCAGGGTATGGCGGGCGGTCTCGATTTGCCCGCTGGCTTCAAGCTGCCGTTCTAGTCGTCTGCTGAGGGTTTCTGGATGGCCTTTACGCCACTACTGACCGACTTGATCGATAGTCTGCGCGTGTTGCCGGGTGTGGGGCAGAAAACCGCACAACGCATGGCATTCACCCTGCTTGAGAAGGATCGAGACGGGGCGATGCGGCTCGCGCGGCAGCTCACTGCGGCCGTAGAGGGTATCGGCCAGTGCGAGCGCTGCCAGATGTTTTCAGAAACCCCGGTGTGTCCGATTTGTTCGGACCCGGCACGCGATCCGTCGACACTGTGCGTTGTCGAGTCTCCGGCAGACGTGCTCGCGCTGGATGCGGCGACGGGCTTTCGCGGTCGGTATTTTGTCTTGATGGGGCACTTGTCGCCGCTTGACGGTATTGGGCCCGACGAATTGGGCGTCGAGAAACTGGCCGCACTGTTGCGAGCACCGGATGTCAGCGAAGTGATCATTGCGACAAACCCGACGGTCGAGGGCGATGCGACAGCGCATTTCGTGGCAGATTTGGCGCATAGTCTGGAGGTCAGCGCGAGTCGTATCGCGCATGGTGTGCCTGTCGGCGGAGAACTTGAATACGTCGATGGCGGTACGCTCTCGCATGCATTCAGCGGCCGGCGCGCGATGTTGTAACGATCAGGGGGCACTGTGGAAGACTGCATATTTTGCAAGATCGTGGCGGGTGAAATACCGGCCGATATCATTTACGACGATGCGCAAGTGCTCGGTTTTAAAGACTTACACCCACAAGCGCCGACGCATGTTTTATTCATTCCGAAACGCCATATCGCAACGGTCAATGATTTGCGCCCGGAGGATGCGGCGCTGGCCGGACAGTTGCTGATCGCGGCACGATCCTATGCGGCGGAGCAGGGGTTCGCCGAGCGTGGCTTCAGGCTCGTGATGAACTGTAACGCGGATGGCGGGCAGACCGTCTATCACATGCATCTGCATCTGCTGGCCGGTGCAGCATTACCGCCGGGTTTCGGTACGCGTTAGTACTTATCTGCTCGCAGCTGACGCGTGAGATTGACCAGCCGCAAGTAGCTTTGGTAGCGACGCTCGGAAAGCGTCTCGTCGGCCAGCGCTTCCTTGACCGCACAGCCAGGTTCTGCACGGTGCATACAATTGCCGAAGCGACAGCTAGCGGCGAGCGCGTCAATCTCAACAAAGCCCTGGTCAACATCAACCAGACTTTCGATGCTCGGTGCGTAGTCGCGCACGCCGGGAGAGTCGATGACCTCAATCGCGTGATCCAGGTAGAGCAGTGTGGCCGCAACGGTCGTATGGCGGCCTTCAGCGTTTGCATCAGAAATGGTGGCGGTTCGTTGTTGCTGCTCAGCACCCAGCGCATTGATCAGGGATGATTTTCCAACCCCGGACTGGCCGACGAAGATACTGCGTTGCCCGGCCAATGCGTCGGTTAGCGGGATCACGGTCGTTGCGTCGTCTTTTGATGTACTGATCACGCGATAGCCGATCGATTCGAAGGTGCTCAGTTCGGCGTCGGGCGATGCGAGATCCCGCTTGTTCCAAACCAGAATCGCGTCGCACTGCATTTGTCTCGCCGCGGCAAGATAGCGATCGACAATGAACCAGTCAGGGCTGGGTGTCTCACAGACTACGACGACGACCGTGTCGATGTTCGCCGCCAGCACTTCGCGACGACCGCGAAGATCGGGGCGGCTGAGTTCATTACGCCGCACGCCGATCTGTTCGATAACCCAATCAGATTCACCAGCGAGCGGCTGCGCGAAAACTTCGTCACCGCACACCGGTCTGAGTCGTTTGCCGCGGGTGCGTGCTTGTCGACGGGTTTGGGAATCGGATTCATCGCGGAGTAGAAAACGTCGGCCCCAGGCTGCACAGACGCGCATCGGCTGCGTGTCGGCGGGTGGCTTGGCGGGAGCGGAACGACGTGGCATGCGACGCAGTATGCCAGTCAACAGATTCCGATGCTGCGTCTGCTACACTTTGCATCATGAATAAGAGAGACAATGGCGCGCAAAGACTGATCTGGATTGACCTTGAAATGACCGGTCTCGATCCTGACACTGATCGCATCATCGAAATCGCGACGATTGTGACGGATGCGGCGTTAGAAGAACTGGCGGTGGGCCCGGTACTGGCGATTCGACAATCCGAGGCGCGTATGACGGCGATGGACGAATGGAATACTCGCCAGCACGGTCAGTCGGGATTAACGAAGCGGGTGCTTGAGAGTACGATTTCGACGGCTGAAGCGGAACGGCAGACACTCGAATTTCTGGAGCCCCTGCTCGCTGCGGGCAGCTCACCGATGTGCGGCAACAGTATTTGCCAGGATCGACGATTCCTCGCCCGCTATATGCCGTCGTTGGAGCGATTCTTCCACTACCGTAACCTCGACGTGAGTACGCTGAAGATACTCGCCAATCTTTGGCGACCAGATATTGCGAGTGGTTTTACGAAGCAATCGAGTCACCTGGCGCTGGACGACATCCGCGACTCGATCGCTGAGCTGAAACACTATCGGGCACAATGGCTCAGCGTCTCAGCTTGACGGCGGTTAATCAGCGATTGACCGCACCACCGGCAGGGCTGCGCGTCGCCCCGGCCTGCCAACGCAATGCCAGTGCTATCGCTAACGTGCTCGTCGATTGGTTACACGATGACGAACTTGTTATCGAGGTGGGGTGTGGCACCGGGCAACACGCAGCGTGGATGACTGCGGCACTGCGAGGCTTGCGCTGGTTGCCGACGGACGTTGCGCCCGATTTTGCAACGATCAGCGCATGGCGCGATTTGTCGGCAGCCGCGCAGTCTATTGCATCGCCGCTTGCGTTGAATGCCGCGCAGTCCGACACATGGCCACTCCTGGAAGCGAATGCGCTTTTTACGGCGAACACGCTGCACATCATGTCGTGGTCGGCCGTAGAGCAGCTGTTTGCGAATATGCATCGGTCATTGTCGACGGATAGCCTGTTGATAATTTATGGCCCTTTTCATCACCGGGGTAAGCCGACCAGCGACGGCAACGCACGTTTCGATGCCGAGCTGCGAGCAGACGGCGGTGATCGCGGAATCCGCGATCGTGGTGCTGTACAGGCGCTCGCCGCTGCGACTGGATGGCTGCAGGTCGCGCAATACGCCATGCCGGCCAACAACGAATTGCTGGTGTGGCGGACACAGAGTGGTGTGCAGAATGGCTGATTCAGACAGGCTGGCTTCTGGAGGATGTCACTGCGGCGCGGTCGCGTTCACTGTCAGCGTGCCGGACAACGCTGTCGCCCATGCCTGTAACTGTTCTATTTGTCGCGCATCGGGCTTTGTCGGATTGATTGTCCCTGCGGAACGATTCGAGCTGTTGCGTGGCGAAAAGGCCCTGCGCGAGTATCGATTCAATACCGGTGTTGCGAGGCATTGGTTTTGTGGTACGTGCGGCGTTAAGTCATTCTACCGCCCGCGCTCGAATCCGGAAGGTGTCAGTATCAACATTCATACACTAGAGCAGCACTGGATGGCCGAGATCACGATCGAGCCATTTGATGGCCAGCACTGGGAACGCTATGCGCACACGCTGGCGCACCTGACGCGTCCGGCCGCGGAGTAACCTGTTGCCGCGTGGAGACAGTGTACAAACACCCTGCCAAGCCTTAATCTAGCGGGCTTCGTGTTGCCATAACGTACGCCATGTTTAACCAAGTTCGTCAGTCTGTATCGCCATTTTCGTCGCTATTGCTCGTGTTCGCGTTGTTCGGCGCCTTGATTGCGCAGGGAGCCAGCGCACAGGAAACGACCCGTTACGTCACGGATCAGTTCGAGGTGACAATGCGCGGCGGACCGAGCACCGATAATCGAATCGTTCGTATGTTGTCCTCAGGTACACCGTTGCGAGTCCTTGAACAGGACCCAGCGACAGGCTACAGCCGAGTCAGGTTGACCACCAGTTCCACCGAAGGCTACGTACTGACGCGGTATTTGATGTCAGAGCAGGATGCGCGCAGCCAGCTCGCGGCGCTGACCGAGCGGTTGGCAACGCTGCGTGATCAGAGCGGCGACCGAGGCCGGGAGCTCGACGACCTGCGTCAGGCCAACGCGCAGGCAACACAGCGTATCTCTGCGCTGCAGCAGAGCAATGAACGGCTGGAACAGGAGCTGGCCGATTTGCAACGCAAGGCGGCCAACGTCATCAACATTGATCGCGAGAACAAGACACTGCGCAAAGAGTTGACCGATACGCAGATTCAATTGCAGAGCACCGAAGAGGAAAATCGTGAGCTGTCCTCTCGCAGGGTAGTGCAGTGGGTGCTGACCGGTGCCGCTATTCTATTGGTCGGTCTGGTGCTGGGTCTTATTCTGCCTGGAATGCGACGGCGCAAACGCGGCGGCTACGGCAGCGATTTGATCTAAGCGCAAGCGCGCACTGGAGCAGCGATTGCCGCGTGCCGGCTACCCGACTTTCTCACCCGCGATCTAGTTATCCGACTTTCTCGCCAGCGAGAAAGAGCCACGTTTCGATAACGGTATCCGGGTTCAGCGACATACTTTCAATGCCTTGATCCAGTAACCAACGCGCAAGTTCGGGATGATCCGACGGACCCTGACCGCAGATGCCGACATACTTATTGGCGTTGCGGCATGCGCTGATCGTCATCTCCAGCAGTGCTTTGACGGCCTCGTCGCGCTCGTCGAACAGATCTGCAATCAGCCCTGAATCCCGGTCGAGCCCCAGCGCCAGTTGTGTCATGTCGTTGGAACCGATCGACATGCCATCGAAGTGCTCCAGGTACTGATCGGCCAGCAACGCGTTGGTTGGCAGTTCTGACATCATGATAATGCGAAGACCATGCTTACCACGTTCCAGTCCGTTCTCAGCGAGTAATGACGTGACTTGCTTGGCCTGCTCGACGGTGCGCACGAACGGCACCATCACTTCAACGTTCGTAAGCCCCATGTCTTCTCGCACGCGGCGAATGGCCTGACACTCGAGTTCGAAGCAAGGACGGAATGCAGCATCGACATAGCGGGCAGCACCACGAAAGCCAAGCATTGGGTTTTCTTCGTCCGGCTCGTAGAGTTCGCCGCCAATCAGATTGGCGTACTCGTTCGATTTGAAGTCAGACAGGCGCACGATGACTGGGTTCGGCGCAAACGCGGCGGCGATTGAACTGACCCCTTCGGCAAGCTTGCTGACAAAAAACTCGATCGGATCGTCGTAGCCCGCCATCTGCTCGTCGATGAGCTCGCGTGTATCGGCATCGACCTTGTCGTATTCAAGCAGTGCCTGCGGATGGACGCCAATCATGCGGTTGATGATGAACTCGAGTCGTGCCAGGCCAACCCCGGAGTTAGGGATCGACGCAAAGTCGAATGCGCGGTCTGGATTGCCGACATTCATCATGATCTTCACGGGGATGTCAGGTAGGGAATCGAGCTCGATCTGATGTTTTTCGAATTCCAGCAGGCCCTCGTAGATAAAGCCTTCGTCCCCCTCGGCGCAAGATACCGTCACTTCGCTGCCATCCGGAATGCGATCGGTCGCGTCGCCGCAGCCGACGACCGCAGGAATACCGAGCTCACGCGCGATAATAGCGGCGTGACAGGTGCGACCGCCGCGATTCGTTACTATAGCGGCGGCGCGTTTCATGACCGGTTCCCAGTCGGGATCGGTCATGTCCGCGACCAAAACGTCGCCGCTTTGTACGCGCGCCATTTCACTGACGTCGTTGATGACTCGCGTTTTACCCGAGCCAATTTTCTGGCCGATGCTGCGTCCGCTGCAGACCACGTCTGAACGGGACTTTAGCGAGAAGCGCTGCAACGTTCGACCGCTGCGGCTCTGCACGGTTTCCGGTCGGGCTTGCAGGATGTACAGCTTGCCGTCTTCACCGTCTTTGCCCCACTCGATATCCATCGGCCGCTGGTAGTGTTCCTCGATCGTCAGCGCGAAACGAGATAATTCGAGAATGTCATCATCGGTAATCGAGAACCGCTGGGTGTCTGCCGCATCGACGTCCACCGTTTTGACGCTCTTGCCCGCCTTAGCGTCATCGCTGAACACCATTTTGATCGCTTTACTGCCCAGATTCCGGCGCATGATTGGAAATTTACCGTCACGCAGGGCGGGTTTGTAGACGTAAAACTCGTCCGGATTGACAGCGCCTTGCACCACCGTCTCGCCGAGGCCCCAGGATGACGTAATGAAAACCAGGTCGCGAAAGCCGGATTCGGTGTCGAGTGTGAACATCACACCACTGGCGCCGCGATCACTGCGGACCATGTGTTGAATCCCGGCCGACAGTGCAACCTGCTCGTGAGAATAGCCCTGGTGTACCCGATAGGCGATGGCGCGATCATTAAACAGGCTCGCGAATACTTCACGCATCGCGTCTATGACGTTGTCGAAACCGCGGATATTGAGAAACGTTTCCTGCTGGCCTGCAAACGACGCGTCCGGCAGGTCTTCCGCCGTAGCCGATGAACGTACGGCAACCGCAATGTCCCGACCGCCCGACATGCTTTTCCAGGCGGTCGCCATATCCTCCCGTAATTGCTCTGGCAGCGGTGCGTCCATGATCCAGCCCCGGATATCGCCACCAGCGGACGTTAGGGCACCAATGTCATCCACATCGAGATCGGCCAGCCGATCGGCAATGCGTTTGTCGAGATCATCATGAGCTAAAAAAAACGCGATAAGCTTCTGCCGTCGTCGCGAATCCTCCCGGAACGCTGACGCCCAGACTGGCTAAGTTGCTGATCATTTCGCCGAGGGAGGCGTTTTTGCCGCCGACGCGCTCGACGTCAGACATGCCAAGTTGCTCAAAAGGAATGACGTATGGATTCACGGTGCGCTCTCTTGTTGGTATACGGCCTCGGGCGGCCTGTTGCAGGTCCCCACCGCGAGTCTCGGCCTCTCCGCCCGGCTTCCCGCGCTGGCGCGTCCGACATTATACCGGTGTCCAAACGAAAACGCTTGCCGACGTCACATTTTGCGATTGTCAACCCTGCCGTGTCTCGGGATTGTGGGGTATGGTGATGTATTACCTAGCAAGATCCGGCGGGCATGGCACAGCGAACCGTTTTTTTTATTTCCGATCAGACGGGTGTTACCGCGGAGACGCTGGGGCATAGTTTGTTGACGCAATTCGCGACGGAGGAATTTGTGCAGGTCACGGTGCCATTCGTGGATTCGGACGAACGTGCACTGGCGCTCAAGGAAAAAATCGATAAAGCGGCTGAGCGCGATACCCACAAACCGATCGTGTTCAGCTCGTTGGTACATGATCATTTACGCGAGATTATTCGCACCGCGGACGGCTTGTATCTAGATATTTTCGACGCCTTCGTTGGCACGCTGGAAGAAGAACTGAAAGCGCCGGCGTCGCACGCGGCCGGGCGCGCGCATGGCATGTCCGATACCGACACCTACATGAAACGAATCGAGGCCACGAATTACGCGCTGGCCAACGATGATGGTGGCATGACGCGAAACTATGAGCAGGCCGATGTGATTCTTCTTGGCGTATCGCGTTCAGGTAAGACCCCCACCTGCTTGTATCTCGCCCTGCAATACGGCGTGTACGCCGCCAATTATCCGCTGACCGATGATGAGTTCGAGAGCGGCACGCTGCCGGAAAAACTCACGAGCAATCGCAACAAGTTGTTTGGTTTAACGATTACGCCGAGGCGGCTACAGCACATTCGGCGAGAACGACGCGCAGCAGGCCGTTACGCGAGTGCACAGCAAGTCAATTTTGAGCTGCGTACGGCGGCGTCTATTTTTAAGCGCTACAAAATTCCTTTTGTTGATACGACGGAGTTTTCTATCGAAGAAATCGCCAGCCGTATTCTTGAAGCGACCGGCGTCGAACGCAGGGTGCGACCATGACGCAGTCGACCGACCGTAAACCAACGCTTGCGCCGTCGGATGCTGATAGCTATCTGGTGCCGCAAACGATCGCGAAACCCAGAAGCTTTACCGGGCTCATGAGCCTGTACGAGAGTAATTATCTGCGGCTCAGACAACTGGTGCCGGATCTTGCCAGCATCGTCGGTACGCATTGTTCTGATGCGCCTGCAGATATTCCGTTGCACTTGCAGATTCTCGAGCGCACGCGCTACACGTGCACATTGACACTCACCTACTGGTTTGCCGAGGACGGCCGACATCCACCGGCGACAGCCATCACCGATGACGCGCTAGCGCGTGAAGACTGGTTCGCAGACCCGGATCTTCTCGTTCGTGTGTATTTCGATGGCAAGCTGGCCGAGGTGATGCGATTCCGCGATGACCATCGGCATCGCGTGTTACGCAGCATTGCGGCGACCCATCGCGAGGAATTGGATCAACGCTGGAAGCGCAATGTCATGTTGAACAAGTGGCTCGACTTTTGTCTTGATAGCGGACATCGTTTCCCTACGGATTGAAGTCCATCGCCATAGCGTTTTGTGCGCTGATTCAAGGAACCCGCGCAGTTCTTGCGGCATATTATGCAATATTGATGTGCTGACCGGAGCCTGGGTTGCGAAATGAGTTCGCTGACGCTCACCAACGATGACACGAAAAGTGCGAACACCGAAGAACAACAGCGTCTGCTTGAGTTGTTCTCCAATCGTGTCGCGCTGAAAAAATCCTATGCGGATTTGCGGGCGGACCGGCGTCTGTTGGAAGAGCGTTTGAGCGAGGCGCGGCGAGACAATGATGCATTGCAGGCCCGCGTTGATTATCTCGAATCTTTGTTCAGCGATCTGGAGCGAGCCGATGCCGCGCTTCTCTATTTTCAGCTCGGCGGCGCCTGGCAACGTGCCACCGATCGACTGCGACTGATTGTCACGGAATCAACGAACCGCATCGAAGGCGAAAACAAGGCGAGGGCGCTGTCGGAGTGGAACCTCGAGCAGCGTGATCGGATTGATCGAGTCGCGACGAAGATTGAGCATGAACAATTGGCTAGAGCTGCGACACAGCAAAGACTCGAATTGTTGCGCCACGCGCGTTACGCGGCGCGTCGTGCCTGGTGGTTCTGGCGCCGCCGTCGTCTGGATCGCGAACTGGTCGATGTTCGCGACGAGTTAGCAGCACGCGATGAACATCTCGATGCCTTGATCGCGCATCATCGCCAAGTGGAAAGCGCTGTTGCGCCGCTCAGTATTGGCTTGTCTGTCGCCGACAAGCGCAAGATCAATTTCGAGATTCTGGCATGGGCACAGTTTTTCTGCGCACAGCTAGCGGGCGGTGAACTGTTGTACAAGATGCGGCTTGCTACCGAGCGCGAGCTGGGCGCTGTCGACTTTGGTGATCAGCAATCGGTGACCGAAAGTCTGGCCACGGTAAGGCGACGCGAGGCGCGTCTGAACCGCAATATGGCATCGCGAAAGGTCCGGCAGCTGATCGCGCGGCAGGTCGCCCACCTAGAGATCATCGCCGGTTTCGAGTCCGAGCACGCTGCGATGCCCTCAGATTTTGTTGGCCAGCTTCACGTTACGGGAGAGACGGACAGTCCTTTAGTCGTCGATAACGCGTTGGCCGCACCCGACCAAGTCATGCGAGACGACTTGTTCGCATTATCGACGGTGTTGCTGCGCTAGGCAGCCGCGCGCCGTACCGTTGCAGCATTGCGCCAGACATTGGAGAACCAGTTTTTCATTTTGTCGAGTCCGGCGTAGACCATCGGCACGACAAACAACGACACGATCGTTGAGAACCCGAGGCCACCAATAATCGCTCTTGCCATCGGGTAGTAGGCGGGGCCGCCAGAGCCGACCTGCGTGTCTCCGAACGCCAGCGGTGCTAATCCAAGAATGGTCGTTGCTGCGGTCATCAAGATAGGTCGCAACCGATCTCGAGCACCAATGACGATCGCCTCGTCACGCGTCATACCTTCGCGCCGCAAGTTGTTGATGTGGTCGACCAGCACGATGCCATTGTTGACCACCACGCCGATCAGAATCATCAGGCCCGTCATTCCCATGAACGTCAGTGGTGTCCCGGTAAGTGCGAGGAACCAAACTACGCCGACGAACGAGTAGACGAGCGATACCATAATCGACAGTGGATACAGCAATGATTCGAACAGCGCTGCCATGACGACCAGGATCAGCAACACACCGAGCAGGATATTCTCTACCAGCACGTTTTTCGTTTCGTCGGCGCGATCAAAACCACGACCGAAGCTCCACTCATACCCTGCGGGCAACTGTAGCTCTTTGAGTACTTTTTCGACGCGCGGCTTCACTTCCTCGAGCGTCGCGTCGCCATCCAGTGCGGCGGTTAGCTGAACCGATGTCCGTCGGTTCGTGCGGCGAATATTGCGCGAGCCGCGTTGTTCGGTGAGCTCAGCAACGCGATATAACGGTACGCCGATACGAGAGCCGTCGGCGGCAACACCTGGCAAAATCAAGTTACCGAGTTGGGCCACCGACTGCCGGTCGTTGTCGCGGAAAGCCAGGCGCATTTCAACTTCGCCGTTTTCGGTGCGGAACTCGCGAAGTCGTTCGCCCCGGAGCGCGACGCCAACCGCCTGACCAACGCTGCTCGCCGTCAATCCGTAGCGTGCAGCGCGAACACGATCGAGCTTCACCTGGACCTCCCGCTGTCCGGCGGTCAGATCAGAACTGAAATCTGTCAGGCCCTCGACGTTTTGCAGCAACGCGTAGGTATCGGTCATCAAGCTAACCAGACGGTCTGTCGACTCGCCCGTCAACACGACACTGAATCCTTCCCCGCCGCCTTGGTTTTGACGCTGGAAGCTGGGATCGCCTACCGCGATGTCGGGCAGCTCCTCCAGGATGATTTCCATCGCCTCTTTTGAGCCAATCGTCACGTTGCTCTTGTCCAGAAGAATCGTTGATTCGGCACGAGCACGATCCCAGTATGAATATACGGTGTCGATGTTCAGACGTTCCTTGTTGTCATACAGGTAGCCTTCGACGGTGTTGACCGCGTCTTCGAGTACGTCCAGCGAATAGATGTCGTTCGTGTTGTAACGAAGGAATAGTCTTCGCGTCGGTTCTTCCGGGAACATCTCTACCTTGAACATCTCGGTGCTGATCGGGATGGCCATTGAGCCGAGAATGCCGATCGCGACGATTGGGGCGATTAGACGTTTGAAACCGCGCGTAAAAACGATGCCCTGCAGGATTCGTTGATAGCGTTCAGCAACGCGCAACATCATGCCGCCGCTCGCTTCCGTTGGAATGTCCTTGACCTTGCTCGCGAGTAACGGGATCAGTGTTTGCGCAACGACCAAAGAACAGACTATCGCCACTGAAATCGTCACGCCGACATGGCGCAGGAATACCATGATGTCGATCTGTTCACCGAACACGAGCGGCAGGAAAACACAGACGCTGGTCGCAGTGCTGGCCATGACGGCTACGCCCACTTCCTTGACACCTTTCATCGTGGCTTCGACCGGTTCGTTCGGCATCATCTGCCGATAGCGGAAGATACTCTCGGTGACCACCACGGAATTGTCGACCAGCATACCGACCGCGAGCATCAAGCCCATCAAAGTCAGAATATTCAGGGTCAGCCCAGCGAAATACATCGCGCCCAGGGTGATGACAAGAGACAGCGGTACCGACAAGGTCACGATCAGTGTCGATACAAAATGGCGCAGGAAGAAATAAAGCACAACGATCGCGAGCAGGGCACCGAAAACGCCAGAGAAAACGAGGTCACGCAGAGACTGACGCACCGAGTTGGCTTTGTTATCGAGGTCGAAAATCTGAATGCCCTGCATTTCGGGCAACTGACCGATCGCCTCGACTTCTGCTTTGACGCGGTCGGCCACTTCGACCATGTTGTAGCCACTGGCGCGATTGACGGACAGGCCGATGGCGTACTTCTGATCGAGATGACGACCATAGGTGCGGTCGCGGGGTTGCTTGGTAATCGTTGCGATATCACCAAGGCGAAGATTGCGACCGTCGATAACGAGTTGTTCGATATCCTGCAGCGTCTGGTATTCGTCGCTTGGTCGTAAGGTCAGTCGTTCGTTGCCGGAGGTGATCTGGCCGCCAGTGATCGCGAAGTTACTGCGCAGTAGCAGGCTGGAGAGTTCGTTGAGATCGATGTTGTGTGCGTCGATACGTCCGGCATCCAGCTTGATCCGAACCTCTGGTGGTTCTACGCCTTGCAATTCGACCTTTGAGACGCCTTCGATACGCTCAATGCGTCGTTTGACGACGCGATCCAGCAGTTCATAGGCATTCTCGAGATTGCGTTCGCTCGATACACGCAGTTGCATGATTGGCTGATCATTCATGGAACCACTGAATACCTGAATCCGTTCGAGATCCGGTGGCATCTGGTCGCGAATGGCGTCCAGCTTCACGCGCGCTTCGACGGCTGCGGTCTGTGCGTTTGAATTGAACCCGTACTCGAGCCAGATTTCTGTGCTGTCTTCTGTCGACGTCGAATACATGTTTTTGACGCCGTTCAACGTCGCGAGAGCCTCCTCGGCTGGCCGGGTAATCTGTCGCTCCGTCTCTTTTGGGGAGGAGCCGTCGTAGGGAATGTAAACAAAAAACCCGGGCCACTCGATGTCCGGCAACTCCTCGAGCGGCAACAGCCGTGATGAGATCAACCCGACGGCCGCCAGGGCCGCAAAAATCATGAAGATCGTGACCGGACGGCGTAACGAAAACTCAGTATGGATCATGTCGCACTCGCCAAGGAGGAATGGCGTCGAGACTCAGCCTCGACTTCATTCATAACTTTTCTGTCAAACAGACTATACACGACAGGTATGACAACCAGGGTCAACAGGGTCGATGTCAGCAGGCCCCCGATCACCGTAATCGCCATCGGCGTGCGCACTTCGGCGCCTTCGCCGAAGCCGAGTGCCATCGGCAACAGACCAAGCGCGGTCGTCAGTGTCGTCATCAAGATCGGGCGTAATCGCGCTTCGGCCGCCTTGCGTATTGCATCGGTCTTGGCGATGCCGGCACGCCGATTTTGGTTGATGGTGTCTATGAGAACAATGGCGTTGTTCACCACGATACCCGCCAGCATGATGATACCGATAAACGCGACCACGTTAACCGTGGTGCCGGTGATGTAGAGTGCGAGCACGGCGCCGACCATCGCTAACGGGATCGTGAACAAGATAACGAACGGATGCAGCAATGACTCGAACTGCGATGCCATCACCAGATAGACAAGGAACACGGCCAGCAGCAGTGTGAATTGCATCGATGCGAGGGATTCTTGCATGTCCTCATTCTGACCTTGCACTGCGGCTTGTATCCCGGGTGACAGATCCAGTTGCGCGATCAGCTCATTGGCCGCGGCTGCTGCCGAACCGAGGTCGCCGTAGGCCACGCCGGCTGACACGACGGCGACGCGCTCCTGGTCAAAGCGTCGAATCTCTGCGGGTCCATTTGCAAGTCGTACTGTCGCCACATCGACTAAGCTGACCGGCCGTTGGCTACCTGGATTGACGATCAGTCGCTCGACATCCTCGATAGATGCGTTCTGGTTATCGACGCTCTTGACCGTCACATCGATCTTCTTATCGCGCCAGGAGTAGCGTGTCGCGACATTTCCGCGGACACTGTTCACAACGTTGTCGGCGATGTCGCGTACCACTAGGTTCAACGCCGCTGCACGTTCCTGATCGAAGTCGATCTGAATTTCGGGATTGCCACCCTGGATGTTGCTGCGCACGTCAGTGTAGCGGTCGTCCGCATTCATCAATGCCACCATCTCATCGGCGTGGCGGCGGAGATCATCGAGGTTGTAGCCGCGCAATACGATTTCCAGCGGTGTGCTGAGCGAGAGCAGTGCGGGGCGTTCAAAGTCGTAGGTTAGGCCGGGAATTTGGTTTAGCTCGTCGCGCAGCTGTCCCATGACGCGATTCTCGTCCTCACGAGTCGCACCGTCGGCCATTTTGACGGTCAGTACCCCTGTATGTTCGCCAGCGTCGACCGGGTTGGCATCGAGACGGTTACCGGTGCCGCTGACCGAGAACGTACGCTCTAGGCCAGACAATCGCTCCGTTGCCTGCCAGGCGCGGCCGACGACGCTGTCGGTTTGATCGAGCGGGGTACCGGGCGCGAGGCGCAGATTGATCGAAAACTCGCCCTGCGAGAGCTGCGGGATCAGCTCGGTCCCCAATCTTGGTACAAGGCTCATCGTCGCGGCAAACAATCCGCCAGCGGCCAGGCAAATGATCAAACGGTGACGAAGTGACCAACCTAATAACGGTGCGTAGATGCGTGCAATAACGGTGTACAGCCCCGAGAAAATCCACACCAGTGGTGTTGCGGCAAATTTGCATAGCGCACCAATACCGCGACCGAGCAGACGTAACACTGCAAAAATGGCGCGGAAAACTCGTGCGAAGAATCCGAGCCTTTTTTCGGCCTGTTGCTCCTCGTAGCCCTGCCGTGCGCCGCTCGATGCCATCATCGGAATCAGCAGCACCGCCAGCAACAGCGAGAAAATCAGCGCAAAGGTTACCGTGAGTGACTGATCGCGAAACAGCTCTCCGGCGACACCGGTCACAAATACCATTGGGAAAAATACGGCGATCGTCGTCAGCGTTGCAGCAAACACAGCGCCGGCGATTTCGCTAGTGCCTTCCTGCGCCGCTCGCATGAGTGGAATACCTTGCTCTCGTTTGCCGACAATGTTCTCAAGCACGACGATTGCATTGTCGACGAGCAAGCCGATCGCCAGTGCGATACCACCGAGCGACATGATGTTGAGGCTGAGGTTGGTCAGGTGCATCAGGGCGAAAGTGCCGATCACTGAAATCGGGATAGACAGGCCGATGATGAACGTTGCACGAGCATCGCGCAGGAAGCCGTACAGTACGATAATCGCGAGAACTCCACCCCAAATGGCAGCGGATTTGACTTGATCGACGGCGGCGCGAATGAATCCGGACTGATCAGCGATCACCGTTAGCGCGAGACCATCGGGAAGTGACTCTTGCTGTCGGCTCAGCCGTCGCTGTACGTTGCTCGCAACGAGTACGGTATTGCTGTCGCCTTCCTTGTACAGCGCGAGCTCGATCACTTCGTTGCCGTTGAGGCGGGTAATCGCCTCACGTTCCTTGAAGCCTCGCGAGACCGTCGCGATGTCCCGTAGGTAGACCGGGCGACCTGAGCGCGTGGCGATAATCGCGTCGGCAAACTCATCGACCGAAGAGAATTCGTTTATGGTGCGTACGAGAAAACGGCGCAGGCCCTGTTCCAATCGGCCACCGGCCAGATTGACATTTTCGGCGCGCAGTCGTTCAGCGACTTCCCCGATCGAGAGGTCTAGCTGCGACAGTCGGTCCTGATCGACCTGCACCTGAACCTCATCCTCGAGACCGCCACTCACTTTGGCAGCGGCAACCCCTTCAATGCTCTCGAAGTCGTCCTTCAGGTCGTCTTCGGCGAACTGTCGCCAGTCTTTCAGGCGCCGGCTATCGAGCACGATGTCAGCATCTTCAGAGACACCCAGTGCCAATCGCATAATCGGCTCGCTGGACGGGTCGAAACGCAGCAGGAGAGGGCGTTTCGCTTCGATCGGCAAGAACAGTACATCGAGCTTCTCGCGTACGTCGACGCTCGCAAGATTCATGTCCGTGCCCCAGTTGAACTCGACAGTGACGTCCGATTGGCCGGTGCGCGACACCGATCTTACCTGGCGCACCCCGCTGATCGTTCCAACCGCTTCCTCGACCGGCTTCGTGATCAGGCTTTCCACTTCCTGCGGCGCGGCGCCAACCAGCTCGGTGCGTACCGTCAGCGTCGGATAGGACAAATCGGGTAGCAGGTTGACTGCCAGTCGGCTGAGCGAGACCCAGCCAAACATGACGATGGCCAGAAACAGCATCAGAATGGTGACGGGCCGTTCCGTTGCCTTGCGGACTATCCACAGACCCCGGGTCTGCGTCGCGTTGCTTTGGTCACTCATGCGTCGCTACTAACCTTCACTGGTGGCAATGCGTACGTTGTCTTCGGACTCCTCATCCTCCGGTTCTTCATCGGCAACCGGATCACCGACCACGCGCACCTTGCTACCGTCTTTCAAAGCCGCTTGTCCAACCGTCACAACACGCGCGGTATCGTCGATGCCTTCGAGGATGGCAACCTGGTTATCCCAGATGTAGCCAGTCTCGACATCGATGCGATTCGCCACGCCGTCGGTGACCACGTACACACTGTTCTGCCGATCGCTTTCCATCAACGCATCGCGGGGCAATAGCAATTTATCGGATTGCTGGTCATAAATAATGGCGAAGCGACCGAACATACCTGGCTTCAGCCGTGTGCCATCATCCTTTATTTCAACGGTTGCCTTGAATGTCCCAGACTCGGCGTCGACCGTTGGGCTGATCCGGGCGATAGTGCCCCCGAAAGCCTGGTCGGGCAGTGCGTCGATCGTCATGCGTACCGATTGATCCGCCGCGATCCGTCCAAATTCCCGTTCCGGAATAAACAAGTCGGCAATCAGTGGATCCAGGGCGGTGATCGTGAAAGTTGGGGCGTTGATATCGATAGTGTTCCCCACTTTGATATCGCGGCGGCTGACGACACCCGTAATCGGTGCACGAATCGTGGTGTATTCGTATTCGAGTTTCGCGAGGTTGTAAGCTGCCTTCAGGGCATCCAGTTCGTACTTGGTGGTTTCGAACGCACTAGCTGCTACCAGGCCGCGCTCGTGCAGCTCCACGTTACGCTGGTATTCCTGCTGCAGCTTCGCCAGGTTTGCGCGGGACTGCTCGAGCTGCAGGCGTAACCGATCGCCATCCAGTCTCGCCAACACAGCATTCCGTTTCACATACTGACCTTCTTCGACCAGAATCTCGCGTACTTCGCCGCCGACCTTGGCAACGACCTGTGCCTCATCAAACGCCTGCAGTGAAGCAGTACCGGTGTAGGCAGCGTAGACGTCACCGCGAGTGACGTTGACCACTTCAACAGGAATGATGACCTCATCTTCCTGATTCTCCGACGTATTGTCCGCATCGGCATTGGCCTCGGCGACATCGGTGTCGTCTTCGGCTGCGGTATCACCGCCGCCACCGCCGCAAGCGGCCAGAATTCCAAAGGTCAGGATGAGAAGAAATCGGCTGAGTCGATGGCTAGACATGATGTTGGGGGTTCCTGTCAGCGCGTTCAGAAGCGCGTTTGTTTCAGTTTCGGTATTCGTGGCAAGGCGTCCGTCAGATCAATGTTGACGGCCGCAGGCCGAAGATCTTGCGGGACCGGCGGCGCTGGCACGATGGGCTGTGCCGCAGCGACGGGGGCTTTTATTGTGTTGGCGGCGGGTGTGCTCAGCGGTTTTGCGGGCGCGGACTGCGTCCAGATCTGCAGTGGAATCGCAGCGGTCAACGCAATCAACAATGCGCGATCCCACGCCACAAGCCGGTGTTGGCCGGCATTGTCGTGGTCGGCAGCTATTGTTGTATCTCCCTGCATTGTGCGCCCCGATGTGCTGTACTAGTGTTGTAGTAAGATATAACACCAAAACATCATGTGCAACCCCCGTATAACAAAAGGCCGCTATCCGAAGATAGCGGCCTTTTGAATCAGTGGTTTATGCAGAGATTTATCGTAGCTGAGCAGTTCTGGCATCGGCCGGAGGTCGATCTGTGCTACGCAGAATGACCATGTCACCAACCACGTCCGCCGCCTCGTTGAGGACGATGTCGGGCTGCTCCGCATCTTCCAGCGCTTCGAGCGTCGGTAGGGGCTCCAGTCCAACCGCCTTGCGACGCGCGTTCTCACGTGCCAGCCGCGCTTCGCGGAATGTCTGACGCTCCTGTTGACGCGCCTCGAGATTCAACGAGACGGTGTCGCGGGCGCGGTTCTCACGCAGCGCTTCCAGATCGTTCAGCAGGAATTGGTGATCCGGGTCGCTCGCGAGTCGTGCTTCCAGGTTTTGCGCCAGGTATTGAATCTCCTGATCCAGAGGCGATCCAGCAGAGAAACGCGTCTCGCGGATCTGGTCCCAGGGCAGGGCACGCGGCCGGGTGCTCTCACCAAACTCCGCGGTATCGATCAAAGAGGGCAGTTCGATATCGGGCAGCACGCCACGGTTCTGAGTGCTATCACCGGTCACGCGGTAGTACTTGCCGATTGTCAGCGTCAGTTGTCCTAGGCCATCGCCTTCGCTGCGCGGCACAAACTGGTCTAGGTTATACAAGTTTTGCACAGAGCCTTTACCGAACGTTTGCTGCCCGATCACGACGCCACGCTCGTAGTCTTGTATCGCGCCCGCAAAAATCTCGGAAGCCGAGGCACTGAAACGATCGACGAGCACGGCCAGGGGGCCCTCATACGCCAGGCTCGGAATCGGGTCACGCAGCACATCCACTTGAGATCGCGCGTAACGCAATTGCACGACTGGACCCTGATCAATAAACAGGCCAGACAACATTGTCGCCTCGGTCAGGTGTCCCCCACCATTGCCCCGCAGATCCATGATCACGCCGTCGACGCCTTCCGCTTCCAATTCACCGAGCAGTCGCTCGACGTCGCGGGTCGTGCTCTTGAAGTTTTTGTCGCCAGCCTGCTGTGCCTGATAGTCGCGGTAAAAGCTTGGGACTTCGATCACGCCAATTTTCATAGCGCGCCCATCGCGTTCCACATCGATAACGGAGCTTTTAGCCGCTTGCTCTTCCAGTTTGACCTGGCCTCGCGTCAGCGACAACACGTTCATCGATTCTCCGGGCATTGCCCCGCCCGGGAGGATTTGTAACCGGACGACAGTGTCTTTGGGACCTCGGATCAACTGAACGACATCATCGAGACGCCAGCCGATGACGTCCACAATTTCCCCACTGACACCTTCGCCCACGCCGACGATACGATCCGCGGGTTGTAGCGTGCCGTCGATATCAGCAGGCCCGCCGGCGATGACATTCATGACCTTGACGTAGTCATCTTCGGTCTGCAGTGAAGCGCCAATTCCGAAATAAGACAGACTCATCTGAATGCGGTACTCCTCGGAGTTGCGCGGTGATAAGTAGCTGGAATGCGGGTCCAGCGTGCGCGCAAACGCATTCATGAAGATCTCGAAGACATCGTCAGAATTCACCTGATCGATCTGACGCGTAAACCGGTTGTAGCGCTTACCGAGTTTTTCGCGCGTGTCGTCCCAACTGGTTTCGGTCAGCAAAAGGTTTAACGAATCGTTCTTGACTCGCTTACGCCAAATCTCGTCGAGTTCTTGTTTGTCGGCTGCCCAGGCGGCGGATTCCCGGTCGAACTGAAACGTCTCTTCGACACTGAAGTCGGGCTCTTGCTCGAGCATTTGCTGAGCGTAAGCCCAGCGCTCGCCGGCGCGCGTCTGATAGGTTCGAAAAATATCAAACACTGGGTCGAGAGACGCGCCTACGACCATGTTGTCGATTTTGTCGCGATACGCTTCGAAGCGTTCGATGTCACTTTCCAGGAAGTAGAGTTTGTTGCCGTCCAACGCATCGATATAGGTGTTGAGTACCTCTCGCGAGAGGGCATCATTTACCGGTGTACGTGTGTAGTGTGATTTTTCGACAAACCGCGTGACCAGTGAGCTGATTCGATGGTGCCGAGGGCTTGGTTCGAGGCTCTCCACCTCGAACGCATCGTCGGCAGACGCACCGATTGTACTGGCGGTCGCGAACACGCCTGCCAACACAACCAGCATCCATTGTCGGGCGGTTTGTCTGAGTTTTGTCATAGCACTTTGCTCTCTTGAGAAATCTGCATTGCAGTCTGCTGGCGGGCCGATACACTGTCGCGTGAATCAACGGCTCAGCGTTTGTTGTAGCACCAATCGAACGCCAAAAGCTAGTCGCGGTGCGCACATTGCAAAACTAACCTGTTTCTATCTGATCTGACCCACGTCCCGGCAAAAAAATTCCATGCGTCCATTAACCATAATCACCGGCGTTGTGCTGGGCTCCGCGTTGTCGATCACGCTCGGTCTCGCCGTGGTCATCGTCATCTTCTACTTCACGGGGCTCGATGAACCGCGTATTGCAGACGAATTCGATCCTCTCATCGGCAGCGTAGGGCTGTTTTTTGTATTGACTGCCATCAGCGCTGCAAGTTTCGTCGGTCTCGTTAAAGAGCGATTTTGGCGATGGTATGCGCAGGCTGCGATGTGGGTTGCGTTGCTATTGATCGTACGCTACTACTGGCCATCCTGAGATCGGGCTGCCGCCACGTAGCAGTCTCGCAACAGGCGCAGCAGGCGTTGTTTATTGGCGGGGAGATCGTTGTCGGTTTCGATGCTCGCATACGCCTGCAATGTCGATTCGGCATGCGGTGGCAACCAGTCCATCAATGACAGCGTCTGATAGTCCTCGGCCAGCCGGCGGTATTCACTGAGCTGTTGCGTGCGTTTTGCTCGATCCGCGGGCAACGCATCGATCAGGCCGTCGGTGATGCGCTGGGCGAGCGCTGCATGTTTTGCGGGTACCGAGGTCTGGTGGTCGCCCATTCGAGCGACGGCTCAGAATAGCGAAAACGGGGATTTGCCGCCGCTGCTGCCGCCGCCGCTACGACGGCGACGACGGCCACCACGGCGTCGGCGACGCATCCGGGAATGTAACTCCATGCGCCGCCCGGCAAGCCATTCTTCGCGAGTGACGTCGTCTTCGGCCTCATCGCGCTTCTGTTCCTCGCGGTCACGGAAGGCGCAGAAATCCTCGTAGGCTTCGATCTCATGCTTGAGCTCGCGAACCACGAGCTCGACCATAATCGCATCATCCAGAAAGCCCAGTCCTGGGATATGGTCCGGGATCAGATCCTCAGGTTCGCTGAAATATGCAAGCGCACTGAGCACACGGCTGGTTTCTTCCTCGGGCAGTTGCCATTCGCTGTCGCGCAGCATGCCGGTCATGACTTTCAGTTTGCTCAGGCGTTCCGTAATGAAATCTGGAACGGTCGCTTCGCCAACTTCGACCATGACCGTCTCAGCTGCCTCGATGATCTGTTGCTCGGACAGGCTTTCAGCATTCTTGCTGGCCTGCTGCATGATCATACGGAAATGATCAAGATCCTTATCGGTAAGGTCAAAGGCGATACGAATGGACATGAGGCTCCCCTGCGCTCGATTAGCTCGGGGCAGCGTACTTGCCTGTCAACATGTCGTCAACCAGCGGTCAGCCTGCCAGCAAGCTGCGAAGCATCCAGGCATTTTTTTCGTGAGCCTGCATACGCTGTGTCAACAGATCGGCCGTGGGCTCATCGGCGGCCGCCTCGGCGAGGGGCATGACTTCGCGCGCTGTGCGAGCGATCGCTTCCTGCGCTTCCACTAACTGTCGGATCATGTCTTCGGCCTTTGGCGTGCCGGTTTCTTCCGGGATAACCGATAGCTCGGAGAATGCTTTGTAGGAGCCCGGTGCTGCTATGCCGAGTGCTCGAATTCGCTCGGCAATGTCGTCGACCGCCACGGCGAGCTCGGTGTACTGTGTCTCGAACAGCGTATGCAAGGTCGCAAACATCGGACCGGTGACATTCCAGTGGAAGTTATGCGTCTTTAGATATGTGGTGTAAGAATCCGCCAATAAACGCGACAAACCCTCACCAATAAGCTTGCGATTGTCTTCGCTGATACCGATGTTGATGTCCATGCGCTACTCCTGTGCGATTGGTGCGTTAAACTCTCAATCAGGGTGTCATGATAGGCAACCCTGGCGACCCTAACCAGTTCATTATCTCAATGGTCGCGATTGACAATACTGCGACCGATGGGAGACTCCATGTTGGCAAGAATCTTTGTTTTGGCTTTTATTGTTGTATGCGCCGGGTGTGGCGAGCGCACGTCAGTCGGTGACGAACCAGCGCCTGCCGAGGGCGACAGCGTAAGGCAACCATCGGTCGTCGCCACAGTCGACATGGATCGCTTTCGGCAGGATGTCGAGCAACTCTCGTCTGATGCATTTGACGGGCGTTCGCCATCATCCGAGGGTGAACAAAAGACAACCGATTATCTGATCTCGGCATTCAAGGCGTCTGGCCTGGTGGGTGGTAACCAGGGCAACTTCCTGCAGGAAGTGCCGTTGGTGGAAATCACCGCGGAAACCGTTTCGCCGATGACATTCGAAACCAGCGAGTCTGAGGCGCCTTTGAGTCTTAAAGATGACGTGCGCGTGATGTGGACGAAGCGTGTGGTGGAGAAAAGCAGCATTACGGATAGCGCGGTGGTCTTCGTGGGTTACGGTATCGTCGCGCCGGAATACGATTGGAATGACTATGCTGGAATCGACGTGGCAGGCAAGACGGTTGTGATGCTCGTCAATGACCCCGGTTTTGCGACGGGCGACCCGGAGCTATTCAACGGCCGCAGCATGACCTACTACGGCCGCTGGACGTACAAATACGAGGAAGCAGCACGTCAGGGTGCCGCCGGCGTCATTCTTGTGCACGAACTTGAGGCCGCCGGCTATCCGTGGATTGTCGTGAGCGGCGGCTGGAACGGCCCTCAATTTGATCTCGAATCCTCGGACGGGAATGCGTCGAGGGCAGCCATCGAAAGCTGGATCACGATGCCAGCGGCTGTGGCGTTATTTGAGTATGCCGGCCACGACTACGCCATGCTCCGTGCGGCGGCGGCCGAACCAGGATTCAAGCCGGTCGAGTTTCCGGTGACGGTCAGCGCCTCGGTAGAAAATCGCCTGAAGCGCTCCAAGTCCAACAATGTTGTCGCGTTGCTGCCGGGTGAAGTCAGCGATGAGACCGTCGCATTCAGTGCGCATTGGGATCATCTGGGTAGCGTCGACGCGGGCGGCGCCGACGGCATCTACAACGGCGCCGTCGACAATGCGTCGGGGACGGCTGCGTTGCTTGAAATGGCGCGTGTTCTGTCGCAAGAACCGCGCCGGCGTAGCTATTTGTTTCTCGCTGTGACGGCCGAAGAATCGGGTTTGCTGGGGTCCGCGTGGTACGCAAGGAATCCGACTGTTGCACTCGAAAAGATGGCAGCGCTGATCAATATCGACGCGATGGGTATCATCGGGCCGACCCGGGATGTTGCGGTGATCGGCTACGGCAGTTCGACGCTCGAGGATATTCTGGCCGATATCGCCGCGAATCAGGATCGCGTGCTGGCGCCGGAGAGTACGCCTGAGAAGGGCTTCTTCTACCGCTCAGATCATTTCAATTTCGCCAAATATGGCGTGCCGGTGTTGTATGCCAAAGCCGGCGTCGATCATCGCGAAAAAGGTCGCGAGTACGGGCTGGCCGCTGCCGCGAAACATACGGCCGAGCGCTATCATCAGCCGAGCGACGAAATTCACGACGGCTGGGACTGGCGCGGCATGCAGGAAGATCTCGAGCTCTATCTGGGTGTCGCTCGCGTAGTAGCCCGGAGTGATGCTTGGCCCCAGTGGCGCGAGGGGAATGAATTCAAAGGTGTGCGCGACGCGTCTACCGAGCAACGTCGGTAGCTGTTATGTGATCGAGTTGGGCGAAGCTCAGGTCGCCGCGTTAGCGCTTCTTCAGCTTGTCCCAGACTCCGGCCTTGTGTTCGCCATTGGTGTCGTACGGGTTGTAGCCTTCGTTGCTGAAGAATTCATCGTCTTCGGTCAGCGTGAGCTCTTCACTGATGACGTGCAATTCCTGAGTGATCTCGATATTGGGCGACTCATCGGCCTCGATGGGAGCGTCAGTCACAAAAATCGGATTGTCAGATGATTCCTCGCCCAGTCTCTTACCCAGGTCCGGCGTTTCGTGCCGGGGCTGCTGCGGTTTGGCATGGGTACGCCGGTTCTGGTGCGTTGGGATCTGAGTGTCAGGTGGGAGAATGTCCACCTGCTGATCCTTCGCCAGAAGTTCTTTCATTTTGTTGAACAAGGATGCCATCGGTTGTGCAGCGGACAGTTCCACAGTATTTAGTGTCAACACGTAAATGTAGCTCTAAGCTACCGTTTTCTCTACTCTCAGGCCCTGAAATGAGACGTTGATCACAGCCGTTTAAAGCTCGCCCAGCCGATCCTCGTGACGCTGATTGCCAGTAACGGGGATAGTAGGAAAAACCAGATTGCCTGATTGCCGGCGCCGAGTTCCGAAAACAATGAGCCAACGAACGACCCCAATGTCCCGTCGTCTCCGTAGCTACCCAGCGTTTTGCTGCCGATCACGTAGGTGAGCGGGAATACCACAACCAGGGTTAGCAGCAAGATGATGCCAGCGATCACCAATTCTCGTTTCAGCGCACGCATGCACGATTCCAGCGTCTAAAGCACAAATGCTCTGCGATGCCATCGCGTGCGTCAAGCGCAATCTAGCGTCCCCGGCATAGGACTGGCGGGTGATCTTACTGGGACGTCAGTTATTACGCGTCTTCAGCGGCTCGCCGGCGCGCGGTACGGTATTTATAGCGCTTGTAGATAATGCGCGTACCCGCGTGTAAACACAGTGCTGTGAACAGGATCCAGTGTGGTACTACCCAATACCAGGCGTTGATATACAGCGTTGCAAACAACGCCGCGAAGCCTGCCAGGATGTAGAAATACGGGACACTTTCGTAGACGACGTTGGGCAGCCAGATTTTCCGGCTTGCGCGATGACCAACGTGGCTAGGCAATACCATGGAGTTATCAAATGCTGGCTGCGACATAACGGTGACTTCACTGCTGAATAGACCAAAAGCATAGTCGCAATCCTGCGACACTTCCGTGAGCCCGCTCACACATCCGCAGAATGACGCGGTTGACAGCCAGCGGCGCTTAGTCTGCCGGTACGGTTCGTGCGCTCGCCCAGGCACGCAATCGGTCGATGCCTTCCCGCATCACAACGGCCAATGGGCGTGTTTTTGATGCCTCTTCGATCAGGTGGGCGGTACTGAGTGTTTGCTGCTCGGCATCGGCCGCATAAAACGCGCTGACTACCAATTGTTCAAGTTCGGCGCCCGAGAATCGGTCTGTCGCAGCCGCAACCTCCGGCAGTGCGATGGTGTCGCATGGGAAGCCGCGGCGACGCAGGTGAATACTAAGAATTTCCTCGCGAATGTCGCTCGCCGGAAGATCGACAAAGAAAATTTCGTCAAACCGTCCCTTACGTACCAGTTCCGGCGGCAATCGCTCGATTTCATTCGCGGTGGCGACGATAAATACGCCCGGTTGTCGTTCGGCCATCCAGGTCAGGAAGGTACCCAGTACGCGCTGCGCCGTACCGGATGAATCATCGCGCCCGGCAAGGCCTTTCTCCAGTTCATCGATCCACAGTACGCACGGGGCCATCGTGCCTGCCATTTGCAGCGCTTCACGCAGATTGCGTTCTGTCTCGCCGTGGTACTTGTTAAACAGACTGCCAAACTCTAGTCGTAACAGGGGCGTGCCCAGTGCACCGGCAGTCGCTTTGGCAGCCAGGCTTTTGCCGCAGCCCTGTACGCCGATAAGCAACACGCCTTTGGGTGGATCCAGCGCGGCATTGTCGCTTTCGCCGACGAAAACGCGCCGGCGTTTTCGGATCCAGTCTTTCAGTCGGCGCATGCCAGCCAATTCGGCGAACTTCGCGGTGTCATATTCGTAGGACAGCACACCATCGTTGTTCAGCAGTTTGTACTTTGCCTGCATGACCTGCTCGATATCGCTATCGTCGATCACGCCATCATCGGCGATCGCGTTGCGCGCCAGGCGCTTCACGTCGCCGGTTGATAGGCCGGCGAGATTGCGCACCAGCATATCCAGGGCGCGACGGTCAGACCGCACACTCTGGCCGCCATTCTGGTCGCGCCATTCTCTAGCAATGTCCTGCACGATCTGTTTGCGTCGTTGCTCGTTGGGAAAACTCATCTGGTAACTGGCAGAAAAGTGCTGCAGGTCGTCCGGCAGCGAGATCGAGGCGCTGATCAGCACCAATTTGCTGCCATTCTTGGCGAACGCGATGCAGATATCCTTGATTTTGCGAACATGCAACGGGTCGTTAAGGTAGGGGTGGAAATCCAGCAGGCAGTAAATCCCAGGCGTCGTGATTGCACGAATATGGCCGAGCACGTCCGTTGGCTCGCTATTCAGAGGCTGTGGCGCCAGCTCAATATCGATGCGCTGTAGTCCATCGGTCACGCTCCATCGAAACAATGGGCGGTGTTGGTTGGCGCTTGCACCGATTGCGATATCCGTTAGCAGCCGCAGCACGGTAGGCTCATCGCGTGTCTCGATGCAGACAAGCGGCACGCTGGATTTCAATAGCAGCCCAAGTTCATGTTTATCCGGCATAGTGACCCTGGTCGTTCTCGTTGTTAGTCGTCCGCCTATGGTGTGCGAGTCCATGCCGCGCTGTCAGCCCGAACCGGCGGAGCTGTGAACTCGCGCACAAAAACCTTCGGCGTCTGCCAGGCGTCGCGGAGCCGCTCAATCGGTGTAGCCCGGCAGGCGGCTCGATTGCAGAGAAATGGCAGGTTTACCAAGAACTGCGTGTGTCGCATCACGGAGCGCGGTCAACGTTAGCGGGCCCGATTCTTTCGCCAGAACCCTCACCACATCACTGAGCCGTGCCTCGTCGCCGGTCTCGCGGCGAATCTCGTCATCCAGCGATCGGAAAACACCGACGGCGAGTGCAGTCACCGCGCCGCTTGAGCGATTGGTGCGCAGGCTGCCGGCGGAGCTACCCCAGTCTTTGAGTTGACGCAACGTGGCCGCGTGTCGTTTCTCGGTGACCGTTCCAGCTTCGTATAGCCATTGTTGGCTGTAAAACTCAGCGAGACCTTCTACGATCCAGTCTGCGCCAGGTCCTGCGCTGCGGCTCAGGCCAACATGAAACAACTCATGCAGCAACGTGCTCGTGCCATTGCCACTGATCAATGGCCGGTCCGCGTGCAGAAACAGCGAATTCGGTGCCGA
The DNA here is from genome assembly GCA_039033995.1 of Pseudomonadota bacterium. Taxonomy (GTDB): domain Bacteria; phylum Pseudomonadota; class Gammaproteobacteria; order Steroidobacterales; family Woeseiaceae; genus CALBPI01. The sequence goes on along the minus strand of JBCCBP010000002.1, from coordinate 2,693 downwards.
CAGCCCACCGCGAAAAAATGGATCATCGGCCATCGCTACGAGCAGCCGGTTTGGGAAGTGTGGAAACTGAGCCTGAATATCCGGCAGGTGCCAGCTCAGGAAGGCCATGACATCTAGTCGCCTGGCGTTTTGCTCACGGGGGGCCGCTACTGCGACGCGGGTCGAGCCGATCTGATCGCGACGTACGCCGACATCACCGGCGACGATCCAGCCGTCGGGCCGATCAAAGCGTCGTGCCTGGTCCTCGATCAGAAATGCGTCGCCCGAGCGCTCGTAAGCGGTGGCGATTGACCAGTCGTCCGGCAGCCGTATCCGCATCGTGGTCGCGGCATCAGCGCCGGGCACGCTGACGCTGGCGATTCTGGGTAGTACGTCCTCGACACGAAATACGGCCCAGGTATCGGTAACCAGCGCGCTCACGCTGCCGTCTTGGGCGGATGTCGGTAAAGCGCTCGTCCAGCGAATCGAACCGCCGGCAGGCGGCACCGTCCAGACTCGCTCACCCGGAGCCGTGGGCTTTGCAGCCGCAGAAAAATCCCCGACCCCTTCGCCGGCGGTCAATAGCCGCAAACGTCGTAGCGCACCGTTGCTTTGAGCGACGGTCAAGGAGACCGTCACAATGCCATTGCGCTCGAGCGTCAGGGCATAGTCGAGCGCGTAGCTGGGACGCGGTTCTGCGATAGCGCAGCCGCTGGTCCAGCTGAAGAGCAACGCGGCAAGCAGCGGCATCCTGATCGACATGAATACGTTCTCCATTCGTGGTGATTGTCTGCCCAACGTGTTGAACAGGTCACGTTCATACCCGGTTCAGTCGCGGTATGCTTGTATTATGCATCGGGATCGGCGTGGAGGCTCGCAATGCAAAGGCTTTGGTTTCTGATGGGCATACTGCTGCTCGCCGGCTGTTCCTGGCAGACGCCAGTGGGACCCGCGGCGCCACCACCCGCATCAGGGCCGGATCCGGGACAACGCGGTGCGGCCCGTATACCGGAGACAACGCCGACGCGCCGAACACCACAGCAGACGCCCGCGTTGATCGCCGCCACGATTGCACAACAACAAGTCGGCACGCCTTATCGCTACGGGGGCATGTCGACGAGCGGCTTCGATTGTAGCGGGCTCGTGCACTACGCTTATCTTGAGGCTGGTCATTCGGTGCCGCGCACCACGGCTGGACTCTGGCAGCGCAGTAGCCCGGTCTCTAACGATCGCTTGCGAGCAGGCGATGTGTTGTTTTTTCGGTTCGACGGCAAACCGTCGCATGTGGGTTTGTATCTCGGTGATGACTGGTTCGTACATGCCCCCTCGACGGGCAAGCTAGTTTCGACCGAGCGACTCTCTAACCCGTTCTATCAGCAGCGATTCATACGCGCGGGCCGTTTGGTCGACTGACGCGTTTGTCGCTGACTCTGGCCGCTGGTAAGCTCTGGCGCGACTGCTGGCCATCTGGCCAGTCCGGAAAAGATTCAAGATTGAGGGGAATCACCATGAGCGTAGCAAGAGTTACCGAGATCATTTCATCGTCGACCAAGAGTTTTGAAGACGCGGTCAAGAACGGCGTAAAGCGTGCGAACGAAACGCTGGATAATATTGAAGGGGCCTGGGTCAAAGATCAGAAGGTCATTTGTGAAGACGGTAAAATCAAAGAGTTCCGAGTGGTACTTAAAGTCACTTTTGTACTCAAATAAGCCAGTAGAACAACTATCAGAAAGGGGGAAACCGGCATGGATCTTTTTGGATTTGCGAAGGATGTGGGGCGCCGTCTGTTTCGAACAGAAGATGACGCGGTCGACAAGATCAAAGAACTGATCGAGCAAAACAACCCGGGTGTTCAGGATCTGGGGGTCAATTTCGAGAATGGCGTCGTGTCGTTGACCGGCGAGTGCAGCTCTCCGGCGGCCATGCAGAAGTGTGCACTGCTGGCGGGCAATGTGCAGGGTGTCAGCGACGTGTACGTGAATAAGATGACTTTGTCACCGGTCGCAGCCGCCGCTGCGGAGGCGGCGATTGCCGCCAAACAGCAAGCTGAGGCCGCCGCCGCTGAGGCCGCGGCAGAGGCGGAGGCCGCCGCCAGTGATGAAGAAGAGGTTGAGCTCTACGTCGTACAAAGCGGCGATACGCTCGGCAAGATCGCTAAAGAGTTTCTTGGAAAAGCAAGTGCTTACATGAAAATCTTCGAAGCTAACGCAGGTATCATCGATGATCCCGACAAAATTTATGTCGGCCAGACCATTCGTATACCGAAAGCCTGACGCAGGGTCTGCATGGACCAGCAAGAAGCCGGCCTGAGTCAGTCAGGTCGGCTTTTTTTGTAGTGATGCATTGGTGTTCGGGATCAGCCATATCGACAAGCGCACCATCAGGTAAATGGCGGGGATCCAGGTGACGGCCGCGATTCCCATCGAAAACCAGAAGCCCTGCGGGAAGGTAATGGCGCCAAATTTGAACCCGGCAGCGTACGATAACGGCGCCGCGATGCCTGCCAGGCAACTGCCCAACAAGGGCCGGTCTCGCATCCAGGCAATCGATTGTGTCTGGGTCAGGGTTAATATGACCCATCGCCCCATTATCCACCACGGCGCTACCGGGCCTGCCGCAAACACATAATCGACGATGCCGAAGGTGGCGTAACTGCCATCGACAAGGACACCACCGATCAGGCCGAACGCGAGCAGTGTGAGCAATCCACGTCG
>JBCCBP010000001.1:0-317690 GCA_039033995.1 Pseudomonadota bacterium | reverse complement strand
CGCCGCCAAGGCGAGCGAACAGGGCGCAGCCGCCGGCGCCGAGGCGATCCTCGATGGCGTGACCGTTTATCAAATGACGGAGAGTGGCCTCGCGTTGCAGGCGACGGTCAAGGGTACAAAATACTGGAAAGACGACGAGCTGAACTAGCCGCGTTGCCGGAGCTCGCTAAGGCAATGTATAGCGGAATATTGTGAAGAATAGAATCGCGAGTACAGCGCCGGCCGGGATCGTGACAACCCAGGAGACGAAGATGCGCTTGACGACACCCAAGTCGATCGCATCGATGCCGCGCGCCAGACCCACTCCCAGGACAGCCCCCACCAGCGTATGCGTCGTTGAAATCGGTATGCCGGTGCCGGACGCGATGACAATAGTCGTTGCCGCAGCGAGTTCCGCGGCGAAGCCACGACTTGGCGTCAAATGCGTGATCTTCTCACCAACGGTCGCAATCACACGCACGCCATAGGTCGCGAGACCGATCACGATGCCCACACCGCCGAGCAACAACACCCAGATGGGTGTCGCAGATTTAGCCGCCACGACACCACTTTGCGCAACCGCAATAACCGCTGCGAGCGGTCCAATCGCGTTGGCAACATCATTGGAGCCGTGCGCGAACGCCATCCCGCAGGCTGTCACCACCATCAACACGGCAAACACGCGCTCGACGGTATGGAAGTGTTGTTTCTTGTCCGCCTTCGGGTCTGGCTGAATACGACGGATATATAACGCACCGCCGATGGAAATTGCGACCGCGATACCGCCGGCAAGTAGATAACTTTGTTGAATCGACAACGTCAGACCGACATGCTTGAGTCCCTTCAGAATCGTGACCAGTGTCATCGTGAAGGCGGCCAGGAAAATATAGACCGGCACGTAACGGCGTGCGCGTGCCAGCGGATCCTCGCGACTCAGAATGAGACTGATGACACTGTTATAAATCAGAAACGCAATAAACCCGGCGGTCAATGGTGATATGACCCAGCTCGCGACAATGCCACCGACCTTGCCCCATTGCACCGCGTCCATACCGATACCGACGGCTGCGAATCCGACGATGGCGCCGACAATTGAATGCGTCGTTGACACCGGCCAGCCTTTGGCGGAGGCGATCAGCAGCCAGGTGCCCGCCGACAACAATGCAGCCAGCATGCCGTAGATCAGTAGTTCTGGCTGGCTGTCGAGCAAACTGGTATCGACAATACCCTTGCGAATGGTGGAGGTCACTTCGCCACCCGCCAACACAGCACCAAGAAACTCAAAGATGGCCGCGACAAGAATCGCTTGCTTGATCGTAAGCGCCTTCGATCCGACCGACGTGGCCATGGCATTGGCGACATCGTTCGCCCCGATACCCCAGGCCATGAATATGCCGAATATCGCCGCCAGGCCGATATAGATTAGTACTGCATCCATCGCTGAATTCGTTTGTTCTTGTCGTTAACGCGCCAGCAGCAGCTCGAGCCGGCGTCCGACGCGCTCAGCCATGTCCGCAACCTCACCGAGTTTACCGATCGTTTGATAAAGAAATATGACATCGACCGGATTCAGGTCTTTTTCCAGCAAAAAGAGTTCGCTGCGGAGCTGCGCCTCGAGGTCGTCAGTCTCGGTCTCGATACTATCGAGCTTCTCAATCATCCCGATCACGAGATCCGCCTCGGCGCCTCGGAAACCGGACGTATACAACTCGTCGAGTTCTCGCACGCTCTTGCGCGCTTGCTTGGTCGCATCCACACAACGACTCACAAAGTCCAGAAAACTGGCGATCAATGGCGGCGGTATCTCCAGGCGACGTCCGATCACGATGCCGGAGACATCCTTCGACCGGTTAGCGATCTTGTCCTGTACCAGCAACAGCTCCAGCAAATCCTGCCGCGGTACCGGCATAAACAAGCTGCGCGGCAGGTGCTTGCGGATCTGCTTTTTAACTTCATCCGCCTCGTTTTCAAGGCTTGTAATTTGGTCGCGGGCTTGCTGCGCCGCATCCCAGTCCAATTCTGAGACTGCCGCAAAAAAATCGGTCAGTGTGCGTGCACACTTGTGCACCAGATTGGCATGCTCTTCGAGTCGACCAACGGGCGAGGACCCGAACACACCTGCAACGAAATTGCTCACCAGCATCTGCTCCCGTGAGACGGCCAGAACAACGGAGATGACTCCGCTCCAAACGAGCCGAAGCCTAGCATAACTGGCTGCCCGGAGTTACCTCGCGGGCCCCGTATTATGCCCGCTCAAGTAGCAGTGCGATGCCCTGCCCGACCCCGATGCACATGGCCGCGAGACCGTGTTGTCCCACACCATCCGACAGATCCAGCGCCACACTGCCGGCGATGCGCGCACCGGACATACCCAGCGGGTGTCCGAGTGCGATGGCACCGCCATGCGGGTTGACCCGTTCATCGGCATCATCCAGCTGCAAACCGCGTGTGACGGCCAGACTTTGTGCCGCAAACGCCTCGTTGATTTCGAGCACCGCCACGTCATCCACGGACAGTCCCTGGCGTCCTAGCAACGCCTCGCTCGCGGGCAGTGGACCAATACCCATCACGCGGGGCTCGACCCCGACCATCTGACTGGAAACGACGCGTGCTAATGGCGTCAAGCCAAATGACTTAACGGCATCGCCGGACGCGATCAACAACGCAGCCGCACCATCATTCACTCCTGACGCGTTCCCAGCGGTCACCGTTCCCGGATCTCGAAACGGTGTCGCCAACCGCGACAGTGCGTCGAGACTGGTGTCGGGTCTTGGATGTTCGTCCTCGTTAACGACAATATCCGCCGACTTACGCCTCGGCACGCTGACCGAGGTGATCTCGCGGGCGAGTCGTCCACTGGCAACGGCCCGCGCTGCTTTTTGCTGCGAATTGAGCGCGAAAGCGTCCTGGTCGGCGCGACTGATATCGTAGTCGGCTGCTACGTTCTCCGCAGTTTCAGGCATCGCGTCCACGCCGTATTGCGCCTTCAGCAAGGGATTAACGAAGCGCCAGCCGATGGTTGTGTCATAGGTTTCTACCTGTCGCGACCAGGCCTGCGGCGCTTTCGCCGTTACGAACGGGGCACGCGACATACTCTCGACGCCGCCGGCCAATGCGATATCCATATCCCCCGCAGCGACTGCCTGAGCCGCGTAAATCACGGCTTGCATACCCGACCCGCATAACCGGTTGACCGTCACGCCGGGCACACTGACAGGCAGCCCAGCGAGCAGCAGCGCCATCCGCGCGATGTTGCGGTTGTCTTCTCCAGCCTGGTTGGCGCAGCCGACGATGACATCACCGATTTGCGCCGGATCGAGATCGGGATGACGCGCAAGTAGCGAGCGTATTACCTGCGCGAGCAGGTCGTCGGGACGCACAGGCGCCAGCGCACCACCGAATCGCCCGATCGGCGTGCGCAGGTAATCACAGATAAAAGCCTCTCGCATCTTTACTTCCCATGCCTGTCTCATCAAGCCGAGAGCTTAGCGCGGAGTCGGGCCAGGTGACCAATGAGACTGGCGCTTCGAGCGTGTTTGATGCAGCATCTGAAGCGCTCAAATCGCGAAAGGAAGGTGATCCTTGCTCGAAAAAACCGTCGCCGAGTCAGCGGTCGAACAAAACGTCTATAAGGTGTTTCCCAACGACCTGAACTCGAAGTACACCGTCTTCGGCGGGCTGGTGATGAGTCTTTGCGACCGCACTGCACTGATCGTCGCGGAGCGACACAGCGGACACGCCTGTGTGACAGCCGCTGTCGATAGTTTTCAGTTTCTCGCCGCAGCGCGCTCTGGCGATACGCTGATTATCAAGGCAGCGGTTAATCGATCCTGGCGCTCTTCGATGGAGATCGGTGTGCGCGTGACCGCCGAGAATAGTCGCACCGGCCGCGACCGCCATGTCGTTTCCGCTTACCTGACCTTTGTTGCGCTCGACGAAGACGGCAAACCGACTGCAGTTCCGGCGCTGGAGCCGACAACCGATGTTGAACGAAAGCGTTTCAAGCAGGCGGAACAGCGTCGCAAACAGCGTCTGGCGGTCCGTGATGAGTAGCTCAGCGAATCGGTAAAAGTAGTGACGACGATGGACGATGACTGGCGGCCGGACGTCACCACCGTTGAAACGGAGTGCGAGTTTCAGCGCTGGTATTGGTCTGTTGAGTTACTAAAGACATTCTGCGAGCGATTAGACCTACCTGCCGACGGTAGCAAAGCGATGCTACGAGAACGTGTCGCAACCGGACTCGGTGGTCGTGAGCCGAAAAAGCGACCGAAAAAGCGACCGACCAGTCGCTTCAATTGGGCCAAGGAGACTCTGACGCCGACAACGCCCATCACTGACAACATCTCGTTTGGCCCTAACATGCGCGGGTTTTTCAAAAAGACTATTGGCGATCGCTTCGTCTGTCACAGCGAGTTCATGCGCTGGGTAAAGGAGCACACAGGGCTCACGCTAGCGGACGCCGTTGACGCGTGGTATCAAATCGATCGCGCGAGACAACAACCCCGAGCACGACGCGATATCGATGTCTGCAACAACTACCTGCAATATCTGCGCGACATTCGAGACGCCAATCCCACGCTGTCACAACAGCAGGCACAACATTGCTGGGACTTAAAAAAGCGCAGGCCAGCGCAACACGGGCTGGTCGTTTATGAAGCCTCGGACTTAAGCCTGCTCGAAATGCCCGTCGAGACAATCTCCAACCGAGTCGATGCATCATGACAGATATTATTTTTCGTGAAGCGACGCTTGCAGATCTGCCCGTCCTCAAGGAGTTTGAGCAAGGCGTTGTTCAGGCCGAACGTCCGTTCAACCCGATGATTCGCGACGCGGATGTCACCTACTACGACCTTGCCGCACTGATCGAATCGACGGATGCCTGTGTGATCGTCGCAGAAGCTGACGGCACAATCGTGGCGAGCGGTTACGTCAAAATCATCGCGTCGGAGCCCTGTTTCGTGCACGACCGTCATGCCTACCTGGGATTCATGTACGTGGCCCCCGCCGCGCGGCGGCAGGGGCTCAACCAGCGCATCCTGACGCGACTGGTCGAGTGGGCGTCAGCGCGGGGTATTCCCGACTGCTACCTGGATGTGTATGCCGCCAACACGGGGGCAATCTCTGCTTACGAGAAATTCGGCTTTAAACCGAACGTGGTCGAGATGCGCTTGGACAACACGCGCCGTTCAGATGACTGACGCGCGCCGTCGAGGCGAGTCTGCTACTACTGAAGGTCCTCAACAGAAACCCAGCCTTCGGTGCCGAACTTGTCCTTGACCTGCAGGAACGCACCATCGCGTTCACCGGTCGGGAACACGCGCATGCCAGAGCGCAGACTGCGTACCGTATCGCCACGCGCCGGTTGCTGATACATATCCGTATCGATGGCCATCACGTAGGACTCCACGGGCGCCGCGCTGCTCGCACCACCGCTGGCTTTCACCTTTTCAACGAGCTCGGTATAGGCCGTCGCATAAGCCACCGCAACAACGCGCCCGATTTCAGTGTCCTGATAACTCGTGTAGCCCCCAGCCACGCCAAGCAGGCCACCGAGCCCCAGAGAGATATCACGTTTGCTCGCCTCACCACGCGCGGTGAGCTCTTGAACACCAGTACGGGAATTAACGAGTGTCAGAATGGTGTCAGCCTCGAGCTTTTTGGACTTTAGTCCACCCAGCAAACCACCAACGCGGCCGCCAACACGTCCCCCGATGGCACCCGCCAGACCGCTACCACCGCTATCTTCATCATCGGTGATCAGATCCGGTACCAGAAAATAGTCCGCGGCCAGCAATTGTCCGCCACCCATATTGGATTGCACCTGTAGCTCGCCAGAGGCAGCAAGGTCGCGCTCACTCATGCCCATCTCGAGACCTTCGCCGCGATCGACCATCGTAAAACAGCCGGACTCGTTGACGTAGTACTTGATCAGCGCTTCTGGATTTTCCAGTTCATAGCGTCGCCACCAGTTGTTTTCTGGTTCGCGAATCGCGAGGCTGCCGTAGGTTTTGTCACACTTAGGAATCTCGGGTTCGTCGGCGGCGTATGCGAGTGACGTCACCGAAACCAGCGCACCTGCCATGATTAACTTCTTATAAATATTCATGCCATTACCCCTTTTGACCAGATGTTCTCAGTTGTTTGGCTATTAGTTAACACTGACACAGACCAAACGTCTATCTCATGCGTGACGCCGCAGACGTACCGCTGTCACTGTCCAGCCCATCAGAATCTGCTGCGCACCATAGTGAAGCATACCGCGCTCGAGCTGTTCAAAACCCGCCTGTTTCAGTGCCTCACAGAGCGCATCGCAACCGGCTTGATCCAACGCGGCTGAGCGCAGGTCCGCCATCCGTTCCTGATAAGCACGGACTTCGTCGCGCATGCGCGCAACGTGCTGTAGCCGCATTTGTGCATTTTTAGCGGCGAGCCCCTCAATAGCATGGACAAAACTGGGGGCGACGCTGTTTATGAATCCGCGTGGCTCAGCCGCTTTGGCGGCTCTCGCCTGCAGGCGTCGCAACGTCGAGTTGAGTTTCTTGCGTGCGACGACCCACCGCTTGTCACCTGCATCCGAAGCCTGATCTGCGGCACGAATGACGGCTTCGACCCGTTGATCGAGCTGTTCCTTGTGCATCATGAACTGCATCTGCGATAGCCCTTCGGCGGACTCCAGCATCACCCCGGATTGTGCATGGTGAACAATAAGAGCGATGCGTCCGCCGGGCTTCAGCAAACGGTAAGCCTCATGAGCCGCCCGCTCGACATCGCTATATTCGAATCCGTATTGGCTGACAATCAAATCGGCATTGGTATCCGTTAAACCCGTTGCTTCGATATTGGTCTTGCCGATGAATTCGATGACACCGAGATCTCGTTGGACGTCCGGGAGATCCGACAAATCCGTCGTCGGTCGGATGTCGGCGTAATCGACACCACGCACTGTCCAGGCGCGTCCCAGCTTGGCCGCCTCGCGAACCGCCAGCAGCGCTACAGCGCCATTACCGGTAGCCAGGTCGATGACGGTGCTGCCATCGGCGAGGTCAGCAAACTGTTGTGACCAGAACGCTGCGATTTCGCCGTCGTAATTGCCCGGAAACTGCTGCGAGAACGTCGTGATGGCAGGCTGCCGCCAGTACTTGCTCCAGTCTTCCGGGCTTAATCGTGCTGCCTGTGTTACTGCCAAGCGATTCTCGCAAACATTCGATCAGATACGCAGATGGTAGCAAGTGCTAACACAATGCCCAAACGACCAGCGCGCGGCTCACACCGCGCGCTGCTTCGTTCAATTCAGCCAAGGCAGCGGTCTTGGCAATGGGTTGATCGGATAACGCGGGCAGATCGATAGTTGAACGGGATAACCGTTATGCCTTTGCGTCGGCCGCCAATGCGACTTACAGCCGACACCAATACCACCCTGGTTGTCGACGACGATGGGATTGCCAAAATTCCAGGCTCGCGCAGCGTTCTCCAACACGATCATGCCGTTACGTCCGACATGGACATTGCGCAGCGCGCGATCGTCCAAGAAGCCACCGGTCATGCGCAGCAAGCCATCGACTCGCAGCGTGCTGCTGTCAAACTCGATCGTGCCGTTTTCGCTGTTGATTACCGTACCCTCTGGTTCAATCACAAAGTCACCTAGCGCAACGCGAATCCGGCCATCGTTGCTAATCCTGCCTATCCCGCTCACTCGCACGTTGCGCAGCTCCGCATAGGCAATATGCGAATTCTCGAAGTGACCATGGATCACATCGCGTTGCCCGCCGCGAAACATCGCGCCGGGGCGGTTTCTGAAATGCGACTGACGATCGAGGATCAACGTGCCACTACCGAGGGTATCGACACACCCTCTGCTATGCAGGTTGCCACCGTCAAACAGATGCAACGTGCCATAGTTCTGGAAACACTCGTGTACGCCCTTCGAATCAACGAACGTGTTGCTGACCATGATGTCACCTTCGCTGAAGATCTCACCCCAGTTGTAGATCCAACCGCGGTTGTAAAGTATCGAGGCGCGATTATCGAGCGTCAGCGTACCCTCGTTGTGCAGGATACCTTGGAAGACAATAATCGATGCCGCGTTGGGGAGATCGATCCGACCCTGATTGACCAAGCGGCCGCCAAAATTCACCTGTAAATCTACGCTCGGTGCGAGCGCCAGCGTTTGACCGACAGGTACCGTCACGCGGCTACTGATGTGACAAACACCGTAGCGCGCAGGTTGACCCGTCTGGGTACTCCATTGACCACCGAATGTTTGGCAGCTAGTGCTGTCGCTGATCGTCTGCGCCTGGCTGCTGCCGAATGCGAACCAGCCAACGCTGATCGCGGCAATCTTGATTAGTGTTTTCATGGTGCTCACCGTTGTGTGGAAAGGTGAGGCGAGCATACGAAGCGGTATCCGTGCCGGTGAGACGTAAATTGGTGACGTCTCCGGCGACGCCATGGATTGTCAGCCCCCTGTCATCAATTCAGGGGACAAGACGTGCGGGCAGTTGTCGACCCAGATCGGGTACCGCAATCACAGACTGCGATCGACAGTAATCGAGTACCACGTCGGATACCTTGCCGTGCGTGCTTGCCAGCGGCACCTCACTGAAGGTCGTGTATAAGTCCCCGCCTTCAGCGAGGAAGCTCGGTGCTGCCACGGTATACCGCCGCTCCGCTTCGAGTGGTCGACCCTGATAGGCCACAGTCAGCACGCGCTGACCAACGGGCTGTGCGAGATCGTAACGGATACGCAGCCCAGAAACTTGTAGCAGACCACGCTCGAGCGAAAACGATTGTTCGAGCAACTCAATAATCTGAGTGCCGGTTAGACGTTTGACGTCGACATCATCGACAAACGGATACGCATCGAGCACATCGACACGGAGCAGATCACCAGCAGGCAAGTCCTTGCGCAGGCTGCCGGAGTGCACGAACCCGATATCCGCTCCGCTGACCGAGCGAAACACATCCGCGAAAAAATGCCCGATCGTCGACTCCTGAATGTAGCGTCGCACCATGGGTCCGGCCGTATTGCCAACGCGTTCGCGCAGTTGCGGAAATCGAGCGCGATAGTCGGCGAGTTTGGCCGCTACGGCTGGCGCCGGGGCGAGCTGGTCGGACAGCACCGGCAGCAGCCTGCCATCCTGGCCAACGATATGACCCGCTGCGTCGATATCGAGCTGCAGAAACCCGAGGTGTGTCCCTTGTCCATAAGTCTGCATGATTAAAGTGCCCGTGTCCGGGTGCACGACAGGGTCCGGTGTGCCGGCATCCGCATGCCCCGCCAGCAACACATCGACACCTGTGACCGCGCCGGCCAGCCTGATATCCGCGTTGATATCGCGTTGTAGTCTCGGATCACTTTCGGCATCCGTCTGCATCGGCGCGGTCTTGCCCTGATGCGTCAGCAGCACAACGATGTCGACATCGTCGCGGATCTCATCCACGGATCGCTGTACGGCCGCGACCGGATCAGCGATATCCAGCGGTGCGATATACGAGGGGATGATCGCCGAGCGCGCATCCTGTCCCATGATGCCGATGACACCGACGCGAATCCCGTCACGTTCAATAATCGTATGCGCCTGAGCGAATGGATGATTGGTACCGGCGTAGAACATATTGGCGCCGAGCACCGGAAACGGCGCCCGGTTCTTCTGCCATGCCAGCACATCAACACCATACTCGAACTCGTGATTACCGATAGCCATCGCGTCATAGCCCATCGTCGCCATCAGTTCGAAGGCTAATGCACCCTGCGTCAGCTTAGCCAGCGCGCCGGTGAAGATATCGCCCGAGTCGAACAGAAAGACCGCCGGCTCCGTCGCGCGTTTTTGCTCGATCAACGCCGCGAGCTCGGCAATCCCGCCGATCGTATCGATATCATCCAGCCAGAACGCGGGAATCGGGTCATACGCGCTCTCGACATCGTTGGTGAACAATAGCGTCAGGCGCCGCGTGTCGCTGCTGGACTCGATCGGCGGCCGGGTTTGACAGGCCGCTAGTGCAACGACCGTCAATATCCATAGATAACGACGGATTGTCGGGCGTGTCGATAATATTGGCTTAGTCATTCGTCTGCTCTTCATCCGGATTGCGTCGCTTGCGTACACGATCCAAAACGCCGATCGCCGAATCACGCAGGATCGTACCGGTTGGCGTATCACTTTCTATTTCGACGCCGGCTTTAGCCAGCAGACGATCAACATACTCACCGACGCTATCCCAGAAACCCGTACCGGCCAGCGATGACTGGAACTCAAACTGGTTTTCGTTGAGCACCATCCTGAACGTAAATGGCACTTTGTCGCTGAAGCGACTAATGAACGCGCGCAAAGGTTTTGTTGCGGCGCGACGCAGCAGGCTGGTACCGGTTGGTGCATCGATCTCGACATCGCTAAGCTCCAATCGCCAGTCCATCTCAATGTCCGTCCCGTCATCCAGTGACCACTCATCATAGACCTCGATATCGACGGTGCCGGCGCTGAACCACGACAGCGCACCGCCGGTGACCGCACCGAGCTCTGCGATCGGCAACCCGGACGCACGCCACCGCGTTACGCGACCGCCCTGCTGCTCCTGCGTCTCAATCTGTAACGGTGCACCTGCCAGCGTACCGTTCAGCCGCGATCGAAACAGCATGTCGAACCACGCTACATCCGAGCGGAAAGGGGCGCTCTGCCACTGCTCGAGCTGCACGTCCAGATCGAATGGCCGACCGTCCTTGTTGACGCCGATGGTGGTCACGTCGACCGTGTCGACATCGAGCTGATCGATGACAAAAACACGTCGTGGCCGGAACGCCTTCGTGGGCTCATCCTCAGACGCTTCCGGCGGCAGGCGCTGTAACCAGCCGGACACACCGCTCACCGTTGCCGAATTGACTCGGACATTGCCGATCAACGAAGTCATATCAACGTCGACCGCCATACGATTCAGTTGAAACGCAAACGTTGTTCGAGGGTGCGTGCTGCGACGAATGTCACAGTCGATTGCCGAAAGCGCACCCGAGATCAGCGAACCCTCGATCGACTCGCAATCGATCTGAATCGCCGTGCGTGCCTCGATACGATTGAGTGCGAAGCGCGCGGCCTGATCGAAGAAGAACGTGTTGATAACAAACACGGTGGCGACTAGTACCGCAGCGACACCACCCAGCACAACGCCGATACGACGCGCAGTGCGCCGACTGACACTGATCGAACTAGCTGCGGGCGACAACCAGCCAAACAGCGTTGCGGCGATGGCAGCCAGCACATCGAACACGATGATGAATAACGGAGCGAGCAAGGCGAACAACATTTCCCCGAAAATAATCAGTAACGCTTCCATCGATCCGCCAGTCTTTGCTTTGGTACGTCAGAGTCTACCGAGAAAAGATCCCGGTTGTTCGCCACGGCCTTGTGCAACCAAAAAAAACGGCCGCGCTAGGCGGCCGTCGAGGTATCAACGAACGAGCAATTAGTTGACGTCTTTATCGACCAGCTTGTTGGCCGTAATCCACGGCATCATGTCACGTAAACGACCGCCCGTCGTCTCGATGAGGTGTGCTGCATTCAGCCTGCGATTCGCCGTCATCGACGGGTAATTCATCGCGCCCTCGGCGATGAACTGCTTGGCATACTCACCGGTTTGAATGTCCTTCAGCGCCTGTCGCATGGCAGCGCGCGACTCATCATTAATCACGCGTGGACCGGTCACGTACTCGCCGTACTCAGCGTTGTTCGAGATCGAATAATTCATATTCGCAATCCCGCCTTCGAACATCAGATCGACAATCAGCTTGAGCTCATGCAGACACTCAAAGTAGGCGAGCTCCGGGGCATAACCGGCTTCGACCAGTGTATCGAACCCCGCCTTGACGAGCTCCACGCATCCGCCGCACAACACCGCCTGCTCACCGAACAAGTCAGTCTCGGTCTCGTCCTTGAACGACGTTTCGATGATCGCCGTACGACCGCCACCGATACCACTCGCATACGACAGCGCAAGCGCTTTGGCGTTACCAGTGGCGTCTTGCGCAATAGCGACAAGGTCCGGAATCCCGGCGCCTTTCACAAACTCGCTACGCACCGTATGACCGGGTGCTTTCGGCGCAATCATCACCACATCAAGATCACTGCGTGGCACGATCTGGTTGTAGTGGATCGCGAAACCATGCGCGAATGCGAGTGTAGCGCCCTGCTTTAAATTCGGCTCGATGCTATCGCGGTACAGCGACGCCTGAAATTCGTCCGGCGTCAGCATCATGACAAGGTCCGCGCTGGCGACCGCTTGCGGGACTTCGGCAACCTTCAGTCCGGCCTTTTCAGCCTTGGCGACCGAACTTGAGCCAGCCCGCAAACCGACCGTGACATCGACACCGCTGTCCTTCAGATTCAGCGCGTGTGCATGGCCTTGCGAGCCATAGCCGACGATGGTGACTTTCTTGTTCTGGATCAGCGACAGATCGCAATCCTTGTCGTAGTAAATTTGCACGCAGTTTCTCCTCGCGGTGCTGGAAACAATCAAAGGCGAGCAGCTTAGGGCAAAGCTTATGGTGCGTAAATTGAAATAAATACGTTTTTGTATTTCATTATACGCAATAATAGGTATATGGACGTGCGAGCCCTGCAACAATTCCTGACGTTGTCAGAAACCCTACACTTCGGACGCGCTGCTGCTGCGAGCCACGTCAGTGCGTCGACGCTGAGTCGTGCCATTCTGCGACTGGAAGAAACCGTCGGTTGCCCGTTGTTTGTACGCGACAAGCGCAAAGTGGCGCTGACCTCTGCCGGGATGCGTTTTCGCGACTATGCACGGGAGGCGATAGCGCGCTGGGAACAGCTGCAACAGGTATTGATTCAGGATGCCAGCCACCTGAGCGGTCAACTCACGCTTTACGGCTCGGTCACTGCCAGTCACAGCTTTTTGTTTGCGCTGCTAGCCAAGTTGCGCGACCGACATCCCGGCATTGAGATCAACTTGCAGACAGGTGATCCGGAGGCCGCGATCACGCGCGTACAATCCGGCGGCGCACACGTCAGCCTTGGCGCAAAACCCACGCGTCTGCCTAAGGCATTGCAATTCAAAAGCATCGCGACGACTGAGCTGACCTTTATCGCCGCTCGAAACAGTACGCTGGCGCAGCACGCGATATCCGAACACCCGACGCGCATTGACTGGCAAACCCAGCCGCTGATCCTGCCTGAGCGCGGTGTCGCACGCGATCACGCGCTGACGTGGTTTCGCAAACGCAAGGTTGTGCCACGCATCACCCATCAGGTCGCCGGCAATGAGGCCATCGTGACGATGGTCAGTCTCGGAGATAGTGTCGGGCTGGTGCCACGTATCGTGCTCGATAACAGCCCGCTGGCCGACAAAGTCCTGCGGCTACCGATACCGCATCCACCAAAACCACTGGAAGTTGGCTTGTTCACGCGCGAGCGCGAGCTGCACAATCGGCTGGTCCGCGCCCTCTGGGATCTCGCCGGTTAACCCGGACTCACGGTGCCTGAAAGATTTTCGCGACCATCGTGCTGCCTTCGAACACCGCTTTGTCGAGCACGTTTTGCTCGTCGACAAACACAAAATCAAACTGGCCATCCTGATTCACATCGGAATGCAACATGATCAGCATCGGTGTACCGGGCGCAGGCGCCTCAGGCAAAGTGATCGGCACGTCGAGATTGGTACCGCGATTGACGAAGGTGGCGGCCAGATAGTCCTTGCCGTATGGCTTACCATCCTTGAAACGGTGGATCACCAGCCAACCGTCAGCATCGATTAGAACCTCCGGCACAATCAACTCGGCGCCGTTGCGACGCACATCGGCGATCTTGATCCAGTTCGCCTTACCGTCGCCGAGCGTGATCGCTGGTGGCGCAGGCGTATCATCGCCGGTCAAGTCGGCGGTCGCTTCGGTTTGCGTCTGTGCACAACCACAAATCCCAAGGCCGATCACAATCAATGGCCAGTGCCGCAATACCCTCATCAGCATACTCCCCCAGACGATTCCTAGGCCTGAAGTGTAGCGTCAAAAGACCCCGCACGCAGAGATCGCAGGAATTTTCTTGCCGCGCGATGAGCCAATTTATCACTGAATCCGGTTGACAGAGATAAACACCTCTCAAGAGCAACCATTATGAAAACGACCCATTCCCCGTTGACGATCCTGCTTACGATTTGCCTACTCACCGCTTGTGGCGGTGGTGGCGGCGGCGGTGACGCGCCGGATGACAGTGGTAATGGCGGCGGAGTCGCCGTGCCGACGCTATCGATCGCCGATACGACACTCACTGAAGGTGATAGTGGTACAGCGACTCTGGAGTTTGCGGTGTCGCTAAGCGCTGCCACGACCAATGAGGTCAGCGTCGACTTCACCACAGAAGACACCGAGGCCGACGCCAGCGACTACACACCGACCTCAGGCACGCTGCGTTTTTCTGCAGGCGCGACATCCGCCAGTATCGATATCCCCGTGACGGGTGACACGACCATTGAGCGGGATGAGCGACTGCGCGTCCAACTCAGCAACCCACAAAACGCAACTCTTGCCGACGACGTCGGCGAGGGAACGATCGTTAACGATGACTTCTCGCTACTAAGCATCGAATCCGTTTCGCAACCCGAAGGCGACACCGGTGTCACAGCAATGCGCTTCACGATCTCGCTGGATCGACCAGGAATCGATGCTGTTACGGTCGACTACGCAGCTTCCGATGCCGCAGCTCAAACCGGCAGTGACTACACCGCAGTAACGGGATCACTGCAACTGGATGCCGGTGAAGTCAGCGCTAGTGTCGACATCACGATCATCGGCGACACCGATATTGAGGCCGATGAGCAATTTGTTGTGAACTTGCTCAACCCATCGCCAAACGCCCGCATCGCGGTTGACGAAGCCACTGGCCTAATCATCAATGACGACTTCGCCAAGGTGTCGATCGGGCCCGGCGGTATTACAGAAAGCGATGCGAATAGTCGCACGCTGGCGCTGCCAATCTCGCTGGATTCGCCATCGCCTGAAGACGTGATCGTCTCTTACGTCACGGAAGATGTGACCGCAACGGCGGGCGAAGACTACGTCGCTGCCAATGCCAGCATTGTGATTGCTGCCGGGGACACGAGTGCAACGGTTGCATTGGAGGTGATCGGCGACACGCTACCCGAGCCGGTCGAGGTCATGCTGGTTACACTGACAGAAGTCGACGGCGCCGCGATCATCGACCAGAGTCTGGCGCTTGCAACGATCATCGACAATGACGGCCAGAACCTGGAACCTTCACTCCTGTTGCAACCCGCCGGTATCACCGAAGGCGACACGGGCACAACTGCCATGCAGTTCCTGTTTTTGCTCACAGAACCGTTGTCGGAGGACTTTTCGTTCGACGTCGCAACGGCGGCCGTATCCGCCACTGCAGGGGTCGATTACACAGACGTGGCTACGCGGATCAGTATCCCCGCAGGCGATCAATCCGCTTTGCTGCCGGTAACCATTCTGAACGACACGGATGAGGAGCCGGACGAATCATTCTCCCTCACAGTAACCAATCTCAGTAGCGCTGTTGTGCTTCCCGCCACGACGGTACTAGGCACGATTGCCGATAACGACAGCGACGCTACCGATCCGCTGCCCCGACTGAGCGTGAGCGATGCAGAGATTGTCGAAGGCGACAGCGGTACCCGCGACCTCACCTTCATCATTACGCTCGATGGGCCATCCGCAACCGACATCACTATCGATTTCGCGACTGAGGATGGCTCTGCCTTGGCGGGCGTTGACTATGTCGCCGTCGATGGACAAATCTCGATCCCAGCCGGTTCGCTCGTCGCAAATGCTAGCGTTGAGGTGATCGGCGATACGTTCTCGGAAGACGATGAAACGCTGCGGCTCCGTTTGAGCAACCTGACCGGTGAAGCGTCGCTGGACCGAGTCCTGGGTATCGGTGTCATCCTGACCGACGAACCCCTCGTTCGGCTGAGCCTGGCGGACGCCAGCGGTCAGGAAGGCGATGACACGGATACCGAGCAGCGCTTTGTCGTATCGCTCGACATGCCAGCCGAAAATGCGG
The DNA here is from genome assembly GCA_039033995.1 of Pseudomonadota bacterium. Taxonomy (GTDB): domain Bacteria; phylum Pseudomonadota; class Gammaproteobacteria; order Steroidobacterales; family Woeseiaceae; genus CALBPI01. The sequence goes on along the minus strand of JBCCBP010000001.1, from coordinate 301,662 downwards.
TGAGCTTCGAATTTGCAACCACCGACGATTCAGCGATCGCGGGCGAAGACTATGTGTCAAACACGGGCGCGAGCCAAATTCTGGCCGGCGAATCCAGTGCCGAGATTGTGGTTGCAATCATCGCCGATACTAACAACGAGCCCGACGAGACCTATACGATGACACTGAGCAATGTATCGACCAATGCGGTCGTACAGCGCAATGTGGCCACCGGCACTATCGTCAACGATGACGGCACACCCGGCTGGCAGGCGCCGACGACGCTCGGCGGGCGCTTCGATTATCACAGTGTCGCGATGCATCCGGACGGCAACGGCGCGGCTGTATTAGTTGGCGCGACAGATCCTGCGACATTCACCAATCCGATACTCGTCGCCCGGTTTTCGGGCGGTGCATGGCTTGCGCCCGAGCCGACTGGCGGCAGCACGAGCATCGGTTTCGCGCTCGACCCGAGAATCACAATGCTCGATAACGACCGGATCCTCGCGAGCTGGCCAACGAGAGTCGATGTGCAAAGCGCACTCTACGATTCAACTCAAAACTGGGTGCTGCAGTCCGTCGCCAACGAACAGGGTTTTTTCGTGGCTCTGGACAGTAACAGCGGAGGTGACGCGACACTCGCGTTCGAATCTAATGGCAACAACAGCGACCCGCGAGATATTCTGCGTAACCAGTGGTCCTCGACGACAGGCGATTGGGAGGGCGCGACTTTGGCGGAGTCCGACGACACCGGTGATGCGCGCGAGCCATCCGTCGTCATCAATGACGCAGGTGACCGTCTGATCTTTTGGTTTCAGGCCTTCAACGACAGCAGTCTGACAGGGAACTACTACGACTTCTACAGCAGCGCCACCGACAGTTGGACGGGCCCTACGTTTTTGACGGAACTCCCATTCAGCAACAACGAGTATCTGGGCAAATTGCGTGACGGTCGCTTTGCTATCGCCACGCAATCTGAAGCCGGTGGCGTCGATCGTGTGGAGTTGTGGATGTTCGACCCTGTATCACTCAGTTGGACCACGACCGGCACAATTCAGGCAAGTGCGACAGAAGACGCGGTGTTGCCGAAGTTTTCGCAAGCCGGCGATGGCACAATTTTCATCGCGTGGTTCCAGGAGCCGCAGTCGGCAGTCTACGATGTCTATGTGAATCGCTATGACCCGGTTACCGAGACCTGGGGAACCCCCGTTGTGCTCGAGAACCTCACGGGCAGCGCCAATCCATTGGACAGTGGTCTTGATATCGCTAGCGATGATGCCGGCAACGCCATTGTGGTCTGGTCGCAGAACATCGCTGAGACCGGTCAGTTCGATTCGCGCATTCGCGCGAGTCGATTTGAGATCGACACCGGTGAATGGACGCCACCTGAGCAGATTGATGACGATGACGTCAATGCTCCAGCCATCGAACCGCATATCGGCATGGATAGCGCCGGTAATGCTATTGTGATCTGGTACTACGATCAGATTTTCGAGTACGGTGCCACTCACTTCATCGCGCCGTAGGCCACGCGACTCATGCTAAGCTCGTGCCACTGTTCTGGTTCCGATCGCGTTAGCCGGGTTCTCCCGGGCCGACGCACGGTCGGCGAGGTGCGAGCTTGGCAGAGTCGGACATTACGAAGTTGCTTGCGGCCGCAGCGAGCGGCGATCGCCCTGCAAACGATGCGTTGTTTACCGCCGTGTATCAACAACTCCGCAGCCTTGCGCGATCGCAGCGCCGGCGCTGGTCTGGCAACCATACCCTCGACACATCGGCGCTGATCAATGAAGCGTATCTCAAGCTTGCCGACGGACAATCATTGGCGTTCAACAACCGGGAGCATTTCTTTGCGACCGCGGCAAAGGCAATGCGTCAGGTGCTGGTCAGTTACGCGGAACGCATGGCGACCGCAAAGCGCGGTCGCGGCGCCGACCATCTCACACTCGGCAGTGTTGCTGGCAGCCAATCCCATTCGCTCGACGAGCTACTTGAGATCGACCGGGTGCTGCAGCGTCTGGAATCCGAAAACCCCACGTTTTGCCGACTATTTGAGTACCGAGTCTTCGCGGGCATGACGATCGCGGAGACAGCCCGAGCCCTCGACATCTCGCCGGCGACGGTCAAGCGTCACTGGGCGCTGGTCAGCGCCTGGGTATTCCGTGAACTGGGCACGCAGTAGCGCGATGATATCCGAGCGCGCCAGCCGCCTATTCTCCGAAGCACTCGCACTGGCACCGAATGCTCGACAGGCATTTCTGACAACACAGTGTGGCGGCGATAACGCACTGTTCGACGAAGTCTCAACGTTACTCGACGCCGCGAGCCAAAGCGATGCGTATTTTGATGACATGGTCGAGCGCGTCAGTCTGTCCGCGCTAACCTATTTCGACGGCGAAGAGTACGAGGGCCGTCTTGTTGGCCAATGGCGGTTACTCAGATGTATTGGCCAGGGCGGCATGGGCACCGTCCACCTTGCTGAGCGTGCTGATGGTGCTTTCGACAAGCAAGCCGCCGTCAAGCTTTTGCCATTTGGGATGAGCAGCGAGATATCACGCGAGCGGTTCGTGCGTGAACGGCAGATACTCGCGCAGTTATCGCATGACAACATCGCCGGCTTGCTGGACGGCGGCGTAGGTGATGATGGGCTGCCGTATTTTGTTATGGAATTCGTCGATGGTGTTCCTATCGACGTGTATTGCGAACAGCATGCCCTGTCGGTGAAAGCGCGCCTCGCGTTGCTCCTGGATATTGCTGACGCGTTGCAATACGCGCACCGAAATCTGGTCATCCACAGAGACCTCAAACCGAACAATGTGCTGGTCGACCAGACCGGTCGGGTACGTTTACTGGATTTCGGTATCGCGGCCTTTGTCGAACCGGAGCACAATGACCGCAATCTCACGCAGTTGGCACATCGTCCGGTAACACCGGCATTTGCCAGCCCTGAAATGCTGTGTGGCGAGGTCGTGAATGTCACGACCGATGTCTATTCGCTGGGAGTACTGGCCTATGTGCTACTGACCGGGCATCTACCCATCGTTTTGATGGCCTCAGTTTGGCCGCCACAATCGAACACGCGAGAAACACGAACCCCCCGCCACCAAGCCTGTTGGCGCCGGAGCTTCACCCGGACATCGATGCAATCATCAACAAAGCACTCTCTCGACAGGCCGACGATCGCTACGCGTCGATCGACAGTTTTGCGCGTGATATACGCGCTTATCTAGCGGGTCGCCCGGTCGATGCGCAGGAGCCCACCGCATGGTATCGAGCGAGTCGCTTTCTGCGTCGTAACGCGCGTGCAGTCGGGGTCGCCGTCGCCACCGCCAGCATGCTGATTGCCATCACCGCTATTGCAATATGGCAGGCGACAGAGGCCGCCCGGCAACGTGATGCGGTGCTCGCTGAGCAGCAACGCACGCGCGCCAGCAACGAGTTTTTCGGTGGTTTGGTCGATCAACTCAACGATCAGCCGATGACATCACTGGAGCTACTCGATCGCGGCACCGCGCTGCTGCAACAACAATACGATATCGACAGTCCTTTCATGCCCTACACGCTGTACGAGATGGCGAGACGGTATGCGCGACTCAGGGAGTCGGACAAGCAGATCGCATTGCTGGAGCAGGCGGCAGAGGCAGCGGCGCGCCAGCAGGACTTCGCGTTACAGGCCGCGGCACTCTGCCGCCTGAGTGGCGCGGTCGGCGCTCGCGACTCCGCCAAGGCAACGCGTTATTTCACCGAGGCCAGTCAGTTGTATTCAACGCTGAGCAGTCCCTCTCTAGAAGCCAGTGTTGATTGCCTACGGATGTTAGCCCGTGACGCGGCGCGCTCCGGCGACACCGATCAAGCACTTGCGTTAATGCAAGAAGCGAATGTGATCGCCATCGAGCAGTCAGCGTCAGTGGATGTGCGTGGACCGGTACTCGGCTACATTGCACAGCTGTATTTCAATGCCGAACGGATGCAGGACGCCATCGACACGCTCGACGAAACACGCGCACTACTCATCGCCAACGGTCGCGGTCAGTCACTGGGGTATTTGAGGGTCTCTGCAAATAAAGCGGTGACATTGGTATCTGTTGGGCGCTTGCCTGAGGCACTCGCCACGTGGGAGGACCTCATACAACGCATCCGCGCTACCGATTATGAACAGCGCGGCTCAGCGGGTTTTCTGGGTCAGTATGCACAAACACTGGCAAGAGCAGGACGGATAGACGAGTCCCTGCCTTTATATGAAGAAGCGATGAGAGTGGCCGAAGCTTCGGGAGACCGACCCAGTGCCGCCATTGCGGATCTGGGACTCGCGCGCAGCGCACTGAGCCTCGGCGAACACGATACAGCGTTGATGCATCTCGATAGGATAAGGGAGTACGCGGCAGACAATCAAAATGCGGTACTCAGCGTCACCCGAGGCGCAGAGGTCCTCCGAGTCAAAGTCTATCGTGATGCCGGTCAACTCGACCGTGCGGTCGATGCGCTACAAGTGTTGCTGGATGAGCTCGACTACCCGAGAGCCGAGTATGGTGCCCAGTTGATTTCGACCATCATTGAGGGCGCGCAACTCTACCAAACGCGCGGTGAGTGGGAGGTTGCCGAGAGCTTTGCCGATCAGGCAATCACTCGAGTCAAGACTCGGGCCGTCGGCGATCCAGCCGACAGTATCGATGTTGCGCGTGCTTACGCCCATCGAGCGGAGATTCGCGAAGCACGCGGCGATATTGCCGGAGCAGCCAGTGATTCATCGCAAGCCTTGCCCGCACTACGAAAAATTCTCGGCGATGATCACGAAGAAACCATCGCAGCTCATGCGCTGAGTCTGCGCGTCAACGCATCCGAATAGCCCTGCAAAGTTTCTGACAGCCAGGGACACGGTTGACGCGACAACCTTTCCGACAGCAGAGAAGAGATTGAAAGCAGCATAAACGTCAACTATTCTGGAAATATGGATATTCAGCAGGCTGTGCGTGTGTTCGACACGCTGTCACAAGAAACCCGTCTTCGCGCGTTCCGATTATTGGTCAAGGCAGGGCCCGGCGGGCTGCCGGCCGGCAAGATCAGCGAAGCGCTCGGCACACCGCACAACACGATGTCGTTCCACCTGAATCACTTATCGAACTCCGGTGTCGTGTCGTCCCGCCGCGAGGGTCGGTCAATTATCTACAGTGCCAACTTCGCATTGACCCAGGCACTGCTGACGTTCGTCGCCAAGGACTGCTGCAGCGAAGCGTTCACCGAGGTGCGGGAAGACGCGGCTACCGGCGATGCGGTGATTGAACTCAAAGCTTGCTGCGCGTGACTGTCATCAAATCGTCATCAATAGCCGCGAGCATTGCAGGCTAGGCGATAGCAGCACTTCGAGACTCACTTATGCAACAAGTCCTGGTTTTGTGTACCGGCAACTCTTGCCGATCCGTGATGGCCGAAGCGTTGATTAATGCGCTGGGCAACGACCGCTTCAGCGCGGTCAGTGCCGGCAGTACGCCGACAGGCTTTGTCCATCCGAAATCGATTGAAACACTGCAGCGTCATGGCATAGACCCCGGTGAGCCGCGCAGCCAATCCTGGGATGAGTTTACCGACATACCCTTCGATTACGTCGTTACGGTATGCGACAACGCAGCCAGCGAGACCTGTCCGGCTTTCGCGGGCGACTTTGAACGTCTGCACTGGAGCACACCGGACCCGGCTAAAGTGACCGGCAGTGCGGAAGAAATCGACGCCGCGTTTGATGCCGCGTTTATGCAATTGAAATCACAAATCGAAACCGTCTTGCTATGAGCGACAGCGCAACGATGGGGGCCTTCGAGCGTTATTTATCCGTGTGGGTCGGATTGTGTATCGCAGCTGGCGTAGCACTTGGGCTTGTGGCGCCCTCACTGTTCGAATGGGTCGGCGGCGCCGAGATCGCAAGCGTCAACCTGATTGTCGCGGTTTTCATCTGGGTGATGATCTATCCAATGATGATAGGCGTGGATTTTTCCTCACTCCGGGAGGTTGGACGACGACCGAAAGGGCTGTGCATCACGCTAATCATCAACTGGCTCGTGAAACCCTTCACGATGGCCGCGCTGGGGATTGTGTTTTTCGAATACTTGTTTGTCGACCTGGTTGATCCCGCTAGCGCCAAGCAATACATCGCCGGCATGATCCTGCTCGGTGTCGCACCTTGTACCGCGATGGTGTTCGTCTGGAGCCAACTCGTTAAGGGCGATGCCAACTACACGCTGGTTCAAGTGTCGATCAATGACCTGATCATGGTGTTCGCTTTCGCGCCGATCGCCGCCGTGTTGCTCGGGGTCACCGATATCGTCGTGCCATGGATGACACTCGTTTTGTCGGTCGTGCTATACGTCATTATCCCGCTGGTCGCCGGATTCCTGACTCGTCGCGCATTGAGTGGCGATGAGCGTCCGGTACGACTCGAGCAATTCACAGCGCGTATCAAGCCATTCTCGGTGATGGGTTTGCTGGCGACCGTCGTCCTGCTGTTTGGCTTGCAGGCGCAGACGATTATCGACAAACCTTTGGTGATTGCTTTGATCGCGGTGCCACTGGTCATTCAAAGCTATGGTATTTTCGCGATCGCATACGCGTGGGCCTACCTGTGGCGGGTCCCGTTCAGCACCGCTGCACCTGCCGCACTCATTGGCACATCCAATTTTTTCGAGTTGGCGGTTGCCGTAGCGATCAGTTTGTTTGGCCTGAATTCCGGCGCCGCGCTGGCAACGGTGGTCGGTGTCCTGGTTGAGGTGCCGGTCATGTTGTCGCTGGTAGCACTTGCCAATGCGACCCGACACCGTTTCGTGCATACCAAAGCGGAAGCACTCGTCAGCTAGCCGCAAAAAAAAGCCCCGCCAATCGGCAGGGCTTTTCAGAACACTAGCGAGCACGCATCACGTCTCATTGGCCTTCGATTCCTGCACCTCCGTTTCCCAGTTCTTGGTAAACCAGGCAAGGACGAACAGCACGATGCCAATACCGACGCTGAACTTGACGATCTGCATAAACAGGGCGGGCATTTGTGAGACGTTTTCCGGGTCAAAGTTACCCGCGAAAATGCCAGCGATGATATTGCCGATCGAATAGGTCAACACAAACACGCCCATCATCTGTCCGGCAAAGCGTTTCGGCGACAGCTTGCTGACCGCGCTCAAAGCGACCGGGCTCAGAACCAGTTCACCGACAGTATGTACGAAGTACGTCATGACCAGCCAATAAGGCGCCGCCTTCAGGCCTTCGGCCGCAATCTGTGCAGCAAAATACATGATGATAAAGCCGCTCGCCATGATCATCATGCCGACGGCGCACTTAATACCGTAGGCCGATGAAATCATCCGCTTGCCGAGCCAGATCCAGAATGCCGCGAAGAATGGTGACAGCGTGATGATGAAGAACGGATTCGCGTTCTGCAGCCAGGTGGTCGGAATCTCAAAAGAACCAATAACGCGATCGGTGTAATCGCGTCCGAATAGGTTCAGCGACGAACCGGCTTGCTCGAAGCCTGACCAGAATACAGCAGATGCGATACAAACCAGTAGCAGCGCGAGCATGCCTTTCTTTTCCACGGCGGTCAGATTGCCGAAAAAGAAAATGAATCCAAAGTAGATGAAGAAAAACGCCGTGAACACGATCGCGACATAACCGGCGAAGCGTTGCGGATCGAGACTCATGATGCCGCTCATGATGAGACCAGTGATAACAACCAGTCCCACAAGAAACGCCACAATGATGGTCCAACTGCGTTTCGCACCCGAGTCGGTCAATGGCGCGGTCGGCGCAGAGCCATGTCCCTGCAAATTATCCAGCGTGCGTTGGTACTGAATCAGACCGAATGCCATGCCGACGGCGGCGGCACCAAAACCCCAATGCCAGCCAACTTTCTCGGCCAGCAGGCCACACACGGTGTAACCGATGAGCGAACCGATATTGATACCCATGTAATACAAGGCATAGCCACTGTCCCGGCGCACGTCGGACGCCGGATACAATTGCCCCACGAGCGCGCTGATGTTCGGTTTCAGCAGACCCGTACCGAGCACGACAAGAATCAGACCAATGAAAAAGGTGTCATTGTTTGGTATCGCGAGCACGATGTGGCCGCACATGATGATGATGCCGCCATACCAAACAGCGCGCTGACCACCGATCAAGCGATCCGCAATCCACCCGCCCGGAAGACCCATGAAATAAACGAAGGCGGTGTACAGCGCATAGATCGCGGTCGCCGTGGCTACCGACATTTCCAATCCGCCCGACTGCAGCGCTGTCGTCATGAACAAAACGAGCAACCCCCGCAGCCCGTAATAGCTCATGCGCTCCCACATTTCGGTGAAGAACAGCGTTTTGAGGCCCGTGGGGTGCCCGAAAAATCCCGTATTGACCGCGTCAGCGTGCGCCGACTGCGCTGCGTCGGTAGATTGACTCATTGGTATTCCAGTTGTTGTTGTGACCTAGCAGCGTCGAAAAATACCACAAATCCGCTGAACGGCCGGGAAATACGCGGTTGAATCCAGGTATTGTTAACTGACGTGTGTCGAAACCGATGCGAATCAGCGTCCGTTTGGCGAGTGCTCAGGCATCGACCAATCGGTGTCGTGGCGACGGACTGCGCATCAGAACGACGCTGAAAACAGCCATGACAACCAATGCGGCCTGCCAGAGCCGGAACAATTTATTGCCATCGTATGGCCCCGGACTGAACCAATAGAACACGACCGGTACCAGCGCGACCATACCGAGCAGCGCCAACGGTAGTCGCAGACGCCGCACCGAACGAAGGCGCCCGCCCAACGCGGTCATTGCAGCGACAAACGCGAGTGGCATGACATACAGAATGGCGTAACAGGTTTGGCAGGTTGCCGTGGCCGACAACGGGGACCAGGCGAGCAAGGTTTTCGCCATCGGCCATGACCAGGTCTGCGCGACGCGCAGCTCCCATAGCCATAGCAGTGCGAGGCTTAGTGAGGCCGTCAGCCCAATCTGGGCACACCGCCAGCGACCCGCTTCACAACACTGCAGCCACGTAAGCCATCCGATGGAACGCAACGCTTGCCACCAGAACCAGCCACGGCTGTGTTGGTGCGCGACAAACTGCTCGTGCAAATCGCCGAGCACAACGTCGCGCAGCATGGGTCCGGCGGCCAGAGCGGTCAGAAACATGGCCAGCCTGGGTGGTTGACGGTCTAGCTCGCTCATCCCACCGCGCCTATCGGTGTGCCCACGAGCAAGTTACGCAGCGAGTTCAACGACCGCTGCATTTGTCGCTGCCCCTCACCCGTTATCTTGAAGTAGCGCTTCGCCCGACCACCACGGACAGCCGTCGCCTCACCTTGCCGTACGGTGACAAGACCTTTTTGCTCCAGACGTTTCAACGTGGCGTAGAGTGCACCGATCGACACATTGCGTTCGGCCTGCTCAGCAATCACATCGATGATACGGCTACCATACGCGTCGTCGTCGAGACGCAGCAGCGCAGCCAGCACGATCATCTCGAACTCTCCCAAGAACTTCTGCTTGCCCATCGACCCAACGTTCCTATATATTTTATTTTGTAGAATATATGGACAGAGGCTTCTGCCGTCAACCAGCGACCTCAGGGGAACATCATGAACCAAATCAAACGGCTTTGTCTGCTATTCGGGCTACTCATCGGCACAGCGAGTGCTGCGACGGGACAAGTTGAATCGCAGCAGCTCACATCTGAACACATTGCGGACAATGTGCTCGGTATTCCCGCGACGCGTGATGTCCGTATCTATCTGCCGCCTGGCTACGACAAATCAGAGCGCAACTATCCCGTTGTCTATTTCCTGCACACGTTTTTCGAAAACGCGGATACGTTCTTTACGCAACAACAAGGACACATGCCTTTCGAGCGCGCCTTTGCAGCGGGTCGTCTCGATGAGCTGATTATCGTCACCGCCGATTTCAATACACCGGCGGGAGGCTCGTTATTTACCAATTCGCCCGTCACGGGTCGCTGGCGCGATTTCCTGGTCGAAGAACTGGTGCCTTTTGTGGATGAACACTACAGAACACGTAACGAGCGAGCATCGCGAGCGATCATCGGCTATCAGGCAGGCGGCTACGGCGCGATACGGATAGCTTCTCGCCACCCCGATGTATTCGGCGTGGTCTACGCAATGCACCCCGTGGCGACAGGCTTTGGGCATACACTGATGCAATCAAGGCCCAATTGGGCGACGCTTGGAAATGCACGCAGTGTTGCCGATCTGGAGGGCGATTTTCTATCATTGATTTTCACGGCGATCTATCAGGCCAACCTGCCGAACCCGGACAAGCCTCCCCTCTACTTTGATCCGCCGGCGACGCGTATCGACACTAAACTTGTGATCGACCCAGCGCTGACTGATCAACTTCAGGACAGCTTCTTTCTCGAGCGGCAAGTCGGACGGTTCGCCGACAATCTAAAATCGCTGATCGCGTTCAAGTTCGACTGGGGGCGACACGACGGGAATCAGGATCACGTGTACTCGAATCAGTTCTACACAAGAAAACTGAACGAATATGGTATCCCGCATGAGGCCGAGGAATACAACGGCGGCTGGGGCGATAAGACCTTCGACGCTGGCGGACGCATTGAGACCGACGTCATTCCGTTCCTGGCCACACACCTCACATTTGGAGAAACAGAATGACACGCTCATTGGTTTTGGCCCTACTCTGGCTGAGCGCATTGCGCAGCAACGCAGGTGAGATCACGAGCCACAACTTCCCTGTCGACCGCCTTGATCGGGACTACCGCTATCAGATCTATTTGCCAGACGGCTATGACGCGAACAGCGAGCGAGTGTATCCCGTTGTGTATCTGCTACATGGTTCGTTTTCTGACGCGGGCTTTTGGTCGATTAATCTCGATGTCGGTACAGCCTTCGATCGTATGATCGACGCCGGACAACTGCCACCGTTGATTGCGGTGATGCCGGAGGCTAACAGCTGGTGGATCGACGGGCGCAACGAACCCGCCGAAACGGCCTTTTTCAAAGATTTGCTGCCGTATATCGAACAGCGCTTTCGCGCGCGAACCGACCGAGCGGGTCGACTCGTGGCGGGCGTATCTGCAGGCGGCTATGCGACCGTCAACTACTCTCTGAAGTATCCGAACCTGTTCGCGGCTGGCGCCGCGCTATCACCAGCATCGTACGAAGACCTGCCGCCGGAAGGCTCCACCGCTTACTTGCACCCGGCGTACATTGACGACGACGAAGTATTCGACGCAGCACTGTGGCGCGCACAAAACTACCCTGCGTTTTTGCCGGCCTATCTGAAGCAAGACACGGTCGTGCCGCTATACATTAACTCCGGCGACCACGATGGCCTGGACATCGCCTACCACGCCGCCGTTCTATTCCAGAGGCTACGCGACCATCAGCCTGAGGCCGTCGAATTCCGCGTCGTCGACGGCGACCATGAGCTCTCAGTCTGGCAGCGCACATTCGATGAAGCGATGCGATACATTTTTGGGTTCGTCGAGGGCGAATAGCATGTGCTGCAAGTTACCGCGTTGGCGACTCGTCCGGATTGTCTGCGTAGTCGCACTGTTTTTTATGCCAGGTAACGAGACGCTGGCTAGCGATGATCTCCGAGAACAAGTGCTGACGATCCTTGCGGCCCTTGACGATCAGACATTGCCCGTGGCATCGCAGCTGGCGCTTTACAGCGACGATATCGTGTTGCTCGCACCCGATGCGCCCGCGGTGCGCGGCACCGAAGCGCTGCGCGCCCACCTGACCGCGTTCGCCGGCAACACGGGGCTGACGATCAGGCATGAGCTGCGGCATCTCGATATCACAGCCGATGTCGTTATTGCGGAAGGCGGGGTCATCGGCGAGGTCGCATCGCAGGATGACGCGCCCCCTTATCGGTTTGCCACCCATAACCTCATCGTCTTCAAACGCCACTCGGACGACTCGCTGACTATCTGGAAAGTCATCTATAACGCAGCACCGTTGCCGGCTAATTCAGACGATGATTAGCCAGCACCAACAACTCAAATCGCTGTGTGCCCTGGTTGAGCAGGTGGCCATGGGTTTTCAACGTCTCTGATTCGCGAAATCGCTGTAAGCCGTCCGCCGTATCCCACTCGACGAATGTGACACGATGCGGCGCGCTATCACCCCGCAGCGAGGACAGTGACGGATTGACCATCTGATAGATGAATCGCCCACCGATATCGGCGACACCGGTTTCGATGTTGCGCAAATACGTGCCGTACGCGTCCGGATGCGCTGGATCGATCCAGGCACTGGCCATCGTGTACGTCTTGTCTGGTCTGAATGTCAGCTCAAGGTCACGCTCGAGTACGACGTCGTGAATACGCAGTGCTTCCCAACCTAGCGGGCGCGTTGCCTTGACCGCTGGCCAGTCTGGATGGGTCGAGAAACGCTGTTCGGCGGCGAGATCGGGCCACGCATAAAAGCTGACGACTTGCGGCGCAAACTCACCGACACCGATCGCAGTGACCGGCAGCGCTCCGAGCACCCGCATGCCGTTTTCGCGGGCGCGCGGAAACGCGGCATCAAAGTACGCTTGTCGCACATCGCTGGCCGCTTGCCCGGCACGCGGCGTCAGAGAAATGACCGAGAGCAGCGCACCTTTGTCAGCGCTAATCACTACGGGCTCAGACCGGGTATTCGCTTTGGGCTGCTGTGCGCATCCCCCGAAAAACAATAGGCCGAACAGCCCTAGAACAGTCATTATCGTACGCATCATGATTCACTCCAAACCGTGGATTAATGACAATAACGCACCGGTCATTGAAATAATTGGATTGATTTGACGACATATTGGTGCGATAACGCACCAATGAAACATTGGGACGACTATAGACTGATTCTGGCCGTGCACCGCACGGGATCGGTTCGTGGGGCCGCCAAAGCGCTTGGCGTGAATCACGCCACGGTATCCCGACGGCTCGCGCAACTGCCAAACCGCAATGGCATGCAGCCTTTCGAGCGGGTAACGGGCGGCTACCAGGCGACGGAAGCCGGGAAGTTGATGGTGGCAGCCGCTGAACAGATCGAGACCATCCTACTCACGACGGAGCGCCAGCGGCGCGCCAGTGTCACCGAATTGGCAGGACCAATCCGGTTGTCATTGCCCACGATGATCGCCCAGACGCTGTTGTTGGACGCCATCGCAGAATTCAGCCGTCAATACCCGTACATTCAATTGCAAATCGATACGTCGCTCGGTTTTGCTGACCTCGATCGCTCGGAAGCGGACGTCGTGGTGCGTGGCAGCGCCGAACCCGGCGACCACCTCGTGGGGCAGCGACTGTTCCCCTATGCCGTTTGTGGCTACTGCGCACCAGATTATCTGAAGCAGACCGCACCCGCCGACCGTCGTTGGCTGCGCTATACCGGCGGTCACCGATTTACTGACTGGATCGCCCGATCGCCCTACCCGGAGGCGCCGATCGCAATGCAGGTTGATGACTTGATCGTGTTGCAGCGCGCCGCCGCCGCCGGTCACGGCATGATCCGCACGGCGTGCTACATGGCAGACACGGACCCGGCGCTGATGCGCATCCCTGGCACAGAACCGGAGGCAGCGCGCGATTTGTGGGTGCTGACCCACCCGGACTTGAAGCGTACGCCGCGCATCCGGCATCTGATGCAATTTTTGATCGCCAAACTACGACAACAACAGCCGCTGATCACCGGCACGGCGCTCGCAGCATGAGTATCTGGGTCGACGCCGATGCCTGCCCGGTCGTGGTCCGCGAGATCCTGTGTCGAGCGGCGAAACGCACGGGCGTGGATCTGACATTCGTCGCCAATCAGCCGATACGCATACCGCCGGCACCGAACATTCGCAGTGTTCAGGTGCCGGCAGGTTTCGATGTTGCCGATAACGAGATCGTGCAACGTATGCAGGCGGGTGATCTCGTGATCACCAATGACATTCCACTGGCTGCTGAAGTCATCGCGAAGCGCGGCATCGCGATCAGCCCGCGTGGAGACACGTTCGATGAGAACAACATCCGCGAGCGGCTCAACATGCGGGACTTTCTCGACACCATGCGCGCCAGTGGCGTACAAACGGGCGGACCGTCCGCGCTGGGTCAACGCGAGAAGCAGCAGTTCGCCAACGCGCTGGATCGCTGGCTGGCGCAGCAACGTGGTAGCTAGCAGCGCGATCGGATCGGTACGAATGAGACAAAGGCATCATTGACGGCAGAACGCCTGCAACAAAAACGAGAAAGGGAAACCGCCCATGCATCACGATAAGACCACAATGACTTTACTCACCGCGGGCCTGTTGACGGTATTATCTCTGGTCGGCGCGACCGCTGCAGAGCAAAACAACGGCATTGCCCTGAACTACACGGCAGCAACCGATGGTTCCGGCAACTGCACACCGAAACGCAAAGACTGGGCGTACATCGGCGACACCGGTCTGTTCGCGGTTCGTGGTGATGCTGATTATGTGCTGCCGGATGGCACGACGAGCATCCCCTTTCAAGCCGTTTACAAGTGGCCGAACGACGAGGGCATGGCCAAGGATCGTGCAACGACGCTCTTGAACTATCCGGGCAGCTGCGCAGAGCTAACGATTCGCATCACGATTGAATACTGCGAGTATCGTGGAGAGAACGGCATCGAGGAGCGGGCCTGCCCTGCGATCGTCGTTAACGGTGCAGACCAGTTCGCCGGCATCGAACTGATCCGCGCAGACTGATCATAGCTCGCCGTCATCACCACGTGATCCCTGGGACCTGCGGCGCTGCGTGCCAATTGATCAACATCACGGCAAGAAACGCATAACACAACGCGTAAGCCGAGTAGTGCAGGCGTCGCCAGATATTCCAGCGCGCGCGCCGCCAAGCGAACGGCAAACCGATGGCCAATGCCACCGCGAACACGACCGCAACCGTTGCAGCCGTCGCTATCCAAAGCACTAGTGTAGGTGGCCAGTCGGCGAAAATTTCAGCAAAACTCTGGTTCTGAACATCGGCTACCCGCGCACTCAGCACGGCCATCCAGATAAACGGCGCAATGCCCAACAAGGCCAACGTCGATAACACGCGCCCCGTTGTCGTCGCTTCTCGCTGTTGTCGTAGCCGTCGCCACAAACCGAGCCAGGTGGTGATCGCGAACAACACCGTTAACAGAAAAGCGAGTCTGAGCTTGCCGGGATCAGTCCAAAACGTGACTGGCTCGAGATGGGTCGAGCCGTATCCACCCAGCAACCGCAGCACGTTGCCATCGGCGTCTCTAACCACTGCGAGACGAGAACCTTCGCGATTTTCCCAGAGATCGTCGTCGATGCGCACATACGCAGGCTGATTCGGTGTCAGCAAATAACCGTCCTGCGCGCTAACCTGTAACGCACCATCAAACACGGCGAGCACTTTGAGTAAGCCATCAAAAATACGCCGGTTAGTGATGTAGTCGCCCGCGATTTCCTCAGCCAACGCCTGGTCGCCGTCCTGCGGTGTCGGGCGCAAAGAGAAAGCGCCGTAACGATGGCCGAGTAGATAGTCGAAGACCCTATGCGGCACGCTGGTCAGTGGCTCGAACGAGTCGCTGGTGTTCTGAGAGATGAACACACCAAAACCGAGCTCGGGTGACACGAGAAAATTGGAGTAGAACGCATTGATCGATCCAGTGTGACCGTAAAGCGTTGTCGCCCGATAGGGTACGTCGGCGAAACCATGCGCCCGACTCGGGCCGCCGGGCACTTCATCAAATTGGCGTGAACGCATCAGTGCATAGGTCGATTCCGACATCAGGCGAACCCCATCCAGCTCGCCACGGTTGAGATGAAAACGCATCCAGCGCGCCATATCAGCTGCTGTCGTCGTGATCCCACCAATCGGAGCGAATGCGCCCAGATCGATCTGTGGCACTACTTCGGGCCCGGTCGCCTTCACGCGATAGTTCTTAGCGATCGTCGTGTCTTCGGCATTCGGGCTGTCAGCGGTCAGCACGGTGGTTGACATGCCTAACGGCGTTAGCAACTCACGATAGAGAAATGTCTCAAACGGCTCACCGGTGACATCCTCAATAATCAATGCAACGAGATTGGAGCCCCAGTTCGAGTATGCGGCTCGTTCGCCGCGCGGAAATGCCTGAGCCGGGCGTGAGGCTTCCATCGCCTCGACGATCGGCATCACCGCAATCTCGGGTGTAAACAAGTCAAGGTTTTCCTCAAATCCGGCCCGATGCGTCATCAGATCGTTCAGGGTCAACGATCGCTCGCCGCTCGGTACGCTGAGCCTATTCAAATAGTCATTAACGTCGCGATCGAGAGCCAGTTGACCCCGATCGACCAGCAGCATAGCGGCCGTCCAGACAAAGGTCTTAGAAATCGACGCTACGTAGAATCGCGTTGTTTCACCGTCGACGGGCAAACCGGCTTCGACATCGGCGTAACCGTATCCTCTCGCCGTGATCACGCGATCTCTCGCGACGATCGCCACCGAATAACCCGGTGCGGCATGCAACTCCTCATGGGTGGCCATGATGCCGTCGACGAAAGTCCGCAGCTCCGCGTCCAAGCGCAGCGTATCAACCTGATCAGACTGGTCTGGTGATGTCGCGCTCGCGACATCTTCCTGCGCGAGCGCCGCGAGCGACAGACAAACCAGAGCGATAGCGAATAACCCGTGGTACCAACGCATGGAAATTCCCGTGTTGTTCTTGTGCCGCCGAGCCTAGGGGTTCGGTAGCCACAGCGCAACAACGCGTTTCAGGCGACGGACTAGAAATTACCTTCCACGTCGAACCGAATGATGCGTCCGAAGGTGCGAAACCGTTCCTCACGAAACGCAACATCGTCAACCAAACGATCGTTGAATACCGTCCGTGAGAAGTCATTGCTACGGTCCAGGAGATTGCCAATACTGCCGCGCATGGTGAGACCAAACACATTCTTGTGCTCAACAAACCAACGCATGAACGCCGTGCTCTGCACAAAAATGCTGACTTCATCAAGACGCACTTGCGGTCGGTTCTCGTTGTAAAAGAATTCGAGCCCGGTGGCCCAATCGGATTGCTGGAAATCCTGTCGCATAACGACTTCGTAGTTCAGGTAGTCGTCATCGGAAATCGGGCGCGGCGTACCGAACAGGGGGTCGGCCACTTCGGAATCAACATACGTCAGCTCAAGATCGACCCTGGCGCCCCGCCACCCCCAGGGGTCTGTGAGGAATGTCAGGTTCATCGACGCGCCGTTCCGTGTGGCGCTATCGACATTGCCGGGCGCCTGCCCGCCCCCGTCGATTGGAATCAGGTCAACGCTATCTTCAATTTCTTCGTAAAACCCACTCAACGTTAATGACCCAAAATCGCCGAGTGTTTGCTGCAATTGCAAGTTGACCAACCAGCTTTGCGGTGGCACCAGATCGGCGTTGGTAACATTGACGCGATCCTGGTTTACGTTAACCGAGGCAATGAAATCGAAGAAGTTTAACTGCCCGACCTGACGCTCCACCTGCAGCGAAAAGTCGGTACCTTCTGTGGCGCGCCAATTCACTGAAATGAAACCTTTCGGCCGGACGAAATCGCGAGTCTGACCGAGCTCGCCGCTTTGACTGATCTCCGAATACTCCACGCCAAGTGAAGTCTGGACCTGCAGCGCGGACGACAGCGACCGACTGTAGCTGACCGTGAGCTCCGCACGATCCTCCTCGACACGAGAAGAAGCACCCGGCAACAGCGCAGGTTGAAACACACCGTTTTCGTCGCGGATCGCGAGCGCTGCATCGATATCAACGTAGTTCTGCGTGCCTTCTAAAGACCATTGCCAATCACCACCGAGGCCCGTGTGCGTATACTCACCGCGTAACACCGTTTCCGCCTCATCCGCTTCGCGCTCAAACAGGGAACCGGCTGTCACCGCCAACTCTGCATCGAACGAATCGACCTGTCCGACGGTCGGGCTGGACTCGAAGCGATGTAAACCAATCAACTTCAAGCGACCGCCAAACGCACCCCACTCGTAGTCGGCGCCGAGCTCATAGTTGAACTCATCTTCGGTTTCCGTCAGTACACGGGTTGAGGCGGCTGCACCGACCGGTTGCCGATTCGACGTCTCAATAAAATCGAACATGAACCAGTTCACTTCCCCGGTCACGTTCAAAACAGCGCCACTTTCAAACAAACGGGTAAAGGAACCTGCGATGCCGGGCTGATCGAATTTATCGACCGCGCGCTCCTGACGCAGGTCCGTTAGAACGCCAGTGCTATCGTAGACAAACTCAGGCCCCTCGGACCCAAACCGATTCTGGTCATTGCCGATGCTGAGTGTCCACTCGTCGCCATCACCGCCGCCGGACAATGCGAACTCGATATTGGCCCAGCGTATCGGCACGTCGTCGGTGCGGAATTGCGGCGAATATCGGTAGCGGCCGCTAATCCCGGCATCGGTGGTCGTCACAACGTTGAGCACTTGCCCGGATAGTCCGCCGATATCGAGGCTCGCGCCATCGACGATATCGAGCCGAACGACAGCATCGACGGGAATACGCGACAACGCCTCTACCGGCCCGTTCGATTTGCCCGAGATGCGCCGGCCGTTGACCAGAATATTGGTATCCGCCTGCCCGAAGCCTCGCTCCTGATCGCCCTCCTCGATAGGAAATCCGGGTACTTGTCGTGCCATATCGAGCGCTGTTCGCGGTGCAAAACGCGAAAACGCATCAGGAGTAAACGTTTGGCGCACAGCAGATGATGGAATATCCGCCGCATGACTAACCAGCGGAGCGAGCGCGACGATTGCTGCCAGTGCGAATAAGTTCCGTTTCACGCTGTCACCATGACTTTATTACTCTTCTTTGCCGTCGAACTTGAGGCGCACAAGTGTAACGACTCCAGCGGCTGCACGCGTGACTTAGCCCGCGAAACGAGACAAGTCGAGACATTTCCACGACGAGCAGGCTAGTCGCGTTGATCGGCACTACCAACCAGCGAATCGGCGCGTGTCAGCGATGGAACAACGGCACACACTCAATAAATGTTATATTATAACGTTTTAGGAGGCCGACTAGCAGATGAACTCAACGACAACCCCGTCAACGACGCGCGGTGACACGGCTGTCGATGTTTATGCTGTCGCCGGCAGTCTGCTGTGCCTGGCTCACTGCCTGGCCCTGCCTGCGTTGGTAGGCTCATTGTCCGCCATCGCGCCATTCGTCGAGTCAGAGCTCGCCCATAAGTTGTTGGTCTTATTGCTGGCGCCGGCTACTGTCTACGCAATTGCTGGCGATCAGGCCTGGTCTGGCCGGCACTTTTTTGTGGTTGCAGCGGTCATAGGTTTATCGCTGCTCGGTGCCGCGGCGTTTTTCCCGCCTCTTGAGGCTCACGAAACTCCGTTAACGGTGCTCGGCTCGATGCTATTGTCCAGCGCCCATCTGATGCGGGCGATACGCAAGAGACGTTAAGCTATACGGGTAGTTGCGCCCGCGCGCTTGATTCGAGCGAAGACCACCAAATCAGAACACAATGACTGCCATTACCGTTGAACAATTGAGGTTCGGTTACACCGACAAGCCCATCGTCGATATCGAGGCGTTCCGACTGGAGCAAGGGCAAAGCGTCGCTGCGATAGGCCCGTCCGGATGCGGCAAAACGAGCTTCCTTAACCTGCTGGCCGGGCTGTTGCGACCCGACAGTGGTCAGATTGCTTTGCTGGGGCAACCACTCGCTGCGCTCAGTGACACCGAACTGGATCGTTTCCGTGGCGGCAATCTCGGTATCGTCCTGCAGCAATTCCGTTTGCTGCGTGGCTTGAGCGTTATCGACAACCTGCGCCTTGCGGGCAAGTTGTCGCGTCGTGCGATCGAGCCTGAGCGTTACCAGCACCTCTTGAAGCGGCTCGATATTGCGGCGGTCGCAGACCACAAACCATCTGAGCTCAGCCAAGGCCAGGCGCAGCGCGCGGCGATTGCGCGGGCACTTGTGCACAAGCCCAGCATCGTGATGGCGGATGAACCGACGTCGGCGCTTGACGACCGCAATGCACAGGAGGTGATCGAGCTTCTGAACAGCGCTGTCACCGACGCGGGCGCGGCGCTTTTGGTCGTTACCCACGACCAGCGCATACGCGGCACCCTAAATGCCGACTTTGATCTGGGAACCGCACAATGAGCTGGTTGCGACTTGCTATCGCGAATCTCCGCCTGTCGCCACTGACCTCTGCGGTCAACGTGTTGCTGATGGCGCTAGGCACGGCGAGCATCGTCTTGTTGTTGCTCGTCGGCACGCAACTCTCCGATACGATGTCGAAGAACGCGCGCGGCGTCGATCTCGTACTCGGCGCTCAGGGCAGCCCGGTCCAATTGGTGCTAGCAACGGTGTATCACGCCGATGCGGCGCCTGGAAACATCGCACTCAATGACGCAAGACAGTGGATGGAAGATCGCCGTATCGATCAGGCGATTCCGATCTCGCTTGGGGACAGCTACACAGGCTTTCGAATCGTTGGCACGCTGCCTGAATTTGCGAATCTATATGACGCCGATCTGGCGGATGGCCGCTGGTGGTCCGACTCTTTGGAAGCCGTCATTGGTGCCGCGGTGGCGGATGCCACGGGCTTCGGTGTCGGCGATACCTTCGAGAGTGCGCATGGCCTGGTTGAAGGTGGCCATCAGCATGCCGACGAAGACTATCGCATCACAGGAGTTCTCGAACGCACCGGCACCGTCGCTGATCGTCTGATTCTGACCTCACTCGAGAGCATCTGGGCCGTACACGGCAGTGGGCATCAGGATCACGAACATGAAGATGAACATGACGATGATCATGAAGATCACGACGAAGAGCATGACGATGACCATGATCGCGAACATGCGCATGCTGACGACCGTGAGGACCACGACGAGCACGACCATGGCGACGATGATGAGCATGCTAGCGGAGATGCGGCTTACGACGTCAACACGTTGCGTTACGACGAAGAAGTCACCGCTGTCCTGCTGACCTTTAGATCGCCGACAGCAGCGGTGTCTCTACCGCGTCAGATCAATGCCGGCGGCTCTGTGCTGGCCGCGTCACCGGTCACCGAAGTGACGCGCTTGCTGGGACTCATCGGCGTCGGTCTCGACGGCCTTCGCACCTTCGCCTGGCTGCTGATCATCTCGGCAGGGTTGTCGATCTTTGCGGCGCTATACGGATCACTGCGCTCACGCCGTGGCGACATCGCGATGTTGCGCTGCCTCGGCGCCACGCGTTGGGAGGTTTTGGTCGCATTATTGCTCGAAGGGCTATTACTGACCGCCCTTGGCGTCGCCCTAGGGTTTGTCGCGGGACATATCACTGTCGAACTGTTGGGCGCGTGGCTCGAGAGCGCACGCGGCGTTAGCTTCACCGGCGTGATCTGGCTTGGTGCTGAGACTTGGCTGTTGCTCAGCCTGTTGATTGTTGGGATCATTGCCGCACTGGTTCCGGCGCTGCAAGCCTATCGAACCGATGTCGCCAAAACACTGGCGGAGGCACCATGATGACCTGCTACAACCGTCGTATCCGCAACCCACTAGCTGCACTGATTTCGATCAGTCTGATCGCGACCGTGCACGCGCAGCAAGCCACGACGGCGAACGGTGGACTGAGTGCTGACGAACTGAATGTAGTCGCACCGGACGCCAGTCAGTCAGCCGAGTCTGTCGACTTCGCACAAGCTGACGGCATCGTCGTCACGCCAATGGTGCGTGGCGCTTATATGGACGCGCAGGGTCGTATGGCGATCGACGTCATGGAGAATGACAACGCGTTTATCGCATTGCGGGTCACGACAGAGGACGGCACGCCCGTGCGCGATGCCAGCGCGACGATCAATGTCAAAGGGACGAGCGCGGTCGAGTCTCTGGGCGAGGACGCCGGCGATTTCGAAACCGATGACTACGGCATCATGGAGACTGTCATCACGGCGGGCAGTATGGGTGTGGATGTCATGACCGCGCGCATCGGTGACACTGAGACGACAATTGCGATCAACATTATCAGCCTGCAGGCATTGATGGCACCGCAGTTGCCAAGCGTTGAAGACGGGCTCGCCTGGGCTGATCTGATGCAGGCGAAACTGAGCTACAGCGGTAACGACCTCGTGGCTGTTTTCCCCACGACGGTAGCCGAGCAGTCTGGCAAGACCGTTAAGATCTCCGGCTTCATGACCCCACTGGAGGCGAGTGCGCAGCAATCGCGATTTCTACTGACCTCGAGCCCACCGCACTGCTATTTCGATATTCCGGGCGGTCCCGCGGGAACCGTTGAGGTTTTGGCCAAGGAAGGTGTTGAGATTTCTTGGACACCAGTTGTGATGGAAGGTCGTCTCGAAACGATTGCCCGTGGCAATGGCACCGTTTATCGGCTGCATGACGCCAAGCGCCTCCCGCAGTAACCGCTCAATAGTTTACGCAGCAGCGTGACTCGATCGTCGACAGATTAGCGATACGGCACCGGGCAGGCCCGGAGTCACCGCCTGTTGTTATACTGTGTCGTTTCCGGCACGCCCTTCGACCACCGTTACGCCGTGACGGATTGCGAAGCCCGTTGCGCACGATAAAAAAACCCCTGTGTTCCACTGTCTGACAAAGAAATTGCCATGAATAGATTCCTGATCGCACTCTGCCTACTCGCTACCAACTCGGCCCATGCCGGTGTCGAACAAACGAAAGGGGAGTTCGTCGATAAGTTTCGCCAGCTCGACGAAGTGCTGCCGACCGCCAACGTCTATCGTACGGCGGGGGGCGAGCCAGGCCATCGGTACTGGCAACAGGAAGTCAACTACGACATCGATGTCAGGCTCAACGAATCAAAACGCAGGCTGACCGCACAGCAGCGAATTACCTACCGCAATAACAGTCCGGATACGCTGCGTTTTCTTTGGTTGCAGCTCGACCAGAATCGATTTCGCAACGATTCGCTGGCTGAACGCTCAGCCGCGTTCGCGGACCCCAGCCGCCGTGGTCCTCAAGTACTGGACGATGGCGACGCGCCGCAGCTGAGCCTCGATGAACTGCGCCGTCAGCACGCGATGGCCGACAATGCGTTTGGCTACGACATCAGCGCAGTAAAGGACGGGGACGGCCAGGCGCTGGCCTACACGATCGTCGGCACGCTGATGCGCATCGATTTGGCCGCACCGCTGGAATCTGGCGAGACCACTGAATTCAGCCTCAATTTCGCGTTCAATATCGTCGAGGAGAACGCGGTATCTGCGCGCGCGGGCTATGAACACTTCCCAGACGACAAGCGTCCCGGCGGCAACGATATTTTTCTTCTGGCCCAGTGGTTTCCGCGACTCGCCGCGTACACCGACTATGAAGGCTGGACAAACAAGGAGTTCCTCGGACGTGGCGAGTTTACCCTGGAGTTCGGTGACTACGTCGTCGACATCACGGTACCGGCCGATCACATCGTATCCGCCACAGGCGAGCTGCAAAACGGTGCAGACGTACTGACTCAGACACAGCGCGAGCGTCTTGAGCGCGCTCGCACGGCGGATGAACCCGTATTTATCGTAACCGCCGAAGAAGCGCTGGATAACGAGGTGGCGGGCACCAACCAAAGCAAGACCTGGCAATTCGCCGCGGAAAATGTGCGCGATTTCGCCTGGGCTTCATCGCGGAAGTTTATTTGGGACGCACAAGGTTATGAGCAAGGTGGTGATGTCCAGCCATTGGTCATGGCGATGAGCTTCTATCCGAAGGAAGGTGAGCCGCTGTGGTCGAAGTACTCGACACCTGCTGTTATTCACACGATGGAAGTCTATTCGCGGTACTCGTTCGATTATCCGTATCCGACAGCGCAGTCTGTCAATGGCCCTGTCGGTGGCATGGAATATCCAATGATCACCTTCAACGGGCCGCGCACGGATTTACAAGACGACGGCACACGCACCTACACACTGGCAGAAAAGCGGTTTCTCGTGGGCGTCATCATTCATGAGATCGGGCATATTTATTTTCCGATGACCGTCAACTCCGACGAGCGTCAGTGGACCTGGATGGATGAAGGCTTGAACAGTTTTCTCGACGCTCTCGCCGGTCGCGAATGGGATCCGGATATTCCCTGGAAAGTCGAGCCGCGCGATATTGTCGACTACATGAAATCAGACTTTCAGGTGCCAATCATGACCCAGTCTGACAGTGTTCTGCGCCTCGGCCCGAACGCCTATTCCAAACCGGCCGTCGCGCTGACGATCCTGCGCGAAACCATTCTTGGTCGGGAACTGTTCGACTTCGCATTTCGCGAGTATTCGCGGCGCTGGCGTTTTCGGCGGCCGACGCCGGCCGACTTTTTCCGCACGATGGAAGAAGCGACCGGAGTCGATCTGGATTGGTTCTGGCGCGGCTGGTTCTACACGACAGACCATGTCGATATCTCGCTCGATAAAATCTGGAAGCTGCGTCTCGACACGAAGAACCCTGATATCGACCTGACGCGACGTCGTGCAGTGGAAGCGGATAAACCGGCATCGATCACCGTGCTGCGTGATCGCGATGGTGGCCTGAAAACCTGGGTGGAACGCAATCCGGATCGCAGCGACTTCTATGACGAAAACGATCGATTTACCGTCACCAACAAAGAGCGCAACGTCTACCTCGAGTTTCTCGCGAGCTTGGACGATTGGGAGCGCGCCACCCTTGAGCGGGCGGTGCAGGAAGATCGCAATTACTATGTGTTGGAGTTTTCCAATCTCGGTGGGCTCGTTATGCCGATTCTGCTGGAACTGACGTTTGCGGACGGTAGCGTCGAGCGCCACGACATCCCGGCGGAGATCTGGCGACGCAACGCGCGGCACGTCAAGAAACTGCTGGTCATGGACAAAGAGCTCGCCAGCATCACGGTGGATCCGCTGTGGGAAACGGCTGACGTCGACACCGAGAATAATTTTTATCCGCGGCGTATCGTGCCGTCGCGCATCGAGCTATTCAAAACGCCGCCACGCGAGGGTCTCGAGTACCGCGACATCATGCAAGACAGCAAGAGTGAACTCGACCCTTGCCTGGTCGATCCCGAGTCGCGCGGCTGTCAGCAGTGAATCGACGCAGAGCACTACAGTGCCTCGCGGCAGTGGTGAGTTTGTCGCTCGCTGCTGGCGCGGTGGCACACCAGGGTAAGGAAGCGGTGACACGCGTATTGTTCAACCCGCGTACCGGCAACATCGAAGTCATGCATCGTTTTCTGATCCACGATGCCGAGCATGCCGTTCGAGAGATTTTTGGCGCGGACGCCGACCTGCTCGGGTCAGAATCCTCTCGCGCGCAGTTTGCCGAATACGTCGGACAGCGTTTTCGGCTGGCAGACCAAGACGGCCAGTCGCTAGCGTTGTCATCAGTGGGTCATGAAATCGACGGCAAATATCTGTGGATCTATGCCGAGACGCCCAGCCCCGCACATTTGACGGCACTGAATGTCACCCATAACGCATTGCGCGATCTTTGGCCAGCGCAAAGTAATCTCGTCACAGTCGAACGTGGCGACGAAAATCGGTCGGCGTTATTCGCGGGCGGTACGAATAGTGTGACGTTGGTGCTGGCGAACGACTGATCAAGTGCCGGACGGCCGGAACTGGTCCGCCGGGGCACTGATCGATGTCACGGCATTTTCCTGCGGATTGGCGTCGAAGTAATCTCGCAGGATTTGGTAACCGAGCGTGTAGCCGGTCCATTGCGGCAACGATGTGCCGATACCGAAAAACCATGCTTCGAAATCGAATGTCTGATCAAACTGCGGCGCCGCCAGCGAGAGATATGTGGCAGTTTCTGATTCCGGAAACGCCTGACTCCACGGAGCCAGGTCACTGCCAAGTAGTTCGACCGCGAAATGGTCAGCCATGCCTTCGAAGATGAGCGCTTCGAGCAGGCTCTCGTAGATCCCGGGCTCGCGCAAACGCACGGTATGATGCAACTCGTGTGCGACGACATACGGCAGTCGCTCCAGTAACACGTTCTCGAGATCCGGAAACTCCGCGTCGATTACGATCTCGATCCGCTGCGGGCTCAGCGCGTAGCCGCCAAGACCGTAGTCGGGAATCGTACGCGCTGCATCATCACGGACCACGGCTGTGACCGTCGCCACGGGAATCTGCCCGGCTGCCAGGTTCATCGTGTCTTCGATCAACATCGTGATCAATTCACGTTGTGGCGTCAGCGCCGCAGCATCTTCAAAGATGACGCGCTGCGTCTCATCCGGTGGTGGCGCGGTCGACTCGCCACCCCCGCCACAGGCGGACAACAGTAGCGTCAGAGCTGTTGTGATGACAACAAATGATGCGCAACACGTATCTGTGAATCGCTGCATGACCTTCCTCACGCAAGCTAGTGGTTAATCGATAGAAAGCCATACTACGCTCGATTGCAAGTCTGCATTTATAGGCGCGTCGCGGCGACAACGTTTTCGTGGTTTCGATTGGAGTCGTCATCTTCCCGGTGCCGTCGCTGATAGAAGCGTCACTTGCCTGGCTAACGGCCCATTGGCTTCAGATACCGACGGTATGACAAGATAGCTCGTCTCGACCTTCGCCATCGGATGCTTACCATCGAACAAACCGTCAACAACCTACGAAAGCTGGCGATAGGTCTGACGGCGTTCGCACTCACCGGTTGCAGCACGACCCTACGAGATGCCAAACCCGACGAAGAACGCTGGCAATCATTACTCGATACCGCGCTAACGCAATGGGACAACTATCTTAGCCACCGTTTTGAGCCCGGTTATGACGGTACTGAGCCCGACGACGCACCGATCGGCCTCAACCAACCAGAAGGGGATCGCGTCTTCAGCACGATGATGGTCGAGGATGAAGTTGTCCTACGCGTCTCCGGCGAAATCTACGGCGCTGTGATTTCGAAACAGCAATACCGGAATTACCACCTGCGACTACAAGTGAGGTGGGGCGAGCAGAAATGGGATCCCCGGAGAGATCTTTTAAGAGACAGCGGTATCCTCTATCACTCGGTTGGCCCCCATGGCGCGGAGTGGTGGCGCAGCTGGATGCAGGCGCAGGAGTTTCAGGTCATGGAAGGTCACATGGGCGACTACTGGAGTCAGGCCACATCAGCGATGGACGTGCGTGCGTACGCACCGGAATACATCATGAACCCCGTAGCCAGTCTGACCCAGCCGTTTCTCAAAGTCGGGCATGGCGAAGACATCGCTGGGCTGGTGATCCGCAGTGACAACCATGAGTCGGAAAGTGATTGGACGATGCTTGAGCTGATCTGTTTCGAAGGCCAGAGCCTGCATATCGTCAACGGCTCCGTTGTGATGGTGCTCAAAAACTCGCGTTACGAGAAAGACGGCGTTGTGGTGCCGCTCGACGAGGGTAAGATCCAGATCCAATCAGAAGGCGCGGAAGTGTTCTACAAGAATATAGAGATTCGCTCTATTGATTCATTGGCTGAGGCACATCAAGCGTTGATGACAGAGTGATCTGCGTAGTGACCTTATCCCGACTAAGAACGCTCGAAGTGAGGTCACCACATTCGCCTGGTTATCCTGCTTGCGATTTTGGCGGCGGCGACTTACCAGACCTTTAACCGACTTAATCTGCTTTGCGCTTTTGATCAGAATTTCGCGGACAACCACATCCATAGGCGCTCGGTATCGACCGTGGCGAAATTCTCGCTGCCCGCAGAATAGGTCGCGTATTTGAAGCCATACTTATAGCGCGCACCGATAGGTCGGGTGATCAACACATTCACTTCGCTACCCAGATCATCAGCACCACCGACCGGGGTGTCCGATACGAAGTCATGGAAGATCACAGCGTAGTTGAACTTCTCGACCTTACCGGCCACTGTCAGATATCGGTCCTGTAGACCTGCCGCCGGTGTCGCCAAGAACAAATCAGCCCAGCCATTGAACTTGTGCAGCGTCGCTAACGGTGTTGCAAAGCCGTATTCGCCGCCATCTGTGCCGAGCACTTCTAAACCCAGCTTCACCGTGACGGGCTTAACCTTAAGTGCACCCTCAGCGAACACATAATCAGCGCTGAAATCGCTAGCGCCCTGTTCCGCGTCCTGTGTGGCGTATTCAAGTTTGTACGACAGTACGTTTTCGCCCACGGGACGACTACCGGAAAAGCGCAAGCCGACGGTATCAAGCGAGTTGTTCGCATCGGTGTCGACTTCCAGAAGATAAGCGTAACCGCCAAGCGTACCGATTGATGTTTCATAGCTGACATCGATCAGGTTGTCGCTGGAGTCAAGATCCCGCTCCCGCGCGAAGATACGATTGCGCTTGTACAGGTGTCCGGCTTTGACCGTTAGCTTGTCGATGCCGCGATACTCCGCGTGCAGACCATCAAATGTCTGCCAATCCTGACGCCACGGCACAGCACCCACAAAGCGCTGTGAATCATAAGAGACGATCTGGCGTCCAGCACGAACCGTCAAACCCGATTCCTTGTTGGCATATTGCAAGTACGCCTGATCGAGCTCCGTAGTCTCGGGATCGGCGATTACCGAAAATTCCCCGGCGTTGAAGCCCGTGGGTGGGACAGAGAATTCGTCGAAGCCAAAGAGAATCCGGGAGTCCTCGAATTCGACATGTGCAGAGAGGTTATTCCAGCTATCCGTTTTGTAACCGAACCGGGTGAGCAACGTGAGTGCGGATGCTTCATCGAGCGGGTTGTCTTGATCGACAAACTCGTAACGGGAGTTGAAGGTCAAATAGGCTTGGCCACCTGCTATGGCTTCGGAGAACGTTTTATCGTCGCCGAAAGCCGTTTGACTCACCATTGACCCAAGGGTACACGCCACGCCGAGCGTCGCGACTCTTCTTGCAGATATCAGCATTTCCGGAAACTCCTACCACCCATTCAATGCGTACTGCCTTCGTCCGGTACGACACACGATAGACGCACAGGACGACGGCTTGCCCGATGTCATCGAGCGTCCCAAGCTAGAATAGCGTCCTCTTGAGGCGTTTCTTGATAGCGGGTTCGCGATGCAGATCGATGGAAGCTCGCAGAAGGCTGAAAGACGCTCCAATGCGACTGAGCGAAATACGCCGAGTTGGAATAGGTGCCTGCCGGCTTCGCCCAGAGTCGCTCGTTCGATACCGCACTCCAGTCTGATTGGCACGCCTGAGAGGATTGATTCGCTGGTTGCACCAGCTCACCCTTCGGGCAGCGTCGCTATGCTCCGCTGTCTGTCGGCCGGCTAAGCCGGCCTCGGCTCGAACCTCAGGTTCGACTCTTGCGAACAGCATCTAAAGAAAAGGGCCCTGATGGACCCTTTTCTTTAGATGGCGCGCCCGAGAGGATTCGAACCTCTGACCCCTGCCTTCGGAGGGCAGTACTCTATCCAGCTGAGCTACGGGCGCATTTGTCCTGATTATATTCTTTTTCCGCCCGGCGTTTAACTCACCACGGGACGGCCACTCGCTGGTAGGCTCGTGGCGCTCGCATACTGGCCGGGCATGCCCGGCCTTCGCTACGCGAACCGTTGCTCGCCTATCCAGCTGAGCTACGGGCGCGTTGTATACATTGTATCCGAATCTCTCGGCGAAGAAGTGATTTAGATCGGCCTAAGCCGATCTTGACCCTCCATGCTTTGCGGCAAACCGCTCGTCGTCAATTGCCATGCAATTGATCGAACCTCTGACCCCTGCCTTCGGAGGGCAGTACGCCTCTAGGAGCTCACGCTACTCGAGCCAGCTAACAACCACGACTCAGAACGGACCCGACCCCACATGCTATATTGAGCAGAATACAAATAGCTTAGTTTCAATACGCTTCCTTGCGCCCTCCCTGTTCGGCGCTTATTTCGTTAGAGAACACTCGGAGCGAATTCATGGCAGAGCACGAATGGGCACGGCTTCAATCGCTATTCGAAAGAGCCATTGCGTTGCCGGAGGACGAGCGCGACGCATTCGTCAGCCATGCCTGCAAGGACGATAGCGAGCTTGCCGAGAGGGTTCTCGCTCTGCTAGAAGCAGACGCGCAGGAAACGCGCCATGACGAACCATTGTTGCAGCGTGTTGTCGCCTCTGATGAAGAATTGATTGGCTCTACCATTGGTCAGTGGCGCTTGATCGACCGGATAGGTAGCGGCGGCATGGGTTCTATCTTTCTTGCCGAACGCGCCGACTCGAGCTTCGAACAACAGGTTGCACTGAAAGTCATCAAGAAGGGCATGGACAGCGAGAACGTTGTGCATCGCTTCGAGCAGGAGCGGCAATTGCTCGCCCGTCTCGAGCATCCCAATATTGCACGTTTACTTGATGGCGGCGTGACGGATGATGGGCGACCTTGCTTCGCCATGGAATACATCGACGGGTCGCCGATCACGCAGTATTGTGACAATGCCTCGCTATCCATCAAATCACGGCTGATCTTATTCATACAAGTCTGCGAGGCGGTCCACGCAGCTCACCGCAATCTAATTGTTCACCGCGACCTGAAACCCTCCAATATCCTCGTGACGTCACAGGGCGACGTCAAACTGCTCGACTTTGGTATCGCCAAGTTGCTCGTGGAGCAGGACAACGACGAACTGACGATGACGGGCATGGCATTGCACACACCAGTGTATGCTGCGCCCGAGCAATTGAGCCGCGGACCGGTGACGACTGCCATCGATATCTATGCACTGGGCGCCTTGCTGTACGAGTTGCTTGCCGGGAAGCGTCACTACGATGTCGCGCGACAAACAGGAAGCGGCATTCGCGAATCGACTACCTCGCACGCAAGTCGGCCGAGTGTTGCGATCAAGACGGACCTGTCCGATAACACTGCACTCACCGATGAAGCGCTCGAGGCAACGCGTGGCGTGCGCGTTGATCGGCTTGTCAAGATGTTAGCTGGCGATCTGGATATGATCTGCATGAAGGCGTTACATCCTGACCCGGAGCGTCGCTATAGTTCAGCCAACCAGCTGTCATTGGACATTCAACGACACCTCGAAGGCCTGCCAGTAGTGGCAAGGCCCGACTCCGCCTTCTATCGCACCGCAAAATTTATGCAACGCCATCGTCTTGGTGTGGTCGCAACATTCGCAATCGTCACCTTGTTTGGCTTGATGATTGCGCACTACACGAACGAACTCGCTTTGGAACGCGACAACGCTCTCGAAGAACAACGTAAAGCGAATGAAGTCGTCGCGTTTGTAACTGGCTTGTTCACCGTATCGAAGCCTAATCAATCGCTGGGCGAAGAATTGACAGCACGCGATCTGTTGGATGCAGGCGCACAGAGAATTCGCACAGAGCTCGCTGAACAGCCGGAAGTACAATTCTCAATGCAGCGCGTGTTGGGCGAGGTGTACTTCAGTCTGAGCGCACTGGAATCGTCGCGTGATCTTTTGCAGGACACGCTAACCGAGCAATCAGCACTTCTCGGCCCTAGGCATCTAGACGTCGCCGAAACGCAGATTGCGCTGGGCATGACATTGCAAGCATTAGGCACGACAGACACTGCTTTTGAATTGTATGAAAGT
This sequence comes from Pseudomonadota bacterium, assembly GCA_039033995.1. Classification (GTDB taxonomy): domain Bacteria; phylum Pseudomonadota; class Gammaproteobacteria; order Steroidobacterales; family Woeseiaceae; genus CALBPI01. Next base: position 270,266 of record JBCCBP010000001.1, on the reverse strand, counting down.
GCCTATGCCACGCGAATCGCGTTGCTCGAGAAGGATTCGACAGAGGTTCTTGATGCGATTGCAGTGCGCGCGTTCCTTCAGGAGACTATGGGCAACTACGCAGAGGCCGAAGCGTTATTTCGAGAGACGCTTGCCATGGCCCAGCGCATCCAACCCGGCGACTCGATACGAACCGCCAAAGCGATGGACGAGCTTGGGGGTCTATTGCGTATTCGCGATAGCAGCGCTGAGGCAGAGCCGTTGTTGCGCGATGCACTCGCCATGCAACAGCGAATTTTTGGTCGCGACCATCCGGATAGTGATAACACCAAGCGGCAACTTGCCGGGTTATTGCGTGATAGCGAACGCTACGAGGAATCGCAGAAACTCTATCTCGAGGTCCTTGAGTCTCGCACCAAGATGCTCGGGCCGTTACATATGGAAGTCGCGCATACGTGGAATAGCTATAGTCAACTGCTGCAGAGTATGAACGACCTCGATGGCGCCGTTGATGCCAACACTGAATTCATTCGCATCATGGAGGCCACGTTCGACAGCCCGCACCCGAGCATGGCCGCCGCCTACAACAACCGGGGATTCCTGATGCGAGACCAGGGTGATCTGGACGGCGCGCTAGAGAATCTCAAACTGGCGCTCGCAACGCTAGACGCACTCGATACGCCTGCCGAACATCCCAATCGATCGTTTCCCAGCATTGGCATCGGCGACGTTTATTTTCGGCAACAGCGTTACACCGAAGCGGAGGACATACTGCGTCAGGCACTCAGTATTCGGCGCGCGGCTTTTGGCGAGACACACCGTCTCGTCGCCCAGGCCAAGCACTATCTCGGGAAAACACTGGTTGGTAGCGGGAACTACGATGAGGCCGAACGCTTTCTGCTTGAAGCTTATCAGCAATATGCTCAATCACGCGGCGATAGCAAGACAAGGCTGACTGCCGACGCGCTTGTAGAGTTGTATGAGAAGACGGGTGAAACGGAAAAAGCCGAACAGTATCGTTTGGCATCAGGAAATGGAGACGAACAGACGTAGTCAGCCTCATCGTCGCGCGGCAGCAACGGTTTCATTCGCTGATATGCCAGACTGCAATTTCTCGTCAGATTTTTTCAGCGCTCAAGATAGTCACGCAACCACGCCTTGGCGAAGCGCATTTCGCGGTCGAGCGTGCTGGTCGACAAACCCATCACTTCGCCCATCTCTTCATAGGTCATGCCCGAGAAGTACCTGAGCTCGAGTATCGTTGCCTTGCGCGCATCGAGCGCTTCCAAGGCTTCGAGTGCTTCGTGAAGATTCAATATCTCGCCACTGGTTTCCGGGGAGATAGCAATGACATCGTCCAGCAGGAGATCGCCAATGCCATCGCCACGCTTGGCCGCAGAATGCGCACGTGCATGACTCACCAAAATCCGCCGCATCATTCTCGCAGCCAGTGAGAAGAAATGACTGCGATCGCGCCACTCGACCTCCACATCGATTAGGCGCGCATAAGCTTCGTGTACAAGCGCCGTCGCTTGCAGCGTGTGGTCACTGCGTTCGCTACGAAACGCATTCTGGGCAATGACACGCAACTGCTCGTACACCAGCGGCGTCAGCTGCTGCAAATCTTGTTCGCTGCCATCCGCCCAGCCGTGCAGCAATTGTGTGATGTTCGGATCGCCCAGAACAAACCCTCCCGTTTGTTCCGAAGATACGCCTTATGCTTCGTAATTCAAGGCAGGTTGTGCTGGAGAGGCGATCCATCACTATCGATGGCTAGCGTAGCGGCAATTCGAATCGAAGATTGACCGAGTCTTGCTGATTGCGACCCTGATTGCCGCTGTCGATGAAAAATCGAGTTCGCATGTTACTGCTACCACGGAAATCAATACCGAATCGGGTCCGCAACATGGAGTCCGGTAGTTCGCTGCCAACGACCATCGGAGCGACTGTTGTCGGCGCACCAGCCAGCCGCGCATTGATATTGGTTGTCGAGCCGCTTAGAAATTCGATCGCCGATAGCTCGAGGCTCATTGTCAGTGCACTGTTCTCACCCACCTTTAGCGTTCTGCCAACTTCCAGTGCCGGTCTTATCCAGGTGTGAGTTTCATCGTCATCAAGAAACTGAAGATCCAACGCGGTCGCTCCGGCTTCCTGGCTGGCCCGACTACGTAGCTCGACAAAGCCCGCGCCAAGACTTGGTTGCCAGTACCAGTCTTGCATCGGTACGCGATGCGATACTTGCCATTGACCCAGCAGTGTATCCATCTCGCGCTCAGCCAATGTGCCGAAGGTATTGACCAACGCGCCTTGTCGGTTGCTCACGGCACGACTCTTGCCATAAGACACGCCGCCTGACCACAAAGTGCGCTCACTGCGGCGGGATGCCATCAACCCCCATTGATTGGTTTCGCTACGAGAGCGCCAGCGACCATCGTAGCCATCGCTGTTATTGCTCTCCCGCGACAGGCTGAACCCCAGTGACCAGTCGCTACCCAGCAGTGTCTGACCACCCAGCGAGTAGCGGCCGGTCGTGCCATCCATCGCCTTATAATCACGGGCCGCGTCGTTACGGGTCGAGAACTGATCGACCTGCGCCCAAACACAGCGAGACTCCGTGATCTCACGTCGGCCGCCGGAGTCTCGCTGGCAGCCCATCATGCGATCCGCAAAGTCGAGCGAACTGTTAATGAGCTGCACCTGATGTTCCGCATAAAAGTCGGGCGACAATTGCGATAGCGAGTGACGGTAGGTATCAAGATCCGGGTCGGTCACGAGCTTGGAAATGACGTCACCGTAGGCGGCATTGCCACCGCCAGCATTCTGCACATCATTCAGGTAAGTTCCGACCGCGGCGAGATTGGCATCGAGCCCGGCTGCAGAAAAATCGACATCGTAATCGAGGATCGCCTCGTTTGCCGTATAGCGCATGTTCTGCTGCACAACAACCGATGGCAACGCATCCAGAACGACGCCATCGTTGATCAGGCCGCCATCGGCGCGAACCAGTGTCTGCGAAAAGCTACCGGCAGCAATGACGGCCGTATTGAGCAGTTGGGTACGAATCGTACCGTTGAGATTGGCACTGCCGGTTGCAAACACCTGATCGACGTTGCCGTTGGCAAAATCGATATCGGCGAGCACGCTGCCCGTTTCTGACTGCTGAAAGCCGCCATTTAGGTTGGTGGTTAACGCGTATCCCGAATCACCAGACGACCACAGACCGTCGTTGTTCAGCAGACTGGCTGCGCCACCCAGATCGACGTTGGCGCCCGCTGTCAGCCGTGCTGCGTCTGAGTTAACGAAGCGGTTGTTGTTACCCGTCAGAGCCAGCGAACCAACCACCGTGCCAGCGTTACTAATGGTCAATGCGCCGCCATCGGTGCGTATTGCCAGTCCGTCGATGCCATCGTTCGTTGCTATCGTGCCAAAATTTGCCAGACGGTTTTGCTCGCCGCCGGACAACCAGACTGCCGTGCCGTTATCGCCCGCGAAAATAAAATGCTCCGACTGCAGTGTGATGTCGATATCACCCTGGCCATCAGTGCCATCCGACTGCGCGAACAAGCCAATACCGTTGTCACCCATCGCCATCAGGCTGCCATCGAGAGTCACGGTGATATCGCCGCCGGATCCAGCGCCGCCCGCCGTGCCGCTGAAGACGCGATCCAACATGCCGCCACCGCCGCCGAGACTTTGCACAGCGAGGGCGATCGACTGATCACCGCGTGTCAGGATGTCACCGACTTGATTGAATAGGATATCGCCACCGGAGCCCTGGTTACTGTCGCGTAACGTCCAAGCGACGGTGGATGCCTCGAGGTCGGTCAATACCAACCCGCCACCGCCGCCGATGCTCTGCAGCACGACGCCATGCGAGAGTTCGCCGATCGTCATGATATCGCCAGTGTTGGTCAGCATGATATCGCCACCGCTACCGGATGCCGCACTTTCGCCGCCGAAACTAACACTGACTGCGTCCAGGCCGAGCAGTCTGGCATCGCCGCCACCTCCGCCGATGCTTTGTGCGAGTAAAGCCGGGGCGCGTTCGCCTTGGGTTAGTAGGTCGCCGTCGTAAGTGAGATCAAGCGTGCCGCCGTCATTGGTCAATCCTGCGCTCGCACCGAGACCAATCGTGGCACTACTACCGGCCGCCTGCGTGGCTTGCCCATCGCCCGTTTCGGTCGTCGCCTCGGCGAGCTTGATCAGACTGCTATCTGTACCGCCTTGGGAAGGGTCCGGCTTCAGGTCGTCACCTGCGTCCTGTGATGCGACATCAATGACCAACGTGCCGCCACCGCCACCGATTGACTGCACAATGGTCGCCGGCGCGTTCGCGCCGGCGGTCATGACATCGCCATCGCGCGTCATCTCAAGATTCCCGCCGCCGCTATTCGCCGAATCGCTGCCACCGAGTACAGCAGTGATCTCCACCGATGTATCGTTGCTGGCCACGACATCAATCTGACCAGTACCGCCGCCACCGCCGATCGACTGCGTCGTCGAGCCACTGGCGTTGCGGCCAAGTGTCATCAGGTTACCGGTATGATCGCCAGCGACATCGCTGCCTCGCCCTTCTTCGACGGAAGCCGAGCCAATCACGACATCGCTCGTGATCGTCGTATCATCACCCGGTGTATCGCTCTCGTTCGCTACTAGCTGCAACTGTAGATCGCCACCGCCGCCATTGACTGACTGCACGTTCCACGCCTGGCTATTCGCACCGAGCATAATGACATCGCCGGTCGAGTTGACGGTCACGCTTCCAGCGGCGCCGGAGCCGCCATCGCGACTGCCCACCAGTATCGGTGCCAGTACATCGACCGCGCTACCCGCCAGAATGTCATAGCTGGCACCCATCGTGCCGCCACCACCGGCAATGGTCTGTGCATAGATACCATAGGCATTGTCACCTCGCGCAACGATGCTACCGGTGTGCGTCACGGTAACGTCGCCGCTGTCCGCCCCTTGGCCACCGGTGCCGCCAAGACTGAAATTGGTGAGTGAGGGTAGCGACGGCACATTCGAATCATCGCTATTCGCGGCGGCGTCGTTGGACGCCAACACCATTCCCGCCGCACCACCGTTGCCGCCACCACCGCCGATCGACTGGGCGAAAACGCCGTACGCACCGTCGCCAGCAACATCAATCGCGCCGCTATTGTTAACGATGACATCTCCTGACAGGTTGCCTTCGCCACCGTTGCCACCAATGGAAATATTCTGGTCAACCGAGGCGATCGCGGCCAACGAATCGTTGCCTTGAACAAACACGATTCCACCATTGCCACCCCCACCGCCAATCGATTGTGCAAAAACACCGTGCGACTGACGACCGAGCGTCACGATTTCACCATCATTGTTGACGGTCACAAGGCCGGAGACGCCGCCCATACCGCCGCTACCACCGATGTTCATCGACGTGGCACTGCTCGCCTGCGTGTCGCTCGAATCCTCGTCCAGGTCTTCATCGGCAACCATCGAAATCACATTGGCGCCGTTACCACCGCCGCCACCAATGCTCATCGCAACAATGCCGTGTGCACTGTCGCCGGTAGTCACGATACGTCCAACATTGCCCGCTGCGTCGACAATGTTGTCGACAGTGACATCATTGCCGGCACCCCCTTCACCGCCGTTACCGCCGAGCCCAAGACTGACCGTGACGCCTGCGTCTAACAATGCCGTGATAACCTGATTGGCGTTGCCGCCGCCACCGCCGACGGACTGGGCATAGATGCCAGCCGCGCGAGCGCCTTCGGTTTGCACGCTACCACTATTGATGACAGTCACCACGTTGCCTTCTGCGCCGTCACCGCCAGAGCCACCGACGTTCATCGCCAACTGCGTGCTACCGCTCTCATCGTTGCCGCTCGAGCCAAACGTAGTCACCGTCATGCCGGCGTTGCCGCCTCCGCCACCCAAGCTTTGGGCGAAAATCGCGTGCGCGTTATCGCCGCGTGTCATGACGACACCTGTGTTGTCAATTTCCACTGTACCGCCGCGCGCACCATCGCCACCGGAACCACCGAGGTTGATCGCCAAAGATGCATCGCTACCGTCGGTCTCAGCCTCGGACTTGCCACCATTGCCGCCACCACCGCCGATACTCTGAGCAAAAATACCTATCGCGCCGGTGCCTGTTGTCATGACCTCGGCGCCACTGGTGATATCGACCATGCCGCCAATGCCGCCAATACCCCCATCGCCACCCAGTGAGAACGCGATGCTTGCCGCGTCGCTGCCGATGTCACCAGCGTTGCCGCCGCCACCACCGACCGACTGCGCGAATACCGCATGCGCATCGGTGCCTTCGGTCACGACGAGACCCTGGACGTCGATCGACGCCGCGCCACCGTCACCGCCGTCCGCACCCTCGAGGCCGAAAGAAAAATTCATGCTAGCGTCACTGTCGGTACTACCGGCAATACTCGTGACGCCGCTGTTGCCGCCACCGTTGCCCAGACTCTGCGCGAGCACGCCCCAGGACCGATCGCCGCGCGTCACGATGCTGCCGTTGGCAATCACATCGACCGCGCCGCCCTGACCACCAACACCACCACGCCGACCGAGCGAGATAGACAGGTCACCGTCGGCGGCCTCTTCAACATCAATCGTTGCACCGACGTTGCCGCCGCCACCGCCGATTGACTGCGCGAGAATGCCATAGGAATCGTTAGCAAGCGTTTCGATCGCGCCGTCATGAACCACATTGACAGCGCCACCAATACCGCCATCGCCCGTAGCGCCACCCAGAGAAAGATTCAGACCGCGATGTTCGGCATCTTCATCAAGAAATGTCAGCGCGACATTGAGTGCGGCGTTACCACCACCACCGCCAATACTCTGCGCGAGGATGCCGTGGCTTCTTTCTTGCAACGTGGCGATGTCGCCATAGTTGTCAACGCGCGCCTCGGCGCCGTTGCCGGCACCGCCGCCGGCGCCACCAATAGCAACCTGTACCGCGTAGCGGGATTGACTGCTGTCGTTTTCTGCAGGCTCGCTGTCCTCGGTCGCATTGCGGCCGTTCAGTTCTGCAATGACCGCGTCATAGTTGGTGAATACTTCATCATCGACGCCCGAGTGGCGCGGCCGCTCTCTGTCCTCATCGTCTGCAGCGGGCTCATCGGTACCCTCTTCCGCCAACACCAGCGCCGCGACAATATTGGCGCCTGCGTTGCCACCACCACCGCCAATACTTGTGGCCTCGATTCCGATCGCGCCGACACCATCCGTCACGATCATGCCAGCCGCCTCATTCTCATCGCCGCGAAGTACCGTCGCCGATCCTGCATTGCCAGCACCTGCGCCGAAACCACCGATACCCATCGTGACCAACGAGCTGCGCTTGGCAACATTGCCCGAGAAATTGAGCCCACCGTTACCACCACCGCCGCCAATGCTTTGTGCGAGGATGCCGCGCGCACCATGACCCGATGTGAACAGATCACCAAACGACGTCACGCTCGCATTGCCCGCGTTCGCGCCTAGGCCACCATGACCGCCAATACCAACGACCATCGACAGACTCTGATACGCACCGTTGTCGGTGGCGCCGGAAAAATTCAACGCATTGCTGATATTCACGCCGCCATTGCCTCCGCCACCGGCAAGACTCTGCGCGAAAATACCGTGAGCCTGATCCCCCTGCGTCACAACCGTGCCACGCTGCGTCACGTCAACCAGTGCACTGATGTTGCCGTCACCACCGAAACCGCCCATACCAAAAGTTAACGTAGGAACGCTGGTTTGCTCGGAGAATGTCAGTGCGCCGCTGACGTTCAATCCGCCATTACCGCCGCCGCCTCCGAGGCTCTGCGCGAAGATGCCATGCGCTTCACGTCCGTTGGTAAATAGATCGGCGCCGGAATTCACGGTGACGGTTTGTGCCGCACCCCCGGCACCGCCAAAACCACCCATACCAAACACGAGCGCTGCATCGCTCGCAATGCCCTGACTGACATTCACGCCGCCATTGCCCCCGCCACCGCCGACGCTCTGAGCAAAGATCGATGAACGCTCATCGCCATTGGCACTGATGCTGCTGCCATCGGCAACGAACACATCGACCATGCCGGCCGACTGGCCACCGCCACCAAACCCGCCAATGCCGACTAACAGAGCATTGCCGTCACCAGCGCCGGTCGATGAAGTGAACGACAAACCAGCAGCGACATTGACACCGCCGTTGCCACCGCCACCACCGATTGACTGCGCGATGATGCCATGCGAACCGGGGCTATCGTCGGCACCCGCGCGAGCCACCAGCGCGCCGGCGAAATCGACATCGACGTTGCCGGCAATGCCGCCGGTGCCGCCGAAACCGCCAACGCCCACCGCAGCGGAAGCGCCGCTGCCAGTGCTGGTCATGTTCAACGCGCCCGTGACGTTGATGCCGCCATTGCCGCCACCACCACCCAACGACTGAGCCATGAGTCCGTGCGAATCACTACCTTCGGTCACAACATCGGCGCTGACATCCAACACCACGTTACCGGCGTCGCCGCCGCCACCGCCGAAACCGCCAATTCCAACGCCCACGGCGGCACCACTGCTGCTCGACATGTTGACAGCCGCAGAGACGTTGAGCCCGCCGTTGCCACCGCCGCCACCAATACTCTGGGCAACGATCGCTGTCGACTCATCCCCCATCGTTGCAATTTGCGAATTGTCCAAGGTCGTCTCAACGATGCTCTCGACGTCGCCCGCGTTACCGCCGGCCGCGCCGAAGCCGCCTACGCCAACGGCCAATGCGCCGCCTGAGCCCTGACTCAAGTTGACGGCACCGGCCACCGATACACCACCATTACCGCCGCCGCCGGCGACCGATTGCGTCATGACGGCGTTGGAGCGATTGCCGGTGGTCACAACACCGGCAGTCAGCGTGCTGGTCGCAGCAACACTGTCACCACCGGTGTCGCCGGAGCCACCGACCGCAACGGCGACAGCGCCGCTGGTTGTTCCTCCGCTCAGTGAGGCGCCGACCGCCGTCGCACCATTGCCGCCACCACCACCGACACTCTGCGTCAGCACACCGACCGAGTTATCGCCGCGTGTCTGAACATAGCCGGAGACGTCGCTGAGCACTGCGCCGCCGTCTCCGCCGCCGCCGCCTGAGCCGCCGACACCGACTGACACCGCACCACTGCCGGAACTGCCGGAACTGCCGACGGACACGGCGCCACCGATACCAATGCCACCGTTGCCGCCACCACCGCCAACCGATTGCGTCAGTACGCCAACGGCGCTGTTGCCTTCCGTCATGATCGTGCCGTTGACGCGAGCTGACGTGGCATCGCCGTTGCCACCACCGTCACCACTGCCGCCGATACCCACACCGGCGGCGAGACTCACGGACCCTGTGCCCGATGCACCAATGCCGATAGCCAAACCGCCGTTGCCGCCACCGCCGCCGACACTTTGCGCAATCACGGCGCTAGAGTTTGTACCCGTTGTGACAACATCGTTGTCAACACTGAGTCGTACAAGACCGCCGTTGCCACCGCCTGCACCGCTGCCGCCAATGCCAATGGCACCGCCACCACCACCGCCGCCAGCTAATGACAACGAACCGGCGATGCTCATACCACCGTTACCACCACCGCCGCCAACGCTCTGTGCCAGCACACCGACCGACTGCTCGCCGAGCGTCACGATATCGCCACGGGATTGGGCATCAACCAACGCACCGGCACCGCCCCCTGCACCGCTGCCGCCAACCGCAACACTCAACGCCGCGCTAACGCCTGTACCAACCGAACCATTCGCAGCAATACTGGCGCCGCCGTTACCGCCACCGCCGCCAACGCTCTGCGTCAGGAAACCCACCGAGCGATCGCCGCTCGTGGTAATCGTCCCGTTCGAGATCGACAGCACCTTGCCGCCATCGCCTGCGCCGCCGCCCGAGCCACCGACACCGACCGACACCGCGCCGCTGCCACCGACCGAACCGGACAACGCGGCGGACACGTTGTAACCACCATTACCGCCACCGCCGCCAATACTCTGTGCAGTAATGGCCGCCGAGTCATCGCCGAATGTCTGCACGTCAGCGAATGACAGCGACGACACATCCTTGCCATCGCCACCGCCTTCTCCAGCGCCGCCAATGCCGATAGCCACCGCAAGGGCGTTGCCGCCGATCGCACCTGACGCAGCGATCGCATACCCGCCATTGCCGCCGCCGCCGCCAATACTCTGCGACAAGATGCCGGACGAGTTGCTACCCCGCGTCGTCACGTCACCATCAGCGCTCAGGTTGACCGCATAGAGTTCTGGCAGAAGGTCCGGCGCGACCGGATCCGTCAGATCGTCCTGGCCGCCATCGCCACCGCCGCCGCCGCTGCCACCAATACTCGTCGAGACCGAAAGCCCAGCGACACCGCCGACGGCAAGACTCGCGGATACCGAGCCGCCACCGTTACCGCCGCCGCCGCCGACGCTTTGCACCAACAAACCGGTGGAATTAGCACCCCGGGTTTCTACGCTACCGTCGAAATCCAGTGTCGCCACACCACCATTGCCGCCCGCATCACCAGAGCCGCCGAGCGAAGTAGAAACCGCCGCGCCGCCTGCACCACCGCCGCCGATCGCCGGCGCCACGGAAACGCCACCATTGCCGCCACCGCCACCGATGGACTGCACGATCACGCCGTCTGCAGATTCGCCGTTGGTCACAATATTCGATGCGACGCTGGCATCAGCGAGTGCGCCATCGCCGCCCTGACCGCCAGAGCCGCCTATGGATGTCGAAATCGCGCCACCGATCGTACCAACGCCAACAGACAATCCCGCCCCGACACTGGTGCCACCGTTGCCACCGCCACCACCGATGCTTTGCACCAGCACCGCGGTCGAACGCACGCCGGAGGTTTCGATCTGATTCGCGTCATCGCCACCGATGGTTGCGGTAGCATCGCCGCCATTGCCACCGCCACCCGCTGCGCCGCCAAGCGCCGTCGATACACTCAGACTACCGACACCACTGAGCGCCGCTCCGGCGGCAACCGCTGTACCACCGTTGCCACCGCCGCCGCCTACGGATTGCACCGTGATCGCTGTCGACAGATCACCTTGCGTGATGACATTCGATCCGATAACAGCCGTTACTTCGCGACCGATGCCAGCGCCACCGCCGTCGCCACCGATCGCGGTCGATATCGCACCGTCAATACCGGCCGAACCGGACACCGCACCGGCGACCGTGAGCCCACCATTACCGCCACCGCCACCGACACTCTGAATCAACACGCCGCCGGACTGTGCGCCTTGCGTACGCAAGGTATCGCTCGCATCGTCGCCCAACGTCACATTCACGATACCGCCATCGCCGCCCGTGCCCCCGGAACCACCAATCGCCGTCGATGCCGCCGCACCACCGCCGGCTGAGACATTGAGTGCTGAGCCAACGGTCGTCCCACCATTGCCACCACCGCCGCCAACCGATTGCGCGATGAATGCCAGAGACGCATCGCCAGTAGTCGTGATTGCGCCAGCAAAATCGCTGTTAACCGATCCGCCGATACCCCCGGTACCACCCGATGCACCAACAGTGATGGCCGCCGATGCACCCAACGCCCCAGCCTGAGCTGACGACGCAACTGTTGTGCCGCCATTGCCGCCGCCGCCGCCAACGGACTGCAGCAAGACACCCGTCGCACTATTGCCACGGGTCGATATTGTGCCGGAACCGTTCAACGTTGCCGTGTTGCCGTCGCCACCGCCGCTGCCATCGCCACCGATTGCTGTCGACACAGCGAGGACCGAACTAGCCGTGGTCTGCGCGGCAGCGCCGCCGTTACCACCACTACCGCCAACACTCTGCGCAAGAATACCGATTGCGCGGTCTCCGTTCGTCTCGACAGCAGCCGGTGCGGATGCATCGGCAGACGCAAGGGTCACCACCACTTCACCGCCGTCGCCGCCTCCACCGCCGAGCCCGCCAATCGAGGAGCCCGCGACAAAGCCGCCCGACACGGACGAGCCGCCATTTCCGCCACCGCCGCCGATCGATTCTGCGAGTATGCCGATCGCATCGTCACCGCCGCCGCTACCGCCGGTCGAAATCCTGCCGCTATGCGTCACACTGACGGTATTCGCATCGCCGCCGGCACTGGCAAGGCCACCGATTGTAAAGCTTCCTGTTGTTGACCCACCGTCGCCGCCGCCGCCACCGATACTCTGCGCCTGAATCGCGACCGCGCGATCACCAAGCGTCACTATGTCCCCACTATTGCTGACGGTGACATCCAGACCAAGAGAGGACGCACCACCAGTGCCGCCAATCGCAACCGCACCGTTCGCGCGGCTGCCCGTCCCGCCACCGCCACCGATACTCTGCGAGAATATGCCGCGCGCGCCGTCGCCCGCCGTGGAAATTGACCCTGCGTTGGTCACCTCTACGCTGCCACCGTCGCTACCGGAACCCGCCTCGCCACCAATAGCAACGAGGCCCGTAACACCACCGGCGTTACCACCGCCACCGCCAATACTCTGGGCAAGGATGGCATGCGACTCGACCCCCGCTGTCGCGATCTGCGCACCCGCTTCGTTGGTGATATCGACGGCGTCACCACTGCCACCTTCACTGGAGTTTGAACCGAGAACAACGATGCCGGTGGCCCGACCACTGTTGCCGCCGCCACCGCCGATACTCTGGCCGAGCACGCCCACCGAAAAATCACCGGCTGTTTCGATAGCACCCGTTGCGCCGTTGGTGATCGTCACCGCGCCTGCGCTGCCACCGGGATTGTCGTCCTCTCCGTCACCTTGGTCGCCCAGCGCAATAATGCCCGTACTATTGCCACCATCGCCGCCAGTACCGCCGATACTCTGAGCCAGAATGCCATGCGAGCCGGCACCCAGCGTCTGAATAACACCATCGTTGTTAACGGTCACAGCGCCACCAGCGCCGCCAGATGTGCCGCTGCCCGAGCGCCCGACAATGCCCCAGCTGTCGCCACCATTGCCGCTGGAGCCGCCGACGCTTTGAGCCAAAATGCCGTGCGAGTTGTCACCTTCCGTAAGAATGGCGCCGGCGTTTTCAACCATCACGACCCCACCCGCTGTTGCGCCACCGGCACCGCCACCACCGGTGCCGAGAATCGAATCACCACCGTCGCCGCCTCGGCCGCTACGGCTCAACACCGCAATGCCGTGCGAGTTGTCCATCGTCGTTGTGATCGCAACACGATTCGTCAGATCGATGTCGCCGCCATCGCCACCATCGCCGCCGTCATACGGGCCGAAGCTACTGACTACTGTCGAACTGCCGGTGCCGCCTCGACCACCGGTGCTGACCAACCGGATGCCGTCTTCACCACTCCCGGTGGTGCGAATATCACCGTGGGTTTCACCGACGTCAAAATTCAGATCGGGACCCGCCGCGCCGCGGCCACCGTCGGATCCCCGACGCCCGACAGTCACGCAGCCGATGAACGGGAAACAAATGTCAACGCCATAGGCGACTGCACCGTTGCGGCCACCTGCACCTGTAGCTTGTTCGTCAATACGACCTCGCGCATTCAGGTCCTGTTCCACCGGGACGGCCGGATCGCCAGGCGTTTCGGCATTGGCGTCAGCCTCTTGGTCAAGCGCACCACCGTCGCTTTGCACCAGCATTTCTGTGTTGATGGGCGGTTGCGGCGCGTCCGGATTGTCGGGATCCACCGGCTGCTCCAACTGCAGCTGCACCGTGTCGACAAGCATCGTCGTCGGATTGATATTTTGCTCGCGAACGATGTATACATCACATGCTTGTGTGCCTTCATCAGGTTCAACGCAAGCGATGCGATCATCCACTTCGAAACGCATCAGAATGAGATCACCCGCATCGGTAAACGCATAGGTTGGCAAGCCCTGATCGTCAACGATGATCTGGACGACCGTTGCCGGCTCGCCATTGACGGGGTTCAACACGCAGTCATCGGCGACGGTCGTCGGGCCTGGTTGCATTGCAGCAGCAAGATCATCCGGGTCCGAACAGTCTGCCAGAGCTGGCAGTGCGTGGCCGCCAGCAAGAACGAGGAGCAGCGTCGTCAACCCACGCAGTCCAGTATCGAAAAGAGATTTGGTGTCTCGGTTCATGGCAGCTCCCTGGCATCCCAGTGATTTTTTTAGATCGTTATCAATACAAAGCGCGAAACTCTCGGCGTAATGCCCAAAAAAGTAGAAACAAGGTATCGCAAAGGGACCACGACACCGTTTGGAGCGGGCAGATGCTGCCCTTTGACCCATAGTGCGACACCGATATGAAACTAGCAAACCCTGGGCGCTGACCCATTTAGGCTAAGCCGGCAAGAACGGCTAGGCACGATCCCGCTGCCTGATGACTACCTCAACCTCATCTTGACGAGCGGGCGCATAGACAATTCCATTACCGATACTTGAAGAAAACGGAATGCCAACTGAAGGCAGATTCCTGTTCGATCGAAAACTCGTGAGCTGATTGACTAACAAACGGTGTTAACCCCTATGACGGCGCAATGTGTGTGCGCTCACTACTCGAAAAAGGGAACACCGCATGGACATTCGGCGATGCAACTTTCTGACGATAATCTTGCTGGCTGCGGGACTCGCGGCCTGTGGTGGCGGTGGCGGCGAAGACAGCAATACAACACCGCCCGCGAATCCGACACTTTCGATCGCCAGCGGAGCCGACATCGAGTGCTGCCAGAGAGCCGGCTTAGTCGACAGAGATACGCGGTGTCCGCATTGTGACTCCCAGTCACACCCGCAAGTACTGATTCACGAGTTCATCACTCAACGCATCAATCTGGCCTTGTGCACAAATCCCACCGCGCTCCATGATATAGAACGCATCGGCTGTGCGGCGAACGAATCCAACACGCTGCTCAACGAGCAATATCGTCATCCCTAACTCGCGATTCAGAAGTCGGATACTACGACCGATCTCCTCGACGATCGACGGTTGGATGCCTTCGCAAGGCTCATCCAATAACAACACCTTGGGTTCTTGTACCAGTGCGCGCGCAATTGCCAGTTGTTGTTGCTGACCACCTGACAAATCACCGCCGAGCCTTTCCCCCATATCATGCAGTACCGGAAACAACGCATAGACGATGTCGGGCACTTGGCGCTTGCGATCAACACGTGCCGCCAAAGCAACCTGTAAATTCTCGCTAACCGTCAAATGCGGAAATATCATTCGCCCTTGTGGTACGAGCGCGATGCCAAGCGACGCGCGCGCTTCGGGAGACAACGCCGAAACCGATTGATCACCCAAAGTGATATCGCCACTGGAGATTGCCAAATGACCGAGCACACATTGCAGCAGGGTTGTCTTGCCGACCCCGTTTCTACCCAACAGCCCAGTGATCTTCCCAGCCGCTGGCGAGATCGAAACATCGCGCAGGATATGGCTGCCGGAGTAGTACTGATTGAGCGCCGTTACCGCAATCATCACTCGCCCAGATAAACACGAATAACGTCGGCGTTATTCTGCACATCATGCATACTGCCTTCAGCGAGCACCGAACCCTCATGTAGGACGGTCACTCTCTTCGCCAACGAACGCACGAAAGCCATGTCGTGCTCGACAAGCAAGATCGTGTGCTCACCCGCCAGTGACTTCAGCAACTCCGCTGTCTTCTCGGTTTCACTTGGTGTCATCCCGGCCACCGGCTCATCTACCAACAACAGGCGTGGGTCCTGCGCCAGCAACATGCCAATCTCCAGCCATTGTTTTTGACCGTGCGACAGTGTGCCTGCCAATCGATCGCACAGCGCCTCCAGGCCCATCGTCTCCAGCAACTCTTCCATTCGCGCACGTTGAACGGTATTTGGTCGAAAGCGCAGAGCACGCAATACGCCCTTGTTGGGCATAAGCGCGAGCGCCAAATTTTCGAGTACCGTATGCATTTCGAAAACCGTTGGTTTCTGGAACTTACGCCCGATGCCTAGGCGCGCTACATCCGACTCGCGCTGCTTCAGCAAGTCGATAGTCTGGCCAAACCAAACCTGCCCGCTATCCGGTCGCGTTCTGCCAGTGATCACATCCATCATTGTCGTCTTACCTGCACCATTGGCGCCGATCAAACAGCGCAGCTCGCCGTCATCTAGCGTTAACGACAAGTTGTTCAGCGCCTGAAAGCCGTCGAAACTGACATTCACGTCTTCCATATAGAGCATGACGCCGTGACGCGTATCGATCGCCGCACTCATGAGCGCGACCTCGTCATCAGCCCTAGCAGACCTTGTGGTAGAAAACGCGTGGCAAGTATGAACAGACCACCCAGTGCAAATAGCCAAGCCTCGGGAAACCAGGCGGTGAACTGTGTTTTGGCCGCATTGACGAATACCGCGCCGAGCACGGCGCCGCTGAGTGTTGCCCGCCCACCAATAGCGACCCACACGACCGCCTCGATCGAGTTCAATGGCTGAAACTCACTGGGATTGATGATGCCTGCCTGAGGCACATAGAGTGCGCCAGCGACGCCCGCGAGCATTGCAGAGAACACGAATACAGCCAATTTGTAGCGCTCGACAGCGTAGCCCAGAAATCGCGTTTTAGGTTCGGCGTCGCGCAGAGCTCGCAATACGCGCCCAAAGTGGGACTGCGTCAACGAACGGCATAACCCGTAGGCGGCCAGCAACGCGATTGCTGTAAGCACAAACATCCCGCAACGCACCACCGGGCTCTGAAGATCAAATCCGAGCACGTCTTTGAAGTCCGTCAGTCCGTTCGCGCCACCAAAGCCCATCTCATTGCGGAAAAACGCCAACATCAACGCATAGGTCATCGCTTGAGTCATGATCGAAAAATACACGCCCGACACACGCGAACGAAACGCTAGCCAACCGAAGCCAAATGCGAGCGCAGCCGGTACAAGCGCGACCATGATCAACGTAAAGGTAAAACTATCAAAGCCCCACCAGAACCATGGCAATGACTGCCAATCCAGAAACACCATGAAATCGGGCAACTCGGGATTGCCGTAAACCCCTCGATCACCAATCTCTCGCATCAGGTGCATGCCCATCGCGTAACCGCCGAGTGCAAAGAAAGCGCCGTGACCTAGGCTCAGAATACCGCAGTAACCCCACAGCAAATCGATCGAGAGCGCCAGGATCGCCAAAGCCAGGTACTTGCCGAACAATGTCATCGTGTAACTCGACACATGCAGCAAGCTGTCTTCTGGTAGCAGCAAGTTACATGCTGGCAAAACGACGACCAACAAACAAGCGGCCGGTAGGAACCACTTCGTCAGCCATGTCCTGCCGGTATCTGTAGCCGCGACGGCGTCAATCATCGGCCGCTCGCCCGCGTTGTGGAAATAACCCAGCCGGACGCTTTTGGATAAACAAGATGATCGCGATCAACAGTAGAATTTTTGCCATGACGGCGCCAGTCGCAGGCTCCAGTAATTGATTGCCGACGCCAAGCGAAAGACCTGCGACGAGCGTACCCCAGAGATTGCCCACACCGCCGACAACCACGACCAAAAACGAATCAACGATGTACGATTGCCCAAGATTGGGCCCCACGTTGGTCAATTGCGACAGCGCCACGCCTGCCACGCCCGCGATACCAGAACCCAAACCAAACGTCATAGCATCGATCCGTTCACTTCGCACGCCAAGTGTTCGTGCCATTTGTCGGTGCTGAGAAACGGCGCGTAACTCCAACCCAAATCGACTGTACTTGATCAAACACAACACGAGTGCAAACACGATGAGGCAAAAAACAAAGATCGCCATGCGGTTGTAAGTCATCGATAAGCCGCTCACGAGCTCGAACGAACCGCTCATCCAGGACGGCGAGCTAACGCTGCGGTTAAGAGGCCCAAATAGACTGCGAACCGCTTGCTGCAAGATCAGACTGACACCAAATGTGGCAAGTAAAGTGTCCATCGGTCGCGCGTAGAGATGGCGCACAATGGTACGCTCGATCACAACACCGATCACGCCGCTCACCACAAACGCCGCCGGAATCGCCAGCAGCAACGCCCAGCCAATCGAATTCGGCATCATGCTTTGTACGGCCCAGGCGGTATAGGCGCCGAGCATAATCAACTCGCCATGCGCCATGTTGATGACACCCATCACGCCGAAACAAATCGCCAAACCCATGGCAGCTAACACTAGAACGGAACCCATGCTGAGCCCGAAAAAGATCGTTTGCACCCGCTGATAACGCACCAGTCGGCGCTCAACCTTTAGCTGTGCGACACGTGCAACATCGCGCACGGTCTGACTCAGCGTATCGTCGTCGGCCAGCGTGCGAAGCCTTACGCGCACGGCGGGTAGTGCGTAATTACCAAGTGCTGTTATGGCTGCGGCTCTAGTATCCGGTGACCCCGCCTCAATATCCTGCAAGAGCGCAATCACGGCGAGTCGGGTCTTGGCGCCCGCGTCACTTTCCAAGTCGAGCCGCTCTTGCAGTAACGCAGGCGGTATCTTGCCAGGCGTATCCACCAACGCATCCAGCGCACTGCGGCGGGCTGCCGCAGACGGTGCGCTCAATCGCGACTCGATC
The DNA here is from genome assembly GCA_039033995.1 of Pseudomonadota bacterium. Classification (GTDB taxonomy): domain Bacteria; phylum Pseudomonadota; class Gammaproteobacteria; order Steroidobacterales; family Woeseiaceae; genus CALBPI01. Next base: position 251,794 of record JBCCBP010000001.1, on the reverse strand, counting down.
AGCAAAGACTGCAATGCGCTTCGCGTGCTAGCGGATACGGCGATCCGCGACACGTCTCGTCGGCGCGCCGTGCCCATAGCTGCACCTGTGATCGGATCGATCAACTGATAGCCGCGGCCTTCCCGGCGTCCGATCATGACCACGCCATCCGCACGCCGCCGATACAATTGTCCGCCACGTAACGCTTCGACAATCATCTCTGCGTTTTCGTGATCGGATGCGATAATCTGCTGCGCTAACGTAAGTTGCGAAGCATCTTCTACGTCCGCCAGTTGGCTGACCCAATCGGCCAATGACGCGTCATTGGCCGACACGACTGCCGCGCTTAGCAGCAGTATTACTGCGACGATCCCACGCATGCATCGGTCTCGGTGTTGTAGTTGCCACACCGTTTCGGCGCACGCCAATCGCCAATCAAGTCGCGCGATCCGTCCAAATAGTCGGACCACGCGTCACCGGCCACCGTTTCGTCGGTCTGCGACACCACAAGAAACTGACCATCGTCTTGAATCTCGCCAATCAACACCGGCTTAGTGATGTGGTGATTCGGCAACATTGTCGCCATACCGCCCGTGAGGTTGGGTACCGACAATCCGATGATGGTATCTTGCACCGCTGCCGCATCCGTTGTGCCTGCTTTTTCTACGGCCTCAGCCCATAGATTGAAGCCGACGTAGTGCGCTTCCATTGGATCATTCGTAACGCGATCGTCGTCACCAATAAACTCAAGCCACGCGTCAATAAAATCAAAGTTGCTGTCGGTCTCAACACTCATAAAGTAGTTCCAGGCAGCGAGGTGTCCTACTAACGGCCCCGTGTCGATGCCAGACAGCTCTTCCTCACCGACAGAGAAAGCGACCACAGGTATGTCATCGGCTTTCACACCCTGATTTGCGAGCTCCTTGTAGAACGGCACATTCGCATCGCCATTGATCGTTGAAATCACGGCGGTCTTCTCGCCTTCCGCTCCGAACTGTTTGATCCGCGCTACGATGGTCTGCCAATCCGAGTGTCCGAATGGCGTGTAGCTGATCATGATGTCGTCATCGTTGACGCCGTTTTGTTTCAGGTAGGCTTCGAGGATTTTGTTGGTGGTTCTCGGATACACGTAGTCAGTGCCCGCCAATACCCAACGCTTAACACCTTGCGCGATCATATAGTCGACGGCGGGGATGGCCTGCTGATTCGGCGCAGCGCCGGTATAGAAGACATTACGCGATGACTCTTCGCCCTCGTATTGCACGGGATAAAACAACAGCCCGTTAAGCTCTTCGAACACCGGCAATACCGACTTGCGTGAGACCGACGTCCAGCAACCGAACACAACATCCACTTGCTCCTTTTCTAATAGCTCTCGCGCCTTTTCTGCAAACAACGGCCAGTTCGAGGCTGGATCAACGACGACTGCTTCGAGCTGTCGACCCAGCAAGCCACCACGTGCGTTTTGCTGTTCGATCAGCATCAAGACGGTGTCCTTGAGTGTTGTCTCGCTAATCGCCATCGTGCCAGACAACGAATGCAATACGCCGACTTTGATTGGATCGTCCTCCGCGCTCACGTCTAGCGCCGGAAACGACAGCATCAGAAACAAGCAGATATACAAAATTCTTGAAGACATCACGTCCTCTCCCTTAGCAAACGTAAAATATCAGGTGAGCGTCAATAGTCGTTGTAGCGTCCAAAAACTACCAACACCGCCGATGAGCATCAGCGTCGACGTCGACAACAGGCGTCTCGCGACCGGCTGTCTGATCAAAGCGATCAGTCCACAGACCAACACGACGAATATGACCTGTCCGGCTTCGACACCTAAATTGAAGAACGCTAATGCGATCAACCGTTCGCTCGCGATGACACCGAGCGACTGCAGTGCACTCGCGAACCCCAAACCATGCAGCAGACCGAATGCACCAATCACAGCAGCGTGCTGACGAGACACTCGCTCGTCGTCTGCCTCTGTTGGTAGCAGCGCCTCGCGAGCCATCCAGACAATCGACAATGCGATGACCGCTTCCGTTGGTGCCATCGGAACGCTAATCACATCGAGAAAAGACAGCGCCATTGATACCGAATGGCCAACCGTAAACGCGGTGATCATCCACAACAACGTACTGAAGCGACGAATCAACAAACACAAGCAAAGCACAAACGCCAGATGGTCCCACCCTTCTGCGATGTGCGCTAACCCCTGTCCAAAGTAATCGCGCGCGGCCATGGACCATGTGCGGTCGAGCGTAGTGGGCGCGGCCACGTCGAACACTACCGGGTCTGCGCCAGTTAGCACACGCTGAGTCGCTCCGTCGGCCCCGCGTGTGATGAGTAATACGGCATCCAAACTAAGCGGTAAGCTCAGGGCATCACCCTCGCCAAGATGACGTGCACATTGAAAGCCGATAGTCATCAACGCCTGTTGTCCGGCGGTATACGTTTGTTCGCGTGTGGTTTGGCAGTCTTCAGGTAATGCGATAGCGCCTGATGTAACGCTCGCGGTTGGCGCTTTCACGAGTAGTTCGTACTGCCCATACTCGCCGGCGACGAGCTCAACCTCGCCTTGCAAGAATATATCGGCGCGTGCCAGCGCGGGCAGCAACAGAATCAAAACACACAGGCTACGGCGCACGGCGAATCTCGTAGTCGCGCTCAAGCTGACTCACGGCACGCTGAATCGCTGACTCGATGTCGGCCTGCCGGTAGTCTTGTTCTACCTGACGACGCACGGCTCCGAATGACAAAGGTGCACCGGCTGTCTTATCGTGGACAAACACAAAATGGCTACCTAGATCGGATTGAATCGGGCCAGCCCATTGCTGCATTGGCGCCTGCTCCAATGCGGTCAAGAAACTCTGTCCGAACAACCCGCGTAACATGCTATGACCATAGTCGGGAAACGCACTGCCATGAATGAACGCATCACCATCAGCGCGTTCGCCCGCGGCGATTTCGATGGCAGCATCGACCGGGACGGCACCTTCGAAGAAGACGTGTTTAAAACTGACCGTGGGCTCGGCACGATAACGACTCAAGTTATCCGCGTAGTAGTTGACCAGATCTTCCGGGCCAGGATCGGACATGGGCCCGGTCACCTGATAGCGCATCGCCTCGATAAGCGTCTCGCGCACCTCACCATGTTGTAGATGTAAGTTCAGCGCCAACGCCTCGCGAAACAGCAATTCATCGGTCAAATAATCGCGTTCTAACCGCGCTAGGTCAGTCGCATTGGGGGGGCGCCCTGTTAGCGTCTCAAAGTCTTCGCTCATGACGGCACGCGCATCATCCGAAAGCGAAATCACGGGCTTAGAATCCGGAGCCACGACAGCAGCATAACCATAAATGGCGAGGCCGATCGCACAGAACGCTGTTAACGGATCACTTAACCAGTGGGCGCGTCTAGTCATCGTCTTCACCCGTGTTTGCGTCCTCCGCCGTCGACAATTTAGCGTAGTCTGGATCGACGGCCTCGACATCACCGGCTTTTTCGCCACGACGACCAGCACTTGGCTGTTGATGGTCTGTTGTTAGTTCCGACAGATAATACGGATCGGTAATGCCCTTTTTATGCATTGCTATACCGGTTAAACAAGCATGCAAAATGAAGTTGCCGTTTAGCGCCGAGCGGTAAGTATTGTCGAGCAACGGGTCTAACTCGACAAGCTCGAATCCAATAATGTCGTTCTGTGCACAGAGTCCTCGAACGAGCGGAATCGCCTCGCGCATCGTCAACCCGCCCGGCACTGGCGTACCGGTACCAGGCACGAAAGCGGGATCCAGCACGTCGACATCAAATGAGATCAGTAGTTTTTCGGTGCCTTCCCGCGCCTCAGCTAAAGCGCTTTCCATCACCGCTTTCCAACCGAGCTTTTCGACCTCGGCCATGGTGTGGTAGCGCATGCCGTTGTTGCGCATCCACTCAAAACCCCATGCGTCCGGCCAGGGGCCACGCAAGCCAACTTGAATAAAATTGCTGGCCTTGACGTGTCCCTCTTTGATTGCGCGGTAGACCGGTTGTCCATGCGTGATGTAGTGCTTGCGATCTTTCCCGGCATCGAAATGCGCATCGAAATGAATCACGCCGAAACTGCCTTTGCCGTGCACGTCGGCAAGCCCTGCGATATCCGGGTATTCAAGACTATGGTCACCGCCGATGATGAAGGGGCGTGCACCGGTCGCAGCGATTTCGGCGATGCGTTCTCGTACATGGTGCACAGAAAGTTCGGTACTCATGTTATCGATTGCGATATCGCCGTAGTCAACGATGCTGAGCTCTTTCGACGGGTTAATCATGGTGTTCATATCAACACCGCCCGCACCGTATTCGTTACGCATCGCTTGCGGGCCAAACCGCTGACCGCGGTAGTAAGAACCCATATCCAATGGCGCACCTACAATCGCGACTTCGACATTGCCGGCAATTAAATCTTCGGGATAAATAGCGACCGGCGCTCCTGCGAATGTCCTGACACCGGCACGTCGGTTGTTAATGTAGTAACTCAGATAAATGGGCCCGGGCTCGCGATCGCGTATTAGCGACTTCGGCATACGCGTTTTCCAGCCATTGAAGTCTTCCGCTTCGGTATTCAGAGGTATTGACGCCATATCGGTCTCAGGGTTGAACCGAATCGCCTCGTTCACTTCGACCATGCCGTCGATGTACGCGATGATTTCTTCGCTGCTTTTCGGCTCCAGCCGATTAAAGAGTTTCTCCCACGTGCCGGTGAATTTGAGCGTTTTCTCGGACAGCAATATCTCGCGCTTGTCTTCAGGAATAGCCTCGAGCTTTTGCTCTAGCCACTGCGGCAACTCAGGCAACGCTTCAGTGTCTTCCGCGCAGGCGGTGCTTGCCTGCGTCAGCAAGACGACGGTGGCGAGTAATAGGACTGGTGTGAGCGAAGTTTGACGCATGGATCCCCCTCTCGATTGGTATTGCGGCGCACCGATCCCAGTATTGAGAGCAAGTCGCATGCCATCACAACGCGTCGTGACTATCAGGCTTGTCCTGGCATAAGTGATTGTTTTTCAAAAAGAGGGATAAGCGCCAAGGGTGTATCGCGCACCAAAATGGTGCAGCACTTCAGGAGTATCGCTACTTGGTGGCGCGTCGTATGTCGTTGCGGCTCGAGTGACTCGCATCCATTTCGGGTAGTGCCAACGCTATTGACCCGTACCGACCTAAACCAAATGCACGACGTGTAATGACCGGCTAGCGAGGTATTGCGATAGACTGAATTGCACCACTAGTTGAGCCAACCGGCCTCTCGTAAACGACGGGCACCCGAGCGAGACACCGGTAATCGCTGTCCGCTACGCAGGGTGATTTCAGTATTGCGGCCCTTGCGACCAATCTTCGCGACAGCGTCTCGCGCCACCCACCAGGAACGATGCACCTGAAGCCCATCGCTATCGGCCATCATCGCGATCGCGTCTCTCAACCGCATGTGTATCAAGTGCTTGCTACTTGCAAGGATTACCTCCAGATAGTGATCTTGTGCGCCAAGCGCCCAGATAGCTTGACCTGATGCTGTCGCGGGCAGTCGATCACGAATCCCCTGCCCCGATTCAATCGCAGCCTCTTCAGACTGGGTGAGACGTTGGCCGCGTTTCGGGGTTGCCCACTGCATCGCCACGAACGCCAGCACGATATTGATGACCCAGATCGAGGCAGACAAAGTCAGCCAGAAACGCTGCGGTACCGTCCGGTCAATCATGTGCTGGATCGTCAAAATCGCAACCAGCACCAAAGGCGTTGCGATGATCGATACAAGCACAGCAAGTTGCCAACTCGGCCATTGAAATTTTTCGATGCGCCAAACAGACCACTGGGTTATCACAACAATCGCGATCAGTCCCGCCCAATAGATCCAGCGCGCGAGAAAAGGCAAGTAAGTGACCGCATTGAATGGGGAAGTAACGGCAAAAAACAAAGACGCGGCTACAATCAATGCGAACGCTTTTCGAATATCCGAACCCACTCGCGCTTCGTTAATGGGCATAGCGCACCAGCCACGAAAAACGGGTCACCAATGACGAAAACGTACTGTCTGCACCCAGTTTCATTAGAGATGATGATATCGACACAAACTCCACTGGTGCAATATGACTCGCATACTTCAATGGCTAACGGCAGATCAAAGGCCAAGTCGCTGGCACAGATCACTCTGGTACATCACCCTGATCGCGGCCGTGTTGTACATCGGCGGCGCGGCGAGCCAATACCTGTGGTTGGAACCCGATCACTATGCGTTCGCAGCGCAACAAGACAACTACACCCGCAATTCATTCACCATGAAAGTGCATATCGGCTTCGGCATCCTTGCGTTACTCAGCGGTGCGCTCCAGTTCCTACCGGCTCTGAAGCGACATCGTCGAATACACCGCGGCGCCGGCGTTATCTACGTGTCTGCTGTCACGCTTAGTGGGATCTGCGGACTCTATGCCAGCTCATTCGCTTATGGTGGTGCATCCAATACGGCGGCATTCGGCATGATGTCCGCGGTGTGGTTGATCACAACCACCGTAGCGGTAATCAGTATCTTGCGTCGACGTATATCCACGCACCAGCGCTGGATGAAGCGATCATTTGCAATCACATTGGCCGCCGTGACGCTGCGCATCGAATTGGGACTTCTCATCTTCGTTGGTGGGATGAGTTTCGACGATGTCTATCTCATCGTACCCTGGACCAGCTGGGTCCTGAACCTGCTTGTTGTCGAATGGGTGCCCTTTGTCACGCGGTGGTCCATGCCAGGAGAACATCGAGATTCAACGTACGCGACAAACCAAGACTAAGGCGCTTTCAAGACGGTGCGGCAACGGACTCCCGCACCACCAACCTATGCGGCAGCACTTCCTGCTCACTCACGGCGGTCTCGCCTGCTTCGATTTCATGACACAGCCGATAAATAGCGCGCTCGCCGATAGTTTCGGCAGGCTGCGCTATCGTGGTCAGCGGTGGGTCGCAAACGGCGGCAAAGCGCATATCATCAAAACCCATGATAGAGATATCGCTGGGCACGCTCATGCCGGCCTGCTTCACCTCATGCAATGCACCGATCGCCATTTCATCTGTGGCACAGAAGACGGCCGTCGGACGCTGCGGGTGTTCGAGTAATGCGCGCATCGCATGACGTGCACCACCGATGCTGAGCTCACCATTGACCACCCAGCCATCGGGACAATCGATACCCGCGTTTTTCAGTGCCGTGCGATAGCCCAGTTCCCGGTCCTGAGTGAGCAAAGAGGCGACCTGCCCTGTGATCATCCCGATGCGTCGATGGCCTTTCGTGATCAGATACGCGGTGGCATCGATACCGGCGGCAACGTTGTCGATATGCACACCCGAAAATTTCGCCAGTTCAGGAGAGACAGTTTCACAACCGATCACAATTGGTAGCCGACGCTGGCTGTTGGCCGACAGAACGTCCGTGCCGAAGGGCGACAGACTCGCCAGCAACAAGATGCCATCGGTTTGCTTCGATACCAGCATGGCGCCGATCTGATCCGCCGTCATCGTGTTGCGTTGCGTCTCTTCGATCACGATGGAATAGCCCTTCGCCTGCGCCGCGGTCCGAATGCCTTTCAGCACCTGCTCGAAGAACGGGTCACCGACGGACGGCAACACCACCATAATCATGTTCGTTCGGCCACGTCGAAACGACTGGGCCAGTGTGTTCGGGGAATAGTTGGTGGTTTCGATTGCGGTTCGCACCTTTTCGCGCGTCTTCTCAGACACCTTCTCCGGCGCATTGATATAGCGAGACACGGTCGCGATAGAGACGCCCGCAAGCCGCGCGACTTCCTTGATGGAAACTGTGTTCATACCAGCGAAGATTGTGCCTTGTTTTTTCTGAACCATTGCGACGCTGAGCCTAACGCAGTGCAGACGACGGCGCACGTTCAGAACGCAGACGCCCCACAATGGATGGGTGGGGATGCAAGCCAATTTGTAAACGTTTACACTAGCACTATCATAAGCCATTTGGGGGGACTGATGCTGAACAGCTTATCTCCGGCTCGGCCGTGTATCGCAAGGCTCGATTCATGAGAACGGTACTCGGTATCGACCTCGGGACACAGCACCTGAAAGTCGTTTTTTATGATGTCGACAATCGGCGCATTGCGGCCAGCGCGAGTACTGCGCTCGATCTCCACCTGGGCGATCACGGTGAGGCCGAGCAACAGGCGTCGTGGTGGGTTGATGGCCTGCAGCTGGCACTAAAAGACATACCGCATGACGTACGTCGTAGCGCGATGGCGATCGGCGTATCCGGTCAACAGCATGGTTTCGTCGCACTGGATAAGGCCGGCACCGTGCTTGCCCCGGTCAAGCTGTGGTGCGACACGTCGACCGAACGGGAATGCGAAACCATCACGGAAGCTTTTGGTGGTGTCGAACGCTGTATCAGCGAAGTTGGCAATGCCGTCCTGCCTGGCTACACGGCATCAAAGGTCCGCTGGCTACGCGATCAGCACCCGGACCGCTACGAGCAGCTGGATACGATCCTGCTGCCGCATGACTATCTCAACTTTGTCTTAACGGGCGAGCGCTGCATGGAAGCCGGCGATGCGTCGGGCACCGGTTTTCTGGATATTCGAACGCGACAGTGGTCCGTCGAAATGCTGCGCGCCATCGACCCGGACCGCGACCTGACAGAATGCCTGCCGCCAGTGCGGACTCGCAATGAGGCGATCGGGCAACTCCGAGCAGACGTCGCGTCAGAGCTTGGACTGCCGACGGGCATACCCGTATCGATCGGCGGCGGCGACAACATGATGGGGGCGATCGGCACGGGCAATGTGCGGGTAGGCGCTGTCACCATAAGCCTGGGCACTTCAGGCACCGTGTACGCATTCTCGGACAAACCCATTGTCGACACCAATGCCACGATCGCGGCGTTCTGTTCTTCAACCGGCGGCTGGCTGCCTTTGTTGTGCACGATGAATTGCACGGTCAGCACAGAGCTGATGCGCAAACTGCTGGACGCCGATATCGCGAGCTTTGAAGCGCAGATCAACACTGCGCCGCAAGGCGCGGACGGCATCATCACCGTGCCGTTTTTCAATGGCGAGCGGACGCCGAACCTGCCCAATGCCAAAGGCATGATCGTCGGTCTCGATGGCCGCAATGTGACCAGTAAAAACCTGCTCCGATCCGCCGTTGAAGGGGTGACGTTCGGGCTGAGGGCCGGTATCGATGCATTGGCTGCTCTGGATACGAACGCGACCGAAATCATTGCGACGGGCGGTGGCGCTAAAAGCGCTGCCTGGCGTCAGATTATCGCCAATGTCTGCGATGTACCGGTCGTGACTCTCACCAACGAAGAAGGCGCGGCTTTTGGTGCAGCTTTGCAGGCGTTGGCGATCGTCGAGCAAGAGCAAAGCCTAGAGGCGATCGTCGAGCAACACGTTGCGCGCGATAGCGAACAAACCGTGGAGCCAAGCGCTGCGGCCGTGCCGATCTATCAAGACATTTATCAAGACTACCAACAGGTCGTTCAGCAAGCCGTCGCGCTATATGCCTGATCACCTTGAATGCTGAGAACACAACCATGAACAGAACTGTATTTTCCGGTGGACACACGTACTTTGCCGGCATCGACGCGATCGAATACGAAGGACCGAACTCGGACAACCCATTGGCCTTCAAAGCTTACGACCCAGATCGTGTTGTCGCCGGCAAAACACTGGCGGAGCACTTACGCTTTGCGGTCTGCTATTGGCATACCTTCTGTGGGCTGGGGCTCGATCCGTTCGGACCCGGCACACGAGCGTACGCATGGGATGCCGCTGCGGATCCGATGACGGCGGCGATGCAGAAGCTGGATGCAGCGTTCGAATTTTTCACCAAGCTCGGCGTCCCGTATTACTGCTTCCACGATGTCGATATGGCACCCGAGGGCAGCAGCTTGTCAGACCTGCTCGCGAACCTCGAGACGATGGTCGATGCGGCTCTGGAGCGACAAAACGAGACGGGAATGAAATTGCTTTGGGGCACCGCTAACCTGTTCTCCAACCCACGCTACATGAACGGTGCGGCAACCAATCCAGACTTTCGTGTGGTGGCGCACGCCGGTGCTCAAGTCAAAGCGATGCTCGATGCCACCGTCAAGCTCGGCGGTGAGAATTACGTTTTCTGGGGTGGCCGCGAAGGCTACAGCTGCCTGCAAACCACCGATACATTGCGCGAACAGGAACACATGGCACGCTTCCTGACGATGGCGCGCGACTATGGCCGATCGATCGGCTTTAACGGTACGTTCCTGATCGAACCGAAGCCCATGGAGCCGATGCATCATCAATACGATTTCGATGCGCAAACGAGCATCGGCTTCTTGCGTCACTATGAACTGGACCGCGACTTCAAACTGAACATCGAAGCCAACCACGCGACGTTGGCGGGACACACGTTCGCACACGATCTGCGTATGGCCGCCGATGCGGGCCTGCTCGGCTCGGTTGATGCCAACCGTGGCAACCCGCAGAATGGATGGGATACCGATCAGTTCCCCACCGATCTCTATGACACGGTACACGGGATGATGGTCATACTCGAAGGCGGCGGCCTTGGTTCCGGCGGGCTCAATTTCGATGCCAAGTTGCGACGCGAATCGACACAGCTCGAAGATCTCTTCATCGCCCATATCGGCGGCATGGATGCGTTTGCACGGGGCCTGATCATAGCGAGCAAGATCCTGAATGACCCACGCGTGAAGGCGTTGAAACAGGATCGATACCAGAGCTTCGATGCCGGTGACGGTCGCGCATTCGAGCGGGGCGAACTGGACTTGCCGGCGTTGCAGTCGCTGGCCCTGGCGGGCGAAGAACCCGACTCCATCAGCGGCCGTCAGGAGCTGATGGAGAACTTGATCAACGATTACCTGGTGCGCGGCATCGCGGCGTAAGGCAGGTCACATCGAACATCTCATTCACTGAAGCCAACATCTAGTTGGCTCGTATCAACACAAAGCCAGACGTCTTGCGGCAGCTGGCTCTATTTTTATCTCCTTTTTGCTGGTCACACCCCGCTTAACCCGGTGTTAAGACAATCTTAAGCGAAACCTGAGTTTTGTCGGCTGCTCCATCGCTACGGTTACTGAGACAGTTGTCGCGCCGCGTAAGCGGTGCCACGCCACATCAAGAACCGACGAATAAGGGGCTCACATGACCACCACTGATCGACACGACGCAGCGATCGCAGATCGTAAAACTGACACCGTCTCCCGGCGGCACTTTCTGGGTGGCTCTGCCGCCTTTGCCGGTGCTGCGACGGCGATTCCAACCGCTGGCCTGACCGGCAACGCTGAGGCGGCAGTCATCGGGCAAAGCCGTCGCCGGCGGCGCGCCAATGCCTTTAACCTGAGGATCAACGCGGCCATCGACCAGTGGTCACAGCCTGTACCGCGCGCCCGTGACAACGGCGACGACCAACGCTACCGCAACAAAATCGGCTCGTTCACGAAGGGGCTGCCGCATGACGAGTTCGGCGAGGTTGATCGGCGGGCATACCGGCGGCTGAAACAAGCACTTCGCTCGCAGGACGACACGCGCTTCGAGCAGATTCCGATGGGTGGTCAACGCAAACTGGCTAATCCGCAGGCGACCTTTGCTTATTCGGTTGAAGGCGCCGACTCGCATACGATTCACATGCCGGCAGCACCCGCTTTCAGCGATGTTGACGAAATCGCGGAAATCGTGGAGGTATATTGGCACGCCCTACTCCGGGATGTGCCGTTTTCACAGTACGATTTTCATCCGGATGTGGCGGCCGCGGTCGATGACCTGAACCAATTCGCCTATTTCCACCGTCGTTATCGCGGCCCGGTGACACCGACGAATCTGTTCCGTGGCGAGACAGCTGGAGATCTGGTCGGCCCCTACATCTCGCAGCTATTGCTGAAACCCGTTCCCTTCGGTGCGATGACGCTGGAACAACGTTACCGGGTCGACATCGCTGGCCTCGACTTTATGACCGACTATCAGGAATGGCTCGCGGTTCAGCGTGGCGATGTGCCGAACCAACCAATCCTCGATACGACGTCGCGGTATCTCAGCAACGGCCGCCACCTCGGCAGCTATGTCCATGTCGACTTCAGCTACCAGGCGTATCTCAATGCCGCGCAGATCATCATGGGTGGGCTCGGCATCAACCCATGGGACCCGAGACTGCCGTATGACTTCTCAGCAACGCAAGGCCGGTTCGTCACCTTCGGTGCCGCGGATCTCTTGAGCCTGATTGCCAAGGCGGCGCACGAAGCACTCAAGGCTGCTTGGTTCCACAAATGGCAAGTGCACTTGCGCTTGCGCCCTGAGACGTTCGGTGGTCGCTTGCAGCACCACTTGAGCGGCAGGCGGAAGTACCCGATCCATGAGTCGGTGAATAATGTACAAGTGTTCGACCGGACGTTCTCGAGCTACGGCAACTACTTGTTGCCGATGGCCTATCCGGAGGGAAGCCCAACGCACCCGGCCTACCCGGCCGGACACGCCACCATTGCCGGCGCTTGCACGACGATCATGAAAGCGATGTTCGACGAAGAACACCCAGTGCCTGATCCAGTACAGGCATCGCTGCGTGGTCTCGAGCTGACGCCTTTCGTGGGCGAGCCCCTGACCATCGGCGGCGAGTTGAACAAGCTGGCTAACAACATCGCGCTCGGCCGTGACATTGCCGGCGTCCACTGGCGCACCGATGGCACCGAGGGCCTGTTAGTCGGCGAACAGGTCGCCGTTGGGCTATTACGCGATATCAAACGCACCTATAACGAAGCGTTCGACGGCTTCCGTTTCCGTGGCTTTGCGGGCGACGAGATCATCGTTTGAGGGTCATCCGGGGGAACCGGCAGCAGCAGGATAAAGTCGTTGCCGGCTCCCGCGGGATGGAGGTTTCTTAACGCGGCGCTGCCGCGCGCGCCAAACGATCATTGATCGCCTCTCCGAGCCCCTCGCTCGGAATCGGCGCGACGGCAATTGCAGCAGCCGACAGCGCGTCAAGTTGCCGCAGCATCTGATACAGATTCGCGGCGGCTTCAACGAGATCGCCGGTCGGCGAGAGATTGGCCTCTGCATCCGCATAGCTCGGACCAAAGCCGAGCATGACTTCACCGTCGCGTCGCTCGCTGGCCTGCAAGCGCACGCTCGCCCGAGGTGCATAGTGTGATGAAAGTTGTCCTGGCGCGGAGATTTTGCCGGCGATGGGGTCGGCAAGCTCGGACACAACCGACAACAGATACTCACGCGCGATCGCGCCAGGCCGCAACAGACGCACAGGCTGATCAGGCAGTACCGACACGATGGTTGATTCGATGCCGGCCACGCATCGCCCGCCGTCGATGACCAAAGCGATCTCATCGCCGAACGCCGTGGCCACGTCGGCTGCAGAGGTTGGACTGATTCGGCCGGATGGGTTGGCCGATGGCGCCGCCACAGGTTTGGCGTATGCAGTCAACAGATCACGTGCGATTGGGTGCGCAGGCACCCGCAAGCCAATGGTCGGCAGTCCGGCTCTTGCCAACTCCGAAACACCACCGTCAGTCTTTGCAGGCACCACCAGCGTCAACGGTCCTGGCCAGAATCGCTCGGCGAGGTCATGCGCGCGCGTGTCGAACATGCCGTATTGCTCGGCGGCCTGAAGATTCGGCACGTGCGCAATGAGCGGGTTAAAAGCGGGACGGCCTTTGGCGGCATACAATCGCGCGATGGCGGTCGCATTGGTGGCATCCGCCGCCAGCCCATAAACGGTCTCCGTCGGCATGCCGACGAGGCCGCTCTCATTCAGCGCATCGACTGCCGCTGTGATGGCTGCCGCACCGTTGCAAATGGGAGGATGCTTGATCGTCATACGTTCAGTGTATTACAGAGATATCGGTACGATGGCAGTGCCGTCTCGCCGACCTAATCCCGTTAGCCACGACCCGGCAACACACGAGGCATGCGGCGCCGCGTCGGATTATAAGTAGATTGCCGGTTTTTACGAAAAAATGTCAGCCGTTATTAATCTCGCGGTTGGCGAAGACGACGCCCGGCAATGTGACCAATGCGGCGATCGCAGCGGTGACTCCGGGGTTAGCCCAGACAAGGTTTACGGTCGGGAACACGGCGGCACCAAAAAAATAGAGACCAAAATGCAGCGTCAACGCAGCGATAGAGAGCACGATCGCTACGCGCAAACGGGGCCGCTCAAACCAGACCCCCGCCAACAACACAGGCGCCAGAGCAACTGCAAGACCGTACACGCCAACCTGCCCGAAGACGCCGAGCAGCCGTGGTGGTGAGAGATTGATCACGAACGCCGCGACAGCGGATATGATCAGCACGACATGGCCGGCACGCATGGCAAGTCGCAATTGCGCTGGCTTGTCGAGTGACTGGCGATATGACGCCGGTAGCAGATTCAGCACTACATCATTGGCGGCGATCGTCGACAACGCGATCAGCAAGCCATCCAGTGTTGACATGGCCGCCGCAAGCAGGACGACAGCAACGATCGTAAACAGCCAGTCTGGAAACACGGTCTGCAAATACGCGGTCATGACAAGGTCCTGACGAAACGCACCGGTCGCCGTGTCACGCAATGCTTCGGGCGCCACGGTAAGGTGCGCTACGAATCCGACGGTTACGAGCAGCGCGAACAACGAAAACACAATGGTAAAAACAATCAGGTATTGACGCACAGCTCGATCCGATGACACATACAATGCTTTGGTCAGAATATGTGGCTGACAGGCGAGTACCGCCCCAATCACGAAGCCGGCGACATAGATTGAAAACACATCCTTGAACAAGCGCCCGTCTGGATTGGTCGGGTGTAGCAGATTCGATTGCCGCGCCGTGAGCTCCGCGAGAACGTCCCCATCAAACGTAATCACAATCCAAACGCACGACCCAAGCACGAGCAGGGTGACCCCGATCATCAGGGCGCCTTGCAACAGATTCGTCAATACATGTGCGTAGGTGCCGCCGATAAACACATAGCCTGTGACGAAACATAAGGTAATCAGCAGCGCAGTGACATTGCTCACGCCGAGCAACGGCTGCATGACGATCGATATGCCGCCGACAAGCAACACAACAAATGCGAAAGACAACAGACTCAGCAACGCGAAATACACCGCGAAGCCGCGCGAGCCATAACGCTTACCAACCCAATCAGGCAATGTCAGCGCACCGTTGTCTGCGCCCAGGGAACGAAACCGGGGCGACAACACAAATAGCATTGTCGTAATACCGATAACCAGTGCCGGCGCGAGATGAAACCAGGCTGAGAAACCATCGACGTAGACAAAGCCGGGATTAACGATGAAGGTTGCGGCCGACGCTGTACTCGCTGCGAGCGTGATTCCGACGACCAGCGGATGCATACCGCCATCACCGAGCGCGAAACTATTGAAGCCGCGCGTCCGTTTGTAGCCGAGCCATCCCAATCCCGCCGTCAGCAACAGATAGGTGACAAACAGCAGCCAGGCGAAGGTCAAAGGCCACCCGCTTGCACTTGATCGATCAGCGTCATCAGCGCACGAATCTGCACGCCGTCGCGTGTGTCGAACCCGGCGCCCGAGTAACCCCACCAATCCCAGCAACCCAATGGATTTATCATCGCTACGCGCTCTGCCTGCGGATAAAGAATCATCAGATCGAGAGCGTCACCCCACCGATTGTAGCCGGCACCCATGGCAAACTGATCGCCAACAAACTGGGCGCCCTGTTGGCAGCCATGCAGAACAACATGCACGCCGCAAGCGTGTTCTTGCTGCCGGCATTGCGGCGGCCGATACAGGAAGCCGGTCTTTGCGAGACCTAGCGCATTTGGCTGCACGATCGTTTCGAGCACCCCTTGCGCACGGTCAGGCGGTTCACCATCTCGATCGACGAGAAACGACAACAGTTTGCCAGCAGCATCATAGTCACACGCATTCAGAAACGGAGATTGCATCGCATCGCAATCCGCACTTGCGTCAAGCGCCGGCAAGCCGTGAGCCGCAGCGACGTTATCGACCCGCTCGATCGCGGTCGACGGCACGGTCAGGGCGAGGTAGAAATTCTGGGCAGCCACCACGACATCACGGGTGACAACGGTATCGTTCTGCCCGTGAAACAACCATACCCGGTCTGCGGTGATGCCAACTAGGCTATCGAGTACATCGTCCGCGGCCGCCGCTTTGGCCTTGGCGGCGAGCGCAGTAGCATCGAGGCCAACACCCGACAGGCACGGCCCCAGTGCGGTGCTAATGGCGCCGCCCGAGCATCCGTAGGGACCTGCGGCGATCAATCCGACGCCGTCGATACGCGTGCTGTTGGTGAGGTGCAGCTGGGTAGCCATATAGCCACCCGCAGACAAGCCGGAAACGCTCAGATGCGCCTGCCCGGATTGCGCGCGACCGGACTGGTAGGCACAACTCGCCAGCACAAATGAGATAACACTCAGGATCAATCGCTGCGTCATGTCTGTTGCTCCAGGAAAGCTTGAATGGCGGCAACGCTGACCGGCTCATTCAGCAAGGGCACATGGCCCCGATCGGGAATGTCGACGTGTTCAAGTTGTTCATGGCGATCGCTCATCCGGGCGACCGTGTCGGCACTTAGAATATCCGAATGTTCACCACGTAAAACCAGCACGGGGCGTTCGCGAAGATGGTCGAACAATGCCCAGGGATCGCCAAGCTGCATATCAATCTCGCGAATGGCGCGGCCGATGTTGGGATCGAAGTCGAGCACCGGCGCACCGTCGGCACCTTCTCGGAAACTACGCTTGGCGAACAGCTCCCAGTGTTCGTCGGTAAGTTCAGGCAGGCAATTCTCGTAGACCGCGCGCACCTGTGTGACCGCGTCAGACCAGTCTTTACACGGCGGCAATTTGCCGGTGTACCGCTGTATTCGCGTAAGACCCGCTTGCTCAATGACCGGACCGATGTCATTCAGAATGACCGACTGCACGCGATCTGAGTGTTGTTGGGCAATCAACATCGTCACGAGACCACCGAGAGACGTGCCGCAGAAAATAGCGTGCTCGATATCGAGGTGATCCATGATCGCGACCACATCTATCGCATAGGTTGGCGGAATGTACTGATGCCACTGTGGGTCATAGTCAGACTCACCTCGCCCGCGGTAATCCACAGCGACGATCTCCCGCTTTTGCGAAAACACAGCGGCAAGATCGTCGAAGTCTTTGGCGTTTCGCGTTAGCCCCGGCAAACAGATCATTGGCGTTTGCCCACCCGCATCGCCATGACAGACGATGTTGAGCGTCAATCCATCTGCCGTGGGTACATTGATCTTGCGTGACGGCGTCACCATTGGTGATCCGCAAACAGCGAACGCAATTCGCGCTTCAGGATTTTGCCGTTCGGATTACGCGGCAGCGCATCGTGTACGACCACTGCGGCGATGCGCTGTTGTTTGCCCAACTGATCGTTGGCCCAGTCGCGCAGCGTCGTCGGATCATCGATCTCGCCAACTACAACCGCCAGCGGAGTCTCACCCCAACGTTCGCTCGCCACGCCAATGACGGCGACTTCTGCAACATCAGGATGTCCTGCCAGCACCGACTCGATGTCCGCTGGATAGATGTTTTGCCCGCCGCTGATGATCATATCTTTCTTGCGATCGACCAAGTAGAGAAACCCGTCCTGATCCAACTTGCCGATATCGCCCGTGCGGAGCCAGCGCTCACCATCATCGTCAGTCCAGGTGGCTTCCGCATTGGCGTCCGAACGATTGTGGTAGCCCGCCATTTGTAACGGGCCGCGACCGACGATCTCCCCACTCTCACCAGCCGCGCAAGGTTCGTCATCCGCATTCAGAATCACAATCTCCTGCCCCGGACAGGGTCGCCCAACGGACGACAACTTGGCGCTCATTTCCTCTGGCTGCAGCACGGTGACCAGGCCTTCGGTCAGCCCGTACAACTCGAAAAACGCCAGGCCAAACGCGTCCACGACCGCCTGTTTGATGACCGGCGGCAAAGGTGATCCACAACACATCAGGCTTTGCATATGACGCACTGACGCCGGATCGAATGACTCCGCGGCGAGCAGACGTTGTAACTGCACCGGCACCATCGTCGAGTGGGTGATCCCTTGCGCTGCGATTTGCTGCAGGCAATCGGTCGCATCGAAGCGCGGCAAAACAACTAACGTGCCGCCGGCGAGGATCGTCGCCAACATGGCAACCCACGAGATGTTGGAGTACAAGCCGAGTGAACACAGCGTGATTGCGCCGGGGTGGTAGCGCAATGCCACCGCCATGTCGTAGCTCCATGCTGCGCGACAACGATGATCATGCACGATGCCTTTCGGCAGACCCGTCGTACCCGAGCTGTAAATGATGTTGCATTCGTCATCGGGGGCGACGGCAGCGGGGCCGCTCGCGGATATCGCAGCAGTCAGCCAATCGCCGAAAATATGCCATCCGCGGTGTTCGGTCACCGCAACCAACACGACCCCGGTGAGCTTGTCGCGATGAGACTCGACCCGTGCGGTGTGTTCACCGTTGGTGATGACCGCTCGGGCGCCACTGTCCAGCAGCATCGTGGCAAGCGCCGCGTCACTGACGGAAACGTTGACAGGCACTGCCACGAAGCCCCCGTAGATCGTACCGAATAGCGTTACGACGGTTTCCAGCGCGTTATTCATGACCACGCCTACGCGGTCGCCGGGCTGCAGGCCGGAAGCCGTCAATGCACCGGCGAAAGCGCGGCACTGTTGATCAAACTCAGCCCAGCAGAGTTCAGAATCAGCAAAGCGTACAGCCGGTTTTTTGCTCAAGGCGCGACCGTTACGGGCAATCATTGCCGGCAATAACAATGGCTCAGGCCGAAACCAGGTCATGACGCCCCCGTCGTTTGCTATTATTCAACAGGTGTTGAAGATTAATTCAACGCTCGTTGAATATCAAACAAGCTAGCGAAGCAAAGGCCTCACCTTATGCCGTCAGGATCAAAATCCCAGGAAACCAAGCAACGCATACTCGATGCCGCCGAAACCTTGTTCGCCCGGGACGGGTTTGCGAGCGTCACCGTCCGGCAGATCATGAAACAAGCGGGCGCCGATGTGGCACTGGCCTACTACCACTTCGAATCGAAAAGAGATTTGTTTGATGCGGTCTTGATGCGACGCGCAGAGCTGATGAACGCGGTAAGACACACGGCCCTGGACGAGGTGGAGTCGCGCCATCCGGACGACGCACCGACTATCGAAGAGATTATTGCGGCCTTTACGAACCCGTTGCTTGAGTTACTGGCCAACGATCACGAGCAATGGCGCCACTACTTTGCGTTGATCGCCCAGGTGAACAACTCACCGGAATGGGGCGGTGAACTGATGACCAAATACTTCGACCCGCTGGTGCGTCGCTTTATTGATGCCATCAGACGCGCGCTGCCAGACGCGCGCGAGGAAGACCTGTTCTGGAGTTATCACTTCCTGTCAGGCGCGCTAACCCTGACCTTCGCCGAAACGGGCCGCATCGACAATTTGTCAGGTGGCGTTTGTCAGTCATCAGATATGCAGGCGATCTGTGCCCGGTTGCCAGCATTCATCGCGGCAGGGTTCGAGCGGCTCTCCGAGACACGTTAACCCACCAATTCTGAAACCACAGTACTTTGGCTTTGTGGCGGCTGGCCCATCGCCAATGGTCTCGACTATTTGCATTTTCAACGAACGTTGAATTAATATTTATTCAGCGTTCGTTGAATTATTGGCATTGTCGCCAGCGACGCCTTTCAATAGTGGGGGATCACTTATGGCTTTTTGCACCCAGCGCGCTTGGCTCATCGCAGGCGCAATATCGAGCGGTTTGGCCACTTTTTCGCTGTCCGCGCCAGCTTTCGCACAAGACGAAACGACCATCCAGATGGAAGAAATCGTGGTCACGGCCCGTCGGCGCGAAGAGTCGTTAACCGATGTACCCATATCGATCACGGCCATTTCGCGCGAGGAGCTCAACCGCATCGGTATCAGTGATCTCGTTGCCGTTGGTCAGGCTGCACCCAACGTGACGCTGGAGGTCTCTCGCGGCACGAACACCACACTGTCTGCCTTTATTCGCGGCGTCGGCCAGCAGGACCCGGTCGCTGGATTCGAAGCGGGCATCGGGATCTATGTCGATGATGTTTACCTGAACCGGCCTCAAGCCGCCGTGCTCGATATCTACGATGTCGAACGTATTGAAGTGCTGCGTGGTCCGCAGGGCACGCTATACGGGCGCAACACCATCGGTGGCGCCATAAAATATGTCAGCAAACGCCTGGCCGACGAGACGGAGGCCCGTGTTCGTTTCTCGGCGGGCTCGTTCAATCAGTTGGACGGTGTTATCACAGCCTCCACGCCGATCACCGATACGTTCCGGGTGGGTGGCAGCGTCGCCAAACTGACGCGTGACGGTTTTGGCGATAATCTGACGCTGCCCGGTCTCGAAAATTATCAGAAAGACATTTTCGGGCTTCGCGCCAGCGCCGAATGGACGCCAACCGAAGACTGGTTTATCCGCGTCGCCGCGGACTACATCGACGACCAGTCTGATCCGCGCCAGGGGCACCGACTCACCGTCGGTAATCTGTCAGGCGCGCCGATTCTGGACGACGTCTTTGACACACGTGCCGGTCTGAACAATCCGCAACAGGAAGTGACAGCGGGCGGCATCGCCATCACCGCGGAATACACGATCAACGACCAATGGATGCTGCGCAACATTCTTTCGTTCCGTGAAGACGAATCGTTCTCACCGATCGATTTCGATTCGCTGGCGGTCGTCGACCTGGACGTTCCGGTCGTCTACGAGAATGAGCAACTCTCCGAAGAGTTCCAACTCCTGTACTCGAGCGATCGTCTGAACGGTTTGATCGGTTTCTATTACATGGACGCGAACGCTTTCAATGCGTTCGATGTGATTCTCGGACAGACGGGTGACGCGATCATGCTGCCGGGGCTCAACGCGTTCACGCTGGGTGACGTCGATACATCCACATGGGCGGTATTCGCGGACTTCAGCTACGACGTCACCGACAGATTGAACATCTCGGTGGGCGGACGATATACATCGGATGAACGCGACTCGCGCGTGCTGCGAGAGACGCTGATTGGTGGCACGTCCGAGTTCTTCGGAGGCAGCGCAGTAGCCATCGCCACCACGTCGGATTTCCAGGGCAGTGAGACCTTTACCGAATTCACGCCGCGCTTGTCGGTCAGTTATGCAGCAAACAACAACACCAACGTATATTTCACCTACAGCGAAGGGTTTAAGGGCGGCAGCTTCGACCCACGTGCCCTATCGACCGGTGCGCCGGATATCGACGGTGACGGCGACATCGACGCAGAGGACATCTTCCAATTCATGTTGTTCCAGCCTGAGACGGTCGATTCTTTCGAGGTCGGCGTCAAGGGCAGCTGGTTCGATAATCGGGTCAATGCCAACATCGCCTTGTTTCAGGCCCAATATCAGGATGTCCAGATCCCGGGCTCGGTCGGCCTAGACACCAACAACGATGGCATCGACGATTCGTTTGTCGGCGTCACATCCAATGCTGCGGATGCTGACATCACCGGCGCAGAACTGGAGAGTACGATCTTCATCACTGACGGTTTGAGCTTCAATGCATCGATCGGTTATATGCAAGCCGTATTCAATGAGTTCATCGACGCATTCGGACAAAACGTCGCGGATCAACGCGTATTCCAGAATACGCCGGACTGGACGGCGCAAGGCCGTGTGAACTATCAGCGAGAGCTCCCAGCGTTTGGCAAACCTGGCAACTTAAGCCTGAGCGCGGCGGTCAGCCATCGCAGTACGGCGAGCCAATTCGAGGCGCCGAACCCCTT
This sequence comes from Pseudomonadota bacterium, assembly GCA_039033995.1. Classification (GTDB taxonomy): domain Bacteria; phylum Pseudomonadota; class Gammaproteobacteria; order Steroidobacterales; family Woeseiaceae; genus CALBPI01. The sequence goes on along the minus strand of JBCCBP010000001.1, from coordinate 229,988 downwards.
CCTTGATCAGCCGAGCTTCAATATCTGGGATGCCAGCGTCGTCTGGACGGGCGATGACGGCCACTGGACGGTGGGTCTGCATGGCAAGAACCTCGCCGATGAGGAATACAAAGTTGCAGGTTACTTCTTCCCGACTCTGGGCCTCGAAAGCAGCATAACCGCTTTCTACGGAAATCCTCGGGTGTTCACCGCCACTATCGACTATCGCTTTTAACCCCCCTTGGCAGGGCGGTACGTACCCCCTCTATTCGAGCGTACCGCCCAGCCAAGCTTTTCCCGCCTAGCGCCGGCCAGTCGCCCAACGGATAACGTCGAATCCTGTATAATTCTGGGCCTCCGCCAGGCCGCTCTTTGTCGCGGTCGCGGCTTCAACCGATCTCTACGCCGGCTTCACTGGCCCGGGTAGACGCACAACTCAACAAGGCAGGACCCCCTTGGAACTCACCGGCAAAATCACGCATGCTCTCCCGGAAAAATCCGGCACCTCATCTCGCGGCGAATGGCGCAAGCAGGAATACGTTATCGAAATTCCGGGCGACTACCCGAAACAGGTGTGCTTCATGGTCTGGGGTGACAAGATCGACCAGTTCAGCATTCGCGAAGGCGAATCACTCACCGTCCATTTTGACCTGGAAAGTCGCGAGTACAACGGTCGCTGGTACACTGATGTGAAAGCCTGGCGCATCGAGCGTTCGGATGCCGCTGGTATGGACGAGCAGGCTCCACCGCCGATCGACGAAGCGCCGCCGCCCAGCTTCAACGACGATATACCGTTCTAGCTCGTCGCTTTTTCAAACACGCGGACGTAATCGATCAGGAATTGCTGCGGTAGCTGGCTATCGTCAGTGGGACCGCCAGCGCGGCCCCAGACACCGCCCATCGCGATATTGATAATCAGATGGAACGGATGGTCGTACGGCCAGGCCTCCCAGCCAGTGCCCTCGTTGACATAGGTGAAATACAGCGTGTCATCGACGAAGATATCGATGCGGTCTTCATGCCATTCCAATGCATAGACATGAAACTCAGTATCGACCGTCGGCTCGATAATACGACCTTTGCGCTGTTCCCAATTGACCCAGTAGTACGCGCGATTATGGACCGTCCCGTGAACGTGCCCCATCTGATAGCCAACGTGTTCCAGAATATCGATCTCACCGGAATTCGGCCAGGCATCGCAGGTCTCGCTGCCCTGCCAGTCTTCGCCGGGCTCACACGTGGTTGAGTACTTGTAGGGATCCGACGGCAACATCCAGATCGCGGGCCAGGTGCCTTGCCCGCGCGGCGTCTTGGCCCGGATCTCGAATCGGCCGTACAAAAAATCGCCCTTGCCGGCCGTGTGGATGCGTCCTGAGGTGTACTCGGCGCCTTCAAACTCTTCCCGATGCGCCTCGATAACAAGGTGGCCATTCTCTACCCGGACGTTTTTGGCGCGATCCGTGTAATACTGGTCTTCGTCGTTGACCTTCTTCGGTCGCCAGATATCGTGCGTCCACTTGGCGGGGTCTGGCGCGCCCTCGTAGTCAAATTCATCTTGCCAAACCAGACGCCAATCGTCATTGCGGCCAGCACGTCTGCGCACGACGACCGCGCTGAGCACAGGCTCCCCCGCCTGGGCCTCGAATTCGATGAGTAACTCGCCATCGTCGACGGCCACATCACTCGCGGCGACAGTTAGTCCAGACTTGATCTTGCCATCACGCCAGGCCATGACATCCAGATCAGCGATACGCCGACGACCGTTAATCAAGACATCGAATACGCGCTCACCACCACCGACTTCGTCCGGTTCGGCAAAATGCAACACAACGTCATAGCGGCCATTCGCCAAGGCTTTGGCCACACGAATGTCACCATGCCGGTAGCTCTGATACAGCACCGGATCCTGTGAGCCTTTGATTGACTGCAAAGTACTAATCGCGCCACCGGTAACGCCCTCTTCAGCGCCATAGTGAACGCCGTCGCTCGCCAGTACGGCAGCGCCGCCAATATTGGTCGCCCAGACGACGTCAGTCTCCGATGCTTTATTCGTTGTCATGTCGCTTCCGCATTGGATCAGCGTCAGGGCGAGGACCGCCGCGCCTGTCAGTTTAATCATCTCTCCCCCCGAAGAAGACTGCCGTCATAGGACGCGTCAGCGTCGTCTCAGCCAGTCTAACCGAATAATGACAGCGCTGTCATCAATTGAGCCATATTCGCTGATATCGACACGCGAAGCTAGTAGGGTCGGACGTCCAGTACGGACGTCCAAATCGGTGGCGGCGTCCTGTCGATGACGGCGGCGATCGCCCGCAGCGCGGCGTCTTCCGCGTACAAACTGTCGGCAAACGCCGTACTGATCAGCGGAACAAAACCGCTCTCTCTGGTGGCGACGGCCAATCGATAATTCTCCATAACCGCTCGCATATTGGCGATTTGCTCATAAGCGAACGCGATCTGGCTAGCCTCCGCCGGATCGACCCGTGCAAATGTGGCGGCACTGAGCGCCGTGTCGTAAGCAGCCGTGGTAACGAGCGGCGCACCAAAACCCCGATAATCGAATGGTTCGATGGGCTCGTCTGCCAGCAACGCATCGCGGGCAGCGACGACGCCGGGTAACAACCCCAGGTGATAGTCACGTGCGCGTTCGATGCGTGTGTAGTTTTCTTCGAGCTCCTGCAGCATGACTTTACGGCTGCGCTCCACGAACTGCTCGATCTCGCGATCTTCCGCCAGCTCGCTGATCCAAACGCCGAGGAACACACCAAAAATTATTGCAAGCATCTCGGCGGCGATAAATGTCCAGGAATGGCGCAAGCTGAGTGCGGACGTTTTCGATGCTGCGGTCATGCTTTGGTTTTTGCCCGTTCTATGCGACACCGTCATTAAGACCGATGATCCCGCAAAGTGTCAACAAAACGACATGACACATGCTGTCGTAAACGATTGTCACAGCCAAGGGGTTGCCTAAGTTCGCGTGCTAGCGTCGCCGGTCATGTTCCGGTCAACATCAAAGCAGGATCCATGGTCGCGCGATTTTCGATTGTTGCTCCGCAGCAAACCTACGGCCGCGTCCCCTGTTATTCGATCGGCAAGCGATCGGCCGCGACGTTTTATGAAAACTAGTCATGAGGTCGACAGTCTCGAACGTCGGTCAAATCGTGCCCCCTGGCAGGCTTTCAAGCAGCAACGCACGCGACCAAGCAACGTTTCAACTGAGACAGAAATCAGCGACATAGCGCCGATTCCTGAGCATGCATTCGAACGACAAATGACAGCAGGTCATGCGCTTGCATGCGCTTGTTCGATTGTCTCTAATGTCCGGCAAACAACAACAATTAACGAACATCGTCTATCAAAACGCTGGGGAAACTCACTATGAGTGCGAAACCATCCGCTAACGGCTCGCGCGCTATGCGCTCAGGCCTGCTTACCGCCGTCTTTACTTTCGCTAGTATTCTCGGCGCAGGTCAGGCCTATGCCATACCGGTCTGCTCGACTGGCACTAACGGCATCGTCACCGTCTCGTCGGCCGAGACACGGGTCAATGTCTACTACCCTGCTCCGGATCCGACTGTCAGTGAGACGGTCGTTAGTGCCGGTGCAACGAGTATTCCCATCGATGCTGGATTAGGCGGTCAGGCGAGCAACCTGCATCCCTCGGTGTCAACGGATATCGCAGCGGGCGATGTGTTGATTGTGCTGCAAATGATCGGGGCAGAAATCGATACAACCGACAATCAGGCTGCCACCGGCGATTACGGCGATGGCGCGGGCGGTCTGGAGCAAGCCGGATCGATTAACAACGTGAATTTCACGGCTGGCCTCTATGAGTTTGTGATTGCGACCGGTCCTGTCACCGGCGGTTCGATTCCAATTGAAGGTCAGGGCGCGGGCAACGGACTCGTCAACGACTATATTAATTCCAACAACACCACAGCGACACTGGGTTTCCGTCGCTACCAAATCATTAAAGTGCCGCAGTTTGCCGAGCTGAATCTGAGCGGCGAGATCGTTTCAGATCGCTGGAACGGGCGTTGGGGCGGCATTACGGCAATAAACGTGCGCGAAGACATGAGCCTAACCGGCGGTAGCTTCAACGCCGACGGTCGCGGATTCCGTGGCGGACAGTTCTTCCCCAACACCTCTGGCAGTACTGGCACCCCGGCGGGCAACTTTGGCTTCAAGGGCGAAGGTATTGCAGGTCTGCCACAACGCTTGTTCTCTCGGGTATTGTTGGCAGAAGATCCTGGCTCCAATGGGGAGGAGACCGGTCCGATCGGCTACGCAGGAACTGACGGCAATGGCCCTGCAGGAACCGCATGGACACGCGATGCAGGGCTAGGTGCGCCAGGTACGGCTGGCTCTGGCGGCGGTGGTTCTGAGGACGCTGGCGGCGGTGGCGGCGGTAACGCCAGCCGCGGCGGCAGCGGCGGCCGAGGGGTCACCACCAACACAGAAGGCGTCGGCGGCGCTGATTTCCCGCAGCACTTTGCAGCGACCGCTGCGCGTCTGGTCATGGGCGGCGGCGGCGGCGCCAGTAACGGCAACGATATTGCCAACCTCGACCTGACCGTTAGTAGTGGCCAAGCCGGTGGCGGCATTGTCTTTGTGCGATCAACGGCGATTGTTACTTCTGGCGGGGGCGACATTTCCGCCGACGGCGACAGTGGCGGCACCGCAGCTTCGGAAGGCGGTGGCGGTGGCGGTGCCGGTGGTACCGTGCTGATTCATACCAATGGTTCAACCGTGGATGGCTTCACGTTTTCTGCCGTCGGCGGCGCAGGCGGCTCCAGTTCGCAGAACAATGATGGCGGTGGCGGCGGTGGCTCCGGCGGCGTGATCTGGTTATCCGATACAACAGCAGGCAGCGCAGCCTTTACGACGACAGGTGGCGCAGCAGGTACCGGCGCATCCGGTGGCGCTTTCAATGGCACTGCGGGCGGAGATGGCAGCACGAATGCGATTTCGCCACTTGCGATTTTCGACTGTAACTTCGTCACGCTCGGTATCGCGAAAAATCTGGACTCACAAACGCGAGTCGGCACGACGGGCAGCGTATTTGATCTGACTTTCACGCTGACGCTCGAAAACTTCACGGCCAACGACGCGATCAATATCCAGGTCAGCGATAACCTGGACGAAGATTTTCCAGGCGCGACATCCATTACGCTGCAAGGCTCACCGGATATCGGTGGTCTGACTGCGCCTGCGGGCGCATTTGATGGCGATAGCCAACCCGACCTGCTGGCCGGTACTGATACGCTGGCAGGCAACAGCACGGCGACGATTACTTACACGGTGCGCGTCGACTTTGGCGCCGCGACCGGTCCGTTTGGCACGCAGGCACAGATCACCAGTTCACAAATCGCCGGCGGCTTCCCGCAAGTACTCGATTTGTCCGATAGCGGTCTCGACCCTGATGCGGACGGCGACGGCAATCCCTCGGAGACCGTGGCGACCGGCGGCGACAGCGAAGAAAATGACGCGACACCGATTGTCATCGACGTCGATGTCGACGACGCGGTCTGCACTTTTGATCCCAACCCGGCATTGCTGGTCGATACGGTCACGGCGACCTGCACCGGTGTCGAAACCGGTGGCAGCGTCAGCATTCCGGGTATGGTGTGCGGGGTTGAGTCCGGTGGTGAGGTGATTTGTACCGGAACGGCCAGTGATATCGGCAGCAACCCGGATGTCACGACCACGGACGCGGTAGGTAACTCGACGACGGCGGCTGGCGATCTGATCGTCCTGCCGGACAGCGATGGCGATGGTATTCCTGACAACATCGAGGGCACCGGCGACAGCGATGGCGATGGCATCCCGGATAACCTCGATACCGATAGCGATAACGATGGCATTCCGGATGAAGACGAAATCCGTTCGATCCCACCGCTAACCGGACAGGACACCGATAACGACGGTATCGATGATGCGATCGATGTTGATCAGACAGGTGGTGATGATGCTAACAACAACGGTATCGATGATGCCTTCGAAGCCGATGATTTCGACGGTGATGGCACACCCGACTACGTGGATACCGACTCCGATAATGACCGTATACCGGACATCATCGAAGGCAACACAAGCTTCGATAGTGATGGTTCACCGAACTACCTAGACACCGACTCTGATGACGACGGCATCCCGGATTCTGTCGAGGCAGATAACGTGCCCGACTTCGCCGATAACGACGCCGACAACGACGGCATCGACGACGCTTTCGACGTCGACGTCACCGGTGGTCCAGACGCGAACGGAAATGGCATCGACGATACGACCGAGCCTGTCAATACTGACGGCAGTGATGGCGCTGACTACCTCGATACCGATGCGGACGGCGACAGCCTGCTCGACGCAGATGAGGGTACGGTCGACACGGACGGCGACGGCGTCGGCAACTGGCGCGACCTCGATTCTGACGCGGACGGCGTCAGTGACGAGGACGAAGGCCCGGCCGATCGCGATACCGATGAAGACACAACACCCGATTATCTGGACATCGATAGCGACGATGATGGTATTCCGGACCTGATCGAAAGCGCTGCTGACTCCGATGGCGATGGTACGCCGGACCGCCGCGAGACCGACAGCGACAACGATGGCATCCCGGACAGCACCGAGGCCGACAACGTGCCGCCTCTGGCAGACAATGACGCCGACAACGATGGCATCGACGATGCGATTGACGTGGACGTGGTAGGCGGAGACGACCTCGATAGTGACGGCATCGCCGATCGCTTTGAGCCTGTCGATACCGACGACGATGGCACGCCAGACTTCCAGGATACGGACAGCGACGGCGATACGCTCGACGACGCCGATGAAGGCACCGTCGATACCGATGACGATGGCACGCCTGATTGGCGCGATTTCGATTCGGACAACGATGGCATTCTTGACAGCGCCGAAGGTCCGGCCGGCACCGACACCGACGGTGACGGTGTGTTTGACTATCGTGATCTCGATTCGGACAACGACAGCATCAATGATGTTGACGAAGCAGGTCTGACCGATGACGACAGCGACGGTCAGGCTGACGCTGGTCAGACACCGATCGGCGGCGATGACGTGCCGGATACCGATGGTGATGGCACGGATGACTATCGCGACCTCGATTCGGACGAAGACGGCACCTTCGATATCGATGGGACGCCAGACGCGGACGCCGATCAGGACAACGATGGTCGTATCGACGATCCAACTGACAGCGACGGTGACGGCATCGCGGATGTCGTCGACGGCGACGATGGCTTCGGAGACAACGACAACCGCTTGCCGACAGATACGGACGGCGATGGTATCCCCGATAGCATCGAGGGCACCGGCGACAGCGATGGCGACGGCATCCCCGACAATGAAGATACCGACTCCGATAATGACGGTATCGATGATGCCGATGAGATTCGGTCATTACCGCCATTAACCGGTGAAGACACCGACGGTGACGGCATCGACGATGCGGTAGATGTCGATCAAACCGGTGGCACCGACGCCAACAATGACGGCGTGGACGACGCGTTTGAACCGGACGACTTCGATGGCGACGGCACACCGGATTATCTCGATACAGATTCAGATAACGACCGAGTACCTGACATCATCGAAGGCGATGATGACTTCGATGGCGACGGCGATCCGAACTACCTGGATACCGACGCTGATAACGACGGCATCGACGATAGTGTCGAGGCAGACAACGTACCGGATCTGACCGGGAACGACGCCGACAACGACGGTATCGACGATGCGTTTGATGTCGACGTGACCGGCGGCACCGATGCTAACGCAGATGGTATCGATGACGACACCGCACCGGTGAACACCGACGGCGAAGACGGACCAGACTATCTCGACACCGACGCCGACGATGACGGGCTCGCCGATGAAGACGAAGGCACGACCGACACCGATGGCGATGGCGTCGGGAACTGGCGCGACCTTGACTCTGACGCCGACGGCGTGAGCGACGAGGACGAGGGTCCGGTTGATCGCGATACCGATGAGGATATGACGCCGGACTATCTCGACATCGACAGCGATGACGACGGTATCCCGGACCTGATCGAAAGCGATGCAGACTCCGATGGCGATGGCACACCGGATCGGCGTGAGACCGATGCGGACAATGACGGTATCGATGACACACGCGAAGCCGACAATGTACCGCCGCTGGCTAACAGCGATGATGACAACGACGGCATCGATGATGCGATCGATGTCGATCAAACCGGCGGCACGGATGCGGACGAGAATGGCATCGACGACGCGTTGGAGCCCGTCGATACCGACGACGATGGCACACCGGATTACCAGGACACCGATAGCGATGGCGATACGTTAAGTGACGCCGACGAAGGTGACGTGGATACCGACGGTGACGGTACGCCCGACTGGCGCGACACGGACTCCGACAATGACGGTTTGCCGGACAGCACTGAGGGCCCGGCAGGCACCGATACCGATGGTGACGGCGTACCGGATTATCGTGATCTCGATTCGGATAACGACGGCATTAATGACGTCACCGAAGGCGGCCTGATGGATGATGACGGCGATGGTTTGGCTGACCCCGGTCAACCGCCGGTCGATGATGCACCGGATACTGATGGCGATGGCACCGAGGACTATCGCGATACGGATTCGGACAACGATGGCACCAATGACATCGAAGGTACGGATGACGCAGACGCAGATCAGGACGGTGATGGTCAAGTCGACGATGCGACCGACTCAGACGGCGATGGCATTCCGGATGTGATTGACGATTCTGATGGCTTCGGCGATGTCGACAATCGTCTGCCGACCGACTCCGATGGCGATGGCATTGCAGACATCATTGAAGGTGCCGATGACTTTGACGGAGATGGCATCCCGAACAACGAAGACATCGACAGCGACAACGATGCAATACTCGATCTGGAGGAAGAAACCAACCAGCCGCCGCTGACTGGTACCGACACCGACAGTGACGGTATCGATGATGCGCTGGACGTCGATGAGACGGGCGGCACAGACGCCGATGCGGATGGCATCGATGACGACTTCACGCCGGTGGATACCGATGGTGATGGCGCACCGAACTATCTCGATCTGGATTCCGACAGCGACGGTATTCAGGACAGCTTCGAGATGGATATCGATACCGACGGCGACGGTGACTCCGACTACATCGATATCGATACCGACAGCGACGGCATTCCGGATGACATCGAGGCCGACAACCTGCCTCCGGCGTCCGACACGGACACCGATAGCGACGGCATCGATGACGCGTTTGATGTGGACCAGACCGGCGGCGACGACGTCAATAACGATGGCTTCGACGATACGTTGGAACCCATCGATACCGACAGCGATGACCTGCCGGACTTCCGCGATATTGACAGCGATAACGATGGTATTCCGGACGCGATTGAAGGCATCGGCGACACCGATGGCGACGGCATTCCCGATTACCGTGACATCGACAGTGACAACGATGGCATTCTCGATAGCGCAGAAGGACCAAGCGGAATGGACAGCGATGGCGATGGCATCGACGACGCCTACGACGCTGACCAGACCGGCGCGACAGATGCCGACGGTGACGGGGTGGCGGACGACATTGGCGAACTCGACGTCGATACCGACGGCGACGGTGTGCCCGATTTCCGCGATCTGGATTCCGACAACGATGGCATCAACGATGCGATCGAAGCAGGCCAGCCGGATGTCGATAACGATGGCTACGCCGATGACGGCAGTACGCCGATTGGCGGTGGTGCGCTACCGGACTCCGACGGCGACGGCACGCCGGACTTCCAGGATACCGACTCCAACAACGACGGCGTGCCCGACATCGCCGGCACGCCCGACGCTGATACGGATGGTGACGGTGATGGTCAAATCGATGACACGACCGACAGCGACGGTGATGGTATTCCGGATGTGACAGACGGCATGCCAAATGGTCCCGGCGATGCGACCGATAGCGACAACGATGGCATCTCGGATGCAGACGAGGGTCGTGCCGGAAACATCGACACGGACGATGACGGCATTCCGGACTATCTGGATCTCGATGCCGACAACGATGGCATCCCTGATGTACTGGAAAGCGCAGGCGACCAGGATGGTGACGGTGTTGGCAACTGGCGAGATACTGACGCGGACAACGACGGCATCCTCGATGCCGACGAGTCTGAGCAGATACCACCGTTTAGTAACAACGATGCCGACGCCGATGGTGTGCCGGATGAACTCGATCCCGACAATACTGGCGGCACCGATGCCGACAACAATGGGGTTGATGACGCACTGGAGCCGAACGATACCGACGGTGACGGCGCTCCGGACTACCTCGATGTCGATAGCGACAACGATGGCATTCCGGATCTGATCGAGACGACGACGGACACCGACAATGATGGCATCGGCGACTGGCGCGACACCGACAGTGACGACGATGGCATCGACGATGCGATCGAAGCCGACAACGTACCGCCACTATCGGACAACGATGCCGATAGCGATGGCATCGACGACGCGATTGATGTCGACGCGACCGGTGGCACCGATGCCGACGGCAATGGTGTCGACGATGCCTTTGACCCGGTCGACACCGATGGTGACGGCACGCCGGACTTCCGCGACGAGGACAGCGACAACGATTCGCTGCCCGATTCAACGGAAGGATCGGATGATCCGGACGGTGATGGTGTTGGCAACTTCCGCGATCAGGACTCGGACGGCGACGGCGTAGATGACGAAACGGAGGGTGATGTGGATACCGATAACGATGGACTCCCGGACTTTATCGATCCCGACAGCGACAACGATGGCATTCCGGACTCGTCGGATAGCGGCGACAAGGACAACGATGGCATCCCGGACCGCATCGACGATACGGAGGGTCGCCTGGAGACGGCGGTCAGAGGTGCCGGGGCTGCCGGTTTGACGACGCTATTCGGTCTGGTGGCACTCGTGTTGTTCGGCGCGCGCCGTCGACCAACACGAATGGCCCCGGCCGTCATTGCGGTCGCGATGTTGGGCTTTGCCGGCCTCAGTAGCGCCGATGTCTACGCGGATGAACCCGAGGTCTGCACAACGGATTCGGACGAGTTCGAAGACTGCTGGTATGGCGGCGTCGGTCTCGGCATCACCGAAGTCGACCCAGAAGGCCAGGCTGGTGGTTGGTCGACGGACGACAACCGCGACTCCGGATGGAAAGCGTTTATCGGTTGGCAATTTAAACCGCGCTGGTCATTGGAGCTGACATACGCCGACGGCGGTGAAGCAGGTCTCGGCAACGTGGACCCGGCACTGGAGGTGCTGGTTCCCGACGCGACCATCGACTACACCACACCCTCGTTGATGGTCTCCCGCTGGCTCAAGGACCCGCAGGCGCGATGGAATGCCTTCGCGCGACTAGGCGTTTCCGCGATCGACAACGAGGCGAGCGACAACCGTATTCCGTTCGAGAAACAAACCAGCATTCAGTTGGCGGCGGGACTCGGCGGGCAATATCGCTTCGCCGATCGCTGGTTCCTGCGTGGCGATATCGACTTGTATGATCGCGACCACTATTACATCGGTTTGAGTATCGGCGGCTACTTCGGTAGCAAGAAGCGCGCACCGGCTGCGCCACCGATCATGGCCGAGCCGGAGCCGGTCGCAGAGATGGCGAAGCCTGAACCAGAGCCCAAGCCAGTTCCAGTGCCGGTGGAACCCGTCTGCAAGGACTTGGAAACGACGCTTGAGGGCGTGAACTTTGAAACCAACTCCGATGCGTTGACGAACGATTCTCGTGCCATCCTCGGCGAGGTCGTTGCGCGACTACGTGCCTCGGGCGAAGATACGGCGATGGTGCTGGCGCATACCGACAGTCGCGGTGCGGCCGAGTACAACCTCGATTTGTCGGACCGACGTGCGCGCTCAGTCGTGAACTATCTTGTCGCGGCGGGCATCGACGCGGGTCGCCTGTCCTCTGAAGGTAGGGGCGAGAACCAGCCGATTGCCGATAACGACACCGCTGATGGTCGCGCCCGCAATCGCCGCGTCGAGCTGGTCTGGTCACGTACGGTTTGCGAGTAATCGAACAGCGTTAGATCGTTCGATAGCAGCCGTGGCAATCAAAACGCCGCGGCTGCTATCGTAAACCGATATGTTGTTCACGACTCTGCTGAGCTGCTGCTCATCAAGCGACCAGATCAAGCCAGTGTCACCACCGTAGGCGTCGCAGGCAAGCGCCCCAGGGCTAACGCCGGATAGGTTGCACTGTCATTTACTTGAACCATTTGTACGGCGTATTCCCCGCCACTTTGAAGTAGATCAGCATATTGACCATATGCGCTGCCAAAACAACCGCGGCAATGCCCAACGCCCAAAAGACGTCGCGATAGTGCAAATGTGCACCCAGTGAATACAAGACCACCGCGATGAACGTAGTCCACGCAGCCATCAACGCAAATGCTTTAAGACTGTTCATTTTGTCGTTCCTTGTTACGTAGTTTCACGCGAACTGTGATGTCAGACTTCAGCTCCGACTGGCAAGCCAACGCATAGCCATTGATCAACTGTTCGGGTGTCAACACATAGCTGAAGTCCATGTACGGCTTAACTGCGCCGGATACAACCTGACACCGACAGGTGCCGCAACTTCCCACTTTGCACTTGTGTGGCCAATCGATACCGGACGCGAGCGCCGCGTTCAGCAACGTCATACCCGGCTCCACAGTAAATTCAATATCATGCGATCCGGCTATAATGGTCGCAGTTCTCGCTTCAGGTGCTTTGAATAGACTAAACATAGCGATCAACTACGGATGCCGACAGTTTTGAACTGACGCGCGATAGCTACCTCTTCATCGCTGGCATAATTCTCATCCCAATCATCCAGCAGCTTCGCAACATACCTACGAAAGAGCGGCGGAATAAGCGTCAGTACAAACAAAGAAAAGTAGCCGATGCCATAGTTGGGTGCGCCGACATCATCCAGCTCCCAAAAGTAGGTCTCGCCACGAACATGATGGTCGCCTTGTCGACCAATTTCGATAAAGAACCAGCTTGTGAAAATATTGTCGTTGTCCCACGAATGACGGTGTTCGACCGGTTCGCTGGCGGCTCTGATAAGTCCGTAATGACCCATGAAATTCAGTGCCTCGAGCAAGAAATTGGCGATAATCCAAACCACCAACAACGCACCAAGGCCAACCAGGCCACCCGCCCAAACAAAAAGAAAGATCGATGGCAGGCTGTACAAATAACCCAGCAACCATCGGTTGCTCAAACTGAAGGAAGACTTGCCCTGATTAGCTAGTTTCCTGCGTTCCAGATCGTACGAGAACTTCGATTGACCTGCGTGGGACAACCACGTGTGCGCATAGACGTTTCGACCCCGTGGCGCCGTCGCAGGGTCACTTTCGTGACCGAGATCCAGATGGTGGTTGTACACATGCGCATACGTAAAGTGCGAAGCTCCGCTTAGCGCCATGATGAGCCGTGAAACCAGGAAGCCCTCTTTTCTGTTATGCGATAACTCGTGGCCATAGATAATCCCAAGCCCTGCCCACAGTGCAGCTGACAGCGTGGCACCGACGAAATTGACGAGCGAAATACCGGAGCTGTAGGTCACACCACCTAGAGAAGCAGGCGCAATAGCGACATCGGAGGTGTACTGGAAGACCCGCCACGCCAGCACAAGCTGAAGCGCGATGAACACCGGCAGCATGATGTACATGACAAGATACTGAAACTGCTTAACACCGAACGATTCGCCGTTCGCGTCCTTTTCTGCGCGCCAACGAATGTCTTTAGTCAACGTGTCGATGACCGTATAGACAGCAAAAAAAACGACACCCGTCCAGGCGAGAGGGCCGCCCAGAAAAATACCAAGAATGGTCACCAGAGATGACACGGGCACGATCAAATATCGTGCGTTCACGAAAAGCTTCATGACGAAACTCCTAGTGTTGCAAGTGAAATCCTGGGAAGTCAGTAACTCCGTTTTAGCGCCTTCTTTTACATCGCGGCAATAGGATCAAATCACGATGAAGTTTGATAATACGAATTTTTCGGTAGAGTGCAACCGCTAAGTTGAGTTTTTTATTTTGGCTCCTGCAGCGAAGAAGCTTGCCGTGCCAACCGACTCAGATTCGTATGTACGGCACGTGAGCGACTTATGGAAACCCTGAGAACTACACAACCGGCGGGACAATCGAGCGAATTGCACACCACGCGACACCGTATTGCATAGGCTCAGAATCATGGAAGGTCCAAGATGGCAGGTCCAAGATTTGATCTATTCACAATGTTCTGAACAGCCTGTGCATAATCCATTGATCAGTTTTAATGACATGGATCTCTTGCGTTGCTGACCCACTCGATGAACGATGGGAACCGCGCGAATTTGGTGTCGAGATTGGCCTCGGCGTAGGCCAGCGCTCTCGCGACTTCCCGCACATCCACCAACTTGGTCTTGCCGAGGAACGCTTCATTCGCACAGGTTCGCGTGTTGCCAGAAGAATCCAGTTGACCATCGGACTGGACCCGGTCACGCAGCCAGTCAACGCCGCGCCGATAGGCCAGTCGGAGCGATGCCGCATATTCACCGTCGTAGCCGAGGTTTAGTAAGTCACTGATAGCGACCAGACTAACGGCCTGATAACTCGTATCGCTGCCGCCAGCCTCGAGAAAAACGCCATCCGGTTGGGCAAACTTCAACGCCGCGTCAATGAAGGGATCAGCCAGCATTGCAAGTTCGGTGTCTTCGAGCAGGCGAGCACAGCCGAGAAAAGCGACGGCATCGATCAACAATCTGTTCGGAGCACGGCGGTCTTTGACCATCAATCGCCGATGATTGCCTGCCAGCCATTCGGCCGCCGATCGGAACGTCATCCGCTGGCCGGGGGACGCTCCGGTCAACGCAAAGGCAACACAAACATCACTCAGAAAAAATGCGGCAGCAGACGCCTGATCAGAAGGACCCACGTCATACTGATCAGCGAGATGAGCAGGCAAAGTCGCCGGAATAACACCATCACTGGACACCGCATCGAGACCCGCCTGAATTGCCTGAATCGCAAGTCGCTCTATGTTGGCATCGTTTGTCACCGAGCCAAATCTCAAGGCCCGGCCCGCCCCGTATTGGAAGCGGACACTATGCAATTTACCCCATTGGCGATTTCTGCCAATCAAACCTTGCGAATCCGGATGGCCGATCCGCGAAACGATGCTGCGCATGACCGCCGGATGCGCATTGGCAACAATCGCGTCGCTCTCCCTGAGAGTCAACTCACCGACAGCGACGCTGGAAACCAATGCAGACGTGAGCAGTGTGATCGTTCGTAGGTATGAATACATGACGCCGCGACGAATCTGTTCCTGATGAATAGCACGAGGTATTTAGGCTAGCCGCATTAGCATAGGTTCAAACTCGATGTCGCTATGCCCTAGCCGGCAGCGGCATTGCCCATGACCCACCAATCGCACGATAGCGCTTAACTCAGCGCCCCACTTTCGCGTAACGCGGCGATGTCATCCGAACTGAAGCCATACGCTTTCAAGACGTCTTCAGAGTTTCCGCCTTCACTGGCGGGGGCTGCCGGGGTCACGCAAGCGCTACGACTGAAGCGCGGGGCCGGTGCCGGCTGTTTGTGGCCATTCAAATCGATGTAGGTCTCACGCGCCACGTTGTGTGTGTGCTCGGTGGCCTCAACAAAATCGAGTACCGGCGCAACGCAGGCGTCGCTGTCAGCGAACGTCTCACACCATTCCTGTTGTGTACGGGTTCGAAACTGCTCAGCGAGCAAAGCGCGTTTCTCGGCCCAGTCGCCGGGACCCGCCTGCTGGCCAAACACCGCCGGATCGAATCCACCCAGTTCGATGAACTGCGCATAAAACTGTGGCTCCAAAGGGCCGACAGCCACATGCTTGCCGTCGCTCGTTTCATAGACGCCATAGAAATAGTTGCCGCCATCGACAATATTCGTTTCGCGTGTACGCTGCCAACCGCCGGCGTTATGCCAGCCATAAAACGGTGACATCAGATGCGCCGCACCGTCTGTGATCGCAGCATCGACCACCTGGCCTTGTCCGGACTGTCGTGCCACAAGCAATGCGGCGAGCACGCCGATCACCAGAAACAGGCTGCCGCCTGCGTAGTCACCCACGAGATTAAGCGGCGGCACCGGCGCTGCCTTTGTGCCGATTGCCGCGAGGGCACCGATCAGCGCGATGTAATTGATGTCGTGGCCCGCGGTTTGCGACAACGGACCATGCTGGCCCCAGCCGGTCAGACGGCCGTAAACCAAGGCCGGATTAATCTCGTGACAGTCACCTGGCCCAAAACCAAGCCGCTCCGCCACGCCAGGACGAAACCCCTCAATCAACACATCGGCGCTCGCGATCAAACGCATTAACGTGGCGAGACCATCCGGGTTCTTCAGATCAAGCGCGATCGATCGCTTGCCGCGCGAAGTCACTTCATATTGCGCCGGCAGACCGAGACCACTGGGCGTCGACGCCCGCTCCACGACGATGACGTCCGCACCGAGATCGGCCATCAGCATCCCGGCATACGGGCCCGGTCCAATGCCCTTGATCTCGATAACCGTTGTGCCACTCAATGGTCCCATGCGTTGCCCTTGTCGTGTTACGTCGCAGCGGCCAAGCTTAGCAGAAGCGGAACCCCCTGCTTCGCCTCGCCACATCCCTTAAACTATCCGCCTCATGAGCCGCATGCATCGACAATTGGTTTCCGGTGAGCAGACGGTGTTGTTTGTATTGACGGGTCACGACCGACTCGGCAGCGCGGATGACACTGACGCGGCGGCCACTGGCTTTCATCTGACAGAAGCGGCTTACCCGTGGTGGGTGCTGACGCAGGCGGGCATTCGCGTTGTGCTCGTGACACCGAATGGTGGGCCGGCATCGATCGATCCCAGTTCTCGCGATGATGACGACAAAGTCAATCAGGCGTTTCTTGACGATGCCAACGTGCGCGCTGCCATGGCGCAGCCACAAGCGCTCCGCGACATCACGACCGAGGACATGGCTGCAATCTACTTTCCTGGTGGTCACGGCACGATGTGGGATCTGCCGACGCATCCGTCAGTCGCCGATGCAGTGCGCACCATGCATCTCGCCGGCAAACCGGTTGCGGCTATTTGCCACGGGCCAGCTGCACTGGTGAACGTGCGCCTGCCCAACGAGACCTTTCTGATTGCAGGGAAACGCATCAGCGCGTTTTCTGATAGCGAAGAAATCGCGACCGACAAAGCAGAACTGATGCCGTTCATGCTCGAATCAACGTTGAGAGAACGTGGTGCGTTGGTAGAAATAGCAGATGACTTTGAGCCGTGTGTGGTCGTCGACGGTACGCTGATTACCGGACAAAACCCGGCCTCTGCAATGGCACTTGCACAGGCGTTACTCGAGATTTTGCAGATCCGTTAATCAGAGGCTGATCGCGCTGTTCATCATCGCGAACAAACAGAAGGTGGTCAGCAATCCACCGATACCGGCGCCACTCCAACGCAGCATCGCAAACCATCGCATACGCTCTTCGAGCATAGAACGCGTGACCTGCAAAGCACCGACACCCTGCACCAGCATCGACACATCACCGAGCAATAGCGATGCCCGATCCTGGCCGTCGACTAATGGCTCCGAGCACAGGTCTTCTAAATGCGCCAGCCATTCTTCTGCCATCCGATCGGCATCACCCTGCGGCATGCCTTGTTGGTACAGCAAGACCGAAAGTCGATGTGGATCAAGCCGAGTCAATGCTGATCTCTCCAGACAATGCGATAGCGTCTCGAATACGAACCCAGTCCGCTTCGAGTTGGGTCAGTCGCTTGCGGCCCTTCGCGGTGGTCGAGTAGTAAATGCGTTCGCGTGCGCCGACCTTGCGACGCACGGCTTTCAGCGCACCCGATTTTTCCAGTGCATAAAGAGACGGGTAGATCACCCCCTCTCCCAGCCGAATCGCCTCACCGGTCGCCAGCTGAATCTGGCGCACAAGCTCATAACCGTACATCGCGCGCTGCGACAATAGCCGCAGCAGCAACAACTCGGGTACGCCCGTCATGAAAGGTGGATTTGTTCTCGCCATAGCACTACTTAATCGTCGTTCAATCAACATACCTTGAACAAAAAAGTAAATCAATATTTACTTTCTGGTTCAAGGTAACATACGCTGATACTTGTTAGTTAAAGGTAAAGGAGTATGACTATGATGCAACGCGTATCGATGGCAATCACCTCGTCCGGCGGTATCACGGTGGCTTTGTTGGCATTGATGACGATGCTAATACAGGGTGGAAAGCCGATCTTCACCAAGTCAGTAACACACGACGTACTCAGAATAGTGACACCGGCCCCAGCACCGCCCAAGCCGATCAGGAACCAGCCACCGGAACCCATCGACAAACCAGTTGGTACGCCGACACAAGGACCGGAAGGTCCGCCGATCCGATTGACACCGGTGCAAACGACCGCGAACCCGGACGGCAACGGCATCAACGTACCGCTCGTGCTCGATCCAGGACCTACCGTCACCGGCCTGCCTGGCACAACGCGAGACAATGCGGCGCTCGTCACGATCATCGCGGTTGAGCCCATCTATCCGCAGCGCATGCTGCAACGCGGAATTGAAGGCTACGTCGACGTACGCTACGGCGTCGATCAGCAAGGCCGCGCGATCAATGTGGAAGTGACGGCGCGAAGTCACCCGGGGTTTGAGCGTGCCGCGCTGAAGGCGCTCGAACGTTTTCGTTACCAGCCACGCGTCATCGACGGGCGCGCTGTCGTCGTATCGGGTCTCGAAAAACGCTTTACGTTCGAGATAGAGCAGTAGACGAAGATCGCGAGATTAGGGTGGCGGTATCACCGCCACCCTTTATTTCACCGCTCTGACAACGTCGCGAATGTACAGGATGACAGTCCGATCGGAACCCGCCGCGGCAATCCAACGATTAGAACGTTTCCCAAGCCTCATCGTGGTCGCCGCTGTTCGCGACTGTCGGCTCGGGTATCACGTTATTGCCTCGGCGTGGCGATGATGCCGGTGCCTTGTCAGCCCATGGTCGTGAAGCGGAGCGACGCTCCACCTGCCCAGAGGACGCTGATATTCTGGCGATAGCACCACTGGGCAGTCTGAAGTTTTGTACCAGATGGGACAACGACTGCGCCTGGTTATTCAGCGTTTCGCTCGCAGCAGCGGATTCTTCCACAAGCGCGGCGTTTTGCTGTGTCAGGTCGTCCATTTGGCTGATCGCCGAATTGACCTGTGAGATTCCCTCGGATTGCTCGACGCTCGCCGTCGCAATATCAGCAATGATATCGGAGACTTTCTTGACGCTTTGGACAATGACGTTTAACGTCTCGCCCGACTGGTTCACAAGTCGAGAGCCCTCGCTCACCTTACCCGCAGAGTCCTGGATCAGCTCCTTGATCTCCTTGGCAGCGGTAGCGGACCGGCCGGCGAGGTTACGGACTTCGCTCGCAACCACGGCGAAGCCTCTGCCCTGCTCTCCAGCGCGTGCAGCTTCGACCGAGGCATTCAATGCCAACAGATTTGTCTGAAACGCGATCTCATCGATCACGCCGATGATGTCTGAAATCTTACCGCTGGATCGGCTGATCTCATCCATCGCCTCAACAGCACTTTTAACGACGTCACCGCCTTTCCGGGCGTTGTCATGCGCATCTGCCGAGAGATGTTTGGCTTCAGCGGCGTTGTCTGCGTTGCTTTGTACCGTGGCGGTCATCTCTTCCATGCTCGACGCGGTTTCTTCAAGACTCGACGCCTGTTGCTCAGTACGCTCGGAGAGATTGTTGTTGCCCTGAGAGATCTCGCGAGCGCCCTGACCAACCGTATCTGCTACTCCCGTTATCTCTGCGATGGTGCCGCACAGTTGTTCCAGCGTGTTATTGACGGACAGTTTCAGCTCGTCGAGTGTCTTCGAGTAGTTGCCAGCGACTCTTTGAGTTAGGTCACCGTCGGACACCGACTTCATTACTTCCGCAGTCTCAGCCAATGCATCGTTGATCTCATCGCGCAGTCTCTTGTCGCTGGTGATATCGTCAGACGTCTCGATGACTTTGATCACCTTATCGAGTTCGTCTTTGATCGGCGCGTAAGTGCCGCGAATCCAGACGGTGCTACCGTCTTTCGCGACGCGACGATACTCCCCGGATGTTGATTCGCCGGCCTGGAGTTTCTGCCAGAACTGTGTGTATTCCGCGCTCGCTGCTTGTTGCTCGTCGACCAACACGCGGTGTTGCTTGCCAACAATATCGTGGCTTGCGTAACCCATCACCTGGCAGAAATTGTCATTCGCCGCGAGGATTTTGCCGTCCAGGTCAAATTCAACCACCGCTTGCGATGCTGTCGTCGCTTCGATTCTGCAGCGCTGTTCAATGTCACGTCGAATTGACTCAATCTCGTTCGTGATATCCAGCCACTCGAGGGTATTGCCGCAATATTCACCCGCTGTATCGAACATAGCGGTCACCGTTAGCGCGAACGTTAATTCACCGACTTTGATGCGGGTCTTGAACGGTTGCTGCATCGGCGTCGACATCATGCTGCGCTGATGTGAGGGGTCTTTATGGAACCGGTCAATACAAGTACCGATGATCTTCTCTGCATCAAATCCAGACCAGATCTTTCTGAACTCCGTGTGGTTATCACGCAGAATACTCATCGTTGCTTTGTTCGCGTAGGTGATAACGAAATCTCTGTCCACCATCATAAAAGCCGCTTCAGAGCTATCTATGATGTAGGCGAGCTTGGCGTTGTGCTCGTTCTGTTCCGCGGCGGAATCAGTCTCGTTAGACTTCAGTAGATTTCTCAGCATGTCGATCCTCAATCTCTCCGGGTATCACATCGTCATGCAGTGCCCGGTTATGTTCTGACTACTTGGCAGACAATCCATGTCCGGTCAATCAAAGCTCGCAGGAACTTTGGTGGACCGTGACCATCAGATTTCCAACCCTGATGCGATCATAGCGGTGGACTGACAACATTCTTTAGGCAAGTTTCAAGAATTCGCGAAAACGGACGCCAAAGACTGGACATAGGTTTTTTGGAAGCACCGATGTCCGCCACAGCGATCGCGAACGAAGTTACAGAGCTCACAACATTTCCGGATATTGCTTTCCGTATCAGCGACTTGTTGAATGATGAGAACAGCAGCGCCTGGGATATTGGCGCGTTGATCGAACAGGACCCCGGGCTAGCGGCTGCATTGCTGCGCATTGCGAACAGTGCTTTGTACAATTCGGGTGTCCCCATTACCGCAGTGGATCGAGCGGTCGCAGTGGTAGGTGCACAAGAAGTCCGGGACCTTGCGTTTGGTTTGTGCGCACGCAGTACGCTGGACGGCATACCCAATGAGTTGGTTCAGATGAAAGACTTCTGGATGCATAGCTTGTACAGCGCCGCCGCCGCCAAGACGATCGCCAAAACGCTAAAAATTCGAACTCGCGAATCCTTGTTCATGGCTGGCTTGTTACATGACGTCGGTCAGCTTGTTCTGTTCAGTCAACGACCTGAGCAGTCGCGCGAAGCGCTACTACTCGCGATCGAAACCACCGACGGCACGCAAACCTCAAAAGCGGAGCAAGATATCTTCGGTTTCGACCATACGGCGGTAGGTGCTGCATTGATGACCGCCTGGTCGCTACCCGACTACCTGGCTGACGTCGCTCTGTACCATCACGACCCCAGTGCGAAAGACACACCGAGCGCCATTGTTGATGTTGTACATATCGCTAACTCACTGGCGGTACTCGCGGAGCTCAGCAGCGAAAACCTGGACGATGCGCCACCTATCGATGAGGACGCCATGACGCGGATCGGTATGACGACCGATGCCATACCTGAGGTTATGACAGGTACACACGAAGCGGTGGCCGAGCTTCAGAGCGTCTTTTTGAACTAACGCACTGTTGCCGGGACAGGTGTCTCCACCGAGAAACTCACCGCTGAGCACAACATCGCCGGACTTAACGCGCCGGTCGAAGCGGGCAAATTGGTCTGGTCGGCCAGTCGCGATGATATTCGACCCGACATCGAAGATACGCTGTCGCGATTCGTAGCAATCAATTAGCGGCGCCGCGCCACGGCCTACTCCTCCGCTTCGATCTTGTCCTGCGTACGCTCATCGAAATCGCTGGCCGCGTGGCGTTCGCGCAATTGACCCGCCGGGTCGCCCCAGGCGCGATTAACCATTTTGCCGCGCTGTACCGCCGGGCGCTCCGCGATCTGCTGTTGCCAGCGGAGGACGTGCGAGTATTCGTGCGTCGACAAAAACTCCGCTGCCTCGTAGACCGTGTTGACGACCACGGCACCATACCAGGGCCAAATCGCCATATCGGCAATCGAATACGCAGTGCCCGCCATGTACTCGTGCTCGGCCAGATGTCGATCCAGCACATCGAGCTGTCGTTTCACCTCCATCGCGAAGCGATCGATGCAATACTCGATTTTCGTCGGCGCATAGCTATAGAAGTGACCAAAACCACCGCCGAGATACGGGGCGCTACCCATCTGCCAGAACAGCCAGTTCATCGCCTCAATGCGCTCGCGCGGATCGTCTGGCAGGAAATGACCAAACTTTTGCGCGAGGTATAGCAGTATGGAGCCAGATTCGAAAACGCGTACTGGCGTCTCCTCGGCGTAATCCAGTAGCGCCGGGATTTTCGAGTTGGGATTGGCCGATACAAAACCATTGCCGAACTGATCGCCCTCCTGGATGTTGATCAACCAGGCATCGTATTCCGCGCCCGTGACACCCGCCTCAAGCAGCTCTTCGAGCAACACCGTCACTTTGACACCGTTGGGCGTCGCGAGCGAATACAATTGCAGATCGTGATCGCCACGCGGCAACGCCTTGTCGTGCGTCGGCCCGGCAATCGGTCGATTGATATTGGCGAATTTGCCGCCACTCTCGGTGTCCCAGGTCCATACCTTGGGTGGGGTGTAATCCGTCATTGCGTATCTCCATTGCCTGAAAGGTGTGCCGGTGGCGAAATCATGCGGGGGCTTGCGTCAATTCTCAAGTCACGTCAATGAGACCGGCCAGGTTGGCAAAACATTGCACCGCCCAGCTGAGGCAGCTGTCTGGCGACGGTCTGCTAAACTCGGCACTGACGCATCCTGACCTCGCATTGCCATGACTCTATTGACGCTGCTTACCATCGGCTTCCAGACGCTGCTTATCATCGGCCTGGTCTGCGGTGCCATCTATTTGCTGAATCGCCGCCTGGACCAGTGGTTCGCCGACAAGCCTGACAAGCAGTTTCAGCGACAGATGCTCACGGTGGCGATGGTCCTGTTCGGTGTCCTGATCATTATCCTGACGGTACCGGTCAATGACGGCACTCGCGGATCCTTACTCAGCCTGTACGGCATCATTATCAGTGCTACGATTGCGCTGTCATCAACCAATATTGTCGGCAACATCATGGCCGGCATCATGTTACGCGCAGTCGGCAGTTTTAAGCTCGGCGACTACATTCACGTCGGTGACTATTTTGGCCGAGTCTCCGAGATGGATTTGCTGCATACCGAAATTCAAACCGAGGATCGCGATCTGACGACGCTGCCCAACATGTTCATGGTCAGCAACCCGGTTCGCGTTATGCGCAACTCTGGCACCATCTTGTCAGTTGAACTATCACTCGGTTACGACGTATCGCGTCACCGCATCGAAGCGCTGTTACTCGACGCGGGCAGGCTGTGCGGGCTCGAGAGCCCGTACGTACAGATTAAACATCTGGGTGATTTCTCGGTGACCTATGCCATCGCCGGCCTTTTGACCGATGTGAAGTCGGTGCTGGGCAAACGACGCCAGCTTCGGGCTGCCACGATGGATGCGCTGCATGAGGCGGGCATCGAAATTGCCTCGCCGGTTCTGGTAAACACGCGAGCGTTCAGTCCCAAGCAGAGCTTTATCGCGCCGGATGAGACACCCGTGGCGAACACCAGTAGCGGCGGTCCTGATCGGATCGTTTTCGACAAAGCGATTGAGGCCGAGAGCATCGGCAACCTGAGAGAGCGCGAGGCGGCGCTGACCGAAGAGCTGAAGGCGATGGAAACCAATGTTGCTGAGTCGCCGGATAACCAGAGACTCAAGACCGAGCGCGATCTGATCGCTCGTAAGCTTGAGCGCTTGCAGGAAGTCATCGCACGTCGCGAGCAAAAAATCAGTGCGGAATAATCGAGGCGGTCGGTGTCGTTAGTCCGTCGTACGCGATTGCAGGTGATCGATCAGCTCGCGGGCTTTGCCAAGCGCTAGCATGATGACCAGATCGCCTGGCTCGCACCAATTCATCGCATCCGCCAGGGATTCCGCCTCGGTCGCATATTGATGGATCTGTTCCGTTTGCGCACCAGCACCCACCAGCGCCTCGCTGAGTAAGCGCGGCACCTCGCCGGGCTCACGCCCGCGCCGATATTCTGCGAGTTCGGAGATCACCACACGATCGAGACCGATCGACCACGCGGCTTGTGCCAGCTCTCGGATCTGCGCGTCCGTGCGATCGCCAGCCTGCCCGAAACACAGCACGCGACGCTTCGCGGGATGTGCTTCGGCGATATCGAATAGGGCTGCCATCGCGTCCGGATTGTGGGCGAAATCGAGCAGTACCTCATAGCCGTCGACGTGGAACACATTGCAACGTCCGGGGTTGTCGTTGGGCTGCATTTCCTGCAGACCCTGACGAATCGCTTCATCGCTCGCACCGAGGCTGTGACACAGTGCAGCGGCAGCAAGGGCGTTAGCGCAATTATGGCGCGCAACGCCGTGCATCGTAATCGGTACGTCGTCAACAGAGAGCAGCGGCTGCCACCGGGTTCCCCGCAAGAAACCTAGGGTCTCATCGCGCAAAATGCAGGCCGTGCCGCCGCTGGCCGTGTGTTTCTCGATCAACGGATTGTCCGATTGCAGCGAGAACCAGATGATCGGCACGGACAGCGTCTTTGCCTGCTCTCGTAGCAATGAATCATCGGCATTCAGCACCGCCGTGGCACCATCGCCGAGCGCTTTCATGATCACCCACTTAACGTTGAGTAGCTCGCCGACATCCTGAGATCCAAAATCGCCCAGATGGTCCTCTGCGATGTTGGTGATCAATGCCGCATTGGCATAGTCAACGCCGAGTCCGCGACGCAACAGTCCGCCCCGGGCTGTTTCGAGAATCGCCACATCGACGCGGGTATCGCGCAACACCGTGCGCGCGCCGCCAGGCCCAGAGTAGTCACCGCGATCAATAATGTCGTCGTCGACACCAATCCAGTCGGTCGAGCTTAGCCCTACCCGATGACCGGCCGCACGCAAAATACGGCTAGCGAGTCGAACCGTCGTTGTCTTGCCGTTGGTGCCGGTCACCAGCGCGACGGGTACGTCATGCACCGATGACCAATCGACACTGTCGGGTACCTGATCCGCTGGCCACTGCTGGCTGCCTTTGCCGAGCCCAACGGAGACAATGTCGTCATCCCACAGAAATGTCTGGCTACGAGCGAGCGTTTCGGCCTGCAACTCAAGCGTCGGTGGGTGTCGCTCTTCGGCCAAGGCTGTTTTCAGCGCAGCGATTGCCTGATCATCGTCGTCGCTGATCGGGCCCTCGTCTTCGTCGTAGCGAAGATTGAGCGCGTGGCGCTTGGCGACCGTGAACAAGGCGAGCCGAGCAATCTCAATCGCAACGTACAGACGATCCACCGGCGCTGAGAACACGAAACTCGCGCCCGCCTTGAACTCGCGCCAAGCACTTTGCGGTTGGCCCCAGTTAAGGGCATCACATAACTCGGCAAGCGCGGCCTTCCAGGCCGAAAACAGCGAAGCGACGTGTGTTGTGTCCGACATCCGCAAATCGAGAACCGCAGATGGTTCTGACCAGACAACGTTGATACCGGTCAGACGTCGCGCATCTGATAGCTCGATAGTGTCGGGAAAGCGGCCTTCTGACATCAGTCGCCGTCTTCGTCACGCGCGACACGCACGCCACGCTCATCCTGTATCAATTCGAGGCTGGGATCGAGCTCAAACGACAGTTCCGGCACCGGTACCAGCGTGACCGACTCGGTCTTTTTCTCGGCCTGTTGCTCGTCCACCTGGTAGTAGATGATCTGTTTCCAACAGCGGCGGACGTTGTCGCCGAGAATCAGCAGCAAGTCACCCGGTGCACAAGCGGCGAGTCCGGCGATCACAGCCTCTTGTTCGTCTGGCACCAGATCGATACGATCGTCGTCGATACCGGCGGCGTTCAATGCACGCTTCAGCATCATTGGCACTTCGTCGCCATCGCGGCCGCGCGTATTGTCATCGCGCTTGCATATGAAGTGGTCGAAATGCGGTGCAGCAACCGTCGCGATGTCTGCGATGTCCTCATCGCGGCGATCACCCGGGGCAGCCAGAACAACAATGCGTCGACCGTCGACATCAAGCCGCGACACCAGTTCGCAAATCGCTTTCACGGCGGCCGGATTATGGGCGTAGTCGAGAATCACCTTGAACGGATGCTCATCGAACATATTCATACGACCCGGTGCCTGGAAGAATGACGTGCCGAATGTGCGAAGACCCTGACGAATATTGTCCAGGCTGACATCCATGTTGTAGGCGAGTGCCGCCGCGAACATCGCGTTTTGCACGTTGTGCATCGCCTTGCCTTCGACGGTAGCTGGAATGAGGTGCGTCCACAGCAGCGGAATATGGGTATCACCAGCATAGATCGTGATCATGTGGCCGTTCATGCCTTCTTCGAGCACAAATGCCTGGCCGCCTGCCTGGATATGCTGTTTCACGAGTGGGTGGTTGGCATTCATCGTGATATAGCAAAGGCGTGCCGCATTGGTGTAGTCCGCCATTCTGAGACAATGCGGATCGTCGGCATTCAATACGGCTGCGTCCTCTGCCACCTCGATGGGAATCCGCTTCACCTCGGCCAGTTGCTCCAGCGTGTCGACCCCTTTCATGCCTAGGTGGTCTGCCGAAATGTTCAGGCAGCACGCCACATTGCACGATGGAAAACCGAGGCCCCCGCGGAGCATGCCGCCGCGTGCCGTTTCCATGACGGCCGCATCGACCGACGGATCGCGCAGCACCATCTGCGCCGAGACCGGACCGGTCATATCACCGGACACCGTCAGCGAGCCATCGATATAGACACCTTCCGTGGAGGTCAGACCGACTGTCTTGCCGGTCAGTTTCAGAATATGTGCCAGCATCCTTGACGTCGTGGTCTTGCCGTTGGTACCGGTAATCGACGCGATCGGAATTCGACTTGGCTGTCCCGGCGGGAACAGCCCGTCGATAACGGGGCCCGCTACATCACGTGGGGTACCTTCGCTGGGCGCGACGTGCATGCGAAATCCAGGACCCGCATTCACTTCGCAAATGGCACCGCCGGTCTCTCGATAGGACAAGCTGATATCGGAGGTCAGAAAATCCACGCCACCAACGTCCAGACCGATCGCCTTCACCGTACGTTCCGCCATCTCACGGTTGTCCGGGTGGATAGTTTCCGTGACGTCGATCGCGGTGCCGCCGGTCGACAGATTGCCAGTCGAGCGCAGGAACACGGTCTCGCCAGCGGGAGGCACCGTTTCCGGCGTGTAGCCGTGCTTTTTGAGCAACCGTTCGGCCTGATGATCAAACTCGAGACGCGTCAGCACCTTTTCATGGCCAACGCCGCGGCGCGGATCCTGGTTGACGATATCGACCAGCTGTTCGATCGTATGTTCGCCGTCACCGACGACATGGCCGGGCATCCGCTTGGCCGCGGCCACCAGCTTGCCATTAACGACCAGCAAACGATGATCGAGACCTTCGATGAAACTCTCGACTAAGACAGTTCGGCTGTGCTCTTTAGCCTTGGCGAATGCGGTACGCACCTGATCCTCGTCGGTCAGGTTGATCGACACGCCACGCCCGTGATTCGCATTCAAGGGCTTCACCACTACTGGCCCACCGATTCGACGCGCGGCGCGCACGGCTTGCGACTCACTGCGCAAGGCATACTGGCGTGGCACCGGCAGTCCCAAATCGCGGAGTACCGCATTGGTTTCCTCTTTGTCGCCGGCCAGCTCGACCGCGATGTTGCTGGTGTTCCCGGTACAGGTTGCCTGTATTCGTTGCTGGTAACGACCATGGCCGAGTTGAATCAAGCTGTAATCGTTCAGACGTAACCATGGAATACCGCGTTCTTCTGCGGCCTGCACCAGCGATGCCGTACTCGGCCCCAGCGCACGTCGCTGCGCATAGCGAATAAAATCGTCGCGGGCTTCCTCGAACTGCCAGTCCGGCGCCGGCGCGTCGGTCTGCAACTCGGGTGGTAGCAGCGACTGCAATAGCTTGCGCGCGAGCTCGCTCGCTTCCAGGCCCACACTCTTGTCCTTGTACTCGAACACCATGTTGTAGTGACCGGGCTCGCCGTCGATCGAACGCGTACGGCCAAAGGTCACCGGGGACCCGGCAATGTTCTGTAACTCGATCGCGACGTGCTCGAGAATGTGCCCCATCCACGTGCCTTCGTCCTCTCGTAGTCTGCGAAGGAAACCACCCGGCTCGCGGTAAGAGCAGCCATGCTCGTCCAACCCTGGAAGACTCGCAATCAGGCCTTCAACGAATGCAGGACCAATTTTTGCCGACGGCCAGTGCTCGAGCTCACCGAGATCGAGGACGTGCCGGATC
Source organism: Pseudomonadota bacterium (assembly GCA_039033995.1). Taxonomy (GTDB): domain Bacteria; phylum Pseudomonadota; class Gammaproteobacteria; order Steroidobacterales; family Woeseiaceae; genus CALBPI01. Next base: position 201,318 of record JBCCBP010000001.1, on the reverse strand, counting down.
ACCGGGAAGTGAGCATAGATACTCGGACCCACAAAAACATTGGTGGAAACAACGCGCATGCAATTCTCCGCTTATTCTTTTGCTTGGCAAAACAAAGCTCCAACGCGGGAGCGGCCGGCAGCCTGAGGTCTTTGCGCACCGACTCACAGTAAGAGACGTCCGTTGACGCGGCGATGCCACGAGCGTCCGACAAACGGACCAACGAAAACGGGAGGTCTCCGTCCGCGCACCACGTCTACATAAGGGTCACAAAATCTAAGTCGACGGTGTTACCAGGTTGCCTGCTACTGAGAATACGCATTTCGTGAAGCAATATCGAATCGACCGCCCGAGATGAGAATGTGCAGTTTCACGCCGATAAGACTCACCGGCTCGTTGCTACGGGCTTTCGCCATCGACGAAAACTCGAGATCGTTCGGATCGATGATGGTGATGCCACCGCTGCCGACCACTTCAAGACTATCACCGGGCTGAATAAACGCGGCCGTGTCCTCGTCTAGGCCGATCCCGACCGCAAACGGATTGTAGGCAAGCGCCGTTAGCAGGCGACCGAGACGATCTCTTTGTCGAAAGTGCTGGTCGATGATGAAATTGTTGGTCAGCCCGAGACCCGGCGCCAGCGTGACCTTGTCGGGAGTCGGTGTCGCGCCTTCGGATCCGCCGGCAATCATATGCTCCGGCATAAACGCAGCACCTGCCGATGTGCCCGCGACGTGCATACCTTCTGCGTTGCGCCGTCGAATTGCGCGGGCGACATCGGTACCACCCAGCGTTGTCGATAGCCGCAGCTGGTTGCCGCCTGTCATGAAAACACCATCCGCACCATTGATGTAGTCCAGCCATTCAGGATTGTCACAATCAGAGCGCTCAATAAACGGCAGCACGCGCGCGTGGTTAACGCCAAGCCGGCGAAACAGCTTCTCGTAGTTGCGACCGGTATCTTCCAACTCCGAAGCGGTTGGAATGATCGCGATCCTCGCAGGCTTACCGCCGCATAGCGACACAAAACGGTCGAGAATCTCGGGGTTCTGTAACTTTTCTTCGGCACCGCCGATAGGAATCACGTAACCGCGATCGGTATTGTCTACTGCCGGAGATGGCGCCATTGTTTCAACCTTTCATACGTCTTTGTTACTCGAACGTGCCCTGTTTCAGCACTTCCCCATCGCGCAGGTGCCACTCACCGAGCGCCATGACCGCGTCAACCTCGTACGCATCATTCAACACCAACAGATCCGCGTCCATACCCGCAGCCAGGCGCCCTTTCGCGGGCAACCGCAACAGTGCCGATGGGTTGGCGGTCATAGTCGCCAACACCTCTGGTAACTCGATGCCCAACTGCAGCGCCTCGCGCAGCGTATCGAGCAGGCTGGTCGGCAATGCCGTGTCGGCGGATACGATCTGGCCCTGCTCATCGAATACCGGCAGACAACCACCACCGTCCGAACTGATCGTGATCTGGTCTGCTGGTAGTCCGGACTGCAGATAACGCAGCAAAGCCGTTGCGGCACTGCAGGCAATATCGTCGTCAGCCACCGGAAACGCGGTGAGATCGATGGTACAGCCAGCACCAACGAGTTCGAACGCTTCCGCCATCAATCCAGGATTGCGATTGCAATGGGTCGGATTAAACACGCGTCCTGGTAGTTCCGACTCCGCCAGCGCCCGACGCACCAGCGACAAACCGCGCTCACCGTCACCCAGATGCAAGTGCAGGACACCCGCTTTGCCCGTCATCAGCCCGGCAACATGCGCATCGCTGGCGACACGCAGCAGTTCGTCGTAGGTCGGCTGCGATGAGCGGTGATCACTGATCGCAATTTCACCGACGCCGATCACCGGATCGAGATTGACGATGTCGCTGCGCACATCACCGGTGAATGTCACCGGTGGAATGCGATAACCGCCGGTGTAGCAGTACGCGCTCATACCTTCCGCACGCAAGGTGCGGGTTGCCGCGAGCAACTGGCTGGTATCGCGTGTCGTATCGTCCGTGCCTAGCAGACCAACGACCGTCGTCACGCCAGCATGCACAAACTGGCTGAGATGCGGTGCAGGCACGCGACTTGCGTAGCCGGCCTCGCCACCACCACCGGTGGTATGCGCGTGCCCATCGACCAGGCCAGGCACGACAAACCGACCACCGACATCAAACGTATCCACCTGAAGCATGGCTGGCAGCACGGGTGGTTCGTGGCCGAGCCAGACAATCTGTGAGCCCGCGACCAGCAGATGCTGCAATCCGCGCGGCGCGGGGTCGAATACAGTCGCGGTTTGGAGAATTTTCAGCACGAATAGTCGGCCGCTTGAAAAACGGCCGATAGTCTATCGCATCACGGCTGCTGACGGCAGCGCGGTTGACAGAATAAGCGCGGGTTCAGGCGTTATTCGAACAGCTCATTCAGATACGCCGCCATCCGCACGCCGCCCTGTGACAAGCGCTGACGCACGGTGTCGCGGTGCGCGAAAAAGTAGTCCCAGCGCAGGTTACGATCGCCGCCGGGGTAAATTGTGTCCCGAATCGCAGCGCTTTCGGCAATCCATACCAACGGGTCTGGCTCCATCCATTCGGCCACCTGTTCCCGGCTAAGTTTGCGCAGCAACCATGTGGTGTACTCGGTGTAGGAAAGCTCTTCCTGTTTGACGAGGCCTGTATCCCAAACACTGTGAAGATTGGTGACGTCGCCATACCAGACCACCGTGTACTGATTGCCACCACGGTCGGTCCCATTGCCGGCATGCAGCGGTTGGTGCAGGTCACCGATGATATGCACTGTGAAATGAAGCGCGCGCTTCTTGTCCGCCGCGCTCGCGGCGTCATCACGAAGCACGTCAGCAAACATTTCCAGTGCTGTGATCGCGTCGCCCTGCGGTGGCGCACCCACGTCGCTATAGCGTTTGCCGATCGGGATCGTGACATAGTGAAACGGACCGGATTTTCGCTGCCAGAACTCATCGGGATCCGAGCGATAGAAATCTGCCCAGGTAGAGATTTCCGCCAGGTCTTCCGTACTCAGGATTTCATCGATCGCCCGTTTGGCACGTCGCGACAGGTAATTTTCAGCGATCGCACCGGTGACACGATGCCCCGTTTTTCCCCACGCGGTCGCTTGCGGTGTCAGAACCAATGCCGATATGGCGGCGACCGAAACTGCTAGCATTCTCATGACATTCTCCAAAGCCCGCTTTTCGGCGAAACCTGCGACATTGCGACTCAGTCGGTGGCGGGCGCCGATAGCCAAAGCGTAGTGTACGATTGCTGATAATGACAAATCGAGACTATTTGATGACTATTATGCGATTGATCGCGGCGCTCGCGCTGCTGTTCGTCAGTGGGACGGCTGCGGCCGACACGGCACCGTTACGTAAAGACTACAGCCAGGCCGAGATCATCGGTATGCTGCGCGCCGAAGGCTACAGCGCCGTACGTGACACGACCTCTGATGACGGCGAGAGGTCATTGGAAATCAAAGTGAACGGCATCACGTATTCGATGCGCGTATTCAATGACGGCGATCTATTGCTGTATTTCGGCATGACCGGCTTCGATGTCGATGTTGCCGATATCAATGACTGGAACCGTCGCCAACGATTGACGCGCGCGTATCTCGACCACGAAAACGACCCGATACTCGAGGCGGATCTGCTGGCGAATGCGGGTTACAACGCAAAGCATCTCACCGAGTTTCTCGCCGTGTTTATCGAAATGTCGTTGCGCTATCGCGATCATCTGCGCGAAGTGGATCGTGCGCCAATAGTGCCAGCAGAAGACACTGGCGACACGCATGAGACGGTGACGTAACCGACTTAGCGGCTCACCTGCTCACTGAAGCTGCCACCGAGCGCCTTGTACAGCGCAGCCAGCGCCGTGGCTTGATCGATCGAAGCCACGATTCGCTGGGTGCGCAGTTCAAGATCGGTGCGTTCGGCATCCAACACCTGCAGGAAACTGTCAGCGCCATTATCAAATCGAAGCTCGGCCAGTTCGACGGCCGCCGCACTGTGGGCGATGCCCTCGTCGAGAATCGCGACCGTTTCGCTGGTCGTGCGATAGGTCATCAGCGCATTTTCGGTTTCTTCGATGGCGCCACGCCAGGTTTGCTCGAAGACTGCCAGCGCATTGGCGGCGCGGGCTTCTGCCGCAGCGATTTCCTGGCGCACGCGCCCATAATCCAGGATGCGCCATGACAATGCCGGCGCAAACCGGAATCGGTCCGCGTCATTATCCCCGAGGTCGCTAGCTGTTCGCCCTGTCCAGCCAAAATCGCCGATCAGGTTCAGTCGCGGATATAGCTCCGCCGTCGCGACGCCGATTTTCGCGGTCGTGAAAGCGAGTTGCCGTTCGGCCGCCAATAGATCCGGGCGCCGCGCCAACCAGTCCGCGGGGTCACCTGACGGCAGGAAAGCGGGCATGGTTGGCATGGACGTGGCCGGTGTCAGCTGTGTCAGCACGTCGGCGGGTGACTGGCCGGTCAACACAGCGAGTCGCTGCACCGCCGCGAGACGTTGGGCCCGCGTCGCTGGCAGTGCCGCCGCGATCGAGCGCTCCTGCGCACCCGCCTGGGCAACGTCCAATGCGGTGGCACCGCCGGCATCGAGTGAGGCTTGCAACAGCTCGTAGCGGCGTTGCTGCACGGCGATTTGCTTGACGAGCAACTGTTCCTGCAGAACCGCACCCTGCCATTGAAAATAGGTTTGCGCTGTTTCGGCAACGACACTGACCTCGACGGCGTACAGGCGCGCCAGATCGGCTTCCGTCTGGTACACAATCGCTTCGGCATCGCGACGCAGCGAGCCAAAGAGGTCGATCTCCCACACCGCATCGAAGCCGGCGCGATAGCGCTCGACGACATCGGTACCGAAACCGAACGGATCCTGCGCGCTTTGACGCGTGCGCTCGGGATCAACGTTGATCGTCACTGTCGGGAACAAACTAAAAATACGCAGGCCACTCAGTGCGCGCGATTCGGCCAGTACCGCAGCAGCCTGACCGAGCTCTGCGTTGTTCTTGCGAGCCCGCTCGAGTAATGCCGATAGCTCGGGATCTTCAAACAGTTGCCAGAGCGCTTCGGGCGGCAGCGCTTCCGCGGTCGCCGGCAGTGCAACAAACGTATCCGGCAACGCGAGCTCCGGGCGTTGATAGTCCGGGCCAACATTGCAAGCAGCCAGCACCAACGTCCCGACAAACATCGCAAGACGACTACGCATCAGCTGCCTCCCCGCGCGTCGCCCAGCGACGAATCAGCACGTACAGGACCGGTGTGAAAATGAGCCCAAAGAAGGTGACGCCGAGCATGCCGAAAAACACAGCAACACCGAGAACGTGACGAATCTCGGCGCCCGCACCGCTGGCAAACACGAGGGGCAACACACCGGCAATGAATGCAAAACTCGTCATCAAAATCGGTCGTAAGCGAATGCGCGAGGCCTCTACCGCCGCATCGACGATACTGCGCCCCTGACGTTCCAGGTCGCGCGCGAACTCGACAATCAAAATCGCGTTCTTGCAGGCGAGCCCCATCAACACAACCAGCCCGATCTGTGTAAACAGGTTGTTGTCGAGAAACGTTGGCGGCACCGAAACCGGTGGTGGGGGAATCATGCCCGCGCCAATTTGCAGCCCGAAGATCAAACCCTTGATTGTATTCAGACACCAGATACCGCCAATCGCTGACAGCAGACAAAGCGGCACGATCAGGATGACTGACAGCGGCAGCAACCAGCTTTCATACAACGCCGCAAGAATCAGGTAGACGAATAGAATGCACAGCGGAAAGACGAACACCGCTGTGTTTCCCTGCGTGGCTTCCTGGAACGTCAGTCCGGTCCACGCGAAACCGATGCCCTGTGGCAACTGCTGCGCCGCGAGTTCAGAAAACACTCCAAGGGCCTCGGAGGACGACATTTCCGCCGGAATAATACCGGCAGACAGGTCGGCCGCCGGATAGCCGTTGAAGCGAATCACCGGGTCCGGGCCAAACGTCTCGCGCATTGTCAGAACGCTGGAGATCGGCACCATACGGCCAAGGCTGTCCCTGACCTTGATACGCGACACATCCGACACTTCATCGCGGAAATCGGCATCGCCTTGCACGTAGACACTGAACGTGCGCCCAAAGCGATTGAAGTCATTGACGTAGGTTGACCCGAGATAGGCCTGCAGCGCTTCAAAGACGTCCGTCAACGCGAGGTTTTGTTCCTTGACCTGACGACGATCGATATCGGCCTCGAGTTGCGGCACATTCGCCTGAAAACTGCTCAACACTGAGTAAGGATCAAAACCGGGAGTTTGACGTAGCGCGCCGGACATCATCTGCGTCGCCTGATTCAACGCACCAAAACCGAGCCCTTGTCGATCCTGAATGAATGACTCGATACCGGATGAGTTGCCGAGCCCGAGCACCGGCGGTGGCATCAAAGCGAACGCGAGACCTTCCTCGATTTGCCCGAACGCGCCGGTCAGCGCAGCGGACAGCTCCAGTGCAGTGGCATCGCGATCGTGTGCCGGATCGATTCCGATGAACATCGTGCCGATATTCGACGTGTTGACGAAATGCACACCGTTCAGGCCGGGGAACGCGACGGCGTTGTCGACACCGGGGGTAGCCAGCGCCACATCGGCCATCTCGCGCAACATATCTTCGGTGCGCTCGATGGTCGCGCCCTCCGGCAGCAGCGCAACACCAAACAGGTATTGCTTGTCCTGCACCGGGATAAACCCGCCTGGTACGGCACGAAACGCGACCAATGCAACACCGATCAACACGCCGTAAATCAGCATCAGCCGACGACTGCGACGAATGTAACCACCAACCCGTCGGCCATAGCTGGTCGCACCGCGTTCAAAAATCCGATTGAACGGCCGGAATACCCAACCCAACAACAGGTTGATGACCCGCCCTGTGGTTTGCGTCGGTGCCCCTTTGGGTTTCAACAGCACGGCAGCCAACGCTGGCGACAGCGTTAGCGAGTTGAAAGCGGAGATCGTGACCGATGCCGCGATCGTCACGGCGAACTGTCGATAAAACTCACCGGTCACACCGCTCAGAAACGCCAGCGGCACAAAGACCGCTGCCAGCACCAGCGATATCGCAACGATCGGCCCTGAAACTTCGGCCATCGCGGCATGCGCTGCCTCCTTCGGCGACTTGTCCATCTCAATATGGCGCTCGACATTTTCGACCACAACGATCGCGTCATCGACGACGATGCCAATCGCCACCACCAACCCGAATAGCGTCAGCACGTTGATCGAAAAGCCGAGTAACAGCAGGACCGCAAAGGTACCAACCACCGAAACCGGCACAGCCAGCAACGGAATAATGGTGGCACGCCAAGTCTGCAGGAAAATAACGACGACCAGCACGACCAGTAGTACGGCCTCCAGCAGTGTCTCGATCACCGATGCGATCGACTCGCGCACAAACACCGTCGGGTCGTAGGCGACCTCCCAACTGACGCCCGGCGGAAAGTCTTCTGACAACTCCGTCATCTTCGCCCGTACTGCGGCCGAGAGTTCGATGGAATTGGCGCCGGGACTTTCAAAAATGGGAATCGCAGCAGCCTGTTGATTGTCGAGCAACGAGCGCAACGAATAACTGTCGCCGCCAAGCTCTACGCGCGCTACGTCGCGCAACAGCGTCACGGCGCCATCACCATCGGTTTTCAGGACGATGTCACTGAACTCCTCGGCCGTGACCAGGCGACCACGTACGCTGATCGACAGTTGCACAGCGCTGTCCGGCTGCGGGGGTCCGCCGATCAGCCCGGCCGACGCCTGAATGTTCTGCTCGCGAATGGCGGCAACAATATCTCCGACCGTTAACGAACGGGCGGCAACTTTGTCAGGATCCAGCCACACGCGCATCGCGTAGACACCTTCGCCGAATACAATTGCCTGACCAACCCCAGGCAAGCGTGCGATTTCGTCCTTGATGCGCAGATTGACGTAATTGGCGAGGTAGGCGCCGTCATACTTTCCGTTGGGCGATGTCAGATGCACGACCATCGTCAGCGTCGGCGAGGTCTTGTTGGTCGAGACACCCAGCGCTCGCACTGTCTCGGGCAAGCGCGGCAGCGCCCGCGACACTCGGTTTTGCACCTTCACGGTCGCCAGATCGATATCGATACCACTGGCGAACGTCACATCGAGCGCCATCGTGCCATCGGAGCTCGCGACCGACTTCATGTACAACATGCCTTCGACGCCGTTGATCGCCTCTTCGAGGGGCGCAGCGACCGTTTCCGAGATCGTCTGCGGGTTAGCGCCCGGATAGGCAGCCGTGACCTGCACGGTCGGCGGCACCACGTCGGGATACTCGCTCACCGGCAAGTTGGGGATCGCAATAGCGCCGCAAATCAGAATAAACAGCGACAGAACAGCCGCGAAAATCGGTCGATCGACAAAGGACCTGGCAAGATTCATCGTCTACTGCTCGGCCGCTTTAAATGGCTCCCGCATCGGCACCTCACGCGTTGTCACCGGGGCACCCGAGAAAAAGATCTTCCGTACGCCATTCACAACCACTCGCTCGCCACCGGTGAGTCCCGCTGTGACGACGCGCAGCCCATCCGTAGCGCGCCCCAGCTTCACATCTCTGCGCACTGCGCGGTCTTCCTCAACGACGTAAACATATTTGCGATCCTGGTCAGTCAGAACCGCCGTTTCATTGATCAACACGGCATCCTCGCTGCTAATGCCAACCAGCTTGACGCGTGCAAAAAGACCGGGAATCAGAAACCCATCGGGGTTCGGCAATACGGCGCGGCCCTGTATCGTGCCGGTGGCTGGGTTGATCGCATTGTCGACGAAATTCATGACGCCTTGATACGGGAAGTCCTTATCCGACGCGAGCCCGACCTGCACAGGATTGGCCGCGGTACGCGAGCTCGGGCGACCGCCCTCGAGTGCGGTCGCCTGGTATTTCAGATAGATGCGCTCGTCTCCTTCAAACACGACGTGAATCGGATCCATCGACACGACCGTGGTTAGCAGGGTCTCACCGGTAGATACGAGATTGCCCTCACGCACGTTGGCGGCGCCCACGCGTCCAGCGATCGGCGCGTCAATTTGCGTGAAGCTGAGATTGAGCGCCGCGCTTTCGGTACGAGCTCGCGCAGCCGCGAGATCGGCCGTCGCGGTGCGTACTTCGCTGATTCTGCGTTGGAGCTGTTCGGCAGAAATCGCGCGCGCCTCGCGCAGGGTCTCACCGCGCTGCAGCTCGTCTTTGGCGAGCCCCAGACGGGTTTCCGCTGCGGCGACCTCCGCTTCGGCGACAGCCACAGCGGCTTGGTATTCACGGTCATCAATCGAGAACAGCGGATCGCCGACCTCGACCAACGCGCCCTCCTGAAAATGAACTTTGTCGAGATACCCGGACACTCGAGGCCGCACCTCGACACGATTGACGGCCTCGATGCGCCCACTGAACTCGTCCCACTCGGTGACGCTTTCCACAACGACTGTCGCGACGCTGACGCCGGCCGGCGGCGGACCGCCTGCTGGACCAGCCTCACCACCGCCACCGCAGCCAACCACGACCAGCGACAATCCGAGAGTCACAAGAAACGGTCGCAACACGGGCATCAGAAGTCCTTTCCACAGAGGTGGCGCGACTCAGCACGAGTATCTGAGTGGCGCAGAATGACAGACTGACGTCACCGACTGATGACGATTTTGACTGTCAGCGACGTTTGGCGAATGATAGCACTAAGGAGACCGTCGCGGCGTCGGGGACCACACCAGTCTGCATCTGTTGTCCGCTCGCCGACGAACAGCATGAAGCACGCCATGCGACCAGAACAATCATGATAGAGACGCACAAGCTCACGCGCCGATTCAAGGTCGGCGACACCGAGGTCCGAGCACTGGACGCCGTCGACCTGCGGATCGAATCAGGCGAGTTTGTGGCCGTCATGGGGCCGTCAGGCTCGGGCAAGTCCACGTTAATGAATATTCTCGGCTGCCTCGATACGCCGGATGACGGCGAATACGCGCTGCTCGGGCAAGCCGTCGGCCAGATGCAGGACGCCGATCTGTCACGGATTCGCAATCAACACATCGGCTTTGTGTTTCAGAGCTTCCACCTGTTGCCGCGTATGACCGCACTCGACAACGTCTTGCTGCCGTTCCGATTCAGCCCGGCGCCGCCCGCCGGTGCAACGGAAAATGCGGTGGCCTTGCTCGGTGATCTCGGACTCAGCGACCGGCTGGACCATCGGCCGAATCAACTCTCCGGCGGGCAGCGCCAGCGCGTCGCTATCGCACGGGCGCTGGTCAATACACCGCCGTTGTTGCTGGCGGATGAACCGACCGGCAATCTGGACAGCAAGACCTCGGTTGAGATCATGCAGTTGTTCACACGACTCAATCAGAACGGACAGACCATCATGATGGTGACGCACGAAGAGGAAATCGCCGCGTACGCGAAGCGCGTGGTGCGCATGCGCGACGGCAGGATAGAAAAAGATGAACGCAATACGCATTAGCCTCATCTGGGTCGCGTTGTCTGGCTCCGCCGCCGCAGAGCCGTTGATTACCGGCATTATTGAGGACGTTGAGGCACAAACGGTTGAGATGCCGTCGCTGCCAGGCGCGTGGCAACGCCGCATTGAATGGATGGCGCCCGAAGGCAGCCAAGTCAACGCCGGCGACCTGATTATAAGACTCGATCCCGGCAGTCTGATCTCCGAGGAAGAGAAGGCCCGCGTCGACCTTGAGAAAATGCAATTCAATGTCGACAAACGCATCAACGAGTTGCAGCTTGAAGTGTTGCAAGCAGAACAAGACGTATTGCGTGCCGAGTCTGCCGTTAGACTGGCAGAGCTGGACGCAGTGATACCGGTGGAGACGATTCCGCGACTGGACTTTGAGCGCTACCAGCTCACTCTGGCAACCGCGCAACAGACACTCGCGAGAAGTCAGACCGATCTCAAGAACAAGCGAGCAGAGCTCGCCGACCAACGCCAACAAGCCGCGCTCGAGTTACGCCAAGCCGAGCTCAATTTCGAGCGCATGCGCGATGCACTAGGCGGCACCGAGATTCGTGCGAATAAATCCGGCTATCTGATCTATGGCGAGAACTTCTTCACCGGTAAAAAGGTGTTTCCAGGCGACACCCTATACAGCGGCTTTTTGATCGCCTCCGTTGCCGGCCGTGAGGATCTCCGCGTCAAGTTCTGGCTACATGAAGCGGATTTCCTGAAAGTGCATGCCGGTCAAAGACTAACGGTCATCGCTGATGCCGAAGGCACCGAAGCATTTGACGTCGAAATCGAACGCCGCTCAACACAAGCCATCGACAAAGAGGATTGGAGCGACAGCGGCTACTTTGAAGCAATAGCGAAGCCGATCGGCGCCATGCCGGCAGCGATCATGCCCGGCATGAGCGTTCTGGGTATTCCCGCTGATGCGAGGGAAGCATCATGATGCGCCGGCTGAGCATCGGTGTCCTGATCAGCGTCATCGCTACGAGCGCGTGGTCAGCGCAACAGTTGACGATGGTCGCTGAAGATCGACCGATCACTGTCACGGCGACAGGAATCGTCGCGGCACGCGACGCTTCACGCTTCGGTCCGCCGCCCAACCGCAACTGGCAGATCGCAATCACGAAGATCGCACGCGAAGGCCAGCGCGTTAAGCAAGGTGACGTGATTGCCGAATTCGACGGCTCTGCGACCGACGATCGCGTTAAACAAAAACAGGCCGAACTCGCCGCCAAACAGTCGGAGCTCGAATCTGTACTGGAAACTCAAGCGCGAGAAGCGGAGGAAGACAAGGTTGCTCTCGCAGAAGCCGAGAGTGAGGCCCGCAAGGCTGCTCGCAAAGCCAACGTTGATGTCACGGTCTACGCCGGACTGGAGTATCGCAAGCTTATCGAAGAGAAACGCGTGACTGCCGAACTGGCTGGTTATGAACGCCGACGGGTCGCGCTGGCTGCCGACGTGCGGGCGCTGACACTAGCGGAATTGCGCGCCGATGTGCGACGGCTTGAGAGCGAATTGACGGCGGCCAAAACCGAGCTGGCTTCGTTTACGATTCGCTCACCACGCGACGGGCTTGTGCTGGTGGGCACGATGCGCGATGGCTCCAAACTGGATGTCAGCGATACGGTTAATCCCGGCATGACGGTCGTCGAAGTGATCGATGATAACGACCTTATCGTTCAAGCCGATGTCCCTGAGTTTGCCGCCGCCAAACTCGCGGTTGGCCAGCAGGCGATCGTGTCTCTGGATGCTGCTGGTGGCGGTGACGTGACCGGCAAAGTAGTGTCAGTCGCGAGCATCGTACGCCGCCAATCGCGATTCTCGCAGGCCGTTGTTCGCGGTATCGAGATCGAGCTGGACGAGACCTCCGATGCGCTGCGGCCTGGTATGTCCGCGAAAGTGACGTTGGTCGTCGATACGCAGGCGGATGCGCTGGCAGTGCCAGAGGAAGCGATCGCCTATCGCGAAGGGGTGCCCGGTGTCATCGTCGCGGGTCGCGGCTGGACGCCGATAAAGTTGGGCAAAGCGAGTGCGGGTCAACGCATCGTCCAGAACGGCCTCGAGGCCGGTGAGGAAATCGAATGGCAATGAAAACCCTGACGGTCGCCCTGTTGATTGGCGCTCTGCTGGTCGCTTGCGGCGGCACGGATTCGAACGAAAGCGGCATTGTCGTGAACCGGCAGTCGACCGATTTGGTTGTACCGGCGGAAGGCGAGATCATCGCGGCAGAATCACTACCGATCGCGCTGCCGCCCGGCATCCGGCTTGGCTTCAACATTGCCTGGCTGGCGCCAGAGTTCTCCGAGGTCAAGGCGGGTGATGTCGTCGCGCGCTTCGATGATCAGGAGATCATCCGCACGCAGCAGGAAACCGTGTTGAATGTGGCCAAGTCCGATTTTCAACTGGCGGATATGAGTCGGTTGGCGCTGCTGGAAGAAGTGCGCATCGACCACGAAACAGGTCGGGTCGACGGCGAGCGCGATATTACTGAAGCGTTCGCCAGCATCGATGAGCGGCTGATGAGTCGCAATGAGATTATCGACGCGCTGTCGGATGTCGAGTATCTCGATGTGGAGGCCGGGTTTCTCGAATGGCAGTGGGAGACTTTCGACCAGCGCGTGCAAGCCGAGCAAAACATGATTCGTGCCGAACAACAGGGCGAGATCGCGAAGCTGGAAAAACAGAAGTCAGCGCTGAATATGATGATTCTGCGTAGCCCTGCCGACGGCACGTTCGTCTATGCATCAACGCCGTGGGGCGAGAAGATCGCCAAGGGCAAGCGGGTGTTTCCGGGCATGCCAGTTGGCCTGTTGCCCGTGCGCGGCAAGGTCAAGGCGAAACTGTTCATCGCAGAAAATGATGCCGTCGGTATTGCAGTCAATCAGTCTGTTCAGCTCGCACTCGACGTTGCACCGGACCAGGCGTTTCAGGCCACGGTGAGCTCTGTCTCTACCGTCGCCAGCCCGCGATCGAGAGAGGATCCGCAAAAGTTTTTTGTAGTCGAAGCCACGATCGAAAACATCGATGCAGAAGTCATGCGGGTCGGCACACAGCTGCGCGCAACCATCATCACGGGTCGGGTAGAGGATGGCATCGTCGTCCCGGCGCAGGCGGTGTACAGCGATGGTGACACCCACCACGTGTTTGTCACCGGTGGGACCGGCGGCAGTGAAAAGCGCGTCGTTGAGGTTGCCCAGCGCAGTCCCGACCTGATCGAGATCGCGGGTGGCCTTGAGGACGGTGATCGTCTGCTGCTGATTGCACCGGACGGCGGCGCGTGAACCAGAGCAAAACACTCTGGCTGGACATCCGCCAGGCGCTGGGGCAGCTCTCGCATCATCGGTTGCGCACTGCCCTGACGTTGCTCGGTATGGTGTTTGGTGTCGGCGCCGTGATCGCGATGCTCGCTGTCAGCGAAGGCGGTAAGCGACAGGCACTGGAGATGATCGAAGGCATGGGTCTGCGTAACATCATCGTCGAAAAACAGGATGCCGACGGCGAGGCGCTCAAAGAAGTGCGCAAGTACTCAGCGGGCTTGAACTTGCGTGATGCCGACGCCGCGGCACGGACGTTACCTTTCATTGACCGCTGGGCGGCATCGCGGGAATTCCAGACCTGGAGTCTGTTCAGTCGTTTTGGTGACAGTCGCGCAAAAGTTATGGCGGTCAGTCCGGACTATTTTGCGATGACCAGTCTGGACGCGGCGCGTGGCACGCTCTTCGGAGAGGATGATGACCGGCGTTTTGCCCAGGTTGCGGTGCTGGGCAGCGAGGCGGCACGCGCACTGTTTCCGAACGGTGATGCACTTGGCGGCTTTGTCAAAATAAATCACCTGTGGGTCCGTGTCATCGGCGTGCTCGCTGACCGACAACTTTCCAACAGCGAGTTCCAGGGTCGCCAGGTCGGCGGTGAGAGCAATCAAGTGTTCATACCATTACAGACCGGATTATCACGGCTGCGCAAGGACGCATTGGGTGCGGAACTCGACGCCGTCAAGTTTGGACTGGCCAGTAGCGTGACTCCGGGCACGGGATCAGCCGCAATCGATCATCTGTTGCGTCGGCGTCATAGCGAGCAGGATGACTATGAGATTACCGTCCCGGCGCGCCTGTTGGCGCAGCATCAACAAACGCAGCGTATTTTCACGATCGTCATGTCGGCGGTCGCCGGCATTTCATTGCTGGTAGGCGGCATCGGAATCATGAATATCATGCTGGCGAGCGTCATGGAGCGAAAGTCCGAGATCGGTCTGTTACGCGCATTGGGAGCCCGCGAAAACGATGTGGTGCGACAGTTCCTGATCGAGACGTTGGTCATTGCACTACTCGGCGCTGGCCTCGGCGTCGTACTGGGTGTTGTCATGGCGTATGTGATTGCCGCATTCGCCGGCTGGGCGGTCGCGTGGTCTATTGTCGTCATCCTGTTTGCGATCGTCACGTGCGTGCTGATCGCTGTCGGATTCGGTGTGTATCCCGCACTCTCGGCAGCACGACTCGATCCGGTGCTGGCACTGCAATCAGACTAAACGCAAAGACACTGCCGGGACGCGATGCCTACATCGTTTATAGCGTCTGGAAAGTGATGAGCAAGAGAATCGCGCGGTAGATGTTCGTGGCTACCATCATCAGCACGTAACCCAGGAATGCGGACAACAATGCACGCCAACGAGCGACGCCATAGACCCGTAGAAATGCGACATACAAATAGGGTACGACGATGGAGAGCGTAAGACCGACCTCTGATAGGAGTGAAACGAGCGGCGAAACCCACTCGGCGCCCTGCCCAGCGATGGCGTAAAGCACACGCACTAACAGATCGACGATCGGTGGCCACAGGAATGCAGCCACCATGTGCAAAACCACCAACTGAAAAGCGACGACATGCAACGCGAAGACACAATGATCCACCGGCAATGCGCGCTGACCGATCATCAGCAGTCCGACGAAAACTGCAAATAACGGTACGATAAACAACAGCAACGTGGGTGCCAACAGCTCGCTCTTGCTGTTAAAGACGATATGGAATGTCTCCTGATCCAGCCCCATGCGGCTTGCTGCACCATCGACCCATGCCTGCACCGGTAGCCAGTTGGAGTAGATCTGCTGAGTGAGGTGAGAATCCAGAGTCGTGTTGTAGCCATTGAATGCGGTCCATGGCTGCACGACGAAATAGACAAGGTTGATCAACAGAAACAATTGCACGGGCTGCAAATAGCCGACCCGTCTGCCCTGCGCGAAGGCGCTGGTTAGTTCACCCGGCTTGAATAACAAGGCGCGCAGGGTGCGCAAAAGTCGGGAGTCAAGATCGGACACCTCAAGCACCGCGCGTGCGAGAAACGCACTCAGTCGACGATCGTGTTGATCCAGGCGGCGCTCGCCACAGACAGAGCAAAAAGTGCCCGGCTGTGGCGCACCACAGCTGACACAGTCTCGGGTACCGGCGGGTTCCATGTTGGGCAGTTTACACGACTCGTAAAGACAGCCGCGAGACGCCGATGTTCGCTACAGCGAACACAGCTCAATCGATTTCAGGGCGAGGTCAAAGTCGCCATCGACACCGTCAGCAATGAAGATGGATATCGTTCGTGCATCGGCCGGATCGAATGGTGCGCTACGCACACGGCGCCCAAACACCGTGGCTTGCAACTCTGAGAAAAACACCGTCGGCTCAACCCATTCTCCTGGTGCTGGATTGCGAATGTCGACGCGGTAAGCCACTGGACGACCCCACGACCGCTCACTGGTTTGAAAGCTGACTTGGTAGGTGCGATCGTCTGGGAGCATCGTGATTCGCACCGCATTTCCGCCAGCCAAAGCGCCTTTGGGCAGCGCATGGCGAATCGAAGCAAACCCGCCGCCATTGGTATTGATGGCACCGCTGAAGCGCAATTGTCCGTCCTGAAACTCGGCTGCGCCGAGCGAGCGACCGCCCATGACATTGTCGTTCACACTGCGCCACCCGGCGGCAGACTCGCGGTCTGTCATTATCAGCAACGGTCGACAGGTCGGGGATTCAGCTTCAGGAGACATCAGCGGGCTCGTTAGCAAGTGAACAACAACGGAAAGAACAGCAGATAGCATTCAGGCAACTCTATTGGAACTCGGCAACGGTTTCGTTGGGTTGTCGGGAGTAGATGCAGTACTACTACTCTTCTGCTTCTGGTTATCCATCGGCTCCGCGGCATAAGCACATCCCTGTTTCGCCGTTCCCGGACATCCTGTCCTTCACGGCATAAGCACGTCCCTGTCTCGCCGTTCCCGGACGCGCAACTAAAACGTCTTGCCAGCATCCACACGCCGCTCCCGCCCATCCATGGGCTCCGCGGCATAAGGCCATCCTTGGCCAAAAAAAAGGCCAGCCCGGAAACCGGGCTGGCCTTCATTCGATCACAGACTGATGTGTCTGTTTAGAAGCGTACTTCCAGACCCATACGAATCGACCACAATGACCGGTTTTCGATCAGGTTGGTCAACGGACGATCAGTGAAGTCCGTGTAGACGTATTGGCCATCATCGTTGATGTCCGCATCGACAACGTCGATCGAGAAGAACTGTGCATCGTAGACCTTACCCCAGTCCTTGTTCAGGAAGTTGCCGAGGTTGTAGATCTTCAGGAATGCCGTACCCGTTACACCATCGATGAACGTGGGGATTTCCTGATCGATACGCAGGTCCATGCGGTTTGTCCAACGCGCGTGTGTCGAGTTGCGTCCGACAAACTGGCCTTGCGCCAGACCTTCGCGTGATACGAAGTTGAAGAACGCAGCCTGATCTTCCGGCGACATCGCGAACACGACGTTCGGATCGTTGACACCGGTTGGCACGTACAACAAGTGACGACGTGAGCGGTTGCCCTCGAGACCGGTTGTATCCATAACATAGCTCTGCGGCTGCCCTTCCTGTGCGAACGCGTTCAGTGCGAAGCGTGTCTGGTAGTCGCCGAAGATGTTCGCCGTGTACAGCGCACGCAACGTCAGACGATGTGGTACGACGTAGTTAGACGGGCCAACGCCAGGATTGTTGATGTCCAGCAATGCCGTGTTCGAGAAGTTCGAACCCGCTGTCGATGACGTCATCGGAGAGACGTCTTCCGCTTGGGTGTATGCGTAGCCCAACAGCAAGTCGAAGCCGTTGTCCCACTCTTTGCGCAGTACCAGAGACAACGAGGTTGACTCAGGATTCTCATCCGAGTTGGTCAACATCAGGTTGTCTTCGCCACGACCGTCAATGTAGCCGTAGATCGGCGCGCCAGCGCGAGTGTTACCCACAATCTCTTGTGAAAGATCCACGTAGAACGCCGGGTTTTCTGCGCGCGTGTACAAGAAGTCGATGTCGGCCTGCATGCCCCACCACGGTGTGTCGTAGGTGGCACCCAAGGCCAGTTTCCACTCAGCCGGTTGCTCATAGTCCGGATCAACGAGCGCCAGGTTGCTGTCGTTCGCATCGTTGGACGTCACCGCGCCAACCAGGTCAAACAGTTCCTGCGGTGTACTCGCACCCGGGTTCGGGCCAACCAGAGGAATGACCGTCGTCGGGTCGATACCGGCACCACCGAACAGCGTACGCGCGCCATCGAAGTTACGCAGCTGCAACTGAACGTTGGTCAGACCATCGTTCGAGTACGAGTTGGAGATCCAGACGAACGGGTTACCGCCACTGAACAGACCGGCACCACCGCGGATCGTCAGATCCTGGCTGTACTCCCAGTTGAAGCCGACACGTGGCATCAGGATGTCGACGCCGTCGATGTTGGCATCGTTACGCAGCCCGCCATTCGCCGCCGTAAAGGTCGGGTTGAAGGTTGGGCGATCGTCAGACTTGAAGTTCTCGTAACGCAGACCTGCTGTGACCGTCAGACCGAGACTGTCAAGGAAGAACTCGTCCTGCAGGTACAAGCTCTGTTGCGTGTACTCGTAGTCAGCCGCCGCATCCAGCGGGTTGTTGGTACCACCGCCAGAACCGTAGTAAATGCGGCTTGGGCGACCGAGCTCAAACTTGTCGATGCCCGACAATCCGCAAGCGGGATCGTCGAAACGACCTTGTGCCGAGAGCGCCGCACAAAAAGCCGGGTTGCTTTCAGAGTCATCAAAGTAATCGTACTCACCACCGCGTGCGTGCTGGACAAACAGGTTGAAGACGTCAACCGTTTCTTGCTCGTAGCCGAAGGTCAGGACATGGTCGGCAACCAGCAACTGACCGGTGGCCTTGATGAACGCCGAATCGTAACCGAGACCGTTGGCCTGGCGGCTGTCATCCGCACCGAGGTAGACGGTGTTGCCGTCGATCTCGATTTGGTGATCGCCAAAGTCCGGCGGACCAACCGTGATCTGAGAGTCGTCGAGGAAGAAGTCCGAGTAGAAGAACTGCGTCGAAAATGCATCCGTCCACTGCGAAGACAGGATCAAGGTCGTGTTCTCGGATTCTGCACCTTTGGTGTAGAAGTGATTCGAGAATTCGAACTCATTGTCGTCGCCATCCGACGCGCGATCTTCGAAACCATCGAAGTAGTTGTAGATCACCGCCAAGTTATGGTTATCGTTGATCGTCCAATCCAGACGAACGAGATACTTCTCGAACTCTACCGCGCCGTCGGTCGGCTCACCGCCCGGATCATAGCCATAGATATTGTTGGCGATGTCGTTGATGCGATTGAAGTCAGACTGACTGAACCAAGGACGCTCTTGGCCGTTGCCAGAACCATTGAAGCCCTGCGCGAGGAAGCGCGGACGCTCGTTGTCTTCGTATGCGGTGAAGAAGAACAGACGATCCTTGATGATCGGGCCGCCGAACGTGAAACCGCGGCGATCTTCACGGAAGTCGTCGGTGCTGAAGTCTTCATCGGTACCACCGAGGCTGTCGCCACGCAGTGATTCTGTGGTGATTTCCCAGAACGCATTACCGGAAAACTCGTTGCTGCCCTGACGGGTCACCGAGTTGATGTTACAAGCAGAGAAACCGCCGTAGGTGACATCGAACGGCGCCAGCTCAACAGCGACCTGCGCCAACGCATCAAACGGGAATGGCTGGCCAACCGCGGTCGAGTAACCGTTCGAGTTCAAACCGAAGCGGTCATTCTGGCTAACGCCATCCAGCGTGACACTGTTGAAGCGCGGGTTCTTACCCACACAGTTGATTTCGAAACCGCCGTCTTCGTTATCGAGGTTCAAGCGCGGGTCAACGCCGTAGACGTCAACGATGTCACGGTTAAACGCGACGGTACGCTCCAGTTCGAACGTGTTGAAGGTCGCTGCCGGTCCAGGCGCGGTATCGATACCCGTCGACGCCTGACCCAGCACAACGATTTCTTCCATCGCACCTGCGTTTTGCAGGTCGACGGTGACGTTGTAAATATCACCCAGCGAAATGGAAGGGATCGTAACTTCGCGCTGGCCAGGGACCTCGACGCGATACGGGCCGCCAACCGCGAGACGTGAGGCAAAGAATGTGCCCGACGAGTTGGTTTCAAAAGTACGCTTGACGCCGGTCCGTTCGTCGGTAACGACGACCGTGGTGCCTGCCAATGGTGTGCCCTCGGCGCTGATTACCTTACCGCGAATCGATGAGGTGACTTCCTGCGCTTGCACTTCTACCGGTGCAGTCGCAAGGACAGCAGCACAAGAAGCCGCAAGCAGACTGCCGAAGCGCAGATGCGTGACAAAGCTCTTCATGGTGTTTCCTTCCAAAAGAAAAAAGATCGGTTTAGTTATCGTTGCCGCCGGCCCATCCAGGCTGGTCGGTCAACGCCCCAATTAACGACGAGCGGTCGTGGACATGACGAAATACCAGTGTTTGGTAAATGCAACATCGCATCAACGACCGGGCGCTAGCCGATGCAGTATATTGTGGTTACTTGTCACTTTTGTGACAAGTTTCACGCTTTTGTTTTTACGGAAGTTTCGGGGGTTTACCCTTGTTTTTAAGGGCTTAGCCACGTTTTATAATGTTCACTGAACGATCTTTGTAACAAAACGATGCGCGCGCTGTTGCTGAAACGCAACAGAAAGCTACAGCGGCAGGTAGTGATCGACTAACAGCGCGGCGAACAGGTACATCAGGTAGTTGATGGAGTAGACGAACATCGGCATCGCGGGTTGATCGCCGCTGTGCGCCCGCAAGCGGATCGCGTGCTTCAGGAACACCGCCCCCAACACCAGCGCTGACACCAAATAGATTAAGCCTGTCATGCCCGAGAGCCATGGCAGCAATGTGACGATGACCAACAGGATGGTGTAGAGCAGCACCGACAGCTTTGTATACGGCACCCCGTGGGTGACGGGGAGCATCGGTGTGCCCACTTTCGCGTATTCGTCTCGCCGCGCGATCGCCAGCGCCCAGAAATGCGGTGGTGTCCAGACAAAGATGATCAGGAACAGCAGCAGCGCGTGCGCATGTATCTCACCAGTGACAGCGACCCAGCCAAGCACGGGTGGCGCCGCGCCCGCAGCACCGCCGATCACAATATTTTGCGGTGTCGCCGGTTTCAGGTAGACGGTGTAGATCACCGCGTACCCAATCAGGGACAGGAAAGTCAGGACCGCGGTTAACGGGTTGACCAGCCACCATAAGACGGCCATGGATACGACGCACAGCAAGCCCGCAAAGGTCAGCGCCTGACGGTCGGAAATATTGCCAAGCACCAGCGGCCGACGCTGAGTGCGCGCCATCTGCGCATCGACGCGAGCATCGATGATCTGGTTGATCGCTGCGGCCGAAGACGACGCAAAGCCGATACCGATAGTACCGAACAGCAGCGCATCGAGCGGCGGAAGACCAGGAACAGCCAGCAACATACCCACGATCGCAGTGAATACAATCAGCATGACCACGCGCGGCTTGGTGAGCTCGTAGTAGTCTCTGATACTACTGCGAGCGGTCAGCGAGGCGACATCAGCTTGCGCTTTGGACATAGCGGGTCTCGTGGTTGAGGAAGATCATCGCTAGCAACAAGAGCGCCCCTCCCGCGTTATGTGAGGTGGCCAGCCATAGCGGCAATGACCACTCAATTATGCCTATTCCAATCGAGATCTGCAGTGCTAATGCAGCCGCGACGACGATCGTCGCGCGCCGCAGTGGGGGCTTGCCAGTCCGCCAGAACGTGACGATCAGCGCCAGCAGCAACAGCGTCACAACGATTGCGCCAATGCGATGCGTCAGATGAATGGCTGCCCGAGCTGCGCCATCAAGCACCCCACCTTCATAGTCAATACCGAGTCCGCGCCAGAACACGAACGCCTCGCCGAAGTCGGTCTCGGGCCACCAGCTGCCCTGACAAGTTGGTAATTCCGGGCACGCAAGCGCCGCATAGTTGGTGCTAGTCCAGCCGCCGAGTGCGATTTGCACAAAGACGACCAAAGCTGCCACCCCCGCAAACCGCCGATACCCCGACGGAGTCGTTTGCCGACCGCGCCGATGTGCGCGCAGGGTCAGCCAGAACAACAGGCCCAGCGTGCTCATGCCACCCAGCAGGTGCGACATCACGATGGCGGGCTTCAACAGTAGCGTCACAGTCCACATGCCAAGCAAAGCCTGAAAAACGACCAGCACGCCGAGCACTGTCGGCAATACGACGGGATGCTGCGAATAGGTCCGTCGCGCACGCCAGGCGCACACCACGATCGCGAACACGAGCAACCCCAGCGTCCCGGCGAAATAGCGATGGATCATCTCGTTCCAGGCTTTCTGGGTTTCGACGGGACGTTCCGGATACACCTCGCTTGCGACGGCCAGCTCTTCAGCTGTTTGCGGGACCGTTAGCGTGCCGTAACAGCCGGGCCAATCCGGGCAGCCCAGGCCCGCATCCGTGAGACGTACCCAGGCACCCAGCACCACCACGCCGAGCGCCAGAAGGGTCGTCAACGGCAAGAGTCGGGCGTACCAACGCGCCGCTGTTGATTCTGGCATGCTCGCCGCGTGACTGGGCATGTCGCTGTGCTCCGGTATCAAAGTTCTAAAGATGGCAGGGCGTTTATGACAAGCGCCGACCATTCGCATGACTGACGGATTGGCGTGCGGTGTATAGCGGTTTCGCGAAGCGATACCGGCTAGCCTTGCCGGGCTGCATATTTTCGGGTGTCTGGGGGCGCTAGTCCAGTACAAAACCACATCAAACCGGCCTGCCGAGGCAATGTTCATGGTCAACTAAAATGCGACGCGGCTGTGTGCCGTTGTTGCGCGTTGTATTATACTTAGCGACAGATATTTACCCGTCTTCCGCGAGTACGGCGAATCGAGGCACTAGCCGCCGGCTGGTGCACTCGCCTGGATGCGCGGCGGACCCGCCGGAGCCCTACATTGAGTTCTCAAGACAGAAAATTCTTCGACTTGTTCATGGTCGTACTTGCCATTCTGGTCGGCATTTCAGTGCTGATCTATCTGATCTCGGCCGACTTGTCCGCCGGCTCTCAACAGCAGTACATCAGTCAGGATGCTGAGTACCAGAAACAGATCAAATCACGCATTTCACCGGTGGGCCGGGTCGCACTGCCTGGCGAAAGCGCGATTGCCGAGACGGTAGCCGCACCAGAGCCGGTCAAGGCAGAACTTACCGGTGCACAGGTCTACAACAACGCGTGTGGCGCATGCCATACCAATGGTATCGGCGGCGCACCAAGACTGGGCGATGCCGCTGCGTGGGAGCCACGCGTCGCACAGGGTCTGGAGATTCTGCGCGAGCATGCCATCAATGGTTATCAGGGCAGCGCCGGTTACATGCCAGCGAAGGGTGGCAACCTCGGTCTGAGCGACGAGGAAGTTTATCGTTCTATCGACTACATGATCGCTGAGTCGCAACCGTAATCGACGGCCCCTCTAAGCCCGGATACCGGGCGCCTCACAAGTCGGCAGCAACATGACGACCGTCGTACCGGTTCCGGCAGCGGAGCGCACGTCGAGTGTTCCGCCAATCGACTTCAGAATCTCGACGCTCGCGGATAGTCCGAGGCCACGACCCGGGCCTTTAGTTGTCACAAACGGTTCGTAGAGACGGTTGTACGTGGCCGCGTCAATGCCGCAGCCATCATCGCTGATCCGCACCTCGGCGATCGCCTGACTGTTGGACGGGTTAACCGTTGATGTTACGACAATCGTGACCGTGCCTTCCGCACCCTGATAGGACTCGGCTGCATTCATCGTCAGGTTGACGAACACCTGCTCGAGTTGCTGCGGGTCGGCACTGACATACACATCGGCATCATCGATGCGGCTCTGCAGCTCAATACCGCGCGGTGCGCTACCGCGAATCAGCGTGAGCGTATTTTCGATCAGCGTCGCGAGATGTAGTCGTTCAGGCGAATGGTCCCGCTCTTTGGCCATGCCTTGCAGCTGCCGGGTCAGTGCTGCGGCCTGCCGCGTCGCCTCCAGTCCTGCATCCACATGGGCATTACCCGACAACTCGATACCGAGCATTTCCAGACTGCCACTAATGATCGCCAGATGGTTATTGAAGTCGTGCGCCATACGACCGGCCGATGTGCCCAGGGCCGCCAGTCGCTGTGCCTCCTGAGCAGAGCGCAACAACTGCTCGCGTTCCTGCTCGAGATGTTTTCGCGACGAGATATCGGTGGCGAGGATCAAGCGACCGCCTTTGATGCCATTCTCGGATGGCAGCCTGGATTCGCTGAACCGCAACGTTCGATTGTTGCCAAAAACCACTTCTACCGGCGCTGTCAGACGTCGGCTCAATGCCGGCACCAATGCCTCGTTGACGGGAACATCCGCCAGACGCTGGCCAGTCAGGCTTTCGGGCGTGGAATCCAGCAACGCCGCGAAGTTCGTATTGACCAATGCCACATAGCCATTGCTATCGACGGCACACAAGCCGGGCTCCAGCGACTGCAATACGCCTTGCAGGTAAATGCGTCGATCCTGACCAACCATTTGCAGCTGCTGCGCGGCGCGCAGCCGTGCCTCCTCGAGCCTGCGCAGATTGCGCATACGTGCCAGACTCAAGGTCAACGAAACGGCACTCGATAACGCCAGCAGAAACAGATAGTTCTCGAGCATCGACAAATCACCGATCGATGCATAAACGAACCACCAGATGCCCAGAATGACCCCGATCAGCGCGGCCAATAGCGGCAAAGAAGCAATGAAAAAACCGGACGCCGCAATGGTCAACGCGAACAACGGTGTCTGCGTCGGGTCCTGCAGCAACCCCATGTGCAGTGTGGTGTTCAGGACAATGAGACCGATGAGCGCAGCGACGACGGCAGTGGCATACATCTCCAGAGACTGCGCGACCTGCAACCAACGACCGACAACAAATGCCACGACGCTGGTTGCCAACGCAATGCCAATCATGATCAAGCGTGGCGTGCCAGGCGGTAAGAACACGACATGGGCGGCCGCCATCAGCAAATAGCTCACCGACATCACCGTGCAAAGTGGCGGCAATGTCTCGGACGTCACACGTTGCGCGAACGACTTTTGTTCGGCCAACCTGACCACGACACTCCCCAACGTCGAGTACCGTAAGAGCTTAACCGCAAAGCCAAGTCGTTCCCAGCTTTGCTCGAGAATCGGGGATTGGGGGCACAGAGGCTGCGCTAGACCAACAGAATATGGTCTCGTATGACCGTCTGAGCTTATTCAGGCCCTAGAAAACACGCCGTGCGTTACGCGCGCCTGCCTTAGCTGACTAGAAAATTCAGGCTTCCCTGACCGTACCCGGGCAGACTCACATTAAACGTATGCCGAGTGGCCACGCTGTTTAGGGGCTCTGCCTCAGCGAATACCTCGCTAGCCGTTCCAACGGTCGAAAGTCGCAGATGGTCACTGGTGTCGGACATCATCAGTTTTGAACAGATGTTCATGAACTCGTAGAAGTTATCCTGGATCGCAGGTGTGATGTCACCGCTCGCCGCCATCTCGTCTGCCACGTGCGCGGGTACCATAGACAGTGCGGCCCCGGCATAACAAACAAACTTTGCGTCGCACGCTGCGACAGCCACGAGGCTGTCGTTGGTATCGATGTAGCGGGCAGCGGAGTCGCCTGTCAGATCTGCACCATCAACACTTTCGGCCACAACACCTTCGCCGAAAATGATTTCCAATAGGCTGACGATCGCCGCCGGAGTGGGTTCCACGTAACGCTTGCTCATAGTTTTTCTCGTCTCAGTTTTCCGCTGCTATCCATTGAGCAGCGCGAGCACCTTCTCAAAGGCCTCAGCAGTGAACGGTTTTGAAACTAGGAACTTGGCCCCAGCCTCAGTGGCTGTCTGACGCATCTTGGTCGTCGACTCCGTCGTCAGAAAACCGAAATCGACCTTGTTGCCTTCTTCACGCAGTGTGCGCAAAAGCTCAATACCGGTCATATTGGGCATGTTCCAGTCTGCGATCACGAGATCCGGTTGGTCCGCGCGGATTTTCTCAAGCGCATCGGCGCCATCTTCGGCTTGCTTGACACTCTTGCTATCGAATCCGGACTGTCGCAGCGTTCTCAGCACCATCATCCGCATGGCGGCGCTGTCATCAACAATCAAAATGTTCATGGTTCACTCCATTGAGGTACACGTGTGCCTGACCGCACATTTTGTTCTGTTAGCGACCAAAACTCTGGAGGCTTTAGGGTGCCGGCGTGCAAACCCACTCGAACCCGTCGCGGTATCCGCTGGATCACTGACACCTGGCGCTCAGGCCATTAGCTGGCGCGCGCGCAGTCGAGTGACGCCAGCTTGTGTTGAATCTCATCGGCGATTTCACCCAGCGGTTTGACGGACTCCGCGCCACCGACATCGACCGCCGCCCGTGGCATGCCCCAGACGACACAAGATTCCTTGTCCTGGGCAATCGTCTTCGCACCTGCTTCGCGCATCGAGCGCAGGCCCAGCGCGCCATCTTTACCCATACCGGTGAGAATAACGCCGACGGCATTGTTGCCGACGGCGTTGGCGACAGATTCAAACAACACATCAACCGATGGCTTGTGCCGATTCACCGGTTCGCTGTCATCGATTCGGCAAGCGTACTTCGCGCCATCGCGCACCACGCTCAGATGGAGGCCGCCGGGCGCGACATAGGCATGCCCAGGACGAATTTGCTGCCCGTCCACCGCCTCGTGAACGGTCAATGGCGTGACTTGATTCATGCGCTCGGCGAACGACCGACTGAATACCGGCGGAATATGTTGTGTGATAACAATACCCGGCACATCGGGAGGCAAGCCCATCAGCACGTCCTTAATCGCCTCGGTTCCGCCTGTCGAGGCGCCGATGGCAATCACCTTATCGGTCGTCGAGTAATTCAACTTGGCAACGACCGGTTGCGCACCGCCCGTCTGCGGACTGGTTGGCCGCACCAGTTTGTCCACTCGTGCTCGCGCCGCAACTTTCACTTTCGTAATAATCTCGGCGCTGTAGTCCTCTAGCGCATGGGCAACGTCGAATTTGGGTTTCTCAACGAAATCCACAGCGCCGATTTCCAATGCCTGACAGGTGACAGCAGCTCCCTTTTCAGTGAGCGTCGACACCATGATGACCGGCATCGGTCGCAATCGCATCAGATTACTCAGGAAACTGATGCCATCCATTTTCGGCATTTCGACATCGAGAGTCAGCACGTCCGGATTCAAGCGCTTGATCATTTCTCGCGCGACGTACGCATCCATGGCCGCACCAACAACTTCGATACCGGGATCTGCGTTAAGCAGCTCCGTCAGCAATTTTCGCATTAACGCAGAGTCGTCAACGACCAGTACTTTGATTGTGTTCATAAAACTATCCAAACAACTCGATATCGCCAGGCTCTGATTTCTTGGTAAGCGTATTTGCGTATTGATTCTCGGTATCCGCAATCACACGTTTTTGCAGCGCACGTAGCCGCCGTACCATCACTTTTCCCGTTTTGGGAAAGTAGTTCACTTTGCGCGGGAACACGTCACCCAGATCTTCCGATGTAATTGTCAGCCCTTCAGTGGCGGCAAAGTCACGAGCGAACTGAATGTTGCGCTGTCCGACGGCATTCAATTTCATATCCAGCACGTGTCCGCCGCCGAAAAGCTTCACCTCGAGCCTGCTCTTGCGCGCGCCCTGCTTGAGAATATCGTTGATCAGCTTTTCCATCGCGGCCACACCATAGCGCGTGGCCGACGCATCAACACCACCCCACTTTTCCAGCGACTTTGTGGTGTCGCCGGGCAGCATGAAATGGTTCATTCCACCTGTGCCGGTCATCGGGTCTCGAATACAGGCCGAGATACACGAACCCAGTACGGTCGTGATCACCTCGTCGTGCGTAGTGACGTAATACTCACCTGGCAGAATCTTCGTCATGCACAAATTGTGGGTGTTGTTCCAGGCTCTCGCCAGACCCTCAAACCCTGGTAACGTTGCCGGCAAACGCGCCGGTTGCATTGAACCGGACATCATCATTTTTTCCGGTAGACCGTGTGGCCAAGCAAGTCGAAACTATCGGATACGTTGAACAGGCTCTCGGAATGCCCAAGGATCAAATACCCACCGTCTTCAAGTGCGTCGTAGTAGCGAGCCATCAACTTTCGCTGGGTCGGCTTGTCAAAATAGATCACAACATTCCGACAAAAAATGACATCGAACTTGCCGCGCATTGGCCAGCGGTGCATCAGGTTTAACGGCTTGAACACAAGTAGCTCACGCAATGCGTCGACCGCACGATAGTGCGTTTCGCGATCACCCGATTGCTTTTCAAACCACTGCCGCAATTGACGTGATGGCATCTTATCCAAGCGATCCTCTTTGTAGATACCGGCCTTCGCCGTTTGCACGACGCTGGTATCGAGATCGGTACACAGCACTTTGGCATCCCAGCGATCGATGTCGGACATGGTTTCACGCAGCGTGATTGCAATCGAATAGGGCTCCTCACCGGTGGAACAACCGGCCGACCAAATACGCAGTCGGCGATCGCTATTCCGTTTCGCCACTTGTATCTCAGGCACGATCGTATTGGCCAGAAAATCGAAATGGTGGGACTCGCGGAAGAAAGACGTCAGATTGGTCGTCATGACGTTAAAGAATTGCTCTTCTTCAGGAGACCCTGGCTTTGCGATAGCAGCCATGTACTGCTCCAGCGAACTGACACCCGTGGCCTTCATACGAATTCGTAAGCGGCGCTGAATCAGGTCATGCTTGGCCTTGGATAAGACAATTCCCGTCTTGTCATAGACCAACTTACACACACGATCCAATGCCGCTGTGCTCATTGAATCGGCTCCCTCCTGCGCTTTGCTGCGACCGCTGGTCAGCTGATTGGCTTGTGACTGCGTTACCATCTGTGCTGTACCACCTGACTTAGAAGAGAATGATGTCGGTCGCCTCTTCGACCTCGACATCCGTGTTGGTCGCGACGCCATAGATCGTATCGAAATGACGACGCTCTGCTTCCGTGGTATACACCTGCCGCGCAGCGTCGAGAAACGCTCGCCACTCGCGTTGCGTAGACATCGCCAAATCGTTCGGCAACACGGTCGCGAGCTCCATCAGGTGAGATTGCAAGTGGCTCAGCCGTTGGTCGAAGCGATCCAACCACTGCAGCCCCACCGCAATCGATTCGGCCGACTGCCGAACCGCCTCAAGCTGTGCCGCGACAGCAGCACTATCGTTGGATGCTAAAGCAATAGGCTGTGCAGTCGCTTGATCGCTCATCGCCAATGCGGCGTCAACAAGTTCGCGCGCACCGGCATTGGCTTCATCAACCGCGTCAGACAGCTGCGTCGCGCATAGCGTGAGGAAAGTCGCTGGCTCCGACAGCGGTGCACGCCGCTCGGATTCCGACTCAGTCGCCGCACCGGATGGGTCCTGGTTCTGCATCAAACTCAAAACACCGGCAACAGGTTGTCACCCGCCGTTGTGGCGCCGGTAGCTTCAGCATCAAAATCCAGTATCTGGTGCAGTCCTAATCGGGTCGCTTGTTCTTGCAGCGTATCGGAGACGCCTTGCCATTGCAGACTACCGCCTTGGTTCACGTGCTCGTTCGCAAACGCGACCAATAGTTGTAACGCCGCCGTGTCAATACTGGAAACGTCACTAGCGTCGACAACCGTCGGCGTTTCCTTCTCAATCTGAGCCACAAAGTCTGCCTGCAGACTCTCTACCGTCTTGATGGTGAGTTCGCCCGCCAGTGTCATCACTGCGTCGTCTTTGGTATCCGTCATTGCAACTCCTAGAACTCTTCCCACTCAAGATCGTTGCCGTTGGCCACCGCGCGCTGAGGCGGCGCGTCGTTCGATACGGACGGCGCTTCGGCAGCGGTTGATGTCCAAGGTCGCGCCGATGATCGACGTTCCACTGCCATCCGTGTGTTTGATGACGGTATCGCGGCTTCCGCACCAACCCGGAAGTAGCCAATCAGCGATGCAAGGGTTTCCGCTTGCTGTCCCATTGTCTGGCTTGCGGCAGCCGCTTGCTCGACCAAAGCTGCATTCTGCTGCGTGACTTCTTCGAGCTGAATCACGGCATTGTTGACTTCATTGATACCCGCAGACTGTTCCTGGCTGGCCGCCGCAATTTCACCGACGATATCGGTGACCTTCTTGACGCCGCTCACAATCGAGTCGAGCGACTCACCCGACTTGTTGACCAGTGACGCACCCTCTTCGACCTTACGACCGCTATCCTCGATCAAGTCCTTAATCTCGCGTGCTGCGGTTGCACTGCGTCCAGCGAGGTTGCGAACTTCGCTTGCGACGACGGCGAAACCGCGACCCTGATCACCAGCGCGCGCCGCTTCAACCGAAGCATTCAACGCCAGCAAATTCGTTTGGAACGCGATTTCATCGATAACGCCGATGATGTCGGATATCTTCCGGCTGGAATCGGCGATAGCCTGCATCGCCTTAACAGCATCATTGACAACTGCACCACCTTGTTCTGCTTCGCTTCGCGCGGTCATCGCCAGCTGGTTGGCCTGACTGGCATTGTCTGCGTTCTGCTTCACGGTACTGGTCATTTCCTCCATGCTCGATGCCGTTTCCTCGAGACTGGAGGCTTGCTGCTCGGTCCGAGCACTTAAGCTGTTATTGCCTTGCGTGATTTCTGCAGCACCATTCTTGACGCTGTTCGAGCTACCCTTAATGCCGCTGACCACCGACTTCAATTTATCAATGGTTGCGTTTGTTGCGTGTTTTAATGCGACGAACTCCTCTGGAAACTCACTCGTGATGTTGCGTGTCAAATCGCCTTCGGCGACACCGGACAACACATCAGCGGTTTCCTTGAGAACGCTCGCGATGTTCTTTTTCATTTCGTGCTGGGCGCTCACATCGGTCGCGTACTTAACCACTTTGGTCGGGTTGCCCGCAGCATTCAGAGTCGGGTTATAGGTGGCTTGAATCCAAACCTCCTTGCCACCTTTGCCAAACCGCAAATATTCGCCGGCATCAAACTCACCGCGATTCAACTTTTCCCAAAACGCTCGGTACTCGGCGCTGGCCGCATATTCATCGTCAGCGAACATGCTGTGGTGTCGACCCTTGACCTCATCCAGACGGTAACCCATGGCATCAAGGAAATTATCATTCGCTGTAATGATCATGCCATCCATTTTGAATTCGATCACGGCAGCAGATTTGTTAATCGCATCGAGCTTGCCTTGTAGATCAACCGATCTCTCTTTTTGCGCCGTGACATCCGATGCAACCTTAATTAGCTTCGTTGTCTTACCGTTGGCATCCAAAACAGCGTTGTAACTCGCCTGCATCCACACGGACCGACCTTGCTTATCGAAGCGCTGATATTCCCCGGAACACGATTCGCCTCGGCCGAGTCGCTGCCAGAAGTCGCGGTAATTAGCGCTGCGCGCGTAGTCTTTGGCCACGAATATTCGATGGTGCTGTCCGACGATCTCTTCAAGCGAGTAGCCCGTCGTGTTCAAGAAATTCTCGTTGGCCGTAATTATCGTTCCGTCGAGCTCAAACTCGATGATGGCTTGCGATCGAGACAACGCCGCCATGATCGCGCTGTGCTCACTTGCGCGCTTGTCAAACTCTGCTGTTCCCTGGCTGTTGTTACCAAGCAATGCACGTAGTGTGGATATCATTCGCTTTCTCCGACGTCCTTTACCGCTTAGGACGCTATCGCGGTTTCGGTTACCGCAGTCTCCTGTCCTGCAACGATGCTATCGTTTGCCCCATTCTTGTCGATGCCCGTCTCGTCGATGTTCATCAAAGAATCGACTTCCAGCAATATGACCATTTTTTCTTCGACCGTCGCCAGGCCCCGAATTGACTCGGTTTTCATGTCATTACCCATGTTCGGTGGCGGTTGAATGGTCTCGTCTTCCAGTCGATACACATCCGCCACGCCGTCGACCACCAGTCCAACCGTTCGCTCGGTCTCATCAGCACGGATTTTGACGACGATAATGACCGTGGTTGGTCCGTAGTCGACACTCTCCATGTCAAAGCGCTTTCGTAAATCGATGATCGGGACTACTGCGCCACGCAAGTTCAGTACGCCGAGCACATAAGAGGGTGTATTCGGGATCGGCGTCGCGGACTCCCAGCCTTTTATTTCCTGCACCCGCAGAATTTCGACGCCGTACTCCTCGCCTGCCAACAGAAATGTCAGGTATTGATTGCCGGCATACGTTGCCGCGCCATCACCATCGATCAGACCGGCGTGAGTTGAGTTAGCCTTCGTCATTATATTGCTCCCGTATCACCGCTCTGCCGCTACGCGACGGCGGTTTTCCCTAGCTTTGTGTTTGTGGAATAGAAGATCTGCAGCAAACCTTGCGTATCGAGAATCAACGCAACGGTACCGTCACCGAGAATGGTCGCCCCCGAGATGCCTTGCACTTGCTTGTAGTTCGCATCGAGACTCTTGATCACCACTTGTTGTTGCTCCAAGAGATCATCGACCAGTATGCCGATGCGCTGACCATTGGCTTCTGCAACCACCAGCAAACCATCCGTGATGTCTTTGCTATCGCACGCCACGCCGAATAACTCGTGAAGTCGCAGCACTGGCAGATAGGTGTCACGCAACTTAAACAGCTCGGCGTGACCCGCTAGTTGGCTGACCTGGTCGCTCGTAACTTGAATCGTTTCGACTATAGAAATGAGTGGCACGATATAGCATTGCTCACCGACCCTGACGAGCTGCCCATCCAATATGGCCAGGGTCAGCGGCAGGCGAATGGTGATTGTGGAGCCAATACCAGGCTCAGATTTGATCGACACCGTACCACCGAGGTCAGAGATATTTCGCCGCACAACGTCCATACCAACGCCGCGACCCGATAAGTCGCTGACCTCATCCGCTGTGGAGAAACCCGCCATGAATATCAGGTTGTTGATCCTCTCCGCCGGCAGCTGCTCATCCATACCGACCAGACCACGCGCTCTGGCCTTTTCGAGAACTTTAGCGGTATTGATACCGGCACCATCGTCGCTCACTTCAATAACGATATTGCCGCCCTCGTGATACGCGTTGAGCTGCAAGACACCCGTCTCCGGTTTGCCCGCAGCCACGCGGGCCTCCGGATCCTCCAGACCATGATCGAGCGAGTTTCGCACTAGATGAACCAGTGGATCACCAATCTTCTCGAGGACGGTCTTGTCGAGCTCGGTGTTCTCACCGGTGAGCTGCAGCTCCACCTTCTTGCCGATCGCGTTTCCGGTGTCGCGCACCAGTCGGGGAAAACGACTAAATGCAAAACTGATCGGCAGCATTCGAATCGCCATTACGCTTTCCTGCAATTCGCGTGTGTTGCGTGATAGCTGCGACAGACCTTCCCGCAGCAAGTCGAGCTGCGTGAAGTCAAAATCGGATGTGAAACGGCTGAGCATGGATTGGGTGATCACTAGTTCGCCAACTTGGTTGATCAGCGCATCGACCTTATCGATGTTGACTCGAATCGAGCTGCTCTCCTGAGCCGTTGCCGTCTTCTGTTTAGCAACAGGCTTACGCGCCGCCGGCACCGATTTCTGCTCCGGCGCTTGTTCCATCTTCGCGTCAGTCTGCGGTGCCTCGGTTGAAGGCGTAGCTGGCTCAGGCGTGGCCTGACCGGCTGCCGTGATCGAGAGCTCACACTCATCGCGCACCCAGGCGAACACGTCTTCGATTTCTGCCTGCTCAGCATCGCTAACCAATATCAGCTCCCAGGCCAGCAAGCATTCCTCAGGATCAAACTCGCCAAGCGCCAGACTGTCGGCGTTGTGGCATTCAACGCTGAGCTCGCCGAGGCCCTCGAGCTCTCGAATAATGCGAATCGGGTCATTGCATGAACGCAGGATGCCGGGTGCCGGTACAAACGTGATATGCCATTCCGTCGGACCGGATTCGACGCTTGGCTGCTCGGCCGCCGCCGCATCAGGTGTCGCAGATGTGACGGCCTCATTGGCAAGAAGCGCCTCTAACTGACCGCGCACCGCGTTCGCGTTTTCAACGTCGATCTCGCCGTCACCAATCTGGCCAATCATGTCCCGGATACAGTCGACTGACGCCAGCAAGAGGTCGACCGCTTCGCGGGTAACGTCGCGCTCGTTCTGTCGCATTTCGTCAAGCAGCGTTTCCGCGACATGGGCAAAGTCGGAAATTTCGGTAAACCCAAAGGTGGCACCACCACCTTTGATAGAGTGCGCGGCACGAAAGATCTCGTTGATGGTCTCCGGATCTGCCGCCCCAAGATCGAGGTTTAACAGACCGGCCTCCATGACATCGAGACCTTCAAGACTCTCTTCAATAAAGATCTGGGCGATTTCCTGCATGTCGACATCAAGGCTCATAACGCTGCTCCTTAGCTGAGAACCTTATGGATTGTCTTGATCAGACTCTCCGGATCAAACGGCTTGACGATCCATCCTGTGGCGCCCGCCTCTTTACCTTCCATTTTTTTGTCGGTACCGGACTCTGTCGTCAGCACCAGTAACGGAACGAATCGATACGTGTCCAGCGTTCGCAACGACTTGATCAGTGATATACCGTCCATGTTTGGCATATTGATGTCGGTCAACACCAGGTCGACCGTGTTCTCCTTGGCGTAGTCGAAGGCTTCAACACCATCTTCCGCCAGCACAACCTCGAAGCCAGCACCTTTGAGCACATGACTGACCAATCCGCGCATCGAGCGAGAATCGTCTACGGCGAGTATGCTCTGCATCGAAAAACTCCTATTGAGATTTTTAACGTATCGACGGTCGCAGCGAGGCACCCGTCATTGGTTTTGTATCGCCCCGCCACGATCAGAATTCCTGCCATTCGGCGTCGCCGTCTTTCGCTGGCGCTGCACCACCGAAAGCGGCGGCGGCAGTACCGAACAACAAAGGCGTGTCTTCTTCCGCCGGACCGTTCTGCCCGGCATCCGCTGGCTTGCGCTCAGTCCACGGACGCTCCGTTGAACGACGCTCAACAAAGTCGGTTGGCGGCGGCTGGGTCGCAATATGTATGGTGTTATTGGCGCTGCCAAAGAAGCTGATTAGTCCATTCAAATCAGCCGCCTGATCACTCAGAGATTCGCTAGCCGCTGCCGCTTGCTCAACCAAGGCAGCATTCTGCTGTGTCAGTTCGTCCATCTTGACTACTGCCGAATTCACCTGTTCGATACCTGCGGACTGTTCCTGGCTCGCGGCGGCAATTTCACCGACGATATCGGTAACCTTGGTTACACGATCCACGATCTCGGAAAGCATCTCCCCGGACTCATTCACGAGCGCTGTGCCATCCTTGACCTTGTCGACACTATCGTCGATCAGCGTCTTGATCTCTCGTGCAGCGGTCGCACTGCGACCGGCAAGGTTTCGGACTTCGCTTGCGACCACCGCAAAGCCGCGACCTTGTTCGCCAGCCCGGGCAGCCTCAACAGACGCGTTTAACGCTAGCAGGTTCGTTTGGAACGCAATCTCGTCCACGACCCCGATGATGTCAGCGATCTTCCCACTGGCCGTGCTGATCTCAGCCATCGCCGAGACCGCCGTGCTGACCACATTGCCACCTTGCTTAGCTTGTTCACGCGCATCCAGCGCAAGTTGATTCGCCTGCGACGCGTTGTCGGCATTCTGCCGGACCGAGCTCGTCATTTGCTCCATGCTTGATGCGGTCTCTTCGAGGCTACCCGCTTGCTGTTCGGTGCGCTCGCTCAGGTTAGCGTTGCCCTCTGAGATCTCACTCGAGCCAACACCGACCGAGTCGGCCGCTTGCTGAATTTCCGCTACAACCTCGCGCAATTTGGCGACGGTGGCGTTAGTGTCCTGCTTCAGTTGCTCGTAGGCACCGGCGTAGTCGCTATCGATGGTGTTGGACAAATCGCCCGCGGCGACAGCGCCCAGGACACGCGTGGTTTCGCTGATGACGCCCTCGGATGTTTCCAGCAACCGATTGACACCTTCGGCAAGCGCCCGCAGAAACTCGTCTTTGTCGTCAACAGAAATTCGAACGCCCAGATCACCCTCACCCGCGCTACGGACAACCGCCTGAACCTCTTTTTCTGCGGCGACAGCCTTGGTCCGATCTCGCCATTCGACGACGGTGCCCAAGCGACTGCCGCTGGCACTGAGGATCGGATTAATGTTGACCCGTAGTGTCAAGCCAGCGAGCTCCATCATCTCTGACTGTGAGCGATTCAGGCGCGCCAGCGTATCCTGCGTCAATGAGCAGTTGTCGTGCAGATCATCAAAAGTCAGGTTGGTCAGATCCCCGGGTGTAAAATGCGGCACGATCTGACGCAGCGAAGGTGCGATCGAATCCAGCAACTTGGTAATCGCCGGGTTAGCGTAGACAACCCGGTGTTCCTGATTGACGATGATGACGTTGCCGTCGATGTTATCCAGTGCCTCTCGGATGCGCGTCATCTCGGCCAGCGTTCTGCGGTCTTCGGCCGCGCGTTTGCGCAGACTCTGTTGCATCAATTGGGCCGACGCGAACACACCGCTCGCAGGGCGTTCGGTACTGATGTCGAGATCGAGGTTGCCGTTTGCGACTTCATCCACGACCTGACGCAAACGACGCGGTTCAGCGCCCAACAAACGCAGCGTGTCCGCGACCACGTACAGCGCCATAAAGATGGCCGCGGCAACCGATGCAGCAACGATAATTGTGGCCGTTAACATCTTGCTGATGGCAAGCTGCCGATATTCCGTCGCGTGCAACGTCAACAGGTTCGCGACGGAATCTTCCAACGACTTTAGCTGATCGATCTTGGCGGTTTGCGCTTCAAACCAAACCGCTGGGTCAACACCGAACCCGCCAACGTCGGCGTTATCGATGGCTTGACGCCGAAATCGTTCAGGGCGCGTCATCGCTACGTCGGTCTCGGCCGCTCGCAGTGCATCGATGCTCGCCTGCGGCGCGAATGAACGAAAGCGGTCAAGGTAGGTATCTTGTATCGTGACGAGTGCCAGTAGACGCTCCAGCATGCCCGGCTCAAAGCGGTCCTTCGCAAACACACTAGCCAAGACGGCACGCTCGATGCCGGCACGCTCTTTGCTTTGAAGAAAGGCCGAGAACGCGACGCCTTCGATCGCGATGCGACCAGAGGCGATTTGCTGTGGAATCGCTTCAACCAGTTTTAGGAATGCGCCATTGGTCGATGTGTAATAGCTGATTCCCTCGCCGACGGTCGTTGATTGCGACAATATCCGTTTGCGCCATTCGCCAATCTGGCCGAGCATTTGCTCGCTTTCCTGCAACTGCTGTTGGAATGCATCGTTGAAGTCGGTTCTGTCAAAACCTCGCAGCAGCGCCTCTAGAGTTTCAATGCGTGTATCGGCGGTGGTGTGTTGCTGCGGCAGTGCATCGGCAAACTTTTGCCCGTTGCTGCCCAGGTAACCGGCTGACATACCGCGCTCCTTCTGCAGCTCGTGCACCATGGCGCTTGCGGTGACGGCCAGTTCGGTCAAGACGAGAACGCGCTCAGCTTGCGTTTTGTTGTTTGCGGCGCGTCTGATTTCGCTCTGCCCGAACCACAAGAGCCCCAGCACCGGGACCAGTACTGCCAGACAGAGTTTTTGTTTTAGTGTCATTCTCGCGAGCAGATTCATCTACCTCTCCGCACAGCGCGACGGTCAGTCACTTGGTACTGCTAGCGCGCCCAACCCAGATTTATTAGCCTTCAGTCCGGGTGTTGTCGGCCAGGTCGCCAAAAACCTTAAGCCATCGATTAGCGGCCGAGCGCACGCGTCCGCGTACCAATGAAGGATGGCGCTATGACTACAAAGAACCGAATGTGGTCGATATCGATCTATTCGGATGTGAATACCTGCCTGAAAGTAACCGGTCACGATGCGTACCCGAGGAGCAGCGCTGACAGCTTTCCGAAGTGGGGTCGTTAAGAATTCAGACCGCGTTCAACGCGGACTGATAGCCGTTTTCTATAAAAGGTCTGCTAATCTGTCTTCGAACAGCTCGTTCTTCAGCGTCAGATATCCGACGTCGGGGCGCGCGCTAGGCTAACTTTGGACGATCGGGTTCATAGCCTCTGCCAATCACGAGAAGCGTCATGCGCCGAGCGTCTCACTCTTACCGAGATTTCAACGTTTCATACCTGCCCCAAAGGACAACACGATAATGGCCGGCACGTTGGTTGCCATCGTTTTCTCGTGGTTGTTGCTCCGCGTCACAGTGCGCGAACCGCTGACAGTTCTGGGCATCATTCCAACCAGACGGCGCGTCATCGAGTGCATTTCCGGCATGTGCTTCATGGCCCTCGTTGGCGTCATCAATTTTATGTGGCAGGCCCACTTCAAGGATGTTTCTTACCAGATTAATCCGGACTATCAGTTGGGCCAGCTGATCGGTGGATCGTTTTGGGTGCTGTCAGCTGTGATCTACGAAGAGTTTCTGTTTCGCGGCGCACTGCTCTACCTGCTGATCCGTTATTTCGGTGTCGTCAAAGCGTGCCTGCTGAGCTCCATTGCTTTCGGCGTGTACCACTGGTTTAGCTACGAGCTGTTCGGCTCCCGCTTAATCCTGATGATTTACATTTTCCTGGTGACTGGGGCTGGTGGCTGGATGTTTGCGTTTGCGTTTGCCAAGACCCGTTCACTATTTGCGCCACTAGGGCTTCACTTGGGCTGGAACCTGGTGGCTGCCGTTGTTTTTTCGTCCGGTCCACTCGGCGAGCAGTGGCTTGTTCAGCAAGGAGAAGGGGCCTACTCGAGCGACTGGATAACACTGCTGTTCTTCACACTGCAGGCCATCGTCGCGCCGGGGCTGGTCACCTGGTACCTGCAGAAGTTTTATCGCAGACCCGTAGAGCAGCCGCATGATCACGTCGGCTGAAACGGCTTTCTCAATTGCCGATGTAGGTGGAAAGCAGACGCTTTCCACGGACGTCGCTATCAAATGCTAGCCCGCCCCGGCTCCGCCAAGCCTTGCCGTAATGCCAGCGACTCGGCCATGTGTGCCCCTTCGATGACGTCGCTGTCTGCCAGGTCGGCGATCGTTCTAGCGACACGCAGTATGCGGTGGCAGCTACGCGCCGAAAGATGCCAGTGCTGTGCAGACTCGCTAAGCAACGACAACGCATCGTGGCGACAAGCGATTGCAGCGGGCAGGTCCTGTGCTGGAATCCTGGCATTGGCATAACCTTGCCGTTCGACCGCTCGTGTTCGCGCAATCGCCACAGTCTCAGCCAGCGCGGCTGTGCTAATAGACGCCGGCGTGTCCATCAGTGCTGCGAACGATAGCCGCTCGACGGTGACAGATAGGTCGAGCCGGTCGAGCAGCGGCCCCGACAAGCGACGACGATAACGCAGCAATTGATCCGACGAACAACGACATTGCTGTTGCGGGTCCCCGGCAAAACCACACGGGCAGGGATTCATCGCAGCCACCAGTTGAAACTGAGCGGGATAGGTCGCAGTGAACGCGGCGCGCGCCACATGTACCTCCCCGGTCTCCAGTGGTTCACGCAACATCTCAAGCACATGGCGTGAGAACTCGGGTAACTCGTCAAGAAACAGAACACCATGATGCGCGCGGCTCACCTCGCCGGGCTGTGGACGGGTACCGCCACCAATCAACGCGACTGCCGAGGCACTGTGGTGCGGGCTTCTGAATGGACGCTTGTGCAATACACCGACATCGAATGGTGCGGCCCGCAACGAGGCGACGGCCGCACATTCCAGCGCTTCGTCGCTCGTCATCGGTGGTAGCAGGACCGGCAACCTGGACGCGAGCATACTTTTGCCTGCTCCCGGCGGACCGATCAGGATGAGGTTGTGTGCACCCGCTGCGGCGATAACCAAGGCTCGCTTCGCGCTGTCCTGTCCGCGCACGTCGGCCAGGTCGAGCGCGGTCGAGTCCGGTTGTGACGCCGGCAATGGTGGTGGTGGCGTCAATGCATCCGGCTCGCCGTTGACGATGGCTGCGACATCGCCGAGCGACTCGGCGCAATAGACGCTGAGGCCATCGACCAGCGCCGCTTCCGCCGCATTTGCCGGTGGCACCAGCAGGGCGCGGCGCTGTTCGCGAATCTGCAAACAAGCCGGTAACACGCCCGACACGGGCGCCAGCTGCCCTGCAAGCGTGAGCTCCCCGAGACATTCGAACATCGCGAGACCCGTATCGCGGACCTGACCGGACGCCGCGAGAATACCTACGGCAATCGCTAAGTCAAAGCGCCCACCATGTTTGGGTAAATCGGCCGGTCGCAGATTAACGGTTATGCGCGATGCTGG
Organism: Pseudomonadota bacterium; assembly: GCA_039033995.1. Lineage (GTDB taxonomy): Bacteria > Pseudomonadota > Gammaproteobacteria > Steroidobacterales > Woeseiaceae > CALBPI01. The sequence continues at coordinate 161,244 of JBCCBP010000001.1, read as the reverse complement.
AAACTCAAAGCGACTGTTGACCAGTGCGCCACGCACGCGTTCGCGGCTTTCGCGAACCGCTGTCTCGGGCAGTCCGACGATCTGAAACTGAGGCAAGCCACCGGACAGGTGTACCTCGACCGTGACGAGCGGCGCTGCCATACCGACAGCAGCGCGACTGAAGACTCTGGCATAGCCCATTCGACCCTCCGATGCATAGCGAACGGAAGACCCTGGGGCGGCTAATCGTCGCCGAGGCGCGCCTCAAGTTCGCCAAGTTCGCGTTCCAGCGCTTCGAGCTTCTCGCGGGTGCGTGCCAGCACCGCCGCTTGCACGTCGAATTCCTCCCGAGAAACCAGATCGAGCTTGCCGAGGCCATTGCGCAGCACCTGACGAAAATTGCGTTCGATATCGCCGCCAGCCGTGCGCATGTTCTGGGGTACTGCCTCAACCAGTCTCGCGGCCAGTCCGCGCAGTGTGTCTTCGTAGTTCATCGCTAATGTCACCTTATTGAGGCGCCGTTGCGGCGCGACTTTGTCGTGGAGTTTGCCATATAAGGCGACTTCGTCGTTTGCACTATTTTAGTGCATAAGTCGCTTTCGGCGCACTGCGGCGCTGCACCATTGCAGGCATGGTTTGTTTTTTTTCTTATATTTTTCAATCGATTAAATTCTGGCACGCATCCTGCTATGACGACTGTGAGGGCGGTCTTCATCACCGCTCTCATCTTGGGGGAGCTGCGAACGCAGGGCCAGGTATGAGAACCCAGACTCGCCGGGCGCGGATCCTGACGAACACAGCCGGAATCTGTCTGCCGGAAACCATCGTCGCAGGACGATGCGTTGAGGGCAGCAACGCGTTTTCTAAAGTGAAGGAGCAACAATGAAGCTGATCACCGCGATCATAAAGCCATTCAAGCTTGACGATGTCCGTCAGGCAGTGGCGGACATTGGCATTCAGGGCATTACGGTCACTGAAGTAAAAGGGTTTGGTCGTCAACGCGGCCATACAGAACTGTATCGCGGCGCCGAATACGTCGTCGATTTCCTGCCGAAGGCAAAAATCGAACTCGCCGTCGAAGACAGCGTCGCTGAGCAGGTAATCGAGGCGATCGTGAATACCGCGCGTACCGGAAAAATCGGTGACGGCAAAATTTTCGTCACACAACTAGAACAAGCGATCCGAATCCGTACCGGCGAAACCGGCGCGGACGCGGTTTGATGCTGGTGAATGGGAGATAGATAGTGGAAGAGTTAACCAGTAGCGTCATTGGGCTTAGTTACGCCCTCGACACCTTTTATTTCTTGGTCATGGGAGCCCTCGTCATGTGGATGGCGGCTGGCTTTACCATGCTCGAGTCCGGGCTGGTGCGGTCGAAAAACACCGCCGAGATCCTGACCAAGAATGTAGGCCTCTACTCGATCGCCTGCATCATGTACATGCTGTGTGGCTACAGCATTATGTATCCCGGCGACGATTTTACGGGCGGCGTATTTAATGCGCTGGCCAACATCGGCGTGCTGGGCAGCGCGGACAATGCGGCGGAAGCCGTGACACTCGCGACCATCGCTGAAGGCGAGGTCTACTATTCGGGCTTGTCGGACTTTTTCTTCCAGGTCGTATTCGTCGCAACCGCGATGTCGATCGTCTCCGGTGCCGTTGCCGAGCGTATGAAACTTGGTTCGTTCTTTCTGTTCGCCATCGTCCTGACGGGCTTTATCTATCCCGTACAAGGCTTCTGGAAATGGGGTGAAGGTTGGCTGAACGCAGGCGGTTTCCTTGATTTCGCCGGTTCCGGTGTCGTGCATTTGTGTGGCGCAGCTGCGGCCCTTGCAGGCGTGTTGTTGCTCGGCCCGCGCAAAGGCAAATATGGCAAAGACGGCAAAATCACGCCGATTCCAGGTTGCAACCTGCCTATGGCGGCCCTCGGTACTCTGATCCTGTGGTTGGGCTGGTTTGGCTTCAACGGCGGTTCGCAACTGCAAGTGACCGGGGTTGGCAACGCCAATGCGGTCGCGCTCATCATGGTCAACACCAACATGGCAGCAGCCGGTGGCCTGGTCGCCGCGTTGCTGCTGGCGAAACTGTGGTTTGGTAAGGCAGATCTGACCATGGCGTTGAACGGCGCACTGGCAGGACTAGTTGCCATCACAGCTGAGCCTCTGACACCGACACCGCTGGCAGCGACTGCGATCGGCATCGTCGGCGGCTTGCTCGTCGTATTTGCGATCGTTACGCTCGACAAGCTGAAGATCGACGACCCGGTCGGTGCGATCTCGGTCCACGGCGTCGTCGGGATCTGGGGTCTGCTGGCGGTGCCACTGACCAACAGCGACGCCTCATTCGTTTGGCAGCTGATCGGCATGGTCTCGATTTTCGCCTGGGTGTTCGCGACGAGCTTCGCAGCCTGGTTCGTGATCAAGGCGACGCTCGGTATTCGAGTCTCCGAAGAAGAAGAGTACAACGGGGTCGATCTGGCGGAATGTGGTCTCGAGGCGTACCCCGAGTTCACGACGTCGGAGTGACCTTTGTCATAGGTTTGTCATTTACGATCAGTAACCTTAAATTTCCGGCGTCGTCACCCCCCCTCGACGAACCGGCGGTTTCGAGGTTACTCAGTAAACCACTCTCAAACGGGCCCATCGGGCCCGTTTTTTTCGGCCCCTACCCACAGAAAAGTGCGAGTCCGATCACTGTTTGCCACCGTGATTTCCGCTAAGCTTTAGCATATAAGGTGTTTTCTGCCCGCTCCGTGAACCAAGGAACCTGATTATGTCTAAAGCGCATCTGGCACTCGCCCTGATACTGGGCGCATGTATGAGCCACAACGCTGCAGCTCAGATCTATAAATGGGTCGATGAAGACGGCGTTGTACACTATTCCGATCAACCGCTGCGCGATAACGCAGAGGTCTCCGATATCGAGTCTGGTCGCACCGATGCCGCAGCAGCGCGCGAAAATCTGGCGGCGGCCAATCGACTGCGAGACGAACAAAGTCAGGCCTTTTACCGACGTCGCGCTGGCGAAGACTCTCAAGAGCCCGAGCAGACACCGGAAGAAAAAGAATTCCATCGCAAAAGCTGCGAGGCGGCACGCCAGAAACTGAACGAGTTCGCTCAGGCGCGACGCCTGTACAAACTGTTGCCCAACGGTGAACGCGCTTACCTGAATGAGGACGAAATCCTCGCCGCCCGTGCCGAAGTTCAGTCTGCCATCACCGAACATTGCGAATAACGCCCCGTTTGCGCACAGGCTGACGCTGCAAACGTGCCTGTTTGCCGCTAAAGTACGCGGTGTCTGAGTACGTAGCCATCGCGGCTGCACCAGATCTGGGGACAACTATGACAAAACACACGCTCCGCATTGCGACTCGCAAGAGCGATCTCGCACTGTGGCAAGCCCGGCATGTCGCCGCGCGATTATCGGCGCTCGATTCCGTTGAGCAGGTTGAGCTCGTACCGATGGTGACCAAGGGCGACCAAATTCTCGATAAGGCCTTGAACAAGGTCGGCGGCAAAGGGTTATTCATCAAGGAACTCGAGCATGCGATGCTCGCACATGAAGCCGACCTTGCCGTACATTCCATGAAAGACGTACCAGCGGTAATGCCGGAAGGCTTCACGATCGCGTCAGTTCTCGAGCGCGAGGATCCGCGCGACGCGTTGGTGGGCGCAAAGCTCGACGACTTGCCGTCAGGTGCAGTGGTGGGCACCTCCAGTTTGCGCCGAGCGTCTCAATTGCGACTGCTACGTCCGGATCTGGATATTCGCCCACTGCGCGGCAACGTCAACACTCGGCTCGCCAAACTCGACGCCGGCGACTACGCCGCCATCGTGCTGGCCTGTGCCGGCTTGAAACGACTCGGCATGGCCGATCGCATCACCGAGGCACTCGACACCGAACAGATGTTGCCGGCTGTCGGTCAAGGCATTGTCGGCATCGAATGTCTGGACAATCGGCCCGATCTGATCGCGCTGCTCGGCGAACTGGATTCGGGCGAATCGTCAGCGGCTATCGGTGCCGAACGCGCTGTCGCGATGACATTGGAAGCGACCTGCCATTCACCGCTTGGCGTGCACGCCACGCTGCTGCCAGATGATCAAATCGTGGTGCGTGCGTTGTTGACCAGCACAGATGGTACGCGTGCGATTCATGAGCACATCACCGGCAATGTCGCGGACGCTGACGTACTTGGCAATACGATCGCGACGCGAATGCTGGCACAAGGCGCCGCTGAACTCATTGAACAAGCTGTCTGACAAATCGCTGGCACTTGCCAACAAGGGAATTTTGATCACCCGCGCGGTGCGTCAAGCAGAGCCATTGGCCTACGCGGTGCGCGAAGCAGGCGGACTACCGGTTTTTCTTCCGGGTATCCAGATCGAGCCGGCAACACCAATCTACCCTGGCGATGAAGCGGACTGGGTCATTTTCATCAGCCCGAATGCCGTGCAGCACGGCTTGCACAGGGTGCAACACCTGATCGACAAGGGCGCACAAGTCGCGGCGATCGGCCCGTCGACCAGCCGTGAACTGGCAGCGAGAGGTATCCGACAACCGCTGCGTGCAAGACACGGCTTCGACTCCGAGTCACTACTCAGGGTTGGCGTGTTTCAGCGCCCGGCTGGGCTTCGTATCGTCATTGTGCGTGGCGTCGGTGGACGCGCCAAACTTCACGAAACACTGCGTAGCCGCGGCGGCGAAGTCGTTCTGGCCGAGACCTATCGGCGCGATCGCCCCACTTTGAGTGCCGAACAAGTACAATATCTGGAAGACCGGTGGGCCAATGGTGTTGTATCGGCGGCCACATGCCTGAGTGTTGCGACGCTGGATAATGTGCTGACCACATTGACAACGCGTGGGCAGCGTATGTTGATGGTGACCCCATTGCTATCGCCCAGTGGCCGCGTACTGGAACGAGCGGCGGCACTCGGACACAGGGCGTTGCGACAACGTGCGACGGGACCGGAATCGAGTGATCTGATAGAAGATCTGGTAGCGATGGCGGCGGCTGGCCAGATTTGACGACAAACAGGGCAGCTATGAAAAGCGATGATACGCAGACGGAAGAGGGCGAGTTGATCGCCGAAGAAGCGGCACCGGAGACAAGTGCCGACGTCGCAGACGCCGCGGCTGACGAAGCCGACTCACCCAGCGAACCGAAAGCCGCAAAACGCAGCAAGCTGCCTATTGTGCTCGCCTTGCTGGTGATCGCCGGCGCGGCCGCTGTTGGCTGGGTCAACATGCAGTCCGGCGACGAGACGAACGCCGCGGACACGACGGATGCGGCCGAGCCTTCGGTCGCGACGACAACCTCAGAGCCGGCACGAGCAAACTCCGAACCCGCGACAGAGCGACAACAACCCCTTGCCACGGGCGACATCATCGAACGGGCTTCAGTTGCCGATGTCGACGCACTGAAACGTGACATTGAAAGCCTGCAGCGCGATCTCGACGCCATGCGCGAGAGTATCGACGGCAATGAGCGCGCGGTCGCCGCCCAGGCACGCACCAGCGATCGCCTGGAAAAGGATATTGAACAGCGTGTCGATCTGCTGGACTCGCTGCCCGGTCGCGTTCGCAATAACGAGGAAGCGCTCGCCACGTTGCAAGGCATTTCCGCCGGATCGCGCCGCGCCTGGCTGATCGCAGAAGCGGAGTACTATTTGCAAATCGCCAACGCGCAAATGCAGCTTGCGAATAACCCCGCGCTGGCCGCTGCTGCGATGGAACTCGCCGACCAGCGTGTTCGGGAATTAGCTGATCCGGCATTCACCGCGGTGCGTCGCAAAATTCGCGAAGAGCTGACCGCGCTCAACTCGATCAACCAAACGGACATTGAAGGCGTGACGCTGACGCTCGGCAGTCTCGCTGCCATGATTCCGGGACTGCCGTTACAGCAGGAGACGCCCCAGCGTGCCAGTCGGGAGCGCAGCGACGATCCAGACGCAACCGGGTGGTCTCGCGTCAAACAATCCACCGGCGATTTTTTCTCGGACATGGTGCGCGTACGCGACGCCAACGATTCCGATCGCCCGATGTTGTCACCGGATGCCGCCTACTTCCTGCGGCTCAATGTACAACTCCAGCTGCAAGCTGCGCGGCTTAGCCTGCTGCTCGGTGAGTCGGTCAGCTACGAGCAAACGCTGCAGGATGCGGAGGCCTGGCTCAAGGAATACTTCGTGCCGACAGACGCCGGGGTGATCGCCGCGCTCGATATGCTCGGCGAAGTCTCGAATACCGAATTTGTTGACGAGCGTCCCGATATTTCCGGGTCTCTGACATTGCTTCGGCAATTGCGTGATATTGGTAGTGCTAGCGAATGAAGTTTGCCGTTCTTTTCATTCTGGCGCTATTGGCAGGCACCTTCGCCGCCCAGTTTCTGATGGCCGATCCCGGCTACGTCGTCATCAACTTCCGCGGCAAAGTCGTAGAAATGTCCGTGCCGGTGCTTGTGTTCCTGATTGCACTGACACTATTCGTCGCCTGGCTCACGGTGAAATTGCTGCGAGCGCCGCGCAAGCTTGGCGAAGCAGCGGCACAGTATCGCGGCAAGCGCGCGGGTAAACGGTTTACGCAGGGACTGATTGAAATCGCCGAGGGCAACTACGCCAAGGGCGAGAAGATGCTGACGCGCGGGGCGACCTATGCCGATGCGCCACTGCTGAATTATCTCGCGGCAGCGCGTGCAGCACAGTTGCAAAATCAGGATGAGCGTCGCGACAACTGGCTCAAACTTGCTTACGAAAACGAGCCCGATGCCAGCAGCGCAATTTTGTTGACACAAGCTGAGCTGCAGATTGCGCATGAGCAATACGAACTCGCACAAGCGACGCTACGCAAGCTCGATGATCAGGAACAGGGCAAAGGGCAAGCGGCCGTCCTGCTCGGCAAGCTCTATCATCAATTGCAGGACTGGCGTCAACTCGGAGAACTACTGCCGCGCCTCACTCGCCTCGGCAAACCCGACAAGCCAACGCTGGCCACCTGGTATGCCGACGTTTACAGCGCCCGCTTTCACGAGGTCGCCGATTATGGTGGCGATGTACAACGCGAATGGCAGGAGCTGCCCAAGGCCCACAAGTCGAATCGCGCGTTACGCAATGCCTACGTACGCGCCCTGCGCGTCACCGGCGCGGTCAACGAGGCCGAGGCTGAAGCGCGGCGAATGCTGAAGTCGGACTGGGATCCGGCACTCGTGCTGCAATATGGTGAAATCGCCACGGCCGACCCGGCCAGCCAATTGAAGGTCGCTGAGAACTGGCTCTCGAAGCGCTCGGATGACGCCGAACTGCTGATGACCGCCGGTCGACTCTGCATGGCCAACAAACTGTGGGGCAAGGCACGCAGCTACATCGAGTCCGGGCTGGCATTAAACGATTCGCCGCAAGGCTACGCCTTGTATGGTCAGCTGCTGACAGAATTGGGCGAGAGTAGCGCTGCGGCGGATGCCTACCGTCAGGGTCTGTCGATGGCAGCCGACGATGCACTTGCGCTGCCGAAGCCCACTAGCGAGTCCGAATGATGCCTTCGGTTATGATCGCCGGCCTGGGTTACACCGGTCGGCGAATTGTCACTCAGCTCGCTGCCAGCGACCATCGCATCACGACACTGGCTCGCACACCACGCCCTGATCTGGAGACGCGCAATATCGAGGCCGATCTGGATGCGCCGGCGAGCTTGCGCGTCCTGGCCGACCAGCAGATCAGCCACCTGATTTATCTCGCACCGCCCGCTGGAGCGTCGCCCGCTAGCGCGTCGCCCACTAGCGACGGTGATTCGGACCAGCGCCTAACGGCACTGCTCGATTGTCTTCCCGCCCTGCAGCAAGTCTGCCTGGCTAGCACCACCGGCGTTTACGGCGATCATCAGGGTCTGCGTGTCGACGAGCACACGCCTTGTCGCGCGCAAACACCACGCGCACGGGCACGGTTGAAACTGGAGAATACAGCGAGGTCATTGTGCGCCGCGCGCAACATTGCGTTGTGTATGCTGCGAATTGCCGGCATTTACGGCCCCGGGCGCCTACCGCTGGAAGCACTGCGGCGAGGCGACCCGATCATCGACCCGGCCGAAGCTGGGCCGGGCAATCGTATCCATGTGGATGATCTAGCCGAGGCCTGCATTACCGCGGTGTTCGCGGAGACACCGCCCGACATCGTCAACGTCTGCGATGGCCACTACCTGTCGAGCAGCGACTTCACGCTGCGTGTCGCCGAGTATGCGAACCTGCCCGAGCCACCGCTGATCAGTCTCGACGAAGCGCAACGCACGTTTTCGCCCATGCGCCTGTCGTTCATTAACGAATCACGCACCGTCGATAACACCCGCTTGCTGCAGGGTCTTGGCGTAACGCTCCGTTATCCGACCGCCGAAGCGGGTATCAAGGCGAGTCTCAGGGCTGAGAACGCTTCGAATTAATCCACTTGATCAATGGTTCCCATTGTTCGGTGTCCGGCCACGCCAGATATTCCGGTAATTCGAAGATGCTGATGCCGCGGGTATAAGCGCGCACGTAGTTTTGTGCATCGCGCAACCAGGTGAGATACGGCACGCGTAGTCGTTCGAGATAGTCGTCCAACTCATCGAAAATCAACGTATTTTCTCGCACGCGATTGCCGACCACAGCGATCTTGACCTGTTTGCGATTCACCTTGCCCACCTTCTGCAACTCGGCGATGAACTTGGTCGTCGCCTGCATATCGATGGTGGAAGGCAGGACCGGCACAATCACGGTTTCCGCGTACTTGATCAGGTTGGTTAACTCCGGTCCGTGCGACCGCGCCGGAGAATCGATGATGCAGACATCGGCACTACGCGGCAGATGACGCATCCCATCTTTAGCCGCGTCGACTGCAGTGATCGCGGCAGCCTGCTCCGGCCGCGCTTCCAACCAGTCGAGCGACGAACGCTGCGGATCAAAGTCTGCCAATGCGACGCTCTTACCCTCCGTCGCAAAATACCCGGCAAGGTTGGTGGCAATCGTACTCTTGCCGCACCCACCTTTTGCGTTCAAAACCATGATGTGACGCATCACTAACCCCTGCTGCTCGTTATTATGGTTAAAAGTATATGCCGCGTGTCGAAAAGTCCATTGGCCGAAGCGCGACAGACACTGCGATAATGTGCTGCATGAAAGTCCCGTTCCAAAAGATGCATGGTCTCGGCAACGACTTCGTCATCATCGATCGCCGCGCCGATGCCGCACTGGCTGCCCTGCCGCTATCATCAGAACAAGTGCGCGCTCTGGGTTGCCGCACGACGGGTATTGGTTTCGATCAATTGTTGTGCATCGATCCACCCAGCCAACCCGCGGTGAATGCGGACTATCTGATTTTCAATGCCGATGGCGCTGCCGTTGAACAATGCGGCAACGGCGTTCGCTGCGTTGCGGCTGCCATTCAGCGTCGCGATGGACTCACAGCAGGTACAGCACTGCGGCTAAACAGCCCGTCAGGTCTAGTCATTGCGACGCTGTCCGACAACGACCAGGTTTCCGTCGACATGGGCGTACCCGATTTTACCCCTGCCGCCATTCCGCTCGCCGTGCCCGCCGCGGCGACGATTTATGAGACCCACGCGCTGGGGCAGTCGCTTAAATTCTCGGCGGTGTCGATCGGTAATCCACACGCCGTGCTGATCGTTGACGACGTGGATACCGCTGCTGTCGGCGAGATCGGCCCGGCACTACAGACATCACCCCTGTTTCCCGACAGTGTCAACGTCGGGTTTGCGATGGTTGTCGACCGTCAACACGTAAGACTGCGCGTGTACGAACGTGGCGTCGGCGAAACCCGCGCGTGCGGCACCGGCGCCTGTGCCGCGATGGTGAGTCTGAGGCACCGCGATCTGATCGATGCGCGCGCAGAGATCGCTCTGCCCGGCGGTGTGCTCGTGATAGACTGGCCGCAACTGGGGGAGCCGGTCATCATGTCGGGACCGGCGGCATTTGCATACGAGGGTAGCATCACACTATGAGCAGCAATGCCAAGCCGCGCGCGGCAGCATCAGGGGAGATCACAGAGCAGGCCGTCAAAGACTACCTGACCAGTCACCCGGACTTTTTCGAATCCAATCCGCGCCTGCTGCAATCGCTGCGCCTGCCGCACGAGAATGGCGGCACGGTATCCCTTGTCGAGCGGCAAGTTGCCGCCCTGCGCACGAACGAGTTGAACATGAAGCGCAAGCTGAATGAGTTGGTGGGACTTGCACGGCGCAACGATGCGCTGGCCAACCGGATTCATGCGCTGGCCCTGGCCATGCTGCGCGCGGACAGCCTGCAGGACACACTCTCCACGCTCGAAGAAAAGCTGCGCCGCAGCTTTTCGGCCGATGAGGCTGTGCTCGTACTGTTCGGCCAGGAACAACATTTTGGCGACCTGAACCGCATGCGATTCCTGCGCATCATCGACCGTAACGACGACAGCCTGCAGCCTTTTACAACTTTCCTCGAGCGCTGCAACCCGCGTTGCGGGCAAGTCCGCGATACGCAGCGAGATTTTCTGTTCCGCACCAACGCCGAGGAAATCGGCTCCGTGGCCCTGCTGCCGCTCGGCGAAGAAGCCGAGATCGGCTTCCTGGCGATTGGCAGTAACAACGCCGAGCACTTTCACCCGGCAATGTCAGTCGACTTTCTGCAACGTATCGGCCAGATCATCAGCGTCGCACTCGCGCGTTTTTGACATCGAGGCGGCCGTTGGACGCCAGTGAAATCGATCTGATTGCCCAGTTTCTGCGGCATCTGACACTGGAGCGGCGGCTCTCGGATCACACAGCGTCGAACTACGAACGAGATCTCAGGAAACTCGCCACCTGGTGCGAAAAATACGGCTTCGCTGCCTGGTCTGAACTCCGTGCCGGAGAATTGCGACGATTCGCCGCGACGCTGTTTCGCAATGGCCAGTCACCACGCAGCATCGCGCGGGTGCTATCCGCGATCAGAAGTTTTTATCGCTATCTGATCCGCGAGTCGCTAGCAGGACACAACCCGGCGGATGGAGTCAGCGCACCACGCGCGCAAAAACGGCTGCCTGGCACACTGGATGCCGATGCGATGGCCGCTTTGCTGGCGATCGACGGAGACGACCCGCTAACGTGCCGTGACCGCGCCATGCTGGAATTGCTGTACAGCTCCGGCCTGCGGCTCGACGAACTGGTCACGCTCGACGTGGGCAGCATCAATCGCGGCGACCGAACCGCGCTCGTCACCGGCAAAGGCAACAAACAACGGCTGCTTCCCGTGGGTCGCCACGCAATTCGCGCGGTCGAGCGCTGGCTGCCGTGGCGCAGCGGCTGGGCGAATGCGGATGAGTCAGCACTGTTTGTCAGTCAACGCGGCCAACGCCTCGGTCATCGAGCGGTGCAACTACGCGTGAAACACTGGGCGCGCGTGCAGGGTCTGGATGCGCGCGTGTATCCGCATTTGTTTCGGCATTCTTTCGCGACACATTTGCTCGAATCGAGCCGTGATCTGCGCGGTGTACAGGAGCTCCTGGGCCATGCTGATATCGCCACGACGCAGATTTATACCCATCTTGATTTCCAACACCTGGCCCAGATATATGATCAGGCACACCCGCGCGCGAAGCGACGGGACGACTGAATTCCAGCGGCGGTACGCACTGCCGACTCACAGGTGAACAGATGCAGCAATATGATGGCACAACCATTGTGTCGGTCAGGCGTAACGGTCAGGTCGCGGTAGCCGGCGACGGGCAGGTCAGCCTCGGCAACACGATCATGAAAGGCAACGCACGCAAGGTACGTCGCTTGTATAAAGACCGCGTGATCGCCGGATTTGCCGGCGGCACAGCCGATGCGTTCACCTTGTTCGAGTTGTTCGAACAAAAAATGGAGCAATACGGCAACCTGACCCGCGCTGCGATCGAACTCGCGAAGGACTGGCGCACCGACCGACGTTTGCGTCGGCTGGAGGCGCTGCTGATTATCGCAGATCACACAAATTCGCTGATCGTATCGGGCAACGGCGACGTTATTGAGCCTGAAGACGACATTATGGCGATTGGCTCAGGCGGCTCATTTGCACTCGCAGCCGCACGCGCATTCGTACAATCCAGTGATTTGAGCGCCGAAGAGATCGTGACACGATCGCTGCAAATCGCTGCAGATATCTGTGTTTTCACGAACGAAAACATCACAATTGAAACATTAGACGAATCAGCCTAAGCGGGCTGAGCGTTCAGGAACCCCCACCATGTCGATGACTCCCCGTGAAATCGTCCAGGAGCTGGACAAACATATCGTCGGTCAACAGGCGGCCAAGCGCGCCGTCGCGATTGCGCTGCGCAACCGCTGGCGTCGCATGCAGGTGGATGACAGCCTGCGTGGCGAGATAACCCCAAAGAACATCCTGATGATCGGCCCGACCGGCGTGGGCAAAACCGAAATCGCACGCCGATTAGCGCGCTTGTCCGGTGCTCCGTTCATCAAGGTCGAGGCGACAAAATTCACCGAAGTTGGCTATGTTGGTAGAGAAGTTGACTCGATCATCCGCGATCTGGTCGAAGTATCCGTGAAACTGACACGCGAGCAAGAGCTCGAGAAAGTGCAGCACCGCGCTGAGGATGCGGCAGAAGAACGTGTACTCGACATCCTGTTACCCGGCCCGGTCAACGGTGGTGAACAGGACTCGGAAACGCGGCAGAAATTCCGCAAGAAATTACGCGAAGGGGATCTCGATGATCGCGAGATCGAAATCGAGCTCGAATCTCGTCTGGTCGGCGTCGAAATCATGGCACCACCGGGCATGGAGGAAATGACCAGTCAGTTGCAGGGCATGTTCCAGAACCTGAATCCGGGGCGCTCGAAGACCCGCAAGCTGCCGATTCGCGAAGCGATGAAACATCTGACCGAAGAAGAAGCGGCCAAAATGGTTGACGAAGAGGCCCTAAAGCTACGGGCTGTCGAAGCCGCCGAGCAAAACGGCATCGTGTTTCTCGACGAGATCGACAAAGTGGCACGCCGCTCGGATCACGGCGGTGCCGATGTGTCGCGCGAAGGCGTGCAACGCGACTTGCTGCCGCTGGTCGAGGGCAGCACGGTAACGACCAAGTACGGCACGATCCGGACCGATCACATCTTGTTTATCGCTTCGGGCGCATTCAGCGTGGCGAAACCATCAGACCTGATACCGGAATTGCAGGGTCGCCTGCCTATCCGTGTTGAGCTCGACTCGCTTAAAGCGGACGACTTCGTGCGCATCCTGACTGAGCCGGATAGCTCGCTGACTCGCCAGTACAGCGCTTTGATGGCGACCGAAGGTGTCACACTGGAATTCATCGAGTCCGGCATCCGGCGGCTGGCCGACATCGCCTACAAAGTGAACGAGTCGACCGAAAACATCGGCGCTCGGCGGCTGCACACCGTCATGGAGCGATTGCTCGACACGATTTCCTACGAGGCGGCCGATCAGAGTGGCAAGCACTACCAGATCAGCGCGGGCTACGTCGACGAACACCTCGGCGAACTGGTCGAAGACGAAGATCTGAGTCGTTACATCCTGTAGCGCAGCTCCGATGGCCACACCGCCGGTCAACATACGACTCCGCAAGCAATCGGCTTGCCTGCGGCTCGAATACGCCGATGGGGCCTGCCACGATCTGTCGTTCGAATACCTGCGGGTCAATTCGCCATCCGCTGAAGTGCGAGGCCACCATCCGGATCAGGCGATACTGCAGCATGGTAAGCGGCAGGTTCGGATCGTGCGCATCGAACCGGTTGGCCACTACGCGCTTAAGCTGTTTTTCAGCGATGGTCACCAAACCGGCATCTACAGCTGGGACTGGTTACGAATACTGGGAGAGGAACACGACGCACGTTGGGCCGAATACCTGAACGCGCTATCGACAGCCGGCTTATCCCGTGACGCCTGAGCCAGCACGGGCGCAAACCGGTACAATACAGGGCTCGGCCGTTTTGGCCTTCCTCTAGCCCCGGCACAGGACACGACCGTGACAACGGACTCAACCGACAACAAGACACACTTCGGCTACGAAACCGTCGACGCCGATCGCAAAGCCGACAAGGTACGCGGCGTTTTTGATTCGGTCGCCGGCAATTACGATCTGATGAACGATCTGATGTCCGGCGGCATCCATCGGCTATGGAAAAAACAGACGATCGACAAGGCAGCGGTGCGCAACGGTCACCGCGTGCTCGATCTCGCCGGCGGCACTGGTGACCTCGCGATGGCATTTGCGCGCCAAGTCGGCACCGACGGTCAGGTGGTGTTGGCCGATATCAATGCCGCGATGCTGGAGCAGGGTCGAGAGCGGCTGCTCAACGCCGGCATCATCGATGTTGAGATCGCGCAAGTCGATGCCGAAGCACTGCCTTTCGCCGACAACACGTTCGATCTGATCACGATCGCATTCGGTCTGCGCAATGTCACCCGTAAAGAAGTCGCACTGCAATCCATGCTGCGGACATTGAAACCCGGCGGCCGACTGTTGGTGCTCGAGTTTTCCAAACCGAATGATCTTTTGAAACCGGCCTATGACCTGTTTTCTTTTTCTGTGCTGCCCTTTCTCGGGCGCGTGGTCGCCGACGACGAAGCGAGCTATCGGTATCTGGCCGAATCGATCCGTATGCATCCGGATCAGGAAACCCTGAAAGGCATGATGGAAAACGCAGGCTTCGAGCGCTGCGGCTACGATAACCTGACAGGCGGCATTGCAGCACTGCACTACGGCTACAAATTATAACGATGATGAATCTGGGTATCCTGTTCAAGCCAATCACGGCGCTCATCAATCGGCGTATTAACGAACAGACGCCGGCTCGCGAACTCGCCGCCGCACTCGAGGGTTGCAGCATGGCGGTACGCGTGGACAACACGGCACTCGCTGTGTTCCTCCGCGTCGATAGCGGTGCGTTACAGCTCCAGTCCCACTATGAGGACGACCCCGATGTGGTGCTGTCGGGCAGCCCGATCTCATTGATGACACTCGCCGGCAGTGATCCGCAACAAGTCATCCGCGACGGCCATGTCACGATGAGCGGTGACGCGACCATTGGCCAAAAATTTCAGCAGCTGCTGCGTTTTGCCAAGCCAGATCTGGAAGACGAACTCGCCAATGTGGTCGGCGATGTGGTCGCCAATCAGACCAGTACTGTCGTGCGCGGCGTCGGAAGAGCGGCGGCGAATCTCAGCGAGCGCGCCCATCATCGGTTCGGCGATTACCTGACGACGGATACCGGTGCGCTACCCACTCAGGAACAGTTCGCTGCCTTCCGCCGTGACAACGAAACACTGCGGGATGATCTGGCACGCGCGCAGGCGAGAGTGCGGCTGCTGGCCGCACGGCTGGACGAGGAAGAATAGATTGCTGACACCAGCACGTATCAAGCGGCTGATCAGCATCCAGCGGGTACTGGTGAAGTACAGCCTCGATGACCTGATCGCGACATCACGGTTGCTGCGCCCGCTGCGCTTCGTGTTTCTGTTCGGCGGTCGCCGCATGGATCGCGATGCGCCGCTTGGCCAACGGATTCGCCTGGCACTGGAAGAACTCGGGCCAATTTTCATCAAGTTTGGCCAGGCGTTATCGACACGGCGAGATTTATTACCGCCGGACATCGCGGCAGAACTCGCCAAGCTACAGGATCAGGTGCCGCCGTTCGACGGTCAGCTGGCGCGCCAGATCGTTAATGATGCCTACGGCTTCGATTTGAGCGAGGTCTTTGCAGAGTTTGACGACACACCGATGGCCGCCGCTTCGATCGCTCAGGTACACCCGGCCAAACTGCACGATGGCACCGACGTCGTCGTTAAGGTATTGCGGCCCGGCATGCGCGAGCGCATCCGGCAAGACCTCGAAGTGATGTATGCGATGGCCGAACTGACGCAGCGGTATCTGCCGGACGGTCAACGGCTGCGACCCGTCGAAGTGGTCAGCGAATACGACAAGACGATCATGGACGAGCTCGATTTGTTGCGCGAAGCCGCCAACGGATCGCAGTTGCGCCGTAATTTCGAGGGCTCAACGCAGCTGTACGTGCCGGAGGTCTACTTCGATTACAGTCGTGTCACCGTGCTCGTAATGGAACGCATCTACGGTGTACACATCAGCAACATGGATGCACTGAAGGCGGCTGGCACGAATATCAAACGTCTCGCTGAGAACGGCGTCGAGATCTTTTTCACGCAGGTGTTCCGGCACAACTTTTTCCACGCTGATATGCACCCGGGCAACATTTTTGTGCGCACGGACGACCCAGAGAACCCGATCTATCTGTCGGTGGACTTCGGCATCATCGGCACGCTGAACTTGAAAGACCAACAATATCTAGCCGAGAACTTTCTTGCTTTCTTCGATCGTGATTATCACCGGGTTGCACAGTTGCATGTCGATTCCGGCTGGGTACCGCCGGACACGCGCGTGGAAGAACTGGAATCAGCGGTGCGAACGGTGTGCGAACCCATCTTCAATAAGCCGCTCGCCGAAATCAGTTTCGGCACCGTGTTGTTACGTCTGTTCGAAACCGCACGCCGGTTTAACATGGAGGTACAGCCGCAATTGATTCTGCTACAGAAGACGCTGCTGAATATTGAAGGGCTGGGCCGCGATCTCTATCCGGAGCTGGACCTATTCGAGACCGCTCAGCCGATCCTGCGTCGCTGGATGGAAGAACGACTCGGCGGACGTGCGGTGCTCAACGATTTCCGCACGCAGTGGCCGGAAGTGCGCGAAACCTTGCGCGAACTGCCGACGATTGCACGGCGCATCAGTGAACAGGCATCGAATGGCGATTTTCGTCTGACAATGGACTCGCCACAGATCGTCGCGTTACGCGATGAGATGCGTCAGGACAACCAGCGGCGTTACCGCGTCACCTTAGGAATCATCGCCGCCGCGGTTGGCGGATTTCTGGTCTACACCGGCCAATATGTCAGTGTTGGCTGGCTTCTCGTCGGCGTTGGTGCGGCCGCTGTTCTGCTCAGCCGGCCACGCTAACAAGCCTGCGCTAGATGCGTTAGTAGGTCGTCGCTGCTGTCTGCAGCGCGCGATACTCGTCTAGGCGCTCACGACTGGCGCCGAGCTCTTCCGCCAAGTAAACCAATCGATCCCGCAATTGGCCTTTGCGCTCCGACAGACGCTTGGTCTCCGCAAGGATTTCCAGGCGCTCTTCCGGCAACAGCCCGTCGCTGACCATTCTCAGTGTCTCGCTCTCGATCGTCGCGTCGATATCAGCGATCTCGTTTTCCGCCCGCACGATGTCGGACTCTAACCGACGTACGTCAGCGCGCAGTTCGTAGAGCGTGCGACCTTCTTCATAGGCGGCGAGAAACGCGTTTTCCAGCTCGGCTGGGCAAACACCCTGATAGCTCGCGCCGCGTTCGCCAGCGTTATAGCCGTTTTGCGGACGGCAATATTCCTGCAGCCCTTCCTGCCTGCCTGCCTGATATTCAGCGAGATCCGGCGTGACACCGGCTTTCGCACAGGCTTTGCGGTAAGTGCCGATCGCGGCACCGCTACGACCCTGAACGCCGTCTTCATAGCCGACGGTGCGCCAGTCAGAGGTCAAGCATTCGTCTTCCGACATGGTTGTCGCGCAGCCGGTTAAACCGAATAGGGTAATCGCGAATAGTGCTGTAAAGAGTCGCATGGTGAGTTTCCCAATAAGTTCCGCGTTAACGGTACGCCGCTGCGGCTGAACCGCCGATGAACCAATTCACAGTTCCGAAACTCCGTCATTCTCTGGCAAATCATGCTCAGGCGCTGCCAAAGCAGGCATAATGGTGTCGTAACAGCACGAGCCAGACGCACGTGGACGATAAAAAACGACAACTCTTTCGCCCGCGTGCTGCGGCTTCCATCGTGATCGCCAACATGGTGGGTACGGGCGTATTCACAAGCCTGGGCTTCCAACTGGCGGATATTCAATCCGGCTTTGTGCTGATGATGTTGTGGGCCATCGGCGGCGTTATCGCATTCTGCGGCGCGATGAGTTATGCCGAACTTGGCGCTGCGTTGCCGCGATCCGGTGGCGAATACAATTTTCTCGGTGAGATTTATCATCCGGCTGCGGGCTTCGTCTCCGGCTGGGTGTCGGCGACGGTCGGTTTTGCCGGCCCGACCGCACTCGCGGCCATCACCTTCGCGACCTATCTGGGCTCTGCTTTCCCAGCCGTACCGCAAACACCGGCGGCTGTCGCGCTGGTCGCGATACTGACACTGGTGCATGCCACCAACCGTAACGCGAGTGGCAATGTGCAAGTCGCCTTCACGGCGCTGAAGATCGCGCTAATCATCATTTTCTGTGCACTGGCGTTCGTGCTGGTGCCGGAGCCGCAGAGCGTTACTTTCGCACCACAGACCGGCGACCTGGCGCTGATGACGGGCGGCGCGTTCGCGGTGTCACTGATCTATGTGAGTTATGCGTATACCGGCTGGAATGTCGCGACCTACCTATCGGCAGAGCTTGAAAACCCGCAACGCAACCTGCCGCTCGTGCTGGGCGCGGGTACGTTGCTGGTGATCGTGCTCTACCTGGCGCTGAACTACATCTTCCTTTATGTCGCGCCGATCGACGACATGGTCGGCAAAGTGGAGATCGGCTATATCGCCGCTGACAATGCCTTTGGTGACATCGGTGCCAAAGTGATGGGCGTGGTGCTCGCTTTGCTGCTGATCTCGACCGTTAGTGCAATGATTATCGCCGGGCCCCGCGTGTATCAGGCAATAGGCCAGGATTACGCAGTCTTCGCCTGGCTCGCGCGCACGAATCGCTATGGCGTACCTGCGATGGCCATCTACCTGCAGGGCGTCATTACGATCACCTTCATTCTGACCTCACCGTTCGAGTACATCCTGCTGTTCTCCGGCTTCACACTCGCACTGAATACCTTTGCAGCGGTCGCAGGTCTATTTGTTCTGCGTGTTACTCAGCCTGAATTGCTGCGCCCTTTCAAAGCCTGGGGCTACCCAATCACACCGCTCATTTTTCTCGGTTTGACGGGTTGGACCTTGTGGTATGTGCTGATCGACGACTCCCAGGGCACGTTGTTCGGCCTCGGTGCCGGCGAACTCGGCCTGGTCGTCATCGGCATTGGCCTGTGTTTTTATGCCCTCACCGAATGGCTGGGTGGGGTGCGTGCACGGCGCTTGTCGATAGACTCCAGCGATTAGTCTTTTTCGCAGCCGGCAGTCCGTCGCGTTGGCGTGTACTTCGGCGCTACATCCGTGAGCTGTCGATCGTTCCAAGGATTGGCAGCCAGCGGGCTGCCGTGTACATCGCTGGTACATCCGTGAGCTATCCATCGTTCCAAGGGTTAGCAGTCAGCGATCCATTTTTTCTCGCTCAATACGATTCGCTCGAAAAAAGGCTCCCTGACTGCTGTCACGGCCTCAGTTCACGATGAGCTAGCCAACATCCGGGAGTGGCTTGAGAGCGAGTGGTTTCGAGCGAGCAAGACAGCTCACGGATGTACCACCAACGAGCACGTGAGAAAAATGGATCGCTGGCTGCAAAATTGGTCGTCAGACGATTGTGAACACGTCGCGACGCACTGGAAAGAAGAGGGATGTTAGTGCGTCTTGTAGCGCTTGCGCATGATCGCGACCGAGCGTCGCAGGATACGTTTCAACACCTTTTGATCAACGTCGTCGAAGTTCTTTAGGTACAGGCACGACTTGCCGAGCTTATGCGGTCCGAGCGCTTTGAGCTCCTCGTCGAACTCGGAAAACCCAGGCATTACATACACCGTCAGGTTTTGTGCTCTGGACGAGAAGCCCGTCAGCACCGCTTCGCCTTCTCGCCCGGATTCGTAGCGATATTCATAACTACCGTAGCCGACAATCGTCTTGCCCCACATCGTCGGCGGCCGCCGTGTAATCTGCTGCAGAATGACGTCCAACTCACGTGCCTGGCGCTGACGTTGTGCATCTTTGATCGATGCCAGATAGGCCTCAACCGAAGCGTCCGTCGCTACTGTCTTGTTGTTTGCTTTTGCCATATTGGCTTGCTCCCCCGCGCTGCCGGAACAAACTCCAGCAGCATGATAATGGCAGCCGCGATGGTCGATTTAGCGAGCGCCCCCACCCAGAATGGCTGCACGCCATTAAACCAGGCCGCCGTCAAACCGACACTGACGCTAAGCAGGCCACCGCCGATCAACAATATCAGCGCATGCCCCAGCAGCATCCAAAATAGAAGGCGCCAACGCGGCCGACGCAGTCGACCAGTATCCGCAAGGTAGCCGATCAGCGCTGCAGCAAACCAGAACGCCAACAAATAACCACCGCTCGGCCCAAACAAGACGCCAGCACCGGAACGGCCGTCGGCGAATACGGGTAGACCGACGATGCCAGCCAGCAGATACAAAAGGATCGTGATACTGGCGCCATTGAAACCGAGCAGGGCGCCTGACAACAGCACAACGATAGTTTGTGCGGTCTGCGGTAATGACGTACCCGGCAACGGAAAGCTGAGATTGGCAGCCACCGCAAGCGCGGCCGTGCACAACACAGCGCCGAGCCATTCCCCTATCGTCATTCGAACCGCCTTCGCTCAGCTACGCGCCGAGATTAAAAAAACACAGCTTATTGCCGTCCAGATCGCGCCAGTAGGCCGCATAAAACCCACCGCCTCCGCGCGGGCCAGGCGCACCCTCGTCGGTGCCGCCGAGCGCCAGCGCTTTGGCATGGGCCTCGTCGACCAGCGTGGCGCTGTCCAGCATGATGGCCACCATCGTGCCGTTGCCAGCGGTCGCCGGCTTGCCGTCGAATGGCGCGATGATACTCAGCCAAGGCTCAGTCGGAGACCTGCCCCAGGCGACGAAAGTACCATCCTGCATTTGCCGGCTGGCACCGAGCGAACCCAGCAGGTCATCATAAAATGCTGCGCTGTCGTCAAAACAATTCGTGCCGAGCGTGACATAGCCAATCATGGTCTTCCCCTATCGATGTCCCGTGCGCACTATAGCCCATGCCGCATCACACCCATAGCGTTGAATCGGAGATCAATACCACTGCGCGTAGAAATGTTGCGCGAGAACGCAGCAAAATTTTCAATCTGCAGCAAAATATCTGTGTGATACACAGAGCTATTCATTATAAATAGCTGATTTTAAATGCTATACAGGCGAATACGCTATAAGAAGCGGTCCTTGCCGCAGCATGGCTTTCGAGTGCCGGCGCTCAGTCTGATGCTGCACTCGCAGCCGGTAAGGCCGCTAACCAGCGCCTACGCTTCTCTTTAGGCGGCATGCTGGCGAACGCCGGGCTTGTCGAGGGCAATGTGATGTGTGTCAGTGCTCGCGCTGGTAGTGACTGTTGACCGATGACATGCCGGGCAAACAACTGACAGGCTTTGGCGCCGTTATAGACCACGGTGCTGATACTCGGATGGGCAGCCAGCAGCCTCGCAAAATCGTTAGCGACAATACTATCGGTCTGAATCGCGCTGTCGAGGCTGCCCGGCCGGACGCAATGAGCGAGCACATCCCACAAGATCACCGGTGCGGCAGATAGTCGGGCGCAACGTTCGTCGTAACTGAGTGAAGGCGGCAGATTCAACCAAGCCGACATGATGGGCCAGAACGCGTTTCGCGGATGCGCATAGTAGGCCGCCTCGGCCAGCGACCGTTGTCCCGGCATCGTGCCAAGAATCAAATGTGTTGCATTTTTCCCGAAGATCGGCTCGAAACCGATAGCTTTTTCTGACATTTGCGCATTTTTCTCGGTTTTGGCGATTTGCTGTCATCACTAAAGTTGTGGTCAGTCTCGCCGCTACCCTTCATAGATTATCGGGTCACGCGCCGACGCCGTGGCCGCAATGGTCGCATGGAGGAGAGCGCCTTGCAGTCAACATCCGCCCAACTGGGCCGTTATGAAATACAAAGAACCATCGGCCGTGGCTCGCAGGGGCGCGTCTACCTGGCACGCGACCCCAAGCTGCAGCGCGACGTGGCGATCAAGGTTCTCACCACCGACAAAGCGGAATTCAAGTTAACCGATGAGAACGGAACGCCACTCGAGGCGCTCACAGCGAGTCGGGTCAAGCACGCTAACATCATTCCGATTCACGATATCGGCGACAGTGAGCACGGCCCTTTTCTCGTGTTTGGATTCGTTGAAGGCAAAACACTGGCACTGGAATTGTCAAAACACCAACGATATGAGCTCGCCGATGCCATTCCAATGATGGCAACGATTCTCGATGCGATGAAGTCGGCTCACAGCGCTGGCGTACTACATCTCGACCTGAGTCCACGCAACATTATGATCAATTCGGATGGCGCTCCTCAGATTATGGATTTCGGCTTGTCGCAGTTCGTCGATTTCCGACGAACCGACCTGACCCTTGCCACCGGCACGCTGCGCTATATGGCTCCAGAGCACTTTCTCAGGCAACAGCTCGGGCCGTTCACCGATGTCTTCGCGCTCGGATCGACATTTTACGAGATGCTGGTCGGGGAACGCGCCATCCAGGGCGGCAGTGTCGAGGATATGCAACGCGCCATCGCCAATGGCGATATTGATCTCGATAAGCTCAACCAACTGCCGCACGCAGAGGACTTGCAACGCTTCTTTAAAGGCGCTTTTGCAGTGGAACCCACGACCCGCTATGCGGATGCCGGTGTGATGTTTAAGGCGTTCCAGACGATGATCACAGCCGTCGGCCTGGGCGACGCCTTGCGTAGCGATGAGGGTGGACACAGTACCGTCGATTTCCTGATTCGACGCATGCAGCGCAAAAAGGACTTTCCTGCGATTTCCAGCACGCTGACGGAGATCAACCGGCTGACCAGCGATGAGAACGTCGCGCCCGCCGACGCGTTGGCGAACGTGATCCTGCGCGACATGTCGTTGACGAGCAAATTATTGAAGATGGCGAACTCGGGCTTCTATGGCGTTCGCGCTGCAGAGGTCACCAGCATATCGCAGGCGGTTGTACTGCTGGGCATTCCGCAGGTTCGCATGATCAGCTCGAGTCTGATCTTGTTCGGCAATATGAAAAGTGACTCGTCCATTCTGAAAGACTCCATGACGCGCTCATTTTTCGCCGGATTGCTGGCGCGTCACCTCGCCAAGCGCGAGCAACTGCGCAATGACGAAGAGGCATTCATCGCGGGGATGTGTCAGAACCTTGGCGAGAACCTGGTGATCTATTACTTCCCCGAAGAGCATGAGGATATCGAGGCGCTGCGTGCCCAGAACGGTATCAGTAAAAAAGCCGCTGCGACCGAGATACTCGGTGTCCCTTACGCGTCCCTCGGCGCGAAAGTCGCTGAGATCTGGAGCCTGCCAAGCATAATCGCCGACGCAATCCGCGGCTTGGACGACGGACCGGTACCCGCACCTGCCGACGATGAGGAAAAGGCCCGACAGATCGCCATTCTGACCAATCAGCTTTGCGATGTGTTCGTCGCGGTATCACCTGACGACGCGACAGATACCCTCGACGAGGTCGCCGCTCGGTTCGAAAGCGCGATCACGCTCGACCCGATCTACGTGTTTAACCTGTTTTCGGCTGCATTTGAAAAACTCGAGATGTTTGCGCCGGTGTTTGAGATCAATGTGGGTCAGAGCGAATTCTGCGGCGCAGTGTCTGCTTGGCTCAAACGACGAGAACCGCAAGTCGCGCAACTCATCGAGGCCGCCGAACAGGCCACGGCGACCGGCTGACATAGCTTTCACGCTACGGCTGGCTTACCCTTTCGAGAAGCTGCAGTGCTGAAGGGGAGTCAGGCGAATGAACGATACGGCGAACGTAACCACGCAGAGGGGCGTGCTCGCGTGGATTGAGCGCACAGGCAATCGCCTGCCAGACCCGGTGTTCATCTTCTTCTGGCTGATCGCTGTGCTGGTCGTGATCAGCATCGCAGCCTCTGCCGCCGGCCTCTCCGCACCGCATCCAACCCGCCTCGACGCCAACGGTCAGGCCATCATCAGTGCGCAGAGCTTGTTGAGTGCGGAAAATATCCAACGGCTCTGGGTGGATATGCCGAAGACATTCACGCATTTTCATCCATTGGGATATGTCTTGGTTGTGATGCTGGGCGCCGGTATCGCTGAACGATCCGGGCTGTTTGGTACGGCGATGCGTGGCGCTGTACGCAACGCGCCAAAATTCTTGCTGACGCCGATGGTCGCACTGGTGGCGATGATCGGTAACCTCGCCGCTGACGCGGCCTATGTCGTACTGATTCCACTGGCCGGTGTGCTCTACGCCGCGGCGGGTAGACATCCGGTTGCCGGTATCGCGGCGGCCTTTGCTGGTGTTTCGGGTGGGTTCTCCGCCAATCTGTTCCCCGGTCAGCTCGACGCATTGCTGTTCGGCATCACACAGGAGGCAGCGGAAACGCTGGTACCGGGATGGGAGCCGAATATCGCCGGCAATTGGTATTTTATCGCGGCGATGACGTTCGTCTTTCTGCCAGTGATCTGGTATGTCACAGACCGTATTATCGAGCCACGCCTCGGCAGTTTCAGAGCAGAAGGCGATCTTGCCGCGATCAGCAGCGATGAGGACAAACCCCTCGAGCCCGGCGAACGCAAAGGGCTGGTCTATGCCGGCATTGCTGCCATCGCCGTCATTCTGTTGTGGATCGGTTTCACGATCGGGCCAGGCACACCGTTGATCAACGAAGCCGCCCAGCCCGACGCACGCCTGAGCCCGTTCTATCGTTCGTTAGTCGCCGGATTCCTGGTCCTGTTTGTCGCCTGTGGCTGGGCTTATGGCGCGGCAGCCGGCACGGTGAAAAGCCACCGGGATATCGTGCGCATGATGACCGACGCGATGGGTGATCTCGCCTACTACATGGTGCTGGCATTTGCTGCGGCGCACTTCGTTGCCATGTTCAATTGGTCCGAACTTGGACTGATTTTCGCGATCATGGGCGCGGACGCGCTGAATGGCGCCAACCTGCCGATGCCCGTCCTGCTCGGTTTGCTGGTGTTGTTCACTGGCGTGATCAATTTGTTCGTCGGCTCTGCCAGCGCGAAATGGGCGTTGCTCGCGCCGGTCATGGTGCCGATGATGATGTTGTTGAACATCAGCCCGGAGATGACGACTGCAGCCTACCGGGTCGGCGACAGTGCCAGTAACATCATTACGCCGCTGATGGTGTACTTCCCGCTGATTCTGACGTTCTGCCAACGTTGGCAAAAAGAATTCGGGCTTGGCAGCCTGACCGCGACGATGATTCCGTATTCCATCGCGCTGATGATCTCGGGACTCATCATGACGATGGCGTGGATCGCGCTTGGCTTACCGCTCGGACCGGGCACCACCGTCGAATACGCGCTGCCGACCGGTTGACCCGACGCTAGCCCAGCCGAATGACAGACGAACGCCCGAAGGGCCGATCGCTTAAGCCACTCGCCACACTGTGGCCGTTTATCCGGCCTTATCGCGGCACGTTGCTGTTGGCATTGGTTGCGTTGCTGGTCGCCGCTGCAGCAATGCTGGCATTGCCGATCGCATTTCGGCACCTGATCGATCGCGGCTTTGGTGCCGGTGACCTGCAGACCATCAACCGCTACTTCGGCTGGTTCCTGCTCGTCGCTCTGGTGTTCGGCGCATTTGCGGCGATGCGATTTTATCTGGTGACCTGGCTTGGCGAGCGTGTCGTCGCCGACTTGCGCAGTGCCGTTTACCGCAACATTGTGCGCCTGGATCCGACGTTTTTCGAAGTCACACGAACCGGCGAAGTCTTGTCGCGACTCACGACTGACACGACCCTCGTACAAAGCATTTCCGGCGTGAGCCTGTCGATCGCGCTGCGCAGTTCGCTGAGCTTCACGGGCGCACTCATTCTACTGTTGATTACGAATGTCGCCTTGGCCGGTTACATCCTGCTAACGATTCCTGTGGTCGTGATTCCGCTGATCGCGATCGGACGACGCATTCGCAATCTCTCGCGGGTCGCGCAGGACAAGATCGCCGAAACGAGTGGACTCGCCGGTGAAACACTCAATGCGATGCAGACCGTGCAGTCATTCACGATGGAGACGCTGCAGACAGATCGCTTCGATAGCGCCACCGAACAGAGTTTTCGCGCCGGTATCGCGCGTACGCGGGTACGTGCTCTGATCTCGGCGCTCGGCATCATTCTCGTGTTCGGTGCGCTGACCTTCGTCCTGTGGTTAGGAGCCCGTGCGGTGATTCGCGGCACGATGACCGGTGGCGAATTGGGCCAGTTCCTGCTCTACGCAGGTTTGGTCGGATCGTCAGCGGCAGGCTTAAGCGAAGTCTGGGGAGAGATTCAGCGCGGCGCCGGCGCGATGGAACGATTGACCGAACTGTTGGCCGCCAGGCCCGCCATTGCTGCGCCGCCTGAACCGCAGCCGTTGCCAACACGTATCAGCGGCCAGGTCACGTTCGATAATGTCGGCTTCCATTACCCATCCCGTCCCGACGATCGCGCCGTCGATGCGCTCTCCTTTACTGTGGAACCCGGCGAAACCGTCGCACTGGTTGGACCCTCTGGCGCCGGCAAGAGCACCTGCCTGCAACTGCTGCTGCGCTTCTACGACCCGCAATCCGGACGCATTCTGATCGACGACTTTCCGATAACGACGCTCGATCCGCTGGCACTTCGTCGTCAGATCAGTCTGGTGCCGCAAGAGACGGTGTTATTTGGCCTGAGCGCCATCGAGAACATTCGCTTTGGACGACCGGAGGCCGACGACGAGGCAGTTTTTGCCGCGGCGCGCGCCGCGGCCGCGCACGATTTTATTGAGGCACTGCCCGAGGGCTATGACACCTACCTCGGCGAACGCGGTACACGTTTGTCCGGCGGCCAGCGCCAGCGCATCGCCATCGCACGTGCGATTTTGAAAGACGCGCCGCTGCTGCTGCTTGATGAAGCGACCAGCTCACTGGATGCAGAAAGCGAACGATTGGTGCAACTGGCGCTCGATCGCCTGATGACCGATCGCACGACGATCGTCATTGCGCATCGACTGGCCACCGTCAAACAGGCGGACAAGCTAGTCGTGATCGATCGGGGCAAGGTCGTCGCCACCGGTGCGCATGATTCGCTGGTCGAGTCCAATGCCTTGTATGCACGTCTGGCCGAACTGCAATTCGGTATCACATAGTTGTCAACAGCTTAACGCCGCCGCTTCCGCGTTCGACGCAAGCCACTGTTGCGCCGACTCTATAGATGGCGTAAGTTGACCGCGACTTCGACAGGTGAGTGTTGTCTGGCAAGGCAACATTAAACGGGAAGACGGTGCGCCACAGGCAATCCCGTCACTGCCCCCGCAACGGTAAATGAGTCAGGCTGATCCTCTTAAGCCACTGCACACAGGGTGTGTGGGAAGGCGATCCGCCACAACGCTGCGCGTTACTCATGAGTCCGGATACCGGCCTGTTGATTAATCCACGGTGTGATCGCGGCGGGCGATCGGTGGGGACCTCGCTTTCGCGCGCTCTCGATTCGTCCGCAGCTCACCCGACTTAAGCGGGCTCGGGGACGTCTGCGGGAGCAAAATCATGAAAATCACTCACTCTATCTTTTCTGCTGTGACGCTAGCGGTGGCGTCGGTTGGCAGCGTTCATGCCGAGGAGCCGGTCGACGAAATTGTCGTTAGTGCAGCACGCACGCCGCTGTCGCTCAGTGACATCGGCAACGCCGTCACCATTATCGACAACAATGACATTGCTGCGAGACAGGCGTTGACCGTGGCCGATCTATTGCGCAGCGTGCCCGGCTTCAGCGTGAGCCGTACCGGGGTGAGCGGCTCGCAAACGCAGGTGCGCGTACGCGGCGCTGAAGCGAATCAGATCCTCGTATTGATCGACGGCAACCGGGCCAACGACCCGGCAACCGGCGATGAGTTTCGCTGGGAATTCCTGAGCACGGCGCAAATCGAGCGTATCGAAATTGTGCGCGGTGCACAGAGTACGTTGTGGGGTACGGATGCGATCGGCGGCGTCGTCAACGTCATTACCCGACAAGGCGGTGACGGTGTTGCGGGCGTCGACGGTTACGCGGAAGCGGGCAGCTTCGGTACCCGAAATCTCGGATTGAACGGCAGCACCGATGCGGGCGCCTGGCAGCTCGCTGGCGGCATCGAACGTCAGGACACCGACGGCGCCAATATCTCCCGAACCGGCGATGAAGAAGATGGTGCCGAACTGACGACGCTGTTCGCCAATGCGAACTGGCGTAGCGACGGTTCATTGGAGATCAAAAGCGCGCTGCGCTACAGCGATGCGACCGCGGAATTCGATGCGATTGATTTCAGCACGGGTTTGCCCGCGGACTCGGACAGCGTGAACGAGACGAGCACGCTGACGGCTAACGTGACCGGGCGTTGGGAGAGTGGCGCGGCGGGAATGACGCACAGCCTCTCGGCTCGCTGGTTCGACAGCGACAATGAGTCGTTCGCTAATGGCGAAGCTGGCATCAGCAGCGGGGCAGAGCGGCTGGCGCTTAGCTACCAGCTCGATATTCCGATCGGTGACAACGGGTTGTCTCTCGCGGCTGAGCACGAACAATCGGACTTCCGCCAACGGGGGGCCGTCGTCTTCGGCGATCCGAACCAGGATCAGTCGATGGATATTTCAAGCTTGATTGCTGAGTACCGGGGTCTTGCGGCTGAAAACTTCAGCTGGATCGCCAGCGCACGTTTCGATAGCAATAGCGATTTTGACGACGCGTTCAACGCGCGCTTGTCGGGCGCGTATACGCTCTCGCCAACACTGAAGCTACGCGGTAGCATCGGAACAGGCCAGAAAAACCCGACCTTCACCGAGCGCTTCGGATTCTTCCCTGGCACGTTCGTCGGTAATCCCAATCTCGAACCCGAGGAATCTTTGTCGATCGATGCTGGCGTGGACGCTAGCCTGTTTGATGATCGGCTGACATGGCAGTTGACTGTGTTCCAGCAAAACCTCGAGAACGAGATTAACGGTTTCGTGTTCACAGAGAACTTCGAGGTCACTGCGGAGAATCAGGACGGTGACAGCGAGCGTCAGGGTGCCGAAATCGCAGCACAATGGCAGATCAACGCCAACATCGCCGTGGATGCGAGCTACACCTATGTCGACGCCACGGAGCCGGATGCCGTGACGGGCGGCGACATCGACGAACTTCGCCGACCGCGCCACACCGGTGCCTTGGGTTTGTCGCTCGCGGGTTTCGATGGCCGTTGGAACAATCGTTTGACGGCCGAGTACGGCGGGACGCGCCTAGATCGCTTCTTCCCGCCGTTCCCGACGCCGTCCGAGATCGTCACGATCGGGAATTTTTGGCTGCTCGATTTAAGCAGTCAGTTCACTGTATCTGACGCGTTGACCGTTTACCTGCGCGGTAGCAATCTGTTGGATGAGGACTACGAAGAAGTGTTCGGCTATCAGACGCTTGGTCGGGCCGGTTACGTTGGTTTGCGATTCAACTTCGGTCGTTAACCAAGGACGCTAGTCGCGGACGCTAGTCGCGGACGCTAGTCTTTGCTGTCGTCGGCCGGTTGCACCAGACGGCGAATCGGTAGTGACAGGTTGAACAGGATGCCGGTGGCTCGCAGCAGGAATGCGACGGTGCCACCGGCAAGCAACCCGATCGTTTGCGTCGTTCCGACGAGCCCTACGGCGATGCAATAGACCGATGCACCGGCGACGGCCGCGCTCGCATAGATCTCACGAACGAGCACCAGCGGAATCTCGTTGGCGACGACGTCGCGCAACATGCCGCCGACAGTAGAGGTCATGACACCCATCGTAACCGCGACCACAGGGCTACCGGTGACCGCCAGCGCTTTGGCAGCACCCATCACGCAAAACAATGCCATGCCGAGTGCGTCCGCCCAGGTCAGCACCGTTAGCCGCTTGCCAACAACAACCGGCAAGGCGAAGGCGAAGAGCCCAGCGCTGATTGCGACGAGGATATAGACCGGTTGCGCGACCCAGAACACCGGCACGTCGAGAATAAGATCCCGCAACGTCCCGCCGCCGACCGCGGGCAACAAGCCGAGGACAATGTAGCCAAACAAATCCATACGCTGGCGCG
The DNA here is from genome assembly GCA_039033995.1 of Pseudomonadota bacterium. Lineage (GTDB taxonomy): Bacteria > Pseudomonadota > Gammaproteobacteria > Steroidobacterales > Woeseiaceae > CALBPI01. The sequence continues at coordinate 131,279 of JBCCBP010000001.1, read as the reverse complement.
CCGCGACCAGGCCGCCGCTGTAGGCAAACACCCACACACCGAGAAGATCTGCTAGCTGTAACACCGTCATCGTGCCGCATTGTAGGCAAGTTCGACAGCGAATGTACGTAACAATTGTTTTCGCATGGCGACTGGCAGGATGCGGCCGAAATACATTATGTTGTAAGGCGACGGGACAATGTACGTGGGGAGGCGCACATGAGTTCAGTGTCTGATGCCGAGGAAACTCGGTTGCACCGTAGTGTGCGTTTCTGGAAGTTGCGCGAGCAACCGACAGGCTGGTGGCCATGGGGATTATTATGGCTGGCGGGTCTGTTGATCACTTTCCTGGTCGGCGCGCTATTGACCGCACCCGATATTGAAGCGACGGCGCAACAAAGTGTCGCTACGGCATTGGAACGCTATGACGACGTCACCGTTGTTGCCGATGGGCAGTTCATTGATATTACGGCCACAGCGCCTGCAGCCGAACGGGCGACCATCGAAGCAATCGCTCGTGGCGCCGTCTGCAACAGTTGGGTGGGTGAGCTCGTTTGCCCCATTCGCGTCAACGTCGCACTGAACGCACCGGCCGCGCCGCCGGTCGAACCACGCTTGCATGACTTCGCCATGTTGCGCCGTGGTGACGGTGTGCGCATTGCCGGCGAAGTTGCTGACAATACGGCACGCGATACATTACGTCGCTTCGCGGATCCGGACGCACGACCCGTCGGTTACGAGATTACCGTGACCAGCGATCCGGGCATGCCGATGGATGAGACTGCGCGGCAACGAGGTTTGCAGGTGCTGCCGTTGTTGGAGACGGGTGACGTCACGTGGACCGATGGACGGTTTTCAGTTGTGGGGCAGACCACCGCGGACAATGCTACCCGTATCCGCAGCATCGTCGAAGACACCGCTTCACCGCTGACGCTTGGTCGCATCACGTTGCAGGTGCCGGAGGAAGTCTCGCGATGCAACGACACGTTTGCCGCATTGCTGGGCGAGACCAGCATTCGCTTTCGCACCGGCAGCGCGGCTATCGACGCGCGCAGCAACGCCTTGCTCGAACAGTTGGCCGCGGTTGCTGCCGACTGCGCCGGTGACCTCGTGGTCGAAGGTCATACCGATAGCGTCGGCAACGAAGCGGATAACCTGACGCTCAGTCAACGACGTGCCGACGCCGTGGCCAACGCGCTGGCGCAGCTCGGAATTGACCGCACACGCATCACAACGCAGGGCTTCGGGGAAGCGGCACCGATTGGGGACAACAACACGGCAACAGGCCGCGCACAGAACCGACGTATCGTCATCGCTGTGCAGGCACTGGGACAGTAAGGGGAACGACATGGGCTATTTACTAGCGAAATACACACTCATCTTTTTGTTGGCCGCGTTGTTCGGATTCGCGCTGGGCTATTGGTGGTCTCGACGTAAGTTGATCGACATCACAGAGAGCTATACCGCGCTCTTACGCCGCAAGTCCGAAGATGAGACCGCATGGCGCGAGCTCGATGGCAAAGTCGCTGCACTGAGCGCGTCGATCGAGCCGACACTTAAACGCGAGCTCTCCCAAATACCGGTACCGTCATTCCCTGAGACCGACTTGAGCGGTGTGGAAAGCAAGCTGAACCAGTTGCACGGCGCGGTAGCCGGCATTGAGATTCCGCAACCCGAACGACCCGATTTTTCGGTGATGGAATCACGCATCGATGCACTCGGCAAACGTATCGACGGCATCATATTCCCGGAGACGGATCTGTCGCCGCTGCAACAATCGCTCAAGACACTGGATACGGATGTACGGAACATCCAATTTCCTGCAACGGATCTGTCACCGATCTGTGCCAAACTGGAGGCGCTCGAAGAACGTGTCGCTGCCATCCGGATACCGACACCAGATTCCGTCGATCTCGGGCCGGTGCTCGATCGCGTCGCACAGGTCGACGATACGGTGAAAAGCATACGGATTCCTGCGCCGGAATCTATCGACTTGGCGCCCGTCCACGACAAGCTTGGCTCACTGGAGCGCGCGATCGCGGCGATCGATATCCCGACGCCCGAGCCCACCGATCTTGCGCCGGTGCACTCGGCTTTCAGCGCGCTGGAATCGACGCTGCTCAACCACCAACCGGCTGTCGATATCGATCTGACACCGGTACGACGCGACATTGATGCCCTGGCCGCCAATCTACGCAATGCGCCGAAGCCGGCAACCGTCGACCTGTCGCCTGTGCAGCAACGCCTGACTGAGGTCGAGAAGACGCTGCGCAAGATGCCCGTCGTCAATACGCAGCAAGTCGATATCGCGCCGTTGAATGCACGCTTGTCGGCGGTTGAGAAAGCGCTCGCCGGCATACCGGTGGTGAAGACACAAGCAGCGCCGGACCTGGCGCCGATGGATCAGCGCCTGAAGCGCATTGAGGCGGCGCTGGCCAAGCTGAACAAACCGGCACCGAAACCAAAGCCAACCGGGCCTGTGCTGCTGAAAGCGGCGGATCATGGTCCGAAAGACGATCTGAAGCAGATCTCAGGTGTGGGTCCGAAATTGGAGCGACTGCTGAACCGCAACGGGGTCTACTATTTCTGGCAGGTGGCCGACTGGACCGCACGAGATATCCGAATCGTCGACGACAAACTCGAAGTATTCAAAGGCCGCATCGCACGCGATGAATGGGTCAAGCAAGCCAAGGTGTTGAAGCGCAGCGACGATGCGGCGCCCAAGCCATAACACCCCTGACGGTCGGCGTCGGATGGCGCCGACCGATCAATACCGGACGAGCCGCTAGCGCGTAGCGGCCTATCCCGGCTCACCCAGCCCACGGCCGAGCCATCTGCCGACAGGCTTGGCGATCAAGAGCAAAACGACACCCGGAACCACAAGGCGGAGCGCGGTCATAACCGCTAACACCGAAACTAAACCGCCCGGCATCAGCCAGCTAATGGTCAGCAATAACAGCTGACCGATGCCGACAAATACAAGCGCGAAGCCGGTCAAACGCAGTAGAAACACTGCCAGGTGCTGATAGCGCATCACACGCATCCTCTCTGAGATTTAGTCTTATTATGGTCTTTTTATACCACAATGATCAACCTAATCCAGATCGAAACCCTGACTTGTGTACTCAACGCTCAAATTTCAGCCGTTGCGCTTGTTGCTGGACACGACGGACGACACGGGCATCCCTGCCATGGCGCCGTTTCATCGCGAGAATTTCCTGCGGATAGCGACGCCGCAACGTCCGGCAATGATCGACCAAGGCCAGATTAAACTCGGGCCTGACGTCGAGGTCCACGCCCTGACAAATCGATGCACCACCGAGCCAGCGACGAATATCGTCGGGCAAGCTCGCCGGCTGCGCAACGATGGCCGCCTTGCTGCGCTCAACTGTGTTCTGACGATCATCGAAGCAAGCGTAAAAGGCAGCTGTACTGGTCAATTTCCGATCTTCTTCATACCAACAGGCGGTGGCAACGATGTCGCTGGCGCCGAGTACGGCATAATCGCCGCGCTCCACGCGTTGCTTACTGTTGGTAAACAGCACCGCGACATGTTCGGCGTTGGCGTCCAACCACGGTGGCGTCACGCCACCATTGACCAACCAGTCTTCAAACAACTTCGCCTCGTATTCCTGATTGGTATAGACGAGATAACGAAAGTCGCCGCGCAGGTCGGCAGCCTGACCGGCATGCCGCTCGAAAATTGGCCCTTGCGCTTGATACCCCACGACGTTGGTCGTTATCACGAGTAGCGGTAACAAAGGCGTTGCGGCCGCCTGCCAACGCGGCTTGGGCAAACCACGCAGTGTCAGCGCGGTCAACCACAAACAATCGCTGGCGATGAACAGCGCTTTGGGATCTTGATTGAGCTGCAGTACGGATGCGGCGGGCTGATAGTCGGTGAACAGCCAGGCATTCAAACGTTCGAAATCAATCATCGACGCGAGTCCGGCCAACCCAACACCCGCGGCAAGCCAGGGGAGCCAGGCCGGGCGAGATCGCCCGTCTCGCCACAACAACAGGGCAAACAGCACCAACAGGAAACTTGGCAAATGCAATATACCGCCCGAGAATGGCAGCGGGAACAGGTAGTCGACAAACGCGTTGTGATTACCCCATACACTGCGCCAGCCGAACGCACCGCCGATGATCGCGGGCGTCACCCAGATCAAGACTCCGAGCGCAATGGCCAATGTTCGCGGCTTGTGCATCCACATACCCTAGCGGCGAACTGCAAACCACGACAAACAAACGCGTCACACTCTGCTACGCTTTATCTCTCGGGGATCATCATGATATGTCGCCTATGCTGATTTGGCCTCTCATCGTCGGTTCTGTGATTGTGCTCGTTACCGCGTGTTTTCACGTATCGGCATTGGTCACTCTGGTCATCAGCTTACGTCGCATCGGCCAGCGTCACCCGGACGGGCCAGGCACCGCCCACAAGATTTTCATGCTGTCGATTACGGTGGTGGTGGTGTTGGCGATCCACTCCATCGAGGTCTGGTCCTGGGCAGTGATTTATCTACTGCTCGGAGAATTCCAATCGCTGAACACCGCCTTATATTTCTCGGGCGCGACAATCACGACACTCGGCTACGGTGATGTGACTCTTACCGAGACCTGGCGACTGCTCAGCACCTTCGAAGCAATGAGCGGACTCATTCTGTTTGGCGCCAGTACGGCGTTCATGATCGACCTGACGCGGCGGTTGTTCGACAATAAACTGTAGTGATCAGACGGCATCACGCCATGCCGCGCCTCGGAACTCCATGCGCATTTATCTGTCTATCGCTGCATCAACCAGTCTGAGCACGATGACTATCACACGGAGATTGACGTGAAGACTTTACGACTACTGGTGACGGGTTTGTTCGTGGCCGCATCGGCAAGCGCAGAACAGTACGATTGGGAAGTGGGTGCTGATATTTCTCGTACAACGACCGAACAGACGATCGGCTTGTTCGGGCCGGGCGGCAGCCCAGGCAACGTCAGGATCGAGAATGACGCCGATGCTATCGGAATCGGTGCCACATGGTTTTTTGAAGGTTTAGAGATTAGTGAAGGCCCACGCACGGAGGCGCCATTTCTGTCGCGCACGTCATCGTTGTCATTCGCCTATTCACGAGTCGATTTTGATAGCACGACAACGAGCCCCGTGGATGTGACAACGAGCAGCTCTGGAGACAGCGACGGTCTCGGTTTTCGGGGCCGCTATGTCTGGAAGGACAGCGGCTGGTTCGCGTTGGGCTCCTACTCACGCTCGGAAGCGTTCAGTGATGCAACTGTGACAACACTCACCGCCGGCGTCGGTCGCTATGTCGCACGCAATACGACCATCAGCGCCACGCTGGGTCGCACAGAAGTGGATACGAATGTGTTTGACGATACGTCATCCGGCGTCATTCTCGCGGCGAAACATATCGGCCAATTTAGAAACCAATGGCGCTACGGGTTCGATATCGATGTCTCCAATCAGGAGTTTGGTGATGCCAGCGGCCAGTACGGGCTCGGCTTCTCACTATTTCCGAACGATGACCTGGTACTTGCGTTCAATTCGACCGGTCAGATCGGTGGCAGCAACAATGAGCAGCAAGGTTACCGGTTGTCCGGCGGTTGGTTTGTACTGCCTGACGTCGAGATTACGGCGGGCTACGATTGGGTCGATGTCGACAGTGACGAAACGGTTGACATAGATACCAACGGTTTCAATATCGGCGTCAACTATCGTTTTTGAGTCTTAGCTGAAGCGAGGCTAAGCGAAACCCTCGAGCACCGTCTTGCCGATGACGGTACCCGACTCCTGTAACTGATGGGCCTCAGTCAGCGTCTCAACGGACAACCCGCCGAGGTTGCGAGTAGCCGTCGTGACGAGATCGCCGTCATCCACCATGGTGGCCACTCGGTTCAACAACTCATGTTGGTAGACCATATCGTCGGTCTGAAACATCGACCGCGTAAACATGAACTCCCAGTTAAAGCTCAGGGCTTTCGGTTTCATCGCTGCGATATCCACACTGGCCGGGTCATCGATGATAGCAATACGACCACGCGGCTCGATCAGATCAACAATCGCCGGCAGATGCTGATCGGAAACGGTCAGCGCCGCCACATAGCGCGGTGTCAGGCCCAACTCGGCCACCTGCTGCTGCAGTGATGCGTGGTGATTGACAACATGATGCGCGCCCATTGTCTTGACCCATTCGACGGTATCCGAGCGAGACGCAGTGGCGATAACGGTGAGTTGGGTCAGCTTGCGCGCAAGCTGGATCAGAATTGAACCGACGCCACCGGCACCGCCGATCACTAATAGCGTTTCATTCTCGCCACCCTGTTCGGCCACACCCAACGATTCAAAGAGTAATTCCCAGGCCGTGATGGACGTCAGTGGCAGAGCAGCGGCCTCGCTGAAGGACAGGGATGTCGGTTTGCGCCCGACGATGCGCTCATCAACGGCATGCCACTCCGCATGCGTTCCGGGGCGCGTTAGATCACCGGCGTAGAACACGGCATCGCCTGCCGCAAATCGGGTCACAGCATCGCCAACGCGCTCGACGGTACCGGCGGCATCATAGCCGAGCGTATGGAACGGCCAGGCCGGTTCGCGGCCACCGCGCACTTTGGTATCCACGGGGTTCACGGAGACCGCTTGGACCCGAACCAGCAGGTCATGCGGGCCAAGCTCAGGTACCGGCAGATCCTGTTCGCTCAACGCACCATCACCATCGATCGGACCCGACTGTGTATATCCCAGTGCTCGCATCAATATTCTCCTGCGCGACTTGCCATCGGTAATGCGAGCAGTGTAACCAGAGCAGCGTCGGCTTTCAGGGGCTTCTCTATGAAAACAGTGGTCGGGAAACGGAGACAGTGCCTATCGTCGCGTCGTCCGACCGATGCTCCCGGCATAAAAAAACCCCGGCCGAAGCCGGGGTCGTCGGGGGTGGCCGGAGCCCCACTCCAGCCCAGAGAGCATGACCGGGGGATATCGGGCCCGAGTCGCACTATCAATAATGATTATCATCTGTAATTGCAAATGATTCTCATTAGTAATAGAGTATACGTGTATCGAGTTTGTATAGCAATGGGGACAGCATGGCTGCACAAGAACAGCAAATTATGGTTCGTAGTTTGAGCCACGGGGGCCAGCTTTTTATACACGCAATACGACGCTGGGCGCTGGCTATGGCAGAGCAGCGCTGCTTTGGTTGTGACATGCAAGCAGAGTACGAGGCGATGGATATGCTTGACGCATTGCCAATCATCAACGAGATAATGTGCTTCATGTCGCGAGCGGCGAGCTTCAATTACGCCATCTGTCACCCGGATCGCCCAGAACTCGATAGCGACGAGGCAGCTATTCTGGCTTTAATGCGCGCGGTACAACGTAGCGATAGAGATGTTGCGGTAGAGTTAGCAACACACTTTTTTCCTGGACCCCTCGCGATGACGTTTCTGCGCATCGCACGCGCTTATACAGCCGTCCTCGATGAGAATCGTATCTCCTTGGAAGGCACGCGACGCTTGTTCGTGGTGCCTACGCCAGCGGCAGCAGCCCATTGAGTACCGCAACGCTGCAACGTCCATGGGTAACTCGAGCGTGGAAGGCAGCGCGTATTCTGCTCTACCTGACACTCGGCACGGCGTTGTATGCAGCCAGTTGGGTGTGGGTATTGCAGTACGCCGAATAAAACGAGTGGTACCCTTTTCAATTGGCACCTGATACTGCCGCAATCAAAAGGCGGGATACCATTCAGCACTTGTCAATCCGCTCGCTAGCATCAGTCCGAATCAATCTCGATCACTAAACTATTAGGTGATACGTTTGTCCGATATCCAGTAAGCTCTGGCTGTCTGGTGAGGAGGGTAAACATGTCATACAGTGCATCGGCCGGATTACTCGCCCTTAGCGTTTCACTAGGTTGCGCACTCGTGGCCTGCACCAGTCAGGATACGCCGACCGAGCAAACCGACGCCAACACGCGACCCCTCGCTACCGACTCTCGATCGCCATCGAATACTGTGACTCGGCAGCCCACCTTCGAGACGGCGCTGTGTTTTCTAAACAAAAGCACCAGCAGTACCAGTGGCTTGAAACTGAACACGGCGAGGACCGGCGCGCTGGGCGGTACCTACACCGGTCGTATTCATAATGAGAAAACCGGTTACTTCGCTGGTTTCAGGACGAGTCTCAGCAATGGTATCCGCGGTGCGCGGAACGAGGTGCGCTTTGACGCCGTCACTGAGGTCGATGGTGACATACAGAAAACAACACAACGTTGGTCTTTTTCGTTACAGGCCGCCGAGCTGATCGGAGAAGTCGGTGCAGATGGTGCGCCACTCAACCGGCGCATCACGCTGCAGCGCAGCAATTGCGGCGACATGGAAACAGCGCTTGGCTATACCGTGCCCTGATCATACGTTGGTAGCGTAAAGAAAAACGTTGTCCCAACACCAGGTGTCGACTCTAACCAAATTTCTCCACCGTGCCGCTCGATGATCTTGCGTACAAGCGTGATTCCAACACCCGACCCGCCGCCGTACTCGTCGTTGTGGTGCAAACGGCTGAACATTTTGAACACTTTGTCGACTGACTTGGCGTCGATGCCGATACCGTTGTCCTCGACAAAGATCACCGGCTTGCCGTTACGATTTGCCTGTTTGTCGGAGGCCATCCCGACTTTGATCATTTTGTTCTTACGGTCGTTGTACTTGAGGGCATTCGAGAACAGGTTCTGAAACAGCACACGTATGCTTGCTGGCTCTGCTAGTACGGTCGGCAGCGAAGGATCGATACTGATAGCAGCCGTCTCGACGTCCGGCAACAACGTTAGCGCCTGTCTCGCTGAATCGACAAGCGGCACGTTTTGTAGACTCTCGTTCTCTTCCGACACGCGTGCAAACTCGAGCAAGTTGGCGACCATTCTCTCGCTTTGCGTCGCCAGAGCACCAATCTTGCTGATGCGTTCACCTAGCGCTGCCGGCAATTTGTCAGCCCAGTCTTCCTGTATGAACTGCACCAGACTATAGATACCGCGGAGCGGTTGCTTTAGGTCGTGGGAAGCGATGTAGGCAAACTCGTCCAGTTGCTCGTAAGAACGCATCAACTTGGTCTGATTCGTCCGGCGAACCGTAATGTCGTCGACCGATCCTGCCAGTCGTTTCACCGCGCCATGGTCATCTCGAATGGCTCTGCCCCGAAGGTGTATCCAGGCGAATGCACCGGTACTTCTCCTCACACGCATCTCGATGTCGATCTGCGACTTCTTGAAGCCATCACGACCAAGCTGTTGGCGCAACAACGGTAGGTCCTCTGGATGAACCAGTTCGCGAAAGTGGCGTGTCGTCGGTTTGAATGAAGGATCGGTGATACCGAGAATTTCTTTCGCACGATCAGACCAGAACATCTCATCGTTGGAGAAATCCCAGTCCCAAATGCCAACGGACGAGCCCGCCACGGCCAGCGCGTAGCGTTCTTCGCTGATCTGCAACGCTTCCTGCCCTGCGATCAGATGGGTAATGTCGCGACCGATACCAACAATGAACCGCTCTTTCGCAACACTTTCGAAGCGGATCTTCCGCGTGAGCAGCGTAATCCGCTCCCCATTGGGCATGTCGATCGTCTCGACGGTGGTAGATTCCCCTTCATCGAATGCGAGTCTGTCGTGGTGTAGAAAACCCTCGGCCTGCTCCGGGGGATACTCTTCGACGGTCGTGTAGCCAATGATCTTGTCGTGCATTTCCGGCGGATACACGTTAAAGAAGGCCGGATTGGCCATCACGATACGAAATTGCTCGTCCTTGACGAACACGAGGTCGGGAATATTCCGCACCACGAGATCAAAAAAATCGGGCGTCTCAAGCACCGATTGGTGTGCGGTTCGGAAAGCGCCCGGATCGGGCACCTCCGTCTGTCTCGCTAAACGCTTGGCCATGCTGCCCCATCGATGACGACCATCGTCGCGAATGCGGTCGTTAGTAGCGTTAGCGTTCAGATGACCATGTTCTTTAGTGCTTTACTCGCGAAGGAACCGCCACTACCAAACCCGTTTGATCATGATCTGTACGCTGCGTGGTTTGCCAGGTCGCGCTCCGAAAGGTCTACGGGAAACGACATAAACGTCATCAGCCAGATTGTCGATGCGGCCGGACACAGTCCAGTCCTGATTGATTTGATAGTCGGCGGCAAGATCAACCAGTGTGGTTTCGTCAGAACCCTGCCCATCAGGAATTTCACCAGTACCCGCCTGGTCACGCATTTGATCGATGTAAGTCACAGCCATGTTGACACGCCACTTTGCTGCTACCAAGCCAACCGTCAAGTTGGCGCGATTTTCTGGCACGTAGGGCAATTCGAAACCGGCCTCGACCTCGCCGAACTGAGGGTTTGTTGATGAGAAGGCTTCCTGGAACTCAGAATCTGTCAACGTGTAGGTGACTGACACTGGCATCGAGAACCTGTCGGACGCGATCGAGAAATCGTGATTCCAACCAAACTCGAGACCTTGCGTCCTGACCTCACCCGCATTGGTTTGGCTATCCAACTCATCAGCCAGACAGCCCGCGGAGATTGTGCATATAGCAGTTAGATTGCTGTAGTCATTCAGGAAGACAATCGCTTCGAATCGACCGATATCGCTTCTGATCCGACCGCCGAATTCGTAGTTTACTGACTCTTCAAAATCCAGACCGTCGGTGAGCGATGGTGCGGCGGGTGAGAATCCTTTGTGCACACCAAACAGGGCATCAACGTATTCATTCACTGCATAAAGTACGCCGACACCGGGTAACACGACTGCGTAGTCGTTATCCTGTTTTGCGGCCGCTATACGGTCAGTAAAGCTGTTTGCAATGTACTCGAGGCGAAGACCTGGCACGATCTTCCATTTACCAGCACTGATTTCGTCGCGCGCCCATACCGACAGGGCTTCCGTGTAGCCGGTGTTGTCCGTAAGAATCGCCCGTGGCTGACTGTTTTCAACTAAACGACCATCTAACTGCTCAAACCCGAATTCATCGTGCAATCTGCGCACACGATCAACGTGGAGTCGTGTGCCAATTCGCAGAGAGTGCCTGATATTCTGCCCGAAATCCCATGACAAGCTGCCCTGTAACCCCGACGAGAAAAAGGAGCGATCATTGGTGCCGATGCGAATATCGTCGCTTGAACCACTCAATCCATCCGTGTCTGCGCCTTGGAGGATAGAGACAAACAACTGATTGAACGGACTATCGGGCGTAGCCAATACATCGCGAATGTTGGCATTGCTGAAGTTGTTGAACTTTCGCCAGGCGCGATCAAACCATTGCGTATAGGCCGTCGCCTCCAAGGTGCCACCCCACAATGGTTGCGACCAATCGGCTCGTCCTGCTATCCAATCCCACTCCATTCGATCTAACGCACTGGCGCGGTAGCGACGAAGAGGATCGTCCCGTAAATCCGACTCGGTCAGTCCCAGATAGGTTTCATCGGACACCTCGTCAGCATAAGTTAATCGCAACTGCAGATCGCCAGGTCCAATCGATAACGCAGACTTCAACACCAATTCTGTTTTCTCGAAACCGGTATCGCCACCTCCATCGAGTTGCTTAAATCCATCGCTGCCGATGTGCATCAACTCGGCGGACAAGCCCGCGAAGCTCGTTGCTCCTCCGACTCTGGCATGCAGGTGACGATAGCCATCGCTACCGCCAGCAAACTCAAGCATTCCCTCCATATCAGACGGCACCGGGGCAGAAACAAGGTTTATCGCACCACCGATTGTCTGCGGGCCGAATTCAATTGAGGCCGGACCTTTGAACACTTCGACGCCAACCATGCGAGCTGTCAGTGGAAAAAAATATGCCGCAGGTGCGGAATATGGCGCCGGAGAGAGCAGTACGCCATCCTCCATTAACGCGACCTTTTGACTGCGATCTGCGCTGCCACCGCGCAACCCGATGTTTGGTCTCAATCCTACGCCATCTTCTTCGCGCGAATAGACACCGGGCACTAGATTGAGCACGCGGTTGATATCGTTGTACTGAAATTCCTCCAGAGTGATCGCGTCGATTCGATGCGCTGATCCCGTCAACCGATCGGTTTCCTCAAAAATACCGCTCACGACAATTTCATCGACTCGTCCGGCGTTGTCATCTTCGCTATCCGTTGTTTGCGCTATAGCGTCGATGGCAGGCGTTAAAAGTGCAGCGGAAAGCGCGGAAACGGTAAACAGTTTTTTCATTGTGACAGTTCCAGTCTGAGGGGCTGTTGCAAGGGGGGGGGCTCTATTGGTGCTGACGTTATCCAATCCGCACGGCGGATACCGTCCTCGATGGACGCCAAATTTGCTGCCGGGTCGATCAACGGTTTCGCCGCACGGCCGTTTAGCGATACGTTAGCGTCGGCATAGACAGCAACACGGGTGAACCCCTGTCGTTCAAAATCATCACGAATATGATGCGCTAACTGTAAGATCATATCTGGCTGTCCGGCCATCTCACGGTATTGTTGCTCGGTCAGGTAGTCGTGCGGTGATACAAGTAGCAACTTCTGATCTGGTCCAGCAACTACGCGGTACATCAGACTGCCGGACTTCTCACGTAGCATGACACGCCACGAAAATCGCATGCCCTGCTCATGCCATAGAACGGTATCAGGATAGGCCCATTGGCGCAGCGGCATCGCAAACTGTAATACACAAAACGCCGCTATCATGCTGAATGCGACAAGCTGGCTAGGTCTTGGGTGGGCAGGTTGAGTTTGGGGAACGGCAATCTGCCTCGCTCTTTGTAATTCAAGTCTTCCAATGAGACGACGCGGCCAGTCACTATCGAAAAACACCAACACTGAAAACACCATGATGAGCGGGAACAGCCCGATGTTGAAGAACAGATGCGTGAAAAAATGGAAAATGAGAATAACGAGAAACGCGTACGGTCGAGTGCGACGCGACAACATGAAAGCGATAATGAATGTGTCGAACAAGAACGCAAACCAAGAAAAAGCAAAATGCACCCAGGGTTGTTCCAGAAATGGTCCCAGAAGGGGCATGCCGCTATGCGGTGGTAGCCAGATATTCAACGGTTGGGCATGCAACAGCCAGTCTGTTTCAATCTTTGCCAGTCCCGCGTAGAAGTACAGCAATGCCACCTGAAACCGTAGCCAATAAGTTTGCCATGCAGGCAGCGTATTCGATCTGATCCGAGAATTGCGCCAGGCATCGATTGACCAAGCTCTGTGAGGGGACAAAAAACACAGGATCAGCGCTACTACGCTAATAAAGTAGTAGTGGTTCAGATAGGTCGTGACATCCATCAGCTCGGCATAGGTAAACAAGCACCAGAACGTGATGATGGCGAATCGATAGAACGCACCAATGCAGACCAAGAAAGCACTTAGTGCAATACCCGCGTATAGACAATACAACGCGAACTGGCTGGGAACCTGTACCCACGCGAAGCCCCAGTACTTAAAGTGGAACTGCGGCTCGACGTAAAGCTGTTCGATCCAGCCGTTGTGCATGAAGCGCACAGCGCCAAAACACATGAGGCCACCGATCAAGATGCGAAACACAGCTAGCGCGGCGATGTCCCTCGGTCGCACCAGCGACTGAAATAGTCTAGTGAGTCGCGGCCTCGCTGACGCTGGCGATGCTGAATGAACCATCTCGGTCACAAACGGACAACAAAACGTGGCTAGTCGTTGTCACCGGCAGCAGACTGAGGCACGGCCAGGCTCAGCGACGCAACGATGGGACCACGGAACGTATCCATAGCCGACTTGATCACACCGAGTAGCGCACAAGGCGGCAATCCCTCTGAGTTCGAAAACGCATTGACGCATTCATCGCGATCGGTGATGCCCTCAACAGCGGCATCAAAACCTTGTGCGTTCGCAATCGAGTCCAATTGAGTGAGGGTCGCATCCAACTCCAGCACAATTTGATCGGCCAAGTCCTCACGATCGATACCGGTTAACAGATCGTTGACGCCCATACCACCGTTCACGCCAGTGAACACATCTCTGAAGGCCTGAACGTTGATCGCCAGGTTGTCGCCAGAACGGTTGGCAATGCGCGACTCCAGAAATTCCGGACATGCAATCGGTTGAGTGCAGGTGAGCCCGGTAGCGGGCAGGCCCGTTGGCTGAGCGATTTTACGATCCTTGGTAACCTTTTCTCCATAGAATAGGGCGATAGAAAGTGCATCCAGTGCGTCTTGCGGAGCGGCATACGTGACGCTCGAGGACAATCCGGCCGTGCTCCATTGCTCAATAAAATTGCCGCCGTTCGGTTCCCAACGCTGAGTCAGGCTGGTCGCGAGGACCGCCACACGCTCAGCCAACCTCAAAACATGCGCCGCACGCGCTGCAGCATCAGGTTGCGCCGTGCATGCCGGCGGAGGAGCATCAGTAAACAACAGGTGTTCTAGCGCCCCTAGCCCAACGATATTGATGGCTGTCGCGCCATTGACAGCATCACCGTCGAAGGCGGCCGCCTCGAGGGCACAAACGTCAAGCGTAAAGGGCCATGAATAAATTAACTCTCGAAAGTCTTGGCCGCCCGCCACCGCGTCGGGGTTGGTCGATCTGCCGGCGGGGCCAACCTGCAACACCTCATTGCGCTGCCACGAATCCATGGCGGTATTCCAAGCTGCGCGGGCCGCATCTCGTGCTCCCGCATCGGCTGGCGCAGCAGAATAGTCAGTGGCCGCTACTACCAGTGCTGCTGCATCGGTATCAAAAGTGCGCAGTGCCGGAAGAATAATCTGCTCTCCGATGTCCGCCAACACAGCACGCCTGGCATCATCACCCGATACCGTCGGCGGTGGCGTCGGCGTTGATGTCGGTGGGGGCGTCGTGCTGCCACCGCCGCCACAAGCCACGAGCAGAGCACTCGTAACAGCAACAGTACCGAGACGCGACCACTCACGAATCCTCGTTGTCATAGCAAAATTCATAGTCATTACCCCAGTACTTGAAAATAAAATGCCCCGGAACCCGTCAATTTCAGGTTCCGGGGCCAGGACTAAGCTTCGCGGACCTTAGTCTAACGCAACCTTGACGATGACAACACGCGCACCGTTGTCATCGCTATTTGTCGAGAATGCGACACGGGTGCCGTCTGGCGACAGAGCGATACCAAAGAACTGGCTGCTAATCGTGTCATCAGGCAGCTCGACGATACCGTCACCAAACACTCGCGTGTCAGGCTGACCATCTGCGGTGAACACGAACGCCGCTGGATTACCACCGTAGCGACCAGCAACCACAGAGCGACCATCGTCCAGTACTACCAGATGACGACCACGATCTTCTGTTGTCGGGTAGCCCTGGCCTTCACTTTGGACGACCTGTGTGCCTGAGTTACCCCAACCCGCGTCGATCGCCATCGATGTACCGCTCGAGACACGGAAGATACCGACGTCCTGACGGTCGGAAGTCTCGTAACCGAGGGTCGAAGGTACACCTGCGCCCGTGGCACGAATGTAACCGGCGACAATGTAGGAGGACGTGCTCTGTTGGAAACCTGCCGCGTAGGCCTCGGTGAAACCCTGGTCGACCTTGAACGGGTTGAATACAGCAATACCCGGCGTCGCGGTGATTGTGGGCTCGTCACTGAAGCCCCCAAACGTGGCATCCAAAGCGCCCGTCGCATCGAGTTTAATCAAGAAAACATGGTTATCCAGTGCACCACCGAGATCCGTATAACCGGCCGATACGATAGAGCCATCCGCTTCGACGATACCGCGACGATTGTTATCGTTAAGTACGCCAGTCGCATTGTATGAGTAAGCAGTTCCACCATTGAAGGTTGCGTCGGTTTCAGCACCAGTAGCGGTGATGTTGAAGCGCGCGATGTAGCGATCACGATCGGTGCGTGTACCGTCACTGGCAGATCCTTGTCCAAACACAACGACGCGATCGGTCATCACGCTACGATCGGTTTGTACGTCCCAGGACAAATCTGCCGGCACGGCCGCTGGCGCACCCGGGAAAGTCCCGTTGTCAGCATTGGCATAACCAAATACGACTTCCGCCTTGCCTTGTGCGTCACCCCAACCAGCTACTTGCGCACCGTCAGCGGTAAGACGGAACAAATAAACAGATTGGCCGCCGTCGTCGTCGAATGCGTTGGCGGCAACGATAATATCGCCGCTTTGTAACTCGGTCAGGCTGTAGGCGGTTTCATCGCTGCTACCCTCTGCAGTGGTTGCTTCAAGTTCAACGAAGCCATCGGTGCCGAAAGTCGTGTCCGGTGTGCCGTCAGCGAAGAATCGCGCGACAACAACCTGGCGGGTGGCATCATCGATACCGACGTGACCGGATGCGTAGATCTTGTTGGCGTGGGGTGCAACGCGTGCGTAGGTCAGCCCACGCAGATCGTTGGCTTGTGTGGTGACGGTGTCAGCAACAACGCCAACACTCGTGCCGGAACCGTCGGCACCATCTTGCCCGGCGGGGCCCGCAGCACCTGGCGCGCCAGCGGCACCGGCCGGACCAGTTGCGCCCGGCGAACCATCGTCGCCCTCGCAACCGGCAAGCGCTAATGCACCGCTCAAAATAAACGTAAGTACCAACTTCCTATTCATATTCCCCAACCTTTATGTGGTGTTCATCGCTAAATTGGACCGCGAGCTTAACAGGAATGATTCTCATTTGCGATATTTTTCTTATGGCGATTTAATGGAGACGACTTGCTGCCTTATGGTCGAAGTTGACTATTTAAAGAAAATCGACAGGCTGGCGGCTTCTGATACTAAGCCTGTCTTTGGTCGCGCACGTGGGCCCTGATCGGAATACGGAAGCGCGAGTGCGGAGCTTAGATCGGCTTGCGGCCCATTAGCCGCAGCAAAAGACCACGCCCCGCCTTGAGTAGCGGATACACTAACCGAGCAATATTTTCTTTGCGAAACATAACTCCATTCAAACGATTGAATAGCCCGCGGCCATCGGATAACTGGGAGATACGATGCATGGCCGCGTCAGCGAAATAGATACGATCCTGCTCAAGCCAAACGATACCTTCATTCAGGTCATAGCCTTGGGCGATCACCTTTGCCACAAGCGGGTGATCCTCCCGCGCATTAATCAGCCCAATCTCACCAACCTGACGGCGTAGAGTGACCATCTGCACATATCGGCTGCACAACGGACACTCGCCGTCATACACCAGGTAATTGTGTACTGTTTCTGTTTTGCTCATTGGCTTTAAACGCTCAAGCGTATTAGCTGTCGACTTCGAGCAGAAAACCCTTTCGTCGGAGCCATTGAAACCTCTGTTGCTGTTGTGCGCTGACCTCGCCTGCGAAAAACGTTGCGTTGGTTAGGGCGCCAGCTTGGCGACGATGGCGGCCACGCGGGCTGCATTGGCGCCCGCGTCGGAGTAACCCACGCGGGATGCAGATCGGATATGAATAACATCGCCATCACGACGAAATTCAACGTCATCAACGAACTTGAACGTCTTCGACGTGAACTCCGCAGCGAGGTAGTCACTGTCAGTCTCCGTGACCGCGCCGCCGAGTGCACTGATTGCTTCTGGCAACGCGGACCACGCTACCGCCGGTAGCGACGCCACGGATTTTTCATCCGCCGTACCTGATTCACTCGACACACAGTTGGGCGATGAAGGGCAGGCCGCAAGCTTGCCGTCCACCAAGCCCGGCGCCGCACCACCCTGAGACTTCGAGCCGAGGAAAAACAAACCTCCGACGGCCAGGACCACCAATACAACGATAACGATCAATACTGTCTTCATCTCAATCCCCACTCTCACTCATCGCGAATCTGCACAGAACATCTCCGCAATCGGTTCTGTAGTCAAGCCATAGCTCGAAAATTTCCTGTCGTTCAACGTAATACAGGAGTCTTGTCGCGACACACTCTTTATTTGTCGCTTTTTGCCGGCTACCACTCGGAGTGCACTGACTCGCCGTCTGGATCATCAATGGTTCGGTAGCCGTGTGCGCCGAATGCATCGCGCTGCGCCTGGGTCAGATTTTGCGGCAGTCGAGGCGCACGTAGACTGTCAAAGTAATCCAGGCTCGCGTTCATGACCGGCGTCGGGATACCGGCGGCAACCGCCAACGTGACCGCCTGCCGCAACGAACCGACAGTCTGCCTCAGGGCATTGGTGACAACGTCATCGAGTATCAGATTAGGCAATGCCGGTTGCTGCTCGAATGCCTGCATAATGGTGTCGAGGAAACGCGCTCGGATAATACAGCCCGCTTTCCAGATGCGTGCGATTTCTCTGAGATCCACCGACCAGTCGAACCGATCGCTGGCTGCCGCGATCAAACGCATGCCTTGCGCGTAGGCGATGATCTTGGTCGCAAACAGCGCATCGCGAACGATCGTCGCGAGATCTGCCGGTACTTCCGGCGGTTGAGGTGATTCGAACACGGTGGCAGCGTGTTCACGCAGCGCTTTAACGCTGGACAGCACACGCGCATCAACGGCGGCTGCGATCGACGGTGTCGAAATACCGAGCTCCAGCGCGGCGGTAGCCGTCCATCGACCCGTGCCCTTTTGTTCTGCCTTGTCCAGCACGCGGTCGACGAGATAGCCGCTGTCGTCGGTCTTGCCGAAAATCTCTGCCGTGAGCTCGATCAGGAAAGACTCGAGTGGCCCCTGATTCCATTCCGCAAACGTTGCGGCGAGCTGCCCATTGCTGAAGCCACCCAAACGGTGCAGGACGTCGTACGCCTCCGCAATCGCCTGCATATCGGCGTACTCGATACCGTTGTGGACCATTTTCACATAATGACCCGCGCCATCAGGACCGCAGTGTGTGACGCACGGCCCGGAGTCACTGGTCGCAGCGATCTTCTCAAGGATCGGCTGCAAATGCGCGTATGCGTGTTTGCTGCCGCCCGGCATCAGCGATGGCCCATATCGCGCGCCATCTTCGCCCCCGGACACGCCCATCCCGACAAAATGCAACTGCTGTTTGGCCCAGGTAGCTTCCCGCCGTTGCGTGTCGGCATACGCAGAGTTACCACCGTCGATAACGATGTCATCAGCTGACAACAATGGCGCAAGCTGTTCCATCACACTATCCACAGGGCGACCTGCGGTGATCATGATGAGAATCCGTCGTGGTGTTGCGAGGGCAGCTACCAGTTGCTTGAGGGATGCTGTCGATTGCAGCCGACCATCGCTCTCGGCAACCGCGGCTTCGAGCAACTCGGCTTCCAGATTCCACGCGGCCACCGGGACGCCATGATCTAGCAGATTGAGCGCCAGACTGCGCCCCATCACACCCATGCCAATGACACCGAACTGTGCTTTGCTCATCAGTGGAATCCTCGTAATTGGGAATCGATGGTCGCCGCGGTCGTTAGCCAGCGAATTGACCATTCAACCGGGCTTTAGTGTAGCCGATTGATCGCTGCGAGAAAGACTAACCCCTGACCGCTTTAGGTAGTCGCCCGTTGTATCAGATCCCACTGATTGCCGTACAAGTCTTCGAATACCGCGACCGTGCCATAAGGTTCGACAGCGGGTTCACGTACGAAACGAACCCCTCGCGCCGTCATCTGTTCGTAGTCGCGCCAGAAGTCATCGGTGTGCAGGAAAAGGAACACGCGGCCACCTGTCTGGTTGCCAATCGCGGCGGTCTGGGCATCATTGCTGGCGCGCGCCAGCAGAAGATTCGTGCCATTCGAACCGGGCGGCGCAACAATGACCCACCGTTTGTCCTGCTCGGGCTGGTAGGTATCCTCCAGCAGTGTGAAATCGAGCTTCTCGGTGTAGAACGCAATCGCTTCGTCGTAGTCACCCACAACGAGCGCCAACAGTGCGATCGATTGCTGCTTCGTCGTCATGATGTCTGGCTGTCCAGAGCACTGGACAGGCACAACGCCAACAGCAACGTCGCGACGACACCACTGCCACCCGCAACCGGCGAGGGGATCAACGAACCGCGCCCAAGCGCCATAACCGCCATGTTGGACAGTATCGCCAGCGCTCCAACCAACAGCGTGAGGGTCCCGAGCAGCTTACCGGCACCGACACTGGTATGCGCTTTGTAGCGACCGAACAATACGGCAGCGAACCCGAGCAGGATCTTCGCCGCGTTGTAGACGAAAAACGAAAACGCAACGACTGCGCTGGCGGCCGGCGCGAGCCCATCGACTCCTTGTGCGACCTCGCGAAACGGGCCAAACATCGTCAGACCAACGCCGACCTGGACCACATTCAATACCGCACTGCAGACAATCGCAGACCAAGCCACTGCAAGACGTTTGCTCTCTACCAACGCGGCACCCGCGAATGCTGCCAGGAACACAAACAACACACCTTCGAGACCCCAGAGTAACTGGCGTGGCACATCGGCATTCGCGATATAGAGCCCGGTATAGACGGCCTGGGTCAGCGCCAGCGCTATCAACAACGCTGCAATCACCCGAACGGTTTGCTTGATCGTAAAATCCATACGTCCTCCAGCCTATCGCTCGTATTTCTGCATGAGACGACCGGTCTCATTCCCCTCGCTCGTGCCATCCGCACGCTGCAAAATGTAGTCGAACACATCACCCATAGCGACAACGACCTCTGCGCCGGCCCGCAGTTCCGGGACATGGAACGGATCGTTCTGCAGCAAGCCCCGAATACGATCACCCTTCCACTCGATAACCTCGACCCACATCCACTCGTTACCACCATCCGTGGTCGTGAACGGCGCCTTCACGAACATGAATTCGCCGGGTGCGAAGCCGTCGTTAAAGTTGTCACGCAACTGCGGCAGCTTCGCGCGCGCGGCGTCGCGCGCCGCGAGAATCTCCTCATCATGCTTCACATACGTAACGGAGTCTTCGGAGCCGAACAGACCATCGAGAAGCGCTTCCTGCTTTTCCTGCAACGTGCTACCGGCAGCCGTATCAAACTGAATGGCAAGAATAAAGTTATTCGGGTCGCCTTCCTCTGGCTCCTCCGGCGCAAGCTGCAGATTGAGGCTTGGGTCCGCGTTTTCCAACAGAGACGCGAGCAGCTCCTCACGGACACGATCATGCTTCAACGTGCTCACATCGATATCCAGAGAAAAATCATCATTGAAGTCGCCACCCTCCAGCAGGGTCTGCGTGACGAGATTGATCAGCGACGCCATGCTGCGTTCACTCGACCACGGAAAATCGTTGACGACGAAGTCGGGCAGACCGAATTTCTCCATACCGAGTGTGATCGCGCGCACGTACTCGCCGTTCTTGTAAGCATGGATGGCGATGTGGTCGCGGGCGTCAGGAATCCCGTCGTTCCAGGTCTCTATGCGCTCTTCTCGCCAGGCCTCCGGTGTGAATACTTCGCGGGATGCTTCGTCCCAGATCAGACTGTCGTGCTGCGCTGCGATCGCCGCCATCAGCGCCATCGCTTGTGGGAAGGCTGTCTCTGTCAATCGCGCCGGGTAACCAATATCGATAACGAGCGCCTGTTCACTATCTTGGACCGCAAGCGCCTGCTCGCGGGTCATACCATGACCAAAATACCCGATGTATTGCAGGTCTGGTGGCGTGTAGCGGTTGCCGACATCGTTCACCAGCGTTGGTATCAGCACCGGCGCAGTCAGCGGTCCATCGATGTCGTCAACAATCGTGAAACCGGAAAACTGGTCAGCCACAAGATCGTTCAGCGTCTTCGTGGGATCACCTTCGGCGCTGGGCAACAGATACAACGCGTATTGGTAGATTGCGAGCCTTTCGGTGGGTCCATCGTCAGCGAATCCCGGCTGCGCCGACATGAACAAGACAAGGCAACAAAACAGTTTTCTCATGTAGCGTCTCACACTTTGTGACCTGCGCTAGCGGTCAATGGTCTCTGTAAATAGTCCGATGAGCCTATGCTGCCATGCGGGTACAGTCCAGAGAATCCGTGGCACCGGTAGCAACGGCGGAAAATCTAGTTGCTTCTGTTTCCGACAGCGCGAGTAAGCTCCTCCGCCAGATAGCCGACGAACCGCGCGCTGAGACCATGCCGGGGGGAATTTCTTGGCCAGACCGCCTGAATCGGCAAACTCGGCAATGACCAATCCGGTAGCAAATGGACAAGCTCCCCGGATGCCAGATCGGGCCGGATGATGGATTCCGGCAACGCGGCCATCCCAGCGCCGGCAAGCGTCAATCGCAACATCGCCAAACTGTTATCAACATTGATTTTCGCGACAGCGCAGAGCGTGTGCGAGCGTCTCCCGTGAGTCAGTTTCAAAGGACTAAGCCTCGGCGCGAAGCCGATAAAGTCCCATTCATCCAACGCGGTGGGTGTACGCGGCAAACGGCGCTTTGTCACGTAGGCCTTGCTCGCGACCAACAAACGCGGCTCGGTCGATAAGTCTTGTTGAAAATCGGCGCTCTCCGTCAACTCCCCCATGCGAATCGCGACGTCCATACCGGACGCAATCAAGTCGCGGCGTTGATCGGAAAATTCAAGGTTCAACGCGATGCCAGGATAGGTTGTCGAAAACGTGGCGATCAGCGGCACAATAGGGTGAGCGCTAAGCGCTGCTGGCAGTGCGACGTTAAGCGTACCAACCGGGCTGTCCGCATGCTGCACAAAGTCAGACAACCCAGCCTGAGCCGCTTCGGCCATCCGACGCGCGTGCACCAACAACTTCTCGCCGTCTTCAGTCAGCGTAACGCGGCGAGTGGAACGATAGAACAACGCAACACCCAGACGCTCTTCCAACGCCCCGATGTGATGACTCACAACCGATGGCGAAATACTGAGCAGGCGGGCGGCACCGCGGAATGAACCCGCTTCAGCAACATTCGCAAAAATCGCCATGGGGCGAAGGTCTTCGAGCATGTGTTCGTTTTTCCAAACAGTTTGAACGGATTATTGATATTAATTTATCAATCAAACCATGTCATCCTTCGCCCGTCACGCAATTAGCTAGGCGAGCCAGCGAGCAACACATGGCACAAACGCAGCTCACAAAAAATCATTAAACGGGGAACCGAACATGGCATCACTTCATCGACAACAGATTTTTGCAAGCCTGCTCTCAGCCGCGCTCATGCTCGTCAGTGGCTGTGTCACCGGGCCAGGCATGGCAGAGAAAAAGCAGTTCAAAGAAGACGTGATGCAAGGTAGGGAAACCCTAAAGATCGCGGAAGCGTTTCTCACCGCCGCCGGTTCTGGTGACATGAATACGCTGTCTTCCCTGATGGCCGACGATTTTGTCTGGCACAACGAAGGCGACAAATCGATTCCGTGGATTGGCACTTGGGAAGGCAAGGACACCGTCCTGAACACATTCCTGCCCAGGTTTGGCGCGGGACTCAAAACCACTGGCTGGACCACCGACTACTCGATGGCGATGGCTGATCAAGCTGTTTTCGTCGGCACGATGAGTGGCATCACGAATGCATCGGGTGCTGGCACCGGTACGTTTAGCTGGGCGGTGCGTGTGCAGGTCGTCGACGGCAAAGTGCTGAGCTGGAATTGGTTCGAGGACAGCTACGCCATTTCACGCGCGTTTCACGCGGAATAACGCAGGAGCATCAACATGGGAATAGCTGCCGAAAATGTACGCAGACTCTACCTCGAGGGTATCGCGGGCGGCAACGCGCGTGCAGCCGTTGAGAAATACACCGGCAATCGCTATACGCAGCACTCGACCGGCGTCGGTGATGGCGTAGAGGGCTTCCTCGAGTTTTTCGAGCCTTTTCTCGAACGAAATCCCGACCGACAGATCGATATTGTGTGTCTATACGAGGACGGCCCGTGGGCGTTCTGCAGTGCCTATCAATCACTCAATGGTGGCACGGCACAATGGGTCACGACCGATCTGTTTTACACCGACGACGATGGCTTGATTCTCGAACACTGGGACACGATTGCCGAGTATGTTCCGGCTACGCCCTCTGGGAACGACATGGTGGGCGGCAACAGAGTTGCCGATAACAGTACGAACGCAACCGGCACTAAGTCTCTGGTGCTTGAATACACGAAGCAGGTGTTGCAAGCCCGTGACCTCTCAAAACTGCCTGACTTTGTTGCCGAAGATCTGATGCAACACGCCGGCACGATTGCAGCGGGGCGCTCGGGACTCAGCGAATGGTTGAAATCCGACCAGTGCGGCGACTATGAGATGTTGTTTCAGATTATGGCTGATGGCGACTTTGCGGTGACGTATGGAAAGCGACATGCCAAGGGCGAAGACATCGCCGTGTTCGATATTTATCGGATCGCTAACAACCGAATCGCCGAACATTGGATGAACGAGGAAGTGATCGGCCCTCGCGACACCTGGGGTAACTCCGGGAAGTTCTAGGCACTGACGCCACTTTGATTGCTAGGACGATCTGCCTGCGGACGTCAATGCACACAAGCTGGCCACTAGTTGTCAGTGTCGCCGTCCTGATGTTGCTGTTTAGCTGCCACCTGTTGTTGAATGCGTTCCAACTCGCGCTGACGAGCGCGCCTGTCACGCCGCCCGCTGGCGCGTCGCCCGAAGCTCAGTATGTAGACCAGCGGGATCAAGAACACGGTGAGTGATAACCAAAGCAGCATCGGTTTAAACCCGCGCTTAGGTTATTGCTCAGGCGGGCTAATGCCCAACCAACCCTCCGGCCCGTGTAGCAACATATCGGTATTGATGAACGGCGCCATGCCGATCACAGCGTCAAATTTCCGTGGCAAATCTTCGTCCGGTGTAAACGATAAGACAATGATATTGTCATTGAAATCTGCGCATACCAGTGCAGCGGCAACGCGAAACTTCTGACTGGTATTATCGCGATCTGCGAATTCCAAACGGTCGATGATGAATCCTTCATTACCGGGTCGATCAGAGAAACAATCGTAGGCAGCATCCGACTGCTCAAGACCGAGCGCCGTTATGATCGCTGGCCCGATGATGGTGAACTGCGTCCCGGTATCGAACAGAAACCTATTCTCGTTGGCAATATCACTAAACTGTGCATCCTCGTGTTCGAAGATCACGTTACGCAAAGCGGGAATCGGCGCTATCGTCGCAGAAGAATTTATATTTCTCTCTATAGGCTCAAGTTCGAAAGATAGTTGCGACGTTGGCAGCTCATCTGATGGATCAAGGAACTTAAGGTCCATGCCCTCGATTACAAACGGATCACCGTTTTGGTCCTGGAAGGGATACGGTCCACGAGTCACGGTTGTGTATGGTTTGATCTCCACGATGGCCGCATTCGTCACTGGCGTCCCAATCAACGGGATTCGAGCGTTAAAATCGACGCGCAGCGCGATATCACTCACTTCCAGTTCCGCGGGAAAGTCCTCATTGAACCCAGGCGCCAGCAGTGACTCCGGATTGATCCGCGCCAGACCACTCACTCGTACAGACACCCGACTAGCCTCCAAGCCCTCTGGGCCAGTCGTCGGCATGTTCCAAACTTCTTGGGCATCTATAGTAGGAATAACAACACGATCCGCACCGGTGTCGAATAGACCAAAGGCATACAGCACGTCACTACCGACCGGGTATATGTCATCGTCTTTGACTAGAATATAAGTATGCCAAGGGCGCACGTTGCCCGGCGGTGCGCTGCCATTCAGTTGCAGCGCAGCCGGCTCCTCTCCCGTGGCGGGCGGTTCGATCGTTACTACATTGCTGCACACAGCATACGGATACGGCGGATCGTTCGGCACGTTCTCGGGCATCGGTCCGCCCGTGTTGGTGGCATAAATGCCAATGGGCAATACGTTGTCGCCGTCGCGATAGCTGGCGACCAAGGTCACAACAACAGAGCTCGGAAGATTGATGATCGCGTGCAGATTGTCGTTGTTCTCATCATCGTAGGTGATCGAGAAGTTGCGATACTCGGGCGCGCCGCTGCTAACCGGGAAGAACACATCAAGCTCGAAATCTTCAATCCCTTCCTCGGCGAGCGGGTTGGCATTGATGCGCAAGCAGGTTTGATCGTCTTTGACGAGGTCGGTGTTGTAGGTTGAAAGGTGAGTGACTGTGGCCACATAACTTTGTGACGCTTTGTCGAGCTCAGCGGTCGCATGCGTCGTCCAGATGCCTTGCGTCTCGTCGTAGAGTAAAAAAGGAATCGATGCAGGCAGTTCGTCACCACGCTGAGTAGCATGTACCGGCACCGAGATGCGCGCCGTCTTTCCCGGCGCCAGTTGCAGCGGTTGTCCACCGGACTCCATCGTGACAGTGACTGCACCGTACGATTCGATACGCGAGGTAGTAGCATCGTTGACCACATCACCCTCGCCAGCCATCGCGTCGGGAGCATAGCGATCCACGGTAGCCACTGTGGCTGTTACCGCTGTCTTTGGCTGCGCACCATTGCTATCGACCAGTGAGCCCGCCGGAATTTCAACACGCGCACCCGGACTACACGCTGGCCCGCCGAACAAGAACTGCAACGTGTTGGCGACTTCGGCGCGATCTTGCGGATCGCTCAGACTTGTCGACAATCGGGGTAGGGCACGTCTCGGGTAGGCTGGGAAATCCGCGCGAAGCGCTTCCGCCGGCGCACACCCGGGATTGTCATCCGCGAGACCGATAGGCGCATCCGGCGGGAACTCCTGTATGGTGCCGGGCGTTAGCACCCATCGACCATCGAGTCTTGGCACAGAATAACGGCGAGACAGCAAGCCATATCCTGTCTTACGAACATTGAACAAGTATCTGCCAGTCTTAAGCGTAGCACCGCTGATCTCGAAATAGCCGGCGGCGTCGGTTAGTGTCGCATCATCACCAACCTGAACCCGCGCGCCCGCAATCGGTGTATCGCTCGGATCAACGACGATGCCCGAAAACCGGACCTCCGGTGTCTGCTGCACAAACGTCAGCAACACGGCGATGACCAGTAGAAAGACCAGTATCGGTACCCATCGACGCATCGTTTTTCTCCTCACAACACCGGCGATCTTTTTGTCGCCTTACTCTACGTAACGCTAGATAACTGCCATCTCTACGGCACCTGTCCCACAGTTGCTTCGTATGCAACCGATTGGACATTCCTTCGGACGTGGTCTTGCGTCCCCTTAGTCGGGTTCAGACTTACCAAAAAACTTACGAGGCTGGGTATGACCAAGCAGTGGCCAAGCGGCATATTTGTCACCCACCCGAATGCAGAGCGATGTCAGATACGCGAACACAAACATCAGCATACCCGTGTATAGCGCAGAGCGATTCGGGTCGTCGATCAACGACCAAAATCTATCCGCGATCGATACGCCGACTAACAGCACGCCAAGACACACCATAATGAGCTCTGTAAATATCAGTTCGCGCCGACTGGACGATACCCAGCCACGGCCCAACACCAACCGCACCCATAGCGGCAGTTCTCTGTAGTCTCCATCGGTTTTATGCATCGCGTACAGCTCCATCTCGAGTTGATCCACATCCACTTCGAAGACTTCGGCTAGAGCGCGTAACGACGCATAGCTGATTCGGTGGCCGGCTTCTACGCGCTGAATCGTCCGCAAGCTTAAGCCCGATGACTCGGCAAGCTGTTCCTGTGAGAGTCGAAAACGCTGTCTCAGAACCCTGACAAACATAATGGCCTCCAAGGGATGTTGAAACCCAAAACTAGACGATGACAGCGGCTGGCGGTGACGTCAGTTTACCGCCAATCATATCTGGACTCGAAAGCTACCCAAAAAGCTCTCACAGACGTAAGGTCGCATCAATCATCTTGTTGGCGACCCTGGTCTTCGCGTTCAGCGCTGTCATCCTTAGCGGCCAGGCGTTGCTCAATTCGCTCAAGCTCGCGGAGGCGTTGACGCTTCTGCCGCAGCGAGGCATCGATCGCGTACACCAACGGCACCAAAAACACGACGAGCGCGATCCAGATCACCACTGCTCGATCCCTCTTTCTCGTATTCCTAACTGCAGAGATAGGCTAGTACATCATCGACCATCGCTTCGCAGCGCACCAGTTCCGCCGGATCAATGAACTCGTTCGGCTGATGCGCCTGATCGATCGAACCTGGGCCGCAGACGACACTGCTGATGCCCGCATTCTGGAAAATGCCAGCCTCGGTCGCAAACGATACTGCGCCGGTACCGCCATCGCGTACACCACCCAAACTCCGCACCCACTGCTCCGCCGTGGTGTCCGCGTCGGGCAACAGCGGGGGGACTCTGGCCAACACCCTGGTCTCGACGGCGGCGGATGGCGCGAACTCTTGCAAGTCCGGCAACACGTCATATTCAATAAATTGCTGCAGGGCGGCGAGAACCAACTCAGTATCTTCGCCGGGCAGGCTGCGATACTCCCAAACGAACTCGCAGTGCGACGGCAGAATATTGACCGCCGTACCACCCTGGATGGTACCCACCTGCACGGTCGTCCACGGCGGCTCGCAACCCGTGTTGCTGGGGGAGGCGCGTCGCGAACGACCCAACTGGTCGAGATACTCGATGATCCTGCCAGCAGCCAGAATAGCACCGGCACCCCGATGCGGTTGGCTGGAATGCGCGGCTTGGCCTGTCACGACCGTGCGAAACGAATTGATCGATTTGTGTTCCCGGACGATCTGCATCGTCGTGGGTTCGCCAATGATGGCGTAGGCCGGTTTAGGAAAATGCGCCAGCGCATCATCGATCATGCGTTTAGCCCCAAGACAGCCAACCTCCTCGTCATAGGTCATTGCCAAATACAGTGGCTTTTTGAGGCTGGACACATCAATCGTCGCCAGGCGCGATAGAAACACGGCGGAGAACGCTTTCATGTCTGCCGTGCCGCGGCCGTAGAGCAGCCCGTCGCGTTGCGTCACCGCGAACGGGTCGGTATGCCAGCCCTGATCATCGATCGGGACCACATCGGTATGACCCGACAGCATGACCCCGCCCGACGCGTCCGGCCCGATCGCCGCAAACAGATTGGCTTTATCGTGACCTTCGTTCCAAGTGCGCCGGCAACGTGCGTCGAAGGGTTGCAGGTAGGCTTCAACCCAATCGACCAACGCAAGATTGGAATCGCGCGACACCGTCGGAAACGCGACGAGCGTGGTCAGCAATTCTGTCGAGCTCGGAGTACTCATCGATGTCGTCCTGATTATTCCGCGGCCGGCGGGTGAGTATAGGCCTCAACATGCGCGTCATCCTGCGCCATCGTCAGCCTGGAGACCAATACCAGCACCGGTACATGGACCATCAGCCCGTAGAGACCTTCGTGCAACGCGATCGGTTTAATACCGGGCCAGAAAAAGCATAGCAAGGTGGTCGTACCACCCGCCAGTAGTCCGGCGATCACCCCTGCTGTCGTTGCCCGTCGCCAGAACAATGCTGCAACAACCGGGGGAGCGAGTTGAGCAATGATGCCGTAGGAGGTCAGCAAAAGCACAACCAATGAGACGCCATCCGCAACCGCGAAGAAATAGGCGATGGCCCCGAACACGACGATCAGGATGCGGATCATCAGGCGCTGTTGTTGCTCGTTCAGTGTGACGAACGGACGAAGCCCGTCTTCAACAGCCACGGATGCCGTGGCATGAATCAACGCATCGCCGGTGGACATCGACGCAGACAGCGCGCCGGCGCAAAACAGGCCAATCACGATAACCGGCAGATCCACATTGAGAATCAGGTGTGGCAGGATGAAGTCGGGTCGTGGCAACGCATCGACAAACAACACACCCGCAAAACCGATCAGGAACACCGGCACCAGAAACAATTGAAACGTTGGAAACCACACAACTGTGCGTCGAATGATGCGCTCATCGCGGGCCGTAAATGCCTTCATGAACAAATGGGGCCACATCGTGATGCCCACCGCGCTGATCAGGATCGCGCTCGAGTAGCCGGCCCAGCTCCACGGCGCGCCAGTTGCGGTCAAACCAGGCAACTCCAGCAATTCGGAACGTTGACTCTGGATCGCCTCAAACATCGGCCCGACGCCGCCATACAGCGCGTGCGGTAGATACAAGCCCAGACTCCACGCGATGACAATCATGAATACGCCTTGCATCGTGTTGGTCCACCCGACGGCGCTGACGCCGCTGACCAAGACGTAGACCAGCACGATGCCGTAGGCAACGGCCGCGCCCGCCCACAACGGCACGCGGCCATCGGTTACGGCCTCGATGACGATTCCGGCACCGCGCATCTGCACGGTGATGTAAGGAATCAGTGCGGCGATGCTGATCAGTGCGATGAGCAAAGACAAGCCGCGAGAATTGAACCGACCCGTCAGAAACTGTGCTTGAGTAACTTGCCCAAAACGCCGACCGATTCGCGCGGCTTTTGGCCCGATCACGTACCACGGCGCCATGCCGAGCACACCGTAGGCGAGAATGTAGAACGCCGCGGCCCCTCGCGAGTATGCCCAACCGGGTCCACCGAGGAACGCGAACGCCGAAAACACGGTCGCGCCGGTGACAAAGTACATGACCAGAAAGCCAAAGTTGCGGTCGCCGGCCACGAAGCCATCCACCGTCGCGGATGCACGACGCCCGGCGCGCAGGCCCACCCATAGCGTCAGTACCAGATAGGCCACAATCATGGCCGTGATTACGAGCCATTGATCCACTATTCGCTCTTGTTCTCGAAGTGATCAAGGACTAACAACATCGCCCAACCCAGCAGTATCCAGGCGATCGGCCACGCCAGCGATTGCGGCAAACCGAAAACGAATGGCTCCGCATCGCGAAACCAGGTTGTGACAGGCCAGATGACCGCCAACGCATAGAGGATGAAAAAGCCGATAGCGATTCGGCGGACCTTGGTTTTGGACACGCTGAAAACCCCGAGCAAGTACCCGCGCCGAGTATGCGTGAGTGACGGACAAGGGACAAATTCAGTTCGATCACCTTTTGGCCTAGAATGAGGTCATGAAACCCGGCGCATTGTTTTTCCTGATTTTTGTCGTGGCCTACATGGGCTTCGAACTCTACGCGGTCGAGAAGACCCGCTACCGCATGGAGCCGGAATTCATCTATCTCGATCATGTTCGGTCAGAAGAGGCGGCGACGCTCTGCGATAAAGATGTGAGCCAATGGCAGGACCGCTTCGCACAGAATTTCGCGTATGCGAAAGGTCGGGCAGAAGCGGTGGTCGCGTCTTCCGAAGCGACGTCAGCGCCGGAGCTTGCAGCACTGGCTGTAGACGCCAAACAGGATGTTGCTCGGATCATCGGCGAAAAAGGCTGCAAAGATACCGAAGTCTGGCGAATGCTGCGGCGGTACGAACTATTGGCCAAGCGCAATCCGCCGATCGCGCTGGAAGCGCAGACGGCGCAATGACTTGGGTCACTCGCAATCGGATACGGCGTAGCCGATCAAAGAAGCTCCTAGCGATGACAGCGATCTATCTGATCTCTGCATGCTCCAAGCCAACAGCCTCCGCACCCGAGATGCCCTACACTGTGTTGCAGCCGCCGGGCATTGTGGCAGCACCTTTCGCACCCGGTTTGGTGTCGACCAACCATCTCGAAGTCGAAGGGGCGTTTGGTCACGACATGAAGACCTTTTATTTTTTGCGACAGGTTCTCGGTGAACCATCCAGTAACTACGTGATCCACTACAGGAACGGCGCGTGGAGTGAGCCGGAAGAAATCACGACGGGTGATGGTGAAGTATTCATCTCTCCTGATGGCATTACGATGCACGTCGGTAATCATTTTAGGGACCGCACAAACGGCGGATGGTCCGAACCGAAGTCGTTGGGCGCGCCGTACGACACTATTCCGATCATGCGATTGACTGCCTCGAGAAACGGGACTTACGTCTTCGATGAACGGGATGAGACCGGTACGTTACGCTACTCAACGGTTATCGATGGCGAACGACAATCGCCACAACCGTTTTCAGAAGTTATTAACTCGGGCGAGTGGACAGCGCACCCTTTCATTGCGCCAGACGAGCGCTATTTGATTTGGGACAGTGAGCGTGACGGCGGCTTTGGCGGTGGAGATTTGTATATCAGTTTTCGCCAGGATGACGGCAGCTGGGGGCCCGCGATCAATATGGGCGATCGGGTCAATGACGAGCACGACAACACCTATGGCAGTGTCACGCCGGACGGCAAGTACTTCCTGTTCCAGACTATCGACCTCGACAGTGAAACCCCCAGCGCGAACATCCTCTGGATCGATGCATCGTTTATTGAAAGTCTGAAGCAAAAGTCAGGTTAACGTCGCGACACGTTGAGAGATAACGAATCGTCGCGCACACTGCGTGCAGAGCAATACCCATCCCCACCGGTTATATGCTGACATCGGGGAGACCGCACGCCATGCGACGGTCCACTATGACCTAGTCCGGACTATGCGCTTCTAGTTCGAACTCGATCAGAAACGTTGTAGCGCGTCCCATTTTCGAAATGCGGTGACAAAAGGCCACCAGATCGTGATTCGGTAGGAATCTTCTGACCTTTGACCAACTTGCACTTGTGTCGTCGCAAATTTGCGGCATAAACTCAATCTTCTTATGCTCTCGCTCAAAATGGAGCTGCAGTGGACAAATGGAATGAGATCCGGACGGCCTACATGGTCGCCAAACTTGGCACTATCACGGCGGCCGCGCATGGCCTCGGCGTACATCGCGCAACCGTGATTCGCCATATCGATACGCTCGAGGCGGAGCTCGGTAGCAAAGTCTTTTTTCGTAATCCCCGCGGATACTCCCTCACGGAGACAGGTGAGGATCTGTTACGCGTTGCAGAAGCGACAGAAGATCAGCTCAAGCAGTTTCTCGGCCGCGCGCACTCACGCACACCGGGCGTCGCTGGTGAGCTCATCGTCTCGACCGTCGATGTGGTTTGCCAAACCTTCGATGGGGCGATCCGGCACTACCTGACAGAAAATCCAGAGTCGACGGTTCGCTCACTAGTCACGAGCAGGGCAGTGAAGCTCGAATACGGCGAAGCCCACGTTGCCATTCGCGCTGGCAAGAAACCCGTTGATCCTGATTACGTCGTGCTCCCGTTGAAACCATTGACCACTGGCCTGTACGCCCATCAGTCTTATATCGACAAGAACGGTGCAACCCATTCCATCGCAGAGTTATCCCGTCTTCGCTACGTTGGTATCGGGCGCTCGACACCAGTGGGGCCGTATGCTTGGTTAGAAAAACACGTCTCCCCGATCAAGTATGCATTCCTAAGTGAGAGTTTTCATAGCAGGCTGCAGGCGATCATGGCGGGTATCGGTGTCGGCTTCATGCCAGAAACACAGGCCGCGGTGCTTCAGGATATAGCGGTCGTACACGCACCCAATCGAGCACTGAACACGCGCTTATGGCTCGTTACCCACGGCGCCACGCACCGTAGCGCCAAAGTACAAGCGTTTATCAACAGTCTTCGTGCCACCGGCCATATGCCGCAAGCCGATTAGCGTCGTGTTGCATCAGCGCACGGGGTATGCACGATTCGCGCTCTATCACGGCATAAACGATTGATGCACGCTAAACGGAATTAACAACCACCGAGTTGCCAACACCCAAACCGTTGCGTCGACTCGTCTCGGCCAACGCATGACACCGGTAATAACGCGACTGATTCGATACAAGAGTTGGCGTGTGTTTCGTTGACACTTGTGGCGACACCAACATGGGAGAACGTAGATGAAGCAACCTGCTGTGACTCTGATGCTCAGAACTGCATCGATACTTTGGGTGATCTGGGGCTTGGTCCACACCATTGCAGGTGCGCTGGTGCTGGCAAAACCAGCCACAGCTGGTTTTCAGGCGATCGCCGATGCAGTGCCACCGGAGCTTCTCGAAAACACTTACCATGCCGCTGTCGGTGCGATCTTGAACCAACACGGCTGGAACCTTCTGTGGGGCGGGGTGGTAACCCTGCTGGGCGCGATCTGGATCTGGCGTGGCAACAAGACCGCAATATGGGTCACGGCGATGGTCGGTGGTCTGTTGGACGTCGGCTACTTCCTGTTTCTTGATCTCGGTGGGCATGTGCACTTCATGCCGGGCACGCTGATGACCATCTTTTCAGGGACAGCCATCGTGCTGTCGTCATCTGCTTTCTGGCCGTCAAACAATCGCGATGACAGCACGGCTTTAAGCGACAGAGCATGACCTACGCATCGCCGACGTACAGGTATTGAAAAAAACCTTAGGCTTGATACGCCAAATAAAGCGAATAAGTAATGATTATCCGGAGACGGATGACAGAGTTATTCCAATATTGTTGTACAACCCTTTAAGGGTCTTTTGGCGTTTGATCCGGTTGTTTACGGAACCTGCATCAGACTAGGTGAATTCATTTTCTCTCAAACTGCCCGGTAACAGCTCGTGTTGAACCCATCGGTCAAAAGTCGATTTGCGCGATGGCGTTCAGTCGACTGCCATTACCGTTGCGGCCATCAAAGGTTTCTTGGTTGGCATGGTTGAACTCGAATCCCAGCGTTACGTCTTCGCTAGGCGACCATACTAAGTTGATCCGATAGCGATCGCCACTATCGAATGCGCTGCCGACTGATGCGTCGGGCGCGTCCAACTCAATCGCACTGGCAACCACTGTTGATCGTAAGGTCTCCGACCACCAATGTTGAAAACCCACATACCCGCCCAAAATGCCAGTCGTTTCCACGTCGCCGTTTGAATTGATGACACCTTCTAGACCGGCGCCTGCGAAGACCGAATAGTAGTGCGTAAAGCCTTTGCCACCTGAGACTCCGAAGACAAGGTTATCTTTAGCTGAAAGCCACGGCGTGTTTACTCGACCGGTTAGATTGAATCCACCTGTCAACGCGGTGTCGGTATCAGAATCCAATTGCAACGCCAATCCGGCCAATCTTATTCTCCCCCAACTCTGCCTGGACTCAACAAACCCGGTAAAATTCGGTACCGAGTCGGAAGCGAACTGGTCTTGGGAATCAGTGAGATCACCTCCGGGATTCTCGATACCAACACCAACGCGCCAGCTTCCTTCTGCGTCAAGACTCTTCGCCCATCGAATGCCAGGGTTTCGCAGAACAGGCTGGCCCAGCGGCGGACCAAAATCAACGGTTTCGGGACTAGCAGCGATATCCGTGAACTGAGACCACCATTGCCCTACAAAGAAGTTCCCCAGGTTCGCGGCAACATGCCGAATCCGAACTTCATAGTTGTTGATGAATTCGTTGCCACCACCAAAGAAATCAAACTCAAGAAATGCTCGAATCTGACCGGCTTCCGTTGGGCGGCGGTAATCAATATTGAAGCGACTATTACGAACATGAAAACGGGACTGCTGCGCGCCATCCTCGGGCGTGCCATCGAGTGGAATACGTCTGTGATTGACAACATCCTGGAAACCGAGGCTATCAAAATCGTAGCTCCCGTCCAGTCGGACAAACCCGCCAATCTTCACAGAAGCCTGAGAATCCGGGATCTTTATCGCTCCTTCAAAGTCACCCGCCGTGATAATCGCTGCGTCAGGAAAACGTCCCGTTGGCGCTCTCGACCTTTCTATATTGACAACGTTATCCTCAACCGCGTTCGCTGTTGCCTCACTCACATTGACAAGCGACTGTGATTGCTCAGCCTTTGCTAGCTTCGTCTTCAGCCGCTCGATTTCCGAAGCCTGTTCCTCGAGTTCGGCTTCCAACGACTCCAATCGATCGGCAAGCGATTCAAGATTGTCTGCATGCGCGATATCAAAACACAGCATCGTTGTAGATACGGTAAGAACCGCTAAGGCGTGGTAGTTGTCGGAACGCCGCAAATGTCTCCGGCGTGATCCCATCAAAGCGTCTTTCTGTTTAGTCACTATTGTTGCCGCCCACTAATGGCCATGAGCATTGTGACTACGACCACTCGACGCATCGGGCATTTTTACCTCTAGCACTTGCATCATTCCGAAATCCTCATGGTCGAGAATGTGACAATGCAGTACGAATGTACCGATGTAACGACGGTAGTGAGTTCGCACAGTGACGACATAAGGCACGCCAAAGAGATTGGTGGGCAGAAACACCGTATCTTTCCATTGCCCAGACAGGCCTGCGTACACAGAGCCCGAATCGAACTTACTTACGTCGATACCAGTATCGGGGTCAACGATGCTGACTATCTGAACGGGATTGACATGTTTGTGAAATGGGTGGCCTTCTGTAAAAGCCGCGAGCGTCCACTCCTCAATGTTTCCAAGCGTTAGCGTTCGATCGACTCGTCCGAGCGCGAATTCTGATGCATTGATTAACTTAGGCCGACCATCTGCTAGGAATTCGAGTTCGCCAACGACAAACTCGTTTTTCGGCGCATCCTCCACGAGGATCGTATCGAAGCCCAGCGTTTGACGGCTATCAAGCTCTCGATCCAGCAAGGACTCGTGTGCAACGAATGCGGCAAGACCTATGATTTTCCCGGAAAGATCGTCCACGATAGTTCGACGCACGGATTTCGGCATGTGTTGGCTCGCAGCCTCTACGAGAAATGACTGAACGAACTCCGTCGTTGCTGATCGATCAAACGAACTCTCGGAGCCGGTGACACGGACAAATCCAAGCAGCTGTCTCTGCTTTGCTTGCATTCTAATGTTCTCGTGCTTCGGCGCGTCGTTATCGATGATGCAGTAGATTCCGGGCTCCGAAAATGCGACGAGTACGTCGTCTCGATAGCCGGGGTGAAGAATCGTACGTTGTTGAACGTTGATCCGAGATCGAGTGAGGCCATCGAGCGCTATGGAGAATTGATCCACTTCGGGACCGGTACACAAGTCACCAACAAACGCGTCTCTCGCCTCTGTACTTCCACCTTGGTAGTCGAGACTCTCTGGGTTGCCGCTGAACTTACGAAAACTCACAGACACAGATCCGCTCACCCCGGCCTGGATCAGCCGCCACCGCTCGACCGCTCCCGCTTCTACTTCTTCAATCATCGGGATGACGCGGCCGTTAATCGCTGTATGTCGGCCCGAGACTTCCCAACGAATGCGTATGTCCGGAATGCCTGAAGGCGTATCGAAGTCTTCAAACATCCCAAACTGATTGTAGCCTTCGACCATTCCGACATCGTCTTCGTCACAAACCCAAAACCCGTCCGCATCGGTTTTGACTTCAATAGAGCCATCCTCTCGTCGTGGACCACATGCATAAGCAATTTGCGTAAGAGTGAGGATTCGCTCGGGAATCGGAGCACCTTCAGTCGTCCGCAGCAAGGTGTCGATATCACCTCTGTGATTCGGACCCGGCAGTCGCTCTCCGCGGATGATCAGCGGACCGCCCATGCCGCTACTGACTTGAAGCGCCGTCGAACCATGCGTGTGTGGGTGGTACCAAAACGTACCTGCTGGATGATCGGCCGGAATATTGTATTCGTGGGTGAATTTCGCGCCGGGCGCAAGACTGAGGAGTACGTTGTCTGAGTTGCCAGCCGGACTCACCCATAACCCGTGCACATGCATATTGGTTGTGTTGAAGCAGTGTGGAATATTGATGTCGCCACGATCGATGCACGACGGATCGTCCTCAGGCAACTTGTTCTCGAGGTTCAGCAAGAATGTATCGCCTGGACGCAGAAACACCGCTGGCGGAACAAAAGGTACGTCCGGGTCCGTCCCATGACCTTGATAACTGCGAAGCCGAACGCGATCCATTTTGCCAGTCGCTGGGTTGAAGATCTGGCCATCGGTGTACGCGATGGCAGCACTCCATTCAACAGTGCCTGGTGGTCGATTCACCGGGGCATTCAGCGTCTCGTGTTGCGGTCGTCCCGACGTATGGCTCGTGTAGCTTACTCGAGCGACCGGGCTGTTCGCCGACCGTGCGAAATCTGATGGCTCTGACGCAAATGTCTTCCCACAGGGCAGTATTACGACAAGTAACGGAAGGCAATATCGCAGACCTTCTTTGAGACGTAGTTGTGTCGTGATCATGATTTTCCTTAGCGTTGCGTACGAGAGTTAATTGGAGCGTGGGGTTGCTTTCTAGGGGTGATCGATCTTGAAGGCCAATTGGAGCGGTGCCGCGCTCGCACCACGCGTACTCCTTTGTCCGACCGGCGCATCGAACAGGCCAGTGGGTCGGTTTCCTGCAAGGTCCTCGAGACGAGAGTCGATCACTAGGTTGTACGGGCCTTCCGCCCATACCTCCGAGGGAGTGAAGATCCATTGTTCATCGTCTTTGCCAAGCGAGATCGCGCCGGGAATCGATTGACCTGTGATGGTCTTTACCCTTATGCGGTATGCCAATGAAAGATGATCGAGCGGCTTCTTGAAGGAAACCGTCAGTGGATCCCGCGACATGGCGCTCGGCGTGTTCAAGGCCCAATTTTTTGGATTCGGTGGCGTCGTGTCAGCGCGGGCGATGAAGAACTGATGCTCAAAGACAGCTGCCATTTCGCAACCGGTCTCGGTAGTGAAGCCTTGACCGATGACGAGAGTGAACTCTTCGCCTACTTTGAATCCTGAGTCAGGTTGGTGTGCATGCGATAGTCCGGTCTTGATGCGGCCGGGATCCAGAATCAGTGTCAGTCGACGCCCGTCCTCGGACCAAAGCGGAGCGCGACTCTGCAGCAAAAGTTCGTCGAGGACTTTTCCTGAGGAAGTACGAATCTCTATTTGACCAGCCGACGAAGCGCTATCCATTGCGTGATCGAAGTACACATAAAATCGCAGAAGGTTCTTGGGCAACACTGTCGCTCTTGGATACAAGTCCGCGACCCTTGGCTGCTGCTTTGTCGTACAAGTTTGCCCTTCCAAGAACGTGAGCTGTCCTGACAAGAAAAGACTCACAATCGTATTGAGTATCAGTATGAACATGCTGGCACCTCCTGACTTACAATTGCGTTTTTCTATTTGATGACCAAGTCAGCGTATCCCTCAATGGGTTTGATCATGTTATGAAACTTCTGCGTTCCCTCTTGACTCTTCGAGTACTGATAGTCCGGAAACGTATACTCAGAGACGAAGTCCGAAAGTCGAAAATAGACGCCTTTCATAGAAGAAATTAGATCCACATCGCCTGTATCGATATTCCTCCGCAACAGCAGGATTTGTTGTGGATCTTGATCGTCCGCCTGTAACGTACCGGCGAAAGGGACTTGAGTGCCGTGAGCCCCCAGCGTGTCACCCAATCCAGAAAATGCCTGATTGAGTGCCGGGGCTTTTGCCAGACTCTCCATTTGGATCAGATTTGCACCCATCTCGCGATTGATCACCAGTACAAATTCCTCCGGCTGCCGCTCCATGTTGTAGGCGGTCAACGTGAGAACCTCTAGCGGCGTGTTGCCGTATCCGAGCTCGGCGATCGTTTTTCCGACAACGTGTGCACCATCGCTGAGGTCGCTAGCGGGTATAGTGACCAATGGTGTGCACGTGTAAGCAGCAATGAGCGTTTTTCGACCATCGACTGTCGCGATAGACATTGCTCGAATCGGTGCACGGGTTTCGTTTTGGTTATGCGCCGTATGAAACATCTCTATGCTTGTCATCTCTACACTGTCTTCAAATGGGTAACGCACATGCCGTAGCGTAGACGCGAACTCGCCATTGGACAGGCCAGCGATATACAGAATCCCGTCATCGAATTCGAAATCGGTTACCGACAGTGCTGCAGCCGGGATATCGCGCCAGAATGTGACGTCGCTATCCGGCGTCTCGCCAATAGGAACACTTGAGAAAGGTAGCTTCCGGAAATCAACGGATCGGATTTCCCCTTTTGGTGTCACCAGAATAAGTTCGGAACGAGGGCCACTTTCCGTTTTGACGGTGATGGATAGAAACGCCACTTTAGTGACCGGATGAACCGCTAGGTCGTGGTAGGTGACTCCGAGCGGGTCCGTTTCCAAATAGCGAGCTAGCTGCGATCCGAACCCAACAAGGTTGTAGGGAGTGATATCCAAGTTGCGTGTCGAGTCCGGTATATTCTCTATCTCAAATGCATAGATCCGGTTTTGCTTTTGGTCGGCGGCGAACAATACGTTAGGGCCACCGAATTCAAGAATCGAAAGAGACCGTGGCATATGTGCTTTCTCAGTGGTCGAAGATGCTTCTATCGTCGCTACACCGGCTAGTGCGTCTATCGTAAGTAGCGCCGCTGCGAACAGTGCACCGAATCGCGATCTGGTGATTACCATCGTTGCTCTCCCTAATTGTTGGTCTGCATCATTAGGGATAGCAGTTTTGTGAATCGATCAGTAGACGCAAAAAAGCGCAGGGTTTGTGCGTAGATGTGACTTTTGGACAAGTTGAGAGGTTTGGACTGCCTGTCGAAGCTTTTTATAGTGAATCCCGAAGGTGCAGCCAACTAACGGCGCCCATCAAGTTTTACAACGCATTGACGCGCTTGAGGATGGCGTGCCTAAGGCTGCATTACGGTTTCGTTGCAGTGTGGTTGAAGCGAGCAGCAAGAAACATTTGGTGCTTGCCGCGCGCGATTTCAATCTCAGTGACAACGGGAGAGACTCGAATCCTCACCATAGCGAACAGCGCTGGATAGCAACTGCGGTTTAGCCCAGGTAGCCAGAGAAAATGCGGTAAGGACTATCCGCATGACAGGTTGTTGAGACGGGCCGCCATCCAACCTAAGAGAGGTCAGATACAACTTTTAGGAAGAGCTTCACTTTCGCTGACCGATGCAAATCGACGTGGGTCACACGCCACGCTTTGACAGTCCAGTTCTTCTGTGGCCAGTGAATTTCAACTAAGTCATCTTTCTCGTCTACGAGACTATGCGGGACAAAGCCAATACCGACGCCTGCGATAACCGCACGCATTACGCCGGGCCAATCATCACACGCCAATCGCATAGTATTGTTGGGAATGCGTGTCGACAGCCAACGCATGAACGGTGCATCTAGGACCCTCCCATCTATTGGTGTTATAAAGTCATGGGACGCCAAGTCGTCAGGATGCGTAGGTATGCCCCGACGGTCAACGTAAGTCTTGGAGGCAAAGAGCCCAATGGAGTAGTCGCCAAACGGGACGGCGATGTAGTCTGGATCTGTTGGCTTACGTCCAACCCGAAAAGCGATATCCGCCTCACCGAATTCTAACCTGACAGGAATGGGCCCAGAGTTCAGTTGCACGTTCATACTCGGATTTTCTGCTAAGAAGCGGTCGATAGCAGGTAAAACTCTTGGCACGAGCATGTCGACCGTCGCGACGGTCAAAACGCCCTGCAGGGAGCCAGCATCCGCCTGTGCAATTCGATTCAACTCGGCGAACTGCGAATGGGTCGTATCCGCGATTCTCAGTAGCGCATCACCGAGATCTGTGGGTTTGTAGCCGCGTGCGGAACGAAGAAATAGCTTGGCGCCAAGTTCGGATTCCAGCACTTCAATATGTCGATTGACTGTTGCTCGATGAATTTGTAATTCTTGTGCGGCGGCACTCACCGTACCTTTGCGAGCGACCGTTGCCGCCGTGCGAACTTCATTCCAGTGTTTCATCGTCGTTTCCGAAATTGCGCAAGTATACGGCAGCGCTTTGTACACATGACGCACACTTCCTGCTCGCAAAAGCGCAAGTGCGACAGATGTTCTGATGTGAACGAAGTCGTTATGTCTGGATTGCCAACAAGCCTCTCGATTGACACCAATGATGAATGTCGCGACCTACTGCCTTCACGCAACTGGTTAGCGGCATGTGGGCTTGCAACGCACACGAGCGGTGCTCCCGCGAATGACGCGAATCAAACTGAGATCAGTGCTTTTAGTGTACGCACTTTGCTGCGCGAAACAGGTATCAGCGGGTCGACATCAGCGATTTTGACAACGTGTCTGCGCTGCTCGGTGGACAGGCGAACAAGTTTCTCGAGATTGATGATGTAACTGCGATGGAGCCGCATAAAAAGACTGTCGGGGAGTTGCGCCTCGAATTCATCGAGCGTGGTGTCCGAAATAATTGTTTTTGTTTT
The DNA here is from genome assembly GCA_039033995.1 of Pseudomonadota bacterium. Lineage (GTDB taxonomy): Bacteria > Pseudomonadota > Gammaproteobacteria > Steroidobacterales > Woeseiaceae > CALBPI01. The sequence continues at coordinate 89,579 of JBCCBP010000001.1, read as the reverse complement.
GTGAGTCCCGGCGCCATCGCTATCTAAGTGCACTCGCCGATAACGGCCGATGCCCTCGACATAACAAATGTGATCCAGACTCACCACTCTGGTCGCCTTACCGTCAGACAATACCAAGTTGGAGTTTCTAGAAGGTTGTTTCTCCAGCGCTTCGAGAACGAGTCCTTCCTGAAACAGCATTTTGCGAACGCATTTTTCCAGTACCGAAGGTCGAACGGGTTTCAACAGATAGTCGATCGCATTCGTTTCAAACGCGTCTAAAGCGTATTGACCATACGCAGTCACGAACACCAACTGGTATTTGAGGTGCGCTGTTTCTTTTGCCACCTCGAAGCCGTTAACACCTGGCATTTCGATATCGAGAAAGACAATATCGGGGCGGTGCTCGACAATGCGTTGGATAGCGGTCTCTCCGTCGCCAACCTCGTCGATAACCGCGAGACCGTCAAAGCCGTCAAGGACTGAACGAAGGTTGACGATGGCAGCCGGTTCATCATCGACCAACAAGACGCGTTTACCAGTGGTACTCATACGTTTGTCCCTTGTGCTACCTGTTCAAGCGGAAGCCTCAGCCTGAATTCTCCACCATTGGGCGTGGATTCTAGGCTTAGCGTGTATCGCCTGCCATACTGAAGGTCCAGGGTCTCGCGAAGAATTCGAAACCCGTCTCCCTCATTGATATCTTTGACCTCAAAGGGCGGGCCGCTGTCGCTGATAGTAATCGACCAATCCGACCCTGAGATGGAAGTTCGGATCTCAATCGCCGCCTTGCTCGGATAAGGCGCGACAGCCCACTTGATGGTGTTCTCGATCACAGGTTGCAGAAGTAACGCAGGTACAAGCAGACGCCGTGTCTTGGGGTCTATATCGATTGTGAAGTCTAATCGGTTCTTGAATCGACGTTGCTGTAGCGTCAAATAGAGTGAGACTAGTCGCATCTCCTCATCGAGCGTCACGACAGGCTGCTCAGCTAGCTTCAAACTACAGCGAAGTAGGTCAGCGAGATCAAAGACGGTTTCTTTTGCGGCAACGGGATCCGATGAAATCTCTGCAGAAATCAGGTTCAGGGTATTGAACAGGAAGTGCGGGTTGCTCTGAGACTTCAGCACACGAAGTTGCGCTTCCTTGAGACGATTGGCTGTGGCGAAACGAATTTCCTGCTGTCGTAACATCCATAGCACTGCAAGGTAGATGACAATTTCCATGCCCAAAAAAACACGCGGCATGACAAGGTTTGTCATGTCGGTCAACGCGGTCGGAGCCGTAGCGGACAATCCGAGAAGCAGACTGATACTCATCACCACAACTACATGCGTCATAAGCTGACGCCAGAATTGATCGGGATCTAGCGCCCAGGGAAAAAACCACTGAACAAGACGCAGTGCCAGATAGGCAAACCCGAACAACAACCAGAGCCGAATCGCAGCACGAGCAGCGATCGATGTTGTTCCGATGCCCATATCGTAGAGCGTCGAAACAACGAATAGCCAGTTTGCGGCCGGCAACACCAGTAGAAATACGATCGCCTGGAGTTGCCGACGCGTGAAACGGGTTGTAATAGCGGGGAACACTTCGAGATTCAATCGCTGCGCGAAATCCAGTTGTCACTTTGACTCAGCATATCAGCCATCCACTGCCTGACAGTGATGCCAGCAATAGCCTGGTCAAAGTTACGAATCAGAAACGTGTGTCCTTCACCGTCCGCAATCAGACTCTGAAAGCGATTCGGATAAGCCTCATTCAATTCTGCAATGGCTGCCAGTAATTCGCGCTCAAACGTATCCTGGTCCAGTGACCCACTATCGACTGTGACCACCGCGTCCCGTTTGGTACTGATGAAACCCATCCGCATGTTGGCATCCTCGGCGAGCTGGTATCGATGATAGTCCGTCAGGTTTCCGTCGTCGCCAATACAAGTCTCGCAGCTTCCCGGATAGAAATGCCAGGCGTTCCAATAGTCGTTGAGGATGTCTTGCGCACCTTCACGACTGATCCCAACGCCGGAATCATTCACGAGATCGATCGGAACATCAGGATAGAGCTTTCTGACTAAAGGCAGCGCTGGATGCGTTCCGAAGCCGCCCGCGCTGTTTCCGGTCAGCAAAATTTTACTCGGTGCAGGATAAGCCCGCACAATAACATCTAACGAGGCCGACAGGTTTTGTACGCCCCGAAAGAAGCGATCGCTGCTGCCGTCGCCATCCGAATCAACCTCGCGGTCACCCATCCAGAGTGACCCGTCACAATAAGGTAGATAGGCGACGTTGAAATCGCTGGTTGGATTGCTAGCATCCAGCGCACTCAAGATTCCGAAGTTTGGTGGCACCAATGGCTCCGCCGCCTCAACCGCTTCGCAACCATTGGGCGAGCAAACGCCACCGCCTTGTAGAAAGATCATCAATTCGGATCCGGTACCGTCACGCGTCGACATTCCGAATGTATTGCCCGTGAAACACATGGGGCCACCGCTACTGCCATCAAATGTGTATGTGGTGACACCGGTTGCTGGTTGCTCCGTTGTCATCGGCGCAAACACGCCCAGGTAGCGATCGATGCCTTGGCCATACAACTCCTCGAACGCGTCGCTGGCTGTCATCGGCGGTGTGTCGGCCGGCGGTGCAGCGATATCTGCGGGAGCGTCGTTATTACCAGAGCTGCATGCTGTCAACAGTAACAATAGCGCTGCCGCGGCCGTACCACGACCGAGCAGGTTGTCGAAGAAAATAATCATGGCGAGACCCTCGTGGTCTGTGGTGCACTATTTGGTTCGATGCGGACTGTTGCTGCAGGGTTGGGTACGTTCTGTGGCGCATAGAAGTGATGACTATCGACTTGGGCACGTACGAGTCGCATGCCGACCGCATCAGCACCCAAACAAGCATCAAGATGGTTGTCGTTGTCGTCGTCGCGCAAAGCAAATGGATGAAGTACGCTTCGTTCACCATTCGCGCCAATAGCCAGAATCTCGATGGCAGCCATCGCTGCGTCGTCATCCCGCAACCGTGCGCCGAGCGGCCCGGTCACTCCACCGGAGAAGGTTAGCTTGACGATCTGGGCCGTCCCATCTGTCGGACAGAATCGCAGGCGAGTGCCATCACCGAGTTGCGATGTATTGGTTTGTGGCGGATTGAATGACTCGGCAATCACTAGGCTGGGACCACCATTGACCCCGGCGACCTCAGCGAATGATGCACCGCTGAGGTTTGAGCCTTCAGTGGTCATCACGTTACCGACGATGTTTACGGCGGTCGGACCGTTGTTGCCACCGATGCCAAAATCTCCGATCAAAAGAATAGTTCTGCGCTCGTTAGAGTCAACCGCGGGCGCCAACGTCGCACACACAGGGCGTACTTGGCGCCCCTCTGCGCCCACTGTGACCTGAAACGCATTCGGATCGAGACCATTCGCGTCACCCATATAGCCACCCATCGTATCGACAGGTTCACTGATGACGACGGGCAGCCCGCCGAGTCCGACGGAGGCGGCGTTGCCACGGCAGAATGCAAAGTTGGCTATCGCCGGTAGTATCGGGTCACCATATCCAGCAGATACGATGCTTGGTTGATCCGCCTGAGCGCCGATAGCGCCGACCAGCGCTATTGGGGCCAGGCACCTGACTAGTAGTCTATTCATTGTCGATTCCCTCAATTGGACCGAGTGGCCCTTGTTCATGTGAGGTCAAATCTAGGACCAATTGCTCAGTCGGGGAGGGTCGATTGTGTGAATGGTGTCGTTTCGAGTATGAGCGGCACGGACTCACTATCTAAATGTGTCATTAGCAATAAGCAACGCTACTGTGTTGCGCGACTTCTGTTGCACAGTACTGCTGCTACAAGATCTACGTGGTTGGGTAACCCTACTTCTTGACGCGTCTCAACTCTGCAAGTGTAGGCAGTCGAACGTGGAACGTCCGTTTAGCTGAGGTCAACTGCAGGAATTCGTGGCACCAAAAGGTAGGAGTCGAACTGCCCACCGAAGTGGATGACGTGGCGACCGATGTTGTCATGGGTGACTTTATTGAAGATCGGTGCGTGCACCGTGTCGTTTGTGCTTAGCGTCAGTCGCAGTCCTTCGCCTGCCTCAAAGTAGGTGCTGCTCGGGCAGAGCGCGATATGCAACGGGACGATATCACCTGGGTTCAACGGTTGGTGTCGATCCCCAGTGATAACTGGCAGCCACGGCGTTGATAAGCTCGGATCCAAAGCGCGTCGAGAAGCACGACAATATCCACGTGTCAGCACGTCTGTTTGAGATCCGACAGAACCATTGAAACGCAGGGGGTTCCCGTACTTGTCCAACTTCTCGACGTAGCAGCAAACAATGGCATCGTCCGGAATCCCTGTATGAATGGAAGTTGGACGAACCTCGATCCAAATCTTTGCCATCATATAGCCTGACAACTCCGTATCAGCGTCAAAAAACCGGTCGAACGAGGCTTGACCGGAATCCGCGGGGTAAGACAATACGGCCTCGTTCGATCGAGCGGATAACGTGAGTTCGTTATCGGCCAAAAAGTACGACTGGTACTGCGTTTGTGGTAGCGGCCAAGAACTCTCCTTGCGTACTTCCTTGATCGTGTCGCGGTCGGTGCGAACTTCAAGCCGAACGTAAGGCGAGTCGGCGAATTCGTTCTCTATGCCTTTCAGAAAATGATCCATGAAGCGGCGTTGCAACGCGAGGCATTCCGGGTGATAAAACTCGGACCATTTACCGTTGCGATGCGTATACAACCACTTCTTGTTGCTGCTCGCTTTCTCATATGCACGGAATGTACCTGTCGTATGCAGTTCGTGATCGGAGAATGACGCACCGACCAGCATCGGGATTGTAATGTGGTCTAACGCCGGCACCTTGGACTGCCAAAAGTGATCATAGAAAGGATGGCGATCAAGAAGTTCAGGGGGGATTGCTTCCTCTGCGTCGAGATAAGCTTCGATAGGTGTGTTGATACATTCCTTCACTTCCGTATGCCACCAGAAATTGAGGAAGCCGGTGTCCGCGACACCACCACGACAAACCAAATCATGGTAGAGATCGGACACGCCCTCCCAGGGAATCATGCATTTCAAAGCGTCGGGTAGAGTCTGTCCGCTGGGGACTGCCGCTGCAAAGTATTGGCTTATGCATAAAAAACTGACACCGCATAGACCGATATTTCCGTCAGACCAAGGCTGCTCAGAAACCCATTGGATGGCTTCTCTAAAGCTCTGCCCTTGATCCTCAGAGAAGATCGTTGGCGTCCCACCACTATTGGCGAAGCCTGGAAGATTGAGGTTCACGACGTTGTATCCTGCCGACGCCCAAAACCCAGGATCCGGCGACTCCCAACTGGTCAACGTTGAAAAGCGGGGATGCCCCCCCGCCTGAGGAATCAGCCTGTATTGGGCCGGAGGTCCGCCGAATGGCGTATTTTTAAGCGCCGGGATTTTTCGATTATCGTAGGGGTGGGCGCACATCACCGTGGGGTTTGGGCTCGAGCCGGAATTCCCTGGCCGGAACACGTTCGCCGTTAGGTAGTGCCCCTGCGGCATTGGTATCCGCACATCATATTCAGCAACAATCGACTCGTCGGACGGATATAGATCACACTGCGGCCGGAATAGTTGACCACTCCGTATCGCGCGCCAAAGCATTGGCCAAGCAGCCATTAGTGTGTCCAGCGTCCCTGACATTGCTCTGTCCTAAAACTTGCCTGGGGACAGAGTACTGGATGGCAGTACTTACGGACTTAACACGGGTTAACTTACTTATGGCGGTGGCGTTTAAACCGGCTGAGTCCTTGCGGCGTAATTCCGATGAACGCAGCGATGTCGCGTTGACGAACATTCTCCAAAACGGAGGCATAGTGCTGTTCCAGGAATCGATACCGAGTCTCGGTATCTATTCTCGTTTTGGCCGACATGATTTCCTTGTCAAAGCAAAGCGTTTCCATCGCTTTGTGACGGAAGTAACGACCGAAATCTTCGCCATTTATTAACTCGTCGCGAAAGAGCGAATCAGGAATCACGAGCGCTTCTACTGCCGTCATCGCTAGTAGATCATCCGCCGAATAACTTTGCGCCCAAACGCTCGTTAGATTGGCACACATCTGACCACGCTCAAAGAATCGAGCAATCGAGATCTCACCATCCGTGTGCGTCTGTCGCGATGCGACGATGCCGCTACAGACAAACAACCAGCGACCTGCTATTTCTGTGGCGGATTCGATGACCGTGTCGCGCTCAAAGCGCGCGAAATCCAATCCATTTCGGAACTGATCCCATACGGTATCGGTCACTCGAATGTCGAAGCGAAGAAAGTCCCGCTGCAAACAGTCCAACATTGCGTCGTCAGTAGCGCCAAAATCTGCCGAGTTTGAATTCACGAACCAGTCTTTTCTAAAAGGGAGATACTTAATAGGAAGGTCGCGTCCGCAACGACGCGGTTGTGTGCTTTCGTTGCTAGTCGCCCTTCCGAATGTATACCACTTTGCTACAAGTGGCACGCAGCATGGGACATTGGGAATGTCACTACAACAGCCTTTCTTGATGCAGAACCAGCGGGCTTCAGCAAGTGTTGCTCGAGCATAGACCTCAACAGTTTGCGATTTTTCCGAACGCATCGTCCAACGACTGACAGAGCCGGTATCACATCCGGTTTGACCGTCGATTGCGAGTGCTAGCCGATGTATCGCTATTCCGCGCTAGTCACTTGCATGCCCACACCGTTCGAATCACGCGACTACCGTATCCGCAAACTTTTCCACGAGAAAGGACTGCAAAGCAGAAACCGCTTGCGGCTTGGTTTTTCGCGTCGAAGACACCAGACTCAGTTGTGCGTTGCCGGCGTGCCAGTCCGGCAGCACACGTCGCAACCGACCACGCGCGAGGTCGTCGCGGCAAGTATAAGCTGGCAAAGCGACGACACCGGTGCCCGCGGCGGCCGCGGATTTCAGTGTCGACATATCATCGCTTTTCAGTCGCGGCAGGATGTCCACTATTTGCTGCTCGCCCGATACGTGCTGCAGCCGCCATTGGCCTTGTGGGGCTTGCCAGCCCAACGCCAGTGTTTGTTGCGGATCGATATCGGAAGGGCCCACCAATATGCCATGATCGTGTTCGTAGTCGTTGGCCGCAAAAAGCTGCCATTCGACATGCGCGAGCGGGCGCTGAATCAGCGACGAATCGGGCAATTGCGTCGCGTGGCCTCGGATCGCCAGATCCACGCCGGAGGCCACCAGATCGATCTTACGATTGGTGACATGTTGAGATACCGAGACCAGCGGATAGGCGACCAAGAATTGAGCAATCAGCCGCTTCAAAGCGAACTGCGCAACGCCGACAGAACAACTAATCGTGACATTGCCTGACAGTTGATTCTGTTGTCGCTGCACCGCGTTCTCGGCTTGCTCCATATTGTCGACGACCGACCGCGCGTGGACATAGAAAGTCTGCCCGAGATCCGTGACGTGGAATTGGCGTGTGGTGCGCTGAATCAATTGCGCATCGAGTCTGTCCTCGAGTTGCCGGACATGCCGACTCAAGCGTGACTTCGGCACACCGAGTGCCTCGGACGCGGCAGAGAAGCCGCGTTTCTCAACCACATGCACGAAATAGAAGTAGTCATTGAGGTCGGTTTTCGGCAATCCCGTGTCCCGCGTTGCGTCACTCTCATTTATTATTCCATTTTTAGAACAGATATTTCAAATTTTCCCGGTTCTCAAACCCATTGTTCCGCATTTAAGCTCTCTCCAATGTCATACAACAGTCGTTGAGAAATCACATGAACATGCCAGCGAACAAGCAGACTTATCCCGCTAGCGGGGACCAAGATGCAACGCCTGCAGCCATCGATGGCGCGCAGGTGGCTATCGGAGACGGGTTTTCCGCGCAGAGTTTCCGCGCTCGAGACGTCGGATCAGCAATGGATCCCCTCGTGCTGGTCGATCACTATGTCATGACCGAACCTACGTTCGGCACGCATCCGCACGCGGGACTATCGGCAGTCTCGCTCATTCTCGAAGACAGTGAAGGGCGCTTTCACAACCGTGACTCGCTCGGCAACGATTTCGATTTGTTGCCTGGCGACTTGTATTGGCTGAAAGCGGGCCGTGGCGCAATCCATAACGAATCGCCAAGGCAGGGAGCGCGTACCCACGGTCTGCAGGTGTTCGTAAATGTAGGGCAGGCGCTGCGGTTCGATGCACCGGAATCGCTGTTGGTGCGTCGCCGCGATATGCCACTGATTCAAACCGACGCGCATCGCGTGCGTGTCGCCATGGGCCGGTCCAATGGTGTCATCGGTGCCGAGGCGCCGGGACTGCCAATGACGATTCTCGATGGTGAACTCGGTGCGCTCGGCGAGTTCAGGCATGTGCTGCCCGCGGGCCATAACGCATGGGTGCATGCGATAGACAACGCGATCGACGTCGCCAATGCGCAGCACCGTACGCGACTCAAACCGGGTCAAGCGATTGCCATCAACAACGCGAGCGGTAGTGCATCCGACTCTGTGCATGTCATGGGCGATAACCGACGAAACAGCCGGTTTGTCATTTTTGCTGGGCAAGCGGTGCGAGAGCCGTTTGTCCAACAAGGCCCATTTGTGATGGGCAGTATCGAGGAAATCAACACGGCGACTAACGCCTACAACGCAGGCGAGTTCGGCGCCATTGCTTAGCGCAATTGGTACTTAACCGACCTGCCATGCAATTTTCTAAGGAGAGACCAATGAGCAAACAAGTACATAATCCCGAGCCACTCACCGCAGACAATACGGCCGTCGTTTTTGTTGATCAACAAGTCGGTCTTATGACGGGCGTACGCGACTACTCGATTGCTGAGCTAAAACACAACATCGTCGGCCTGGCAAACGCAGCTCAGGCACTGGACTTGCCGATCGTCACAACCACCACGTCGTCTGAGACGCTATGGGGACCTGCTTTCCCCGAGCTACAAGCCGCGCTGCCCAACCACACGTTTATCGATCGAACGACGGTCAACGCCTGGGACGACCCGCGTGTAGAGGCAGCGATACGAGCGACCGGGCGCAGCAAGTTGATCTTCTCCGGCATTTCATTAGAAGTGTGCGCCGCGTTTCCGGCCATGCGTGCTGTCAGAGAGGGTTTTGAGGCGTATGTCGCGGTGGATGCAAGCGGCACGTTCGATCGTACGAAACGAGAAACGGGTATGGCGAGGCTTTCGCAAAGCGGTGTCGTGGTTGCGGACGGTGCCAGTTTGATGGTTGAGATTCTTGCCGACAACGCAGCACCCGAAGCCGAAGAGGTTTACCGCGCGCTCGGTATGGATTGGTCCATTCTCGTCAACCAAGTACGTGCGAGCGCCGCCGCTTAGGCGATGCCACGACGGAGAATTCGATGCGTGTGTCAGACCAAAACAACGCGACACGATGCGGCAAACCGAAACGCTACAAGCTTGCACTGCTGACGTTCTTAGGTCTACTCGCGCCGGTCTACCTAATACCACCAGCGCTGGCCGAGGCGCTCAGCGCACCGCGCTTACTGCTCACGGCTGTGGCGGTCGCAGTCATCGTAATGATGATGACTTACATCATCATGCCCGCATTGAAGTACCTATCGGCCGGTTGGTTATGCGAGCGACCTGACATCGATTCGCGCGGTTGAACGCGATCGATCACATCAAGATACCAAATAGGAATAGACAAATGACGACACAGAAGATTACAAACCCCGGCGAGCTGATCCTCGTGCTGGGCGGCACTGGCAAGACAGGACGTCGTATTGTGGCTCGCCTCAACGCTCTAGGCGTAGCCGTACGGGTGGGATCACGAACCGCATCACCAGCTTTCGACTGGAATGATCCAGCAACCTGGGCGTCGAGTCTCGACGGCGTGACAAAGATCTATATCAACTATGCTCCTGACCTGGCGATCCCCGGCGCAGCGAATGCGATCAGTGCGCTGACGCAGCGCGCACGCGACGCCGGTGTACAGCAACTCGTCTTGTTGTCAGGACGAGGAGAATCGGAAGCACAAGTCTGCGAAGCGATCGTCAAGCGCAGCGGTATAGACTGGACGATCGTTCGCGCAAGTTGGTTCAATCAGAATTTTTCGGAAGGGGCCTTCGTCGATATGGTGCAAGCTGGCAACATCACTTTGCCAGATGTAGCAACACCAGAACCGTTCGTCGATGCCGACGACATCGCAGACGTCGCCGTCGCGGCGTTGACGGAAACGGGTCATGTCGGAGAAATTTATGAAGTCACCGGCCCTCGGTTACTAACGCTGTCGGACATCGCTAACGAGCTGTCGCGTGCGACAGGACGAACGATCACCTACACGCCAGTGCCGCATGAGGTGTTTGTACAAGAGGTCGCCGCGTCCGGTGCACCAAGAGATGTCGTCTGGATGCTGGACTATTTGTTTGCAACGGTGCTCGACGGGCGGAATGCGCACATCACGGATGGGGTACAACGCGCGCTGGGTCGGACACCCAGAGACTTTGCGGACTACGCCAACGCCGTCGCAGATACAGGCGTGTGGCGTGCGGCGGCATAGTCGTACGCTGTGTGTCGATACGCATACGAGACTCGCGCATCAGCTAATAGGAGGGTGAGGCAGTGGATGTTTTGACCGTCACACTGATCGTAGCCACATTGTTATGCGCCTTAACGGCGGGCCTCGTGTTTGCGTTCTCATCAATCGTGATGCCAGGCCTCACAAAGCTCGACGACAAAGGCTTCATTCGTGCGTTTCAGATGATCGATGGCGTTATTCAAGCAGGGCAAGCCGCGTTTGGTGTTGTTTGGGTTGGTTCGCTGGTCGCCATCATCGTGGCTGCTGCGTTGGCCGTATTGCAGCTCGACGGCGTCATGCGCGCGGTCACTGTCACCAGCGCGATCTGGTATATCGTCGGCGTTCAGATACCGACATTTACGGTCAACATTCCACTCAACAATGCGCTTCAGCGGTTGGATGTTGAGCGCATGAACGCCGACGCGCTGCATGATGCTCGCCGTGCGTTCGAGCCACGTTGGGTACGCTGGAACCTCATAAGAACCATCAATGCATGTGCGGTAAGCCTTGCATTGATGGTGATTCTCGTTGGGCTCTAGCGATACATACGCGAAGGCGACTCAGTTTCTCGCTGAAGGCGGGCGCTGAACAACTAATGACGCTGCCGCCAACGATGGCGAGCTTGCAGGAAGAGCGTCACAAGTGACTGCCGGGCAGCGCAATGATTCTTCGCGCCGCATCGAAAAATAAAGTGGGGATGTCAGCCGTGAGCGGGAATAGCGCTAAAGGCTATTCCACCACAAATGGTTTGTACCCGCCGTCGTGATAAGAGCACCGAATGCGTGTTATCAGAGCATCTGTGCGACCTGACGGATCCTCGCTTGTTGTTTAAAGCTCTTTGGCCTGTATTGCCCTTCTCGTCGGACGTGTGGCAAAGAAGATAATCACCGGCGTCAGGCTATAGCCAATCCCGGCGAGATAACCAATAGAAGACTTGAAAGCCAACGCCATCAGCGCCACCAACAACGCTGAAGTGGACAGCGCCAACCACACAAACACTTCCTTACGCACCAGCAACTGCTCTAGCGGGTTCAGGCATAAGTCATCGTTTCGAGACATCGCTCTCAGATAGAGGCCGGATTGTATCAATGCAATGAGAAAGAAACCGACACTGAATATTGCGACGATGAGTGCAACTTGACTGGTATCGGATACCTGGAAGTCTGTCGGAAACCAGCGCTGCGAGAACGCATAGAACATCAAGTCCATTAATAGCTTGAGCGGGTATACGTATATGAGAACGACAAAAATCAATGCGAGTGTTAAGAACGTCGAGACGCCGTCATCTAATCCAAAACGCTCGCACCAGCGCCGATGCGTGATCCAAATCAGCATCATGATGGCGAAGCTGGCAGCAAACGAAGGGATCCGAAACACTGCAGCGATAAGCTCACCAAAATTCTGTGGGATCGTGCTGAGCGAAATGACGAGCATCGTAACCGCAAACGCGAAGGCTGCGTCGGAGAACACTTCGATGCGCGTCATATTCTCACCGCGCATCCGAAAGCCATCTTTTACCGTGAGCGACGAAAGAGATTGTTCAGTCCATATCATTTTGGTGACTCACAACGGCGATCGGTTCACATTACCATCAGTAGCAATGCAGCCGATAGAGACTAATTCTCTCTATCTTTTTTGCGTCCGGTAAATTTTCGACATCGAAACTCACACAACAACCAGCACGTTCCTATTGAGCGCTATGAGCCTCAAGCTCTATCTCGATCAGAAACGTCGGTAATGCAAGCCCTTTCACTTCGAGCCAGGTACCGGTCGGAAATTGATCGGTGTAGATCGAGCTGCGGTAGGCTGCAACTTCAAGAAATTTCGCCATGTCAGTCGTGAACACGTTCTCAACAATGACGTCGTCAAACGTTAAATCGTAGTGCGTAAGAATTTGCTGAAGGTCACCGTAGACATTCTTCATCTGCTGTTCGAGATCACCGACAGCGGTCGGGTTACCTTGGCTGTCCATGCTTACGGCGCCGGATATCTTGACGAGATTGCCGACCTTGACGGCGTGCGTGTATCCGAACGCTTTCTCTACCTCAGGTCGCAAATAGAAATATTCTCGCGCTTCCGGGTTGGATGCGCTCTGCGCTGTCGTACCGGGCACTTGCGTGACACAAGCACTGAGCCCAATCAACACAATCAAAGCAGCAATGCTAGGAATAAGTCTTTTCATGACAACTACTCTCAAATGGACGGCAAAGCGCGAGGCAATGTACACACTAGCCTCGTCAACCTGATCGAGACACTTTTGTGATTCAATTCCCAGCAATTATCAAAATCAACGACGACGGCGCTCGATCACTCCACCGTCACACTCTTGGCCAGGTTACGCGGCTGATCGACATCCGTACCTTTCAGCAACGCGACGTAGTACGACAGCAGCTGCAGCGGTACCGTGTAGACGATCGGTGCGATGAGGCGATCAACGTGCGGCATCTCGATCACGCGAATGCCTTCTTCGCTCTCGATGCCGGTATTGCTGTCCGCGAACACGTACAACTGTCCACCACGAGCGCGCACAACCTGCATATTCGATTTCAGTTTGTCGAGCAGATCGTTGTTCGGCGCGACGACCACGACAGGCATTTCTTCGTCGATTAATGCTAACGGACCATGCTTGAGCTCGCCGGCTGCGTAGGCTTCCGCGTGAATGTACGAAATCTCTTTGAGCTTCAGCGCACCTTCCATCGCCACCGGCCACATCGGGCCACGACCGAGGAACAGCGTATGATGCTTCTCCGCAAAATCTTCGGCGATATGTTGCAGGTATTCGTCCATCTTCAGTGTGTCTTCCACCGCTGATGCGACGCGATACAAATGCGGCACCAGCTCCGCCTCTTTCTCATCGCTCATGCCGCGATGACGCGCCAGCATCAAGGTCACAAGCAGCACCGAGATCAGCTGGGTGGTGAAGGCCTTGGTACTGGCGACACCAATCTCCGGTCCGGCCTGCGTCATCATGACGAGATCCGACTCACGCACCATCGAGCTGTGCGCGCTGTTACAGATGGTCAGCGAGCCGATGTAGCCCGACTCTTTCGCAATGCGCAGTGCTTCCAGCGTGTCGGCCGTTTCGCCGGACTGTGACAACGTGACGAACAAGGTATTCGGCGGGACAATCACTTTGCGATAGCGGTATTCGCTCGCGATCTCTACCTGGCACGGCACGCCCGCCAGCGATTCAAACCAATATTTACCAACAGCCCCTGCGTGATAACTCGTGCCGCACGCGACGATGTGGATGTTCTCCACTTGCGGTAGCAGCTCGGCAGCACGCGGTCCGAGTGAATCCGGCAGCACGCGCTGGTCACTGACGCGCCCGTACAACGTGTCGGTCAACGCCGCCGGCTGCTCGAAGATCTCTTTGAGCATGTAGTGGCGATACGGCCCTTTGTCCGCCGCATCACTATTGATCTTGGTTTCGTGAATTTCGCGTTCGACTTTGTTGCCGTCGGTATCGTAGATCACAACCGAGTCGCGCGTGATCTCGGCGAGATCGCCTTGCTCAAGGTAGATAAAGCGTTGCGTGACCGGCAGCAGCGCCTGAATGCCACTGGCGACGAAGTTCTCGCCAATGCCGAGGCCGATCACGAGCGGGCTGGCCACGCGGCTCACGATGAAGCGCTCCGGGTCTTCGCGATCCGCAACCAGCAGCGCATAGGCACCTTCAAAACGCTTCACGGCTTTGCTGACAGCTTCGAGCAGCGGTAGGCCAGACTTCAGGTAATCCGTAACCAGATGCGCCGCGACTTCAGTATCGGTTTCGGATTTGAACGTATAGCCCTTCGCCAGCAGTTCGTCTTTGATCGGCTGGAAATTCTCGATCACGCCGTTGTGAATGACCGCAATACGATCTTCCGACAAATGCGGGTGAGCGTTGGCTTCTGTCACACCGCCGTGTGTTGCCCAGCGTGTGTGCGCGACGCCCAGCTTGCCGCCCATCGGATCGGCATCAAGCTTGTCGACCAGGCCCGCCACTTTGCCAACCGCGCGACGCAAGCCCAGCGTGCCATCTTGCTGCAATACGGATACACCTGCCGAGTCGTATCCCCGGTATTCGAGTCGCTTCAGTCCTTCGATGAGGATCGGTACAACGTTGCGCTCCGCAATCGCACCTACAATTCCACACATGTCAGTTGTCTCCCTGCCGCGGTGCGCTGTATGCCCACCGACCTATTCTCTTTGTTGGATTCGTATCGTTTCGAATCAGCGTTTGTTCTTGACCGGCCGCGTCCAGCCTTCGATGCTGCGTTGACGCGCCCGTTCCAATGTCAGTTGGTCACTCGGTGCCGATTTGGCGATCGTCGATCCCGCGCCAATAGTCGCACCCGCGCCCACTTCAACGGGCGCCACCAGTTCTACACCGGAGCCAATAAAGGCACCATCGTTAATGATCGTCTGATGCTTGTTCGCGCCGTCGTAGTTACAGGTAATAGTGCCAGCACCGATGTTGACATCCCGCCCCACGATCGAATCGCCGACGTAGGTCAGGTGATTCACCTTGCTGCCTTCGCCGATCTGGCTTTTCTTCAGCTCGACAAAATTGCCGACTTTGGTGCGATCCGCCAACTCGTTGGCCGGACGCAGGCGGGCATAGGGCCCGATAAGGCAATGTGCACCTATGCGGGACTGCTCGATAACGCAGTTCGGGAACAGCTCGGTCTCCGCGCCGATCTCGCTATCGGTGATCACACAGTTCGGTCCGACGTGTACGCCGTCCCCTAGTGTGACATCACCAATGAGAACGGTATTGACGTCCAGAAAGACATCCTGCCCGCAAGTCACCGTGCCACGAATGTCCACGCGGTGCGGATCGGCGACCTGTACGCCGTCCAGCATCAGTGCGTGTACGGCACGACGCTGGAACGCGCATTCCGCCTCGGCAAGCTGCACGCGATCGTTGATGCCGGAGATTTCCTCCATGTCACCGCTGATCACGCCATGCACAGCAATGCCATCGTTGACCGCCAGTCCGACAATGTCGGTCAGGTAATACTCACCTTGCGCATTCTGCGGTTTGAGCTGGTCAAGCCATTGCTTCAACGGCGCTGCCGGCACAACAAAAACACCAGAATTGATTTCATCGATAGCAACTTGCTCAGGGGTCGCATCTTTTTGTTCGACGATCGCGGTCACGTTGCCCGTGGCATCGCGCACAATCCGCCCATAGCCGGCAGGCTCCGGTGCCTTGACCGTCAACACACCCACCGCGTCAGCCGGGGTTTCATCAAGCAAACGCTCGACCGTGGTGGTCGTCAACAGCGGCACATCGCCACAGAGGATCAACACCCGATGCTCATCAGCGATCTGCGGCATCGCCTGTTGTACCGCGTGCCCGGTGCCGAGCTGATCCGCCTGTTCTGCCCACTTCAGCGCCGGATCGGTAAACGCCGCTTGCACCGCATCGCCACCGTGACCGTAGACGATGACCGTCTGATTCGCGTCAATCGTGGCCGACAAATCCAGCACATGGCCAAGTAGCGGCTTTCCGGCCAGCAATTGCAGCACTTTCGGCAGGCGGGATCTCATGCGCGTGCCACGGCCAGCCGCGAGCACGACGACGCTCAGGGGAAGGGTTCTTGTTGTCATAAGCGAATGATACCGCAGACTGCGCTTGAAACCTGTGAACGGACGCACGTACGCTACCGGACATGGGTTACAGTTTTGCAAAACTCGGGGGCGCGATCCTACTTGTTGTCGGGCTGATTTCTGCCTGTGATTCAAGGGTGTACGTGCGGGACGGCGTCACCGACGGCAGTCGTTTCGCACTGCCTGCCTACGCCGAGATCAGTGACGATCCGGTGGTACAGAGTTGGGTCGCCTACAGCCTCAGTAAGAGCATCTGTCAGCTTGAAATGGGCGGCGACAACCCGGCCCGGAATACGTCATTCGACTGCGAGTTGAGTGCGCGCGAGTCGCTGGTGGATCGCTGGCTGGATTACGGTGACACAGGCCTTGGAGAGCGCGCAGCGGAGGCCGACTATCTGGATGCCGTTGCCGATGCAGAGGCGGCGGGGTTTTTAGACGAGTACGTCTGGACCTATCTCGAACAGCCATCATGGACGGCGCCAGCGGAACTTGAGCTCGACGCGTTCGAAGCCTGGCGGGCTGCGCTACCGAACTGGCAAGCCCATCGCGTGCAGACTCGCATTATCGGCTCGTGGGGCTACCCGCCTGGCGAGGCCGACTAGCCAATTACTATTCGACGAACGCGCGCTCGATCACGTAGTGCGCGACATCACCAATACGTTTCGAGGCGATAAACCCTAGCTCGTCCAACATGGCGGCCGTGTCTTTTAACATGCTCGGCGAACCGCAAATCATCGCGCGGTCAGTTTCGGGATTCAGTTGTGGCAAGCCGGTATCACGAGCGAGCTGCCCGTTCGGTACGATGTCGGTGATACGACCCGTGTGTTCGAAGTCTTCGCGCGTGACGGTGGGGTAGTAGACCAGCTGGTCTCGCACCAGCTCTCCGAGGTATTCGTGTTCTGGCAGAGTCTCGGTAATGTACGCGCGATAGGCGAGGTCACTGACCTCACGCACACTGTGAACGACGATCACTTTATTGAAGCGGTCATAGGTTTCCGGGTCCCGGATAATCGCCAGATACGGCGCGAGCCCGGTACCGCTGCCAAACAGATAGAGATTATCGGCAGGCTTCAGATCCGTGATGACCAGCGTGCCCACGGGCTTTTTGCTCACCAAAATTTCGTCACCGACCTCGATATGCTGCAGGCGGGACGTCAGCGGACCATCCTGCACTTTGATGCTGAAAAACTCGAGGTGATCTTCGTAATTCGGGCTCGCGATACTGTAAGCGCGCAGCAATGGCTTGCCGTCTACCATCAGTCCGACCATGACGAAGTGACCATTTTCAAACCGAAAACTGTCAGATCGGGTCGTCCTAAAGCTGAATAAGGTGTCGTTCCAGTGATGGATATCCAACACCGTTTCTTTCGCTAGTGCCATGAATGCTTCTTTATTCGTTGTCTACAGTGCCTGACCATCGTCGTGTTCAAGCGCGCTGTATCTTAAGTCTCGCTGCGGGGATTAGCAAAGCGGCCAGATCGGTCATAGCGAGCCGGCAAAAGCATGGATGGCCTCGGCGACTTGTTCGGCACGGGTTTGCAGTAACAAATGCGGCCCATCGACCGTCACGTGCTGTCGGTGCGCTGGCGCATCGAGAATCGGCTTCATATAGCGCTGACGAATGACCCGATCATTGCCGGCCGCGATCGTCATGAGCGGCGTGCGAATCTCGGACAAGACCGGCGTAGCGTCCATCGCGTTCAACGCTGCGAGGCGACTCTGGACCGTTCGGCCGCCGACGCGCCGCACGACGGTGGTGATATCCCTGATCAGGCTGAGGTCGCTCACGCCATTCAGACAGAACCAGCGCAGGATCTGTTCGCTCACCGCCGGGATCGTTAATGAAGCGAGGCGTAGTTTTTCGGCCAGTGAAATAATCAGCGCCAGTGGCGGCTTGGCGAAGGTCGCCGAAAAGACACCACCGATGACGTTGGCCGGGGCATTGGCGAGAAACTGCAATCCAATCGGACCGGAGAACGATTCGGCCACGACGATGACGGGGTCGTCCGTCGGGCAGGCTTCCAGCACAGTCGTCTGATAGCCGGCTAACGTGCGCGAGTCTGCATAACGAACGGTCTGCACAACAAACGTATCTTCCAGTGCTGCGACCAGTGGCGAGAACAATTCGCCGGTGCCGTCAAAGCCAGGCAATAACAATAACGTCGTCACTGAATACGCAGCCTGGCACGAGTCGCAATACCGATGGTCATGCCGAAAGCCTAGCAGAATTCGGCCGCGCACCGCCTACCAGGTCAGCGCGTAGACATCATCCTGCTGCGGATCGGCCCCCAGATGAAAGGTCACCTCACCACGCCGTTGCAAGCCGGCGCGTGAGTAAAAGCGTATCGCGTGGGCGTTCTCGGACCAGACGCCGAGCCACAATCCATCCGCTCGCGCGCGTGCCTGATCGATCGCGTGTTCTATTTGACGATAGGCAAGGCCTGAGCCCTGCCAGGGCTGATCCACGTAGAACCGTTTCAACTCGCAGACGCTGGCGACATTGAGGTCGACCGGTGCCGATCGATCGAATACCAGCTGGTAATACCCGGCGGGGCCGGTGTCGTTGGTCGCCCAGATGGTGATCTTCGCCGGATCGGATAATTCCGATCGTTGAATATCCGGGGAAAAGGACTCCGCCAGATAAGCATCGAAGTTGACCTGATTGTTCGCGTTCTGCGCCGCGTAGGTATTGACGAACAAGCGTCGCGCGAAGGCAGAAAACGTCGCCGCCTGATTCGGCGGGACAACAGAGAAGGTGAGTGAGTCGCTCAGGCTCGACCGGCTGATCTTAACGACCCGCCTTCAGTTTTTGTGCGGCACGATAACGAGCCGCTGCCTCCGCGAGTTCTTCCTGGGCACGTTTCAGATCGGTGGTTTCCGATGCGTTTTCGAGTGCCTCGCGCGCAGCTTCCTGGGCTTCCAGCGCGGCGGCTTCGTCGAGCTCGTCGCCGCGCAGCGCGGTGTCGGCCAGTATCGTCACCATCGTCGGTTGCACTTCGATCATGCCACCAGTGATGTAGAAGAACTGTTCATTGCCATCCGTGTCGAGCACACGCACTTCGCCGGGGCGCAATGCCGTCAGCAGCGGCGCGTGACGCGGCGCGATACCAATCTCGCCCATGCCCGCGGGTGCAAACACCATCCCGGCAGCACCGGAATAGATCTGACCTTCGGCAGAAACGATGTCGACGTTCAGTGTCGCCATGCTTAGCCCTGCATACCTTTGGCTTTCTCAACCGCTTCTTCGATCGAGCCCACCATGTAGAACGCCTGTTCGGGCAAGTGATCGTAGTCGCCGTCTACAATGCCCTGGAAGCCACGGATCGTGTCTTTCAATGACACGTATTTTCCTTCGGCGCCAGTGAACTGGGCGGCTACGAAGAACGGCTGTGACAGGAAGCGTTGAATCTTACGCGCCCGGTTAACGGTTTGCTTCTGTTCTTCAGAGAGCTCATCCATACCAAGAATCGCGATGATGTCCTGCAGTTCCTTGTACGTCTGCAGAACTGCCTGCACGGCTCGCGCGCAGTCATAGTGTTCCTGACCGATGACGTTCGGGTCGAGCAAACGGCTGGTGGAGTCGAGCGGATCTACCGCCGGGTAAATACCGAGCTCAGAAATCTGGCGCGACAGTACGAGAGTCGCGTCCAAGTGAGCGAAGGTCGTTGCCGGTGATGGGTCAGTCAAGTCATCGGCAGGGACGTAAACCGCCTGGAATGAGGTGATAGAACCCGTCTTGGTCGACGTGATGCGTTCCTGCAGAACACCCATCTCTTCCGCAAGCGTTGGCTGGTAGCCTACCGCGGACGGCATACGACCGAGCAGCGCCGATACTTCGGTACCGGCCAGGGTGTAACGGTAGATGTTATCGATGAACATCAGGACGTCGCGGCCTTCGTCACGGAAGTACTCCGCCATCGTCAGGCCGGTCAGCGCAACCCGCAGACGGTTACCAGGCGGTTCGTTCATCTGCCCGTAAACCAGTGCTACTTTGTCGAGTACGCCCGCTTCTTCCATCTCGTAGTAGAAGTCGTTACCTTCCCGTGTCCGCTCACCGACACCGGCGAAGACCGACAGACCGTCGTGCGCTTTAGCGATGTTGTTGATGAGTTCCATCAGCGTCACCGTCTTACCAACACCGGCACCGCCGAACAGACCAACCTTACCGCCTTTCGCGATCGGCATGATCAGGTCGATCACCTTTACGCCGGTTTCCAGCAGCTCCGTCGAAGCAGCCTGCTCTTCGTAGCTCGGTGGCATGCGATGAATCGGTGCGCGCTCTTCGGTTTCGATCGGGCCCGCTTTGTCTTCCGGGTCGCCCAACACATTCATAACGCGACCGAGGGTCGCCTGGCCAACCGGAACACTGATCGGCGCGCCCGTGTTGCGTACGTCCATGCCACGCTTCAGGCCCTCAGAAGCACCCATCGCAATCGCACGCACAACACCGTCGCCAAGCTGCTGCTGCACCTCGAGCGTCAGGCCCGTGTCGTCCATCACCAGCGCATCGTATACGTTCGGGATCGCATCTCGCGGAAACTCGACGTCAACAACGGCGCCAATAATCTGCGCGGTCTTTCCAGTGCTCATTCGCTATTCCTCAATCTCATTCGATAGCTGGGCTATCGCCAATGTTAAATGCTTGTTCGTCGTCGATCCGCTAGCCGCTAACCGCAGCGGCGCCACCGACAATCTCACTAATTTCCTGCGTAATCGCTGCCTGACGGGCTTTGTTGTACTGCAGTTGCAGCGAGTCGATCAGGTCGCCTGCGTTGTCGGTCGCGCTCTTCATCGCGACCATCTTGGCTGCCATTTCACAGGCATAGTTTTCGACAACGCCGCGATAAATCTGCGACTCGATATAACGCATCAGGACGTCGTCGAGCAGCTCTGCGGCTTCTGGCTCGTAGATGTAATCCCAATGCTGCTGCAGCACGTCTTCGCTTTCGATCTCACTAACCGGCAGCAGCGTGACCGATTTTGGTTTCTGGCTGATCGCGCTAACGAACTGGTTGTGCGTCAGGTACAGCCGATCGATATCGCCGTCGCTGTACAAGTCCAGCATAACCTTGATCAGTCCAAGCAAGTCGTTCATTTGCGGACGATCACCCAGTTGCGTGACTGTCGCCTTCACGCTGCCACCCAAACGATTAAACAGCTGCACCGCTTTCGAGCCGATCAAAGCCAGCTCAACCTCGACGCCCTGGTTTTGCCACTCGGTCATCTCGGCGATCAGCAGCTTGAACAGGTTCACGTTCAGGCCACCGCACAGACCGCGGTCCGATGAGACGACGATGTAGCCAACCCGCTTGACCTCACGCTCATCCAACCATGGATGGCGATAGTCCGGGTTTGCCTCCGACAAGTGAGCGATCACATTGCGGATGCGCTCAGCATAGGGGCGAGACGCCTCCATTTGCTGTTGCGCCTTGCGAATTTTGCTGGCCGCAACCATTTCCATCGCGCGGGTGATCTTCTGCGTGCTTTTGACGCTCTTGATCTTGGTGCGTATTTCTTTTTCGCTTGCCATTCGCTTTCCGAATTAGTGCCAGAGAGAACCGTAAGCCTAGTAAACGCCGGTCGA
Source organism: Pseudomonadota bacterium (assembly GCA_039033995.1). Classification (GTDB taxonomy): domain Bacteria; phylum Pseudomonadota; class Gammaproteobacteria; order Steroidobacterales; family Woeseiaceae; genus CALBPI01. Next base: position 67,864 of record JBCCBP010000001.1, on the reverse strand, counting down.
TTTGAAGGCTTCGAGTGCCGCTGTCATACCAGCCTTGATCTCGTCGCTGAAATCGCCGGTGCTGTTAATTTTCTCCAGCAGGTCGCCATGGGACGTGCGCGCAAAGTCATGCATCGCTTCTTCATAATCGACCACTTTCTCAACCGGCACGTCATCGAGGAATCCCTCGTTGGCAGCAAACAGCGACAACGCCATTTCGCCGACTGACAGCGGTGAGTACTGCTTCTGTTTCATCAGCTCGGTCACGCGCTGACCGCGCTCCAACTGCTTGCGAGTCGCTTCATCGAGGTCCGACGCAAACTGTGCGAAGGCTGCGAGCTCACGATACTGCGCCAGTGCCAGACGAACACCACCGCCGAGCTTCTTGATAATCTTGGTCTGTGCAGAACCGCCCACACGAGAGACCGACAGACCCGCGTTGATCGCCGGACGAATACCCGCGTTGAACAAATCGGTTTCCAGGAAGATCTGACCATCGGTAATCGAGATCACGTTCGTCGGAACGAACGCCGATACGTCACCGGCTTGCGTTTCGATGATCGGCAGTGCTGTCAGAGAACCGGTCTTGCCTTTCACTTCGCCGTTGGTTTGTTCTTCGACAAATTTGTCGTTCACGCGCGCTGCGCGCTCCAACAAGCGGGAGTGCAAGTAGAAAACGTCACCAGGGTACGCTTCACGACCCGGCGGACGACGTAGCAACAGCGATACCTGACGATAGGCCATCGCCTGCTTGGTGAGATCATCGAAGATAATCAGCGCGTCTTCACCGCGGTCACGGAAAAACTCGCCCATCGACGTACCCGCATACGGCGCAATGTACTGCATCGCGGGTGATTGAGCCGCTGACGCGTTAACAACGATGGTGTGATCCATCGCACCTTCTTCTTCGAGCTTACGCACCACGGCAGCCACCGAAGAGTCCTTCTGGCCAACGGCAACGTAAATACATTTAATGCCGGTGCCCTTCTGGTTGATGATCGCATCGATCGCGACAGCCGTCTTACCGGTTTGGCGGTCACCAATGATCAGCTCACGCTGACCGCGACCAATCGGCACCATCGCATCAATCGCCTTCAGGCCTGTCTGTACCGGCTGGTCGACCGATTTACGGTCGATCACGCCTGGGGCCACTTTTTCAATCGGCGACGTGGTTTCGGTGTTGATCGGACCCTTGCCGTCGATCGGCTCACCCAGTGAATTTACAACGCGGCCGAGCAATGCCTCACCCACTGGCACTTCAAGAATACGACCGGTCGTCTTGACGTTGTCGCCTTCTGAAATGTGCTTGTAGTCACCCAGGACAACCGCACCCACTGAATCCTGCTCCAGGTTCAGCGCGAGGCCAAACGTGTTACCAGGGAATTCCAACATCTCGCCGTAGCGAGCATCGGTCAGCCCGTGGATCCGTGTGATACCGTCCGATACCCCGATCACGGTACCTACGTCGCGCGCTTCAGCAGCGGCGTCGTAGTTCTTGATTCGTTCTTTAATCAGCTCACTGATTTCAGACGCTTTAAGTGACATGTCTCGTTCCTTTTACTTGCTCAGTACCGCAGTCATCTTGTCGAGCTGCGAACGTACTGAACCGTCGATAACGAAATCACCGGCGCGGATAATCGCACCGCCAATTAGGTCTTTGTTGGTAGTCGTGGTGACATTGACTTCGCGACCCAGACGCGATTTCAACGCTTGCGTGATGCTGGATAGCTCGCCATCGGATATATCAGCAGCCGTCGTCAATGTGACATCGACCGTATTCTCCGCAGCGTCTTTCAACAGCACAAACCGCTCAGCGATTTCGGGCAACAGAGTGAGCCGATCGTTTTCAATCAACAGGCGCAGAAAATTATCTGCTTCGCTATTGCCGCCGCCAAACACACTCGCACCGGGCACCTGCATCGACAGGGACTGGATAAACTCCAGAACCTGCGCACTGCTCATCCGCGGGTTGCTGGCAGCCGCCTCAAACTCTGGCGTCGCCGCGACCGGCGCGAGCGCCTGCAACGATTCAGCCCAGTCAGCCATCGACCCGGCAGCGCCCGCGAGCTCAAACAGAGCCTGTGCGTATGGCCGTGCCAAAGTGTTGTTTTCTGCCATTGGCTTACCTACGCCCCCGCTTAGATCTGTTGCGCCAGATCTTTCAGCAGATCTTCATGGGCATTGCCATCGATCTCGCGCTTCAGGATTTTCTCAGCACTCGCCAACGCGATGGCTGAGACCTGGCCACGCAATTCTTCGCGTACCCGGTTAGTTTCCTGCTCGATCTCGGCGTTGGCAGCGGCCAACTGCCGCTCGCGCTCACGCTGGCCTTCTGCCTTACCCTCGGCAATGATCTCGTTCGCCCGTGCCCGCGCCTGATCCAGGATCTCGGCAGCCTGACCACGTGCTTCGTTGACAAGCTCATCGACCTTGGACTCGGCCTTGGCCAGGTCTTGCTGGCCGCGTTCCGCAGCAGCAAGGCCATCGGCGATTTTCTGACGACGCTCTTCTACGGCGTCCATCAATGGCGGCCAAACCTTTTTCATCACGACCAGTACAAAAATCAGGAACGTGATGCTCTGGCCTATCAATGTCGTCATCGACATTTGCCTACTCCCTCAGCAATCAGTGGGTGGGTAAAGCGAAGAAAACCGGAACTAGCCGGTAACCGCGGCCAACAGCGGGTTGCCGAACAGCATCAAGGAAGCAAACGCTACACCGATAATCGGCAGGGCGTCGAGCAGACCCGCGATGATGAACATACGAACCTGCAGCATGCCTGCCAGTTCTGGCTGACGCGCAGCGCCTTCGAGGAACTTACCGCCGAGCAGACCGAAACCGATACCGGTACCCAGTGCTGCGAAAGCGAAGATAAGACCAACAGCGATTGCGGTGCTGCTTTGGATTTCAGCGATGAGAGCTTCCATTGTGACTCCTAACGAACTCTTTTGTTGAGTGGAATTAAAAAACTAGTGTTCTTCGTACGCGAGACTGAGATACACCACAGTCAGCGTCATGAAAATAAAGGCCTGCAACGGGATGACCAGCAAGTGGAACAACGCCCAGGCGCTGCCCGGGATCCAGTTCAGGTACCACGGCAGCATCGCGATCAGGATGAAGATCAGCTCGGCTGCGTACAGGTTGCCGAACAACCGCATTGCCAGCGACACCGGCTTGGCGACGAACTCGACCAGGTTCAACAACAGGTTGAACGGGATCAACAGCGGGAAGCTGCCGAAAGGGTGGAACAGCAGCTCTTTGCCGAAACCGCCCCAGCCCTTGCCCTTCACGCTGTAGATCAAAATCAGGAAGAACACGGTGATCGACAGGCCGAAGGTGGCATTCGGGTCTGCGGACGGCACGATCCGCATGTACGGAATGCCGGATAGCTCGCCGAGCCAGGGCAACAGGTCAACCGGCAGGATGTCGAGCAGGTTCCAGAACAACACCAGCACGAAGATCGTCAGCGCCAGCGGTGCTACAAAAGCCCGCGGGCCGTGGAAACTCTCTTTGACGGAGTTATCGATAAACTCGAGTATGAGCTCGATAAAGGCCTGGAACTTACCCGGCACACCGGCCGTTGCACGGCGCGCCGCCATGTAGAAGATGCCGATGAACAGCAGCCCGCAAAAAACGGAATAAAAAATCGTATCAAGGTGCAGAGCCCACAGACCATCGCCAACCTTCAGGTGGGTCAAGTGGTGAGTTACATACTCGGTAGGAGTTCTTTCAGCGCCGCTAGCCATCCGCTCTCGTCTCTTTTACCAAAGTCGGCCACGCACTCCTTATATAAGGACAAACGGAACCCACTTAAAGTGTGTCAACCTGACTCTTTCGTACCATCGCTGACGACCCAAAGCAGGGCCACGAAAAACACCGCGAGCGTTGCCGCAAATGTGCTCAGAAAGGGTACGAACCATTCTGCAAAATACTTGGCCATCAGGCCGAACATCAATGCAGCCGACAGCAGTTTAAATGCCTCGGCGCGATAAAATGCCGCCACAATACTTTGCGGCGGCGCTAATTCCGTTCGGGAAAATACCCGGGCGGCGAAATGCATACTCAAAAGCGCGCTTCCAACCCCTCCAGCGAGAGCGGCGAGTGCAGCCTGTGGGCTATGCAACAGCCAAATCATTGCTCCGACACAGCCGACGGCAACCTGCCACACGACAACGCGGGCGGGTACGGACGATAGTCGCAAGATGCGCTCTCCCTGAACGTGCCACCAGGCGTGGGTGTCTGAGCGGCGGCAGTATAAAGGCTCGGCACCGTCGCGGCAACCAAACGACGTAAAAAACCCGTGTTTTTTAGGCAAAACAGCGATATCGCTGTATTCCGTCAAATTCGTCGCAGCGGGCCACTGGCAGAGATCTAGAGATTTCCGCATATGCGATCTATCGCACAGACGCGCACGTCAGCTTCGACTAAAGTTTCGAGGCTAAAAACCGCTACGAATACAGACTGCCGGCAACAACCACCCACAGGCAATGACCTCCGACATGATTGAAATTTCTCGCGCTGAATTGGAACAAGCGATCGCTGAGGATCAGTTTCTGATCCAATATCAGCCCAAAATGTCGCGACCGACGGGTTACGTCGATTGGGTCACGACCGAGGCGGAAGCGTTGATTCGTTGGCTGCATCCTGAGCACGGTCGGCTCGCGCCCATGGAATTCCTGCCGCAGGCAGTGGCTGCCGGCATCATGCCAGCGATCGCCGAGTATGTGTTGCGTAACACGCTGCGCCAGCTGACCGCGTGGCGCAAGAACGGTCTGCAGCTAAACGGCTGTGTCAATCTCGACTCATCGTTGTTGGTCGACATGGCAATCGCGGACCACTACGAGAACATTGTCGGTGAGTACGGCCTGCCGTGTGATGCCATTACCTTTGAAGTGGCGCAGAGTGGCATCGCGGGCACCGAAGACCAGTTCAGCGAAACGATCGGTGCGCTGCGCCGCAAGGGCTTTCGCATGTCACTGGATGACTTCGGCGCAGCACGAGAAGCGCTCAGCGCGTTCGCGAAGCTCGATTTCGATGAGATCAAGATTCACGCCAACCTGCTAACTCAGGCCCGCGACAATATCGTCACGCGGCATGCACTCGCTGCCGTCACCGGCATGGCACACGCACTCGGTGCGACCGTCTGTGCCGAGGGCGTTGAAGATCAGGCCACCTTTGAATTCCTGAAAGAAATCAGCTGCGACAAAATGCAGGGGTTTTTCATCTCCGAAGCGGTGATGCCAGAGATCATTCAGCGCTGCTACCCGGCGGTTGATCTGGCGAACGCCGCAGACCTCGAAGCGCCCACAGCCGAAGCCGGGTAACGGCTTCAGACGCCGGCGTACTGCCTAGCCGATTTTCTCGAGGATGCCATCCAGCTCGTCGAGACTCGCGTAGCTGATCACCAGACTGCCCTTACCACCGCTATCGCGAACGACGACGGGCGCGCCCAGCTTATCCGCAAGGTCAGCTTCAAGCCGCGCGATATTAGGATCTTTCTTGGCAGGCTTGGGCTTGCGTGCCGATTGGCCACCGTTGGCAGCCCGAACACGTTTTTCGACTTCCCGAACCGACAACCGTTGCTGCACAGCTTCAGCAGCCAGCGCTGACTGTTGTTTGCCAGGTCCGAGCGTCAACAGCGCTCGTGCGTGTCCCATATCGAGCGCGCGCTCTGCCAGCAACGCCTGCACATCGTCGCCTAATTCCAGCAACCGCAGTAAATTCGACACTGAGGCGCGGGAGCGGCCCACCGCATCGGCGGCCTCCTGATGCGTCAGTTCAAACTCTCGGATCAGTCTTTCCAACGCTTTAGACTCCTCCAGCGGGTTCAGATCTTCGCGCTGAATATTCTCGATCAGAGCCATCGCGACCGCCGCGTTGTCATCGACGTCGTGGACGACGACGGGCACCTCAGATAACCCCGCCAACTGGGCGGCCCGCCAGCGTCGCTCACCCGCGATAATTTCGAAGCGTTGCTCGTCGCCTTTGCCAGCCACTGGCCGGACAGCAATGGGTTGCACGATGCCCTGCGCCTTGATCGACGCCGCGAGCTCGTCCAGAGAGTCCTGGCGCATGTCGACACGCGGCTGGTAACGACCACGCTGCATCAGGTCAACCGGCATCTTGCGCAACCCATCACCCGCGCTCGCGGGTGTCTGCGACGTTTCCACAGACGCTTGTTGCGTTTTGGCAGCGTCACCGAGCAACGCGCCCAATCCGCGACCGAGACTCTTGCGCTTGTTCACCATCATCTGTTCCTAGTTAAGGCCGTTTCACGCTCAGGAAACGGTTTGCTGCCTTACGGCATCCAGTGCTTCTTCGCGGCGAATGATCTCGCCCGCCAATGCCAGATAGGCGAGCGCACCTCGCGAATGACGATCATGCAATAACACGGGACGGCCAAAACTCGGGGCCTCAGCCAACCGGACGTTTCGCGGAATGATCGTTCGATACACTTTGTCACCAAAATGCTCATGCAACTGGGCTGAGACATCGTTGGCCAGATTGTTTCGCGGATCGAACATCGTGCGCAGCAGACCGTAGATCTCGAGGTGTTCGTTGACGCTGCCGCGTACTTGATCGATCGTCGTCAACAGTGCGGTCAAACCCTCCAGTGCATAATACTCGCACTGCATCGGGATCAATACGCCGTCAGCCGCAGTCAATGCGTTGACCGTTAGCATGTTGATCGACGGCGGACAGTCGATCAGTACGAAATCGTACAGGCCCAGCACAGGCTGCAGCGCCTTGCGCAGTCGCATCTCGCGACCGATTTCCTGCAACAGCTGCACCTCGGCGAGGGTCAGGTCGTCATTGCCCGGCAATACCGCGAAATCGCTATCGGGCGCCGCCACAATCGCGTCGGCGGCACTACAGTCGCCGAGCAGTACATCACAAGCAGTGCGCTCGAGACTCATTTTGTCGATGCCAGAGCCCATCGTGGCGTTGCCCTGTGGATCGATATCAACCAGTAGCACACGACGCTGAGTCGCGGCCAGCGACGCAGCAAGATTGACGCTCGTCGTGGTTTTACCCACGCCGCCCTTCTGATTTGCCACCGCAATCACTCTGGTCATGTCATTCTCTGCTCGTCGTAGACCGGCACTGGGCGATGGCGCCGCAATGCGATCAGATGTCTTTCCTCGTCTAACAAGGGTACCACTAGTGGATGGTTTTCAACCGACCACTGTTGCGCCGGATCATCAAATGTCTCGGTTTCAGCGCGACCTTTCATAGCCAGTAGCAGGCCATCGCTGGCCAATAGGTGCTGGGCCATCGCTGCGAAGCGATCCAATGCGGTGAATGCGCGGCAAACGACCGTATCAAAGGCGTGCTCAGCAGCATAGGATTCGGCGCGCGCGTGCACAGTCGATACATTATGTATACCCAGTGTCAGCGTCACATGATCGATGAAACGCAGTTTCTTGGCATTGCTGTCGAGCAACACCCAATCACGATCAGGCTGGATGATAGCCAATGGCAGACCGGGGAAACCGGCACCCGTGCCCACATCCAGCGCCCGCGTGCCTTGCACAAACGGGGCGATCGAAAGACTGTCGAGCAGGTGTTTGCTGACCATCTCATGCTGATCGGTGATCGCCGTCAGGTTGTAAGCCCGCGACCACTTCGCCAGCAACGCGATCAACTCCAGCAACTGCGACTGCTGCTCGGCCGAGACCGACAGCGACAACGCGGCGACGCCATCGGCGAGCGCTTGTTGTGGTGTTGCGGGTCGGGTCATGCTGGAGCGGGTTCCTCAATGCGGCGCGCGAGTTTAGCAGAGGCTGGCCAGTCGATGAACTCGAATTGGAGAATAGGGCGCACCCACAGCGGTTAGGCAACATTCCCGGACATGCATGACTGCTAACGTCGCGATAGCGTTCAGGCGCCGCTCTCGGACGTCAACATTCATTGTCGCAACAGCGTTGAGGCGTCGCTCTCGGCCATCCATGGCCTACGCGACATAAGACCATCCATGGTCAAAAAAAAGCCCCGGCAAACACTTGGCTTGCCGGGGCTGGAGCTCAGGAATCGCTTAGCGATTCAGAATTCTGAGTTCGACGCGACGGTTGGCCGCTTTACCTTCGGCAGAACCATTGTCTGCAATCGGGTTGGCTTCACCGTAGCCGCGGACGCTCAGATTGTCACCGTTGGCGCCAGCGTTGACGAGGAAGTTACGTACGGCACGGGCACGTCGCTCGGACAGGCTCTCGTTGTACGCTGCTGCACCGTCACTGTCGGTGTGACCAGCAACTTCCACGACCAGATCAGAGTTCTTACGCAATGTCGCTGCCGCACGATTCAGACGCTCGGTTGCCGTCGGCAACAGGCGATCCGAGTTCGACTCGAAGTTCACCCCACGCAATTCGATGATGTCCTTGATCTCGCAACCGCGGACATCAACGCGGACACCCGCCGTTGTATTCGGGCATGCGTCTTTGCTGTCGACGACGCTATCACCATCGCTGTCCAGCTCACAACCGCGGGCATCAACCGAAGCGCCAGCCGGTGTGTTCGGGCACTGGTCCTGGCCGTCAGCAACGCCATCGCCATCGCTGTCTACGACGATTGTGCAACCTTTGGCATCGACACGATCACCACGCGGCGTTGATGGGCACTCGTCTTTGCTGTCGACGACGCCATCACCATCGCTGTCCAGTTCGCAACCACGGCTGTCGACCTGAATGCCGGCCGGCGTGTTCGGACACTGATCGGCCATATCGGCAACGCCGTCACCATCGGTGTCGATGATCTTGCTCTTGGCGTCACCAAAAGCGAACTGCAAGCCGACGCTGTAGATGTTGTCGGCGAACTCGGTGCCACCGAGTTCCGCACGATGACGATACTGCAAGCGGAAAGCGAAACGATCAGACGTGCTCAGAAATACACCAGCACCGACGCTGGCGTTCAGCAGGTCGTCATCATTACCGTTGTCAAAATCTTTACCGAGATTACTGATACCCGCCAACAGGAATGGCGAAATCATTGAATCGCGCTTAAAGACCGCCAGGCCGTTCAAACCGAGTTCTAGGTGGTCCTGGCCATTAACACCCAAACCACTGAAGCTTGCCGTGTGGGCGAAAGCCTCAACGTTCCAGCGATCGGTGTAGGCGTAACCCACAGTGATCGATGCGGCGTTGGTATCTTCGACGTTGCGGTCTTTGTCATCGTCGACAAATTCCCACGCCGGTGTCACATAAATCTGGCCTTCGCCGTCGCCTGCCAGAGCAGGTGCGGCCAGTGCCAGCGTTGCGAGCGCTAACCAAGAGCGCTTCAGGATACGGGTCGGCATTGTGTTTCTCCCAAAAAGGCTACCGATTGGATGGCAACGCTATCCTGCGCTGCTCTTATTCCTGCGTATTGTGAGGGTAAAGGACGGATTGCTCAACCGAAAACTGTTGTTTTTTTGCCTTAGCAAACAAATGTTAACGCTTGTTTACAGCGCTTTTTAGCGTGTTAGGCGCGTCTTTAGGGTTTGTTGCGTTTTGACCCTCGGCGCCGCAGGCTCTGCCAGTGCATTAACCCCTGCACATTCAACCGCACATCCATCGCGAGCCAGGTGTCACGCAGATTAGGCGCCACTGTGACGCCATGCGCATCGAGGCGCCGGTTCAGGTGTTCGGTCAGCGCCTCGCTCATCCGTTGCTCGCATTGCTCATCGCCTGCCCATTGTTCGGTGATCGCGACAAAGCGGTTGATGTCTTCGTGCAACTGCGCTGCGATCTGCGGCAACCGGTCGACACGGCTGTAGTGCGTCAGCAACGCGAAACGCGCGCCGGTCGCCACAATCTTGTCAATCGATGCATGTGCTGCAACCGGGTCGAAGTGGACGGGTGTTGTGGTCGGAAACGCGAACGCGCCCGCCTTGGTATCAAACACGCGGTAGGAGATGCCGAAACTGTCGCCCGTAAACACCGCCTGTGACTGGGCATCATGCAGGCAATAGTGATGACGCGCGTGCCCTTCCGTGAACAACACCTCCAGTGCACGCCCGCCGAACGGAATGCGCTCGCCGTCTTCGGGCACATGAATACGCGCTGCATCGATCGGCTCGATGTCACCGTACAGTTTCGTGAACAGGGGTTCCCCGTAGACTGCACGCGCACCAGCGATCAGCTTTTCCGGCGCAGCCATATGCGGCGCACCGCGCGGATGGATGACCGCCGTCGCGTTGGGCAACGCGGCCATCAGGCGCCCGGCACCCCCCGCATGATCGAGGTGAATGTGGGTCAGAAACACCCACCGGACCGCCTGCGGCGCGACGTTGAGCGTCTGCAGGGCGGATAGCAAACCCGCTACGCTGCTATTGACGCCGGTATCGACAAATGCGGCCTCGCCATCCGCCAACAACAAATGGCTGGCGTCGAGCCCGGCACGCACGTAGTGCGTATCGATGGCATAGATGTCGTGGCCGCAGGCATCTATTCTTGCGGCAGCGGCGAATTCGGTCGTCATCAGCGATACGGATCTGCTACACAGGTTTGCGAGTGTGTCGCAAGCGGCAGATCCTGTCGAGCATCAACCAAGGACTCTTTAGTGTCGAACCAATGTCGCCACCTGATCATCATACTGGGCGATCAACTCGATCATGAACATCCAGCGTTGCGGTCTGCCGACCCGGAGCAGGATGCCATCGTTATGGTCGAGGCACTCGACGAAGGCAGTCATGTCGCCAGTCACAAACACCGTACCACCGTGTTCCTGTCCGCGATGCGCCATTACGCGCAGCACTGTCGCGAGCAGAACTGGACGGTGCGTTACCACGAGCTCAGCGCAGAGCGTCAGCAGATTATTGACGGCATTGCCGCCACACTGGATGAGTACCCCTGCCAGAGCTTGTGGGCGGTTGAACCCGGAGAGTGGCGCCTGAAACAGGCGCTCGCTGATTTCGCGGCCGAGCGGGACATCGCACTGCGCTGGTTCGACGACGATCATTTTCTCTGCGATGCGGACACGTTTCGGGCTTGGGCCAAAGACCGCAAACAACTGACGATGGAGTACTTCTACCGCGCCGAACGCAAGCGGCACGATATTCTGATGGACGGGGACGACCCCGTCGGCGGTGCGTGGAATTTCGATAAAGACAATCGCAAGTCATTCCCCGCCAAGGGGCCAGGGATGCTGCCGGAGCCGCCGCGCTTTGCTGTGGATGACATCACCGAAGCGGTCATTGCCGATGTGAACACCGCATTTCCCGATGCACCGGGCAGCACCGACAATTTCTTCTGGCCGGTGACACGCGAGCAAGCGCTGGAGGCGCTGAATCGATTTATCGAAGAACGATTTGTCGGCTACGGCCGCTATCAGGATGCCATGTGGAGCGGCGAGCCGTTTCTCTACCACGCGCTGATCTCATCGGCGTTGAACCTGAAGCTCCTGAACCCGCGCGAGGTTGTTGAGGCCGCTGTCGTTGCCTACGAACGCAATCCCGATGCGGCGCCGCTCGCCGCGGTCGAAGGCTTCGTACGTCAGATCATTGGCTGGCGCGAGTTTATCCGGGGCGTTTACTGGTTGAAGATGCCAGGCTACAAATCGCTCAACCATTTCGATCATCAACACGCGCTACCCGAATGGTTCTGGGACGCCAAAACAGACATGAACTGCCTGCGACAGTCCATCGGCGATACACTGCAAAACGGCTACGCGCATCACATACAGCGCCTGATGGTCATCGGCAATTATGCGACGCTTGCCGGGCTGCTGCCGCAGGCGGTCTGCGACTGGTACCTCGGCATCTATGTCGATGCTGTCGAGTGGGTCGAGTTACCCAACACGCTCGGCATGGCGCTGCACGGTGACGGTGGTGTGGTCGGCAGCAAGCCGTATGTCGCGAGCGGCGCCTATATCAATCGAATGAGCAACTATTGCAAAGGCTGCCAATACGATGTGAAAGAACGCGCCGGCGACAACGCCTGTCCGTTCAACACCTTGTATTGGGACTTTATGCATCGCCACCGCAAGGCGTTGAGCGGCTCGCCGCGAATGAACATGGTGCTCAAAAACCTCGACCGATGGGAGCCGGAACACCTGGATGCGATCAACCAGCGCGCCAGCGCATTGCGTGGCGACTAGTCGGTGTTGCGACGACGATTACTTGTCGTGTTTCGAGGTATAGAGACCGTCTTGCGCGGCAAAGTAAGCGGCGAGGGCTTCGATGTCCTCATCGGTCAATACGGAGGCCAGTCCGGCCATTACCGCATTGTTGCGCTGGTATTCGCCGTTGGTCTCCTCAGCGTTGGCCAGACGATACTGGCGTAACGCATTGGCCAAATAGTCCTCGTGCTGGCCAGCCAGGTTTGGCCAGATCTCGTTGACGCTGAGACCCTTTTCACCATGGCAAGCAACACAGGTCGCCGATTTTTCCTTACCTTCGGCGACGCCGCTGGTCACAACCGGGCCGTCATTCGCCTCACCTTTGCTGGCGAAATACGCTGCGATGTCAGCGATATCCTGGTCTGACAAAGAGCCGGCCTGGGCCTGCATCGTTGCGTGAGAGCGCTCACCTGAGCGGTAGGCTTTCAAAGCGATTTCGATGTAGGCCGCGTGCTGACCACCAAGACGCGGTACACGATAAGACGGATACGGGTTGCGATAACCCTCAATGCCATGACAGCCCAGACAGGTGTAGGCGAGGACCTTACCGGATTCTATGTCTCCCTCGGCGATCGCCGGTGTCGTTATCGCAAGGCACGCTGCCACTGCCATGAGCTGCAACCACCGCAAAGGCTTGAATCTATTTGTCATGATGTTGTCCGCATTGATGCGTGTGTCTACGGCGACACACTTTCGGCGCTAAGAGGCGCCGCCCGATATCAGCGCGTATGGTATGCGTTCGCCAAGGTGATTTCCAGAACGCCGTCACAGCCGCAGGCCATCGTTTGCCGTTAGACCTGACCCGCCGGGTCGCGTACATTCACTGTCGAACCACAGGAAGCTGCTGTAATGAGAAAAATACTGATGTTGTTGTCGGTGCTGGCGCTGATCGTCGCACTCGGCGGGCCACTGCTCGTCGGCATGCAACTGGAAAAAACCACGCTGGAAAGCCGTGAGCAGCTGACGAGCGGGCTGCCGCCCTGGGTGGAATTGATCGGCCTCGACTACGAACGTGGCTGGTTTGGCGCTGTCAGCGAGTACCGGTTTCTCGTCAGTGACAATGCACCACCGCAAGTGAAGCAGCTGATCGGCGCTTTCGGTGGCTTCGGTGACCAGCCGTCACTGATCGTTGCCAACGCCATCCAGCACGGCCCATTGGTCGGCTTCCTGCGCCCGGCCATCGCGAAGGCCGAATCGGTGTTTGCATTGGACACCGGCAGCAACGGCGTCATTCAGCTGCCTGCACAAACAATGACGCATATCGGCCTGACGGGGACGCTTCAGGTGGACTGGCGCGCGGCAGGGGCCAGTATGGTCAACGAAAACGGCCAGGCGATCCGCTGGGCAGATCTCGAAGGCAGGCTGTCAGTGCGACCGGATCTCAGTGAGATCCACGCCGAAATTCGCACGCCGATGCTGCAAGCCATCACACCCGAAGGCGCTACCGCCCTCGACATCGAGGGGCTGGATCTTTCCGCGCAAACCGAAACGGGAAGCGCCAATACCGCATTGCAGGTCGACTATACCTTTAGGAATCGCATCGCCGAATCAGCACAAATGATTGCTGGGGATTTTGCGCTGGAGAATCTCAACAATGCCGCATTGCCCGGGCTACATCGGATGATCGACGAAGCCAGAACGCGCGTTGCGCCGATCACGCCGCGCGATCTCGTGGCTGCACATCTGACAACACTCCAAACGGCGCTCAGCAACACACCGGAGATCGTCTGGCAGCAGTCGCAGATCGGGGACGCAGGAGCTATCGAGAGCGATCTTGCGGTCACACTCGCACCGGCACGACAGCCCGCCACCAACGACATCGATGCGTTTACCGATCATCTCGTTACCGATATGCAGGCCACACTAAACATCAGCGCGCCGATTGCCAGCGTCGAAGATCTCGCTGCGACCAGTAACCTTGTGACGACCGTGCGCGGCATGGGCATGCTGGAGAAAGATGCCGAGGCGGGCCTATACAAAATGCGGATGACCTACGCGGATGGCACGGCGATCGTTAACGGTTTACCAGTGCCTGTGATGCCCAAGAATCGTTAGTGCTGCTGGCGGCGCGTCGGCGATGAACGGGACGTCAGTCTTGCAGCGCAACGTCTCCCGCATGAAAACAGGCCACGTGTTGCTGTCCATCGTCGAACGCCTCAAGCACCGGCCGCTCCTGTTCGCAGCGCGCTGTTGCCAGCGGACACCGCGCTCGATAGGAACATCCAAGGCCGATATTCCATGGCGTCGGAATGGCCACATCATCATTATGATACTGCCGCGCGCGTTCGATGTCGGGATCCGGCACAGGCACGGCATCGAGCAAAGCGCGCGTGTAGGGGTGACGCGGTGTTCGATAGATTTGCTCCGCCGGGCCGCACTCTACGACACGACCGAGGTACATCACCAGCAGGGTATCCGATACCTGTCGTACGACCGCAAGATCGTGCGCAATGAACAAAATCGCCAGCGACAGCTCTTGCTGAAGCTCGGTTAACAGATCGAGTATCGATGCCTGCACCGTCACGTCGAGCGCACTGACCGCCTCATCACACACCAGCAAGCGCGGCTTGCTCATCAATGCTCGCGCGATACAAATGCGCTGGCACTGGCCACCTGAAAACTCGTGCGGGTAACGCGTTAGCGCCGATTCATCCAAACCGACACGCTCAAGCAACTCGATCACCCGCTGCCGGATCTTATGCCGATCTCCCATGCGGTGAATCTCGCCGGGCTCAGCAACAATCTGCTCAATCGTCATGCGCGGATTAAGGCTGCCGAGCGGATCCTGAAACACGAATTGCATGTCACGTTGTGCGCGCTTCAGCTCGTCACCGTGCATGCGCGTCAGGTCACGCCCGAGATAACTGATATCACCCTGATGACGGCCGCGATTCACGAGCGCCCGTGCGAGAGACGACTTGCCACAGCCGGACTCTCCTACAACACCGACCGTCTCACCATCGTGCAGTGTCAGGTCGACACCGCGCACCGCTGTGAAAAATCGTTGTCGTCCAAATCCCTGTCGCGGCATCGGATAGCGCACCGACAATTGCTTCGCATCAATGAGCGGCCGCGCATCGCTGCGGGCCGAGTGTCTTGTCGGCGCCGGTGCTTCAAGACGTGGCACGGCGCGCAACAACGCTTGCGTGCAAGCCGTTTGCGGCTGGTTAAACACGTCTCGCGTCGTACCCTCTTCGATCGCGACGCCGCGATCCATAACGATCACCCGGTCGCTACTGCCCGCGACAACAGCGAGATCATGACTGATCATCACCAGCGCCGTATGGAACGACTCCTGCAATTCGCGCAGCAATTGCAGAATGCCTGCCTGGACAGTGACATCCAGCGCCGTGGTCGGTTCGTCCGCTATCAACACATCCGGGCGACACAGCAATGCCGCGGCGATCAGTACGCGCTGACGCATACCGCCGGAGAACTCATGTGGAAAGCTTTGCAGACGCGTCTTTGCTGCCGGCAAGCGCACCGCGTCGAGCATCCGTATCACCTCAGCCTGCGCAGTATCAGCTGTCAAATTACGTTGCTCGATCAAGACGCGACCCAGTTGCTGACCAATACTGAGATACGGATTCAGCGACGTCATCGGATCCTGGAACACGATCGAAATACGCCTGCCACGAATCCGACGCAAGGCACGATCACCGCTATTGAGAATTTCCTGACCGTCGAGACGCACGCTGCCGGTCGCTTCGCCATTTTCAGCAAGGAGGCCGAGGATCGCCGCCATCGACTGACTTTTGCCCGACCCGGACTCCCCGACGATGGCGAGTGATTCCCCTTTCTCCAGTCTGAAACTCAGACTGCGTACCGCATCGATAACGCCCGCCGGCGTTCGGAAGCGCACACCGAGGTCATCGACACATAACAGACTCATCGGTGGCCATCCTTGGGATCGAGTGCATCGCGTAAGCCGTCACCGACAAAGTTCAGGCACAACAACGACACGGCAAGCATCACCGACGGAATCACGAGTACCCAGGGCGCAATGCTCATGAGCTCTGTGCCTCGCTGCACCAATGCACCCCACGACGTCATCGGCTCCTGCACGCCGAGCCCGATAAAGCTCAGAAACGACTCGATCAGGATCACCTGCGGCACCGTCAGCGTGGCATAGACGACAACGACACCGAGTAGGTTCGGCACGATATGGCGAAAGATGATCCGCCGACTGGACGCGCCGGCCATCTCGGCCGCCTCGACGTATTCGCGGCGCCGCAGCGCCAGCGTCTGGCCACGTACGATGCGGGCCATGTCCAGCCAGTTAACCGCGCCGATCGCCACGAAGATCAACAGGATGTTACGACCGAAAAGAACCATCAGCAGAATCACAAAGAACATGAACGGCAGCGCGTAGAGGATGTCGACAAATCGCATCATCAGGTGATCGATACGCCCGCCGAAATAACCGGCCGTCGCGCCATAGAGGACACCAACGACCAGACTGACAAACGTCGACACAATGCCCACCATCAACGAGATGCGACCGCCCTGCATGACGCGTGCGAACAAGTCGCGACCGAGATCATCGGTACCGAACCAGCGATAGTCCGCCCATTGCGGGGACAGCAACACCGCCGACAGATCCATGGTTTGATAACTGTGTGGTGTCAGCCACGGGCCGATAATCACCGCGACGACGATCAACGCGAGCAATGTCGCGGAAACGATCAACAAGCGATCGCGCCGCATCGCATACCAGGCCTGCCAACCCAGCGCCTTTCTGTTCGCTGCTGTCATCATCAGTAGCGCACCCGCGGATCCAACACGGCATACAACAAGTCGACGATGAGATTGAGTAGCACCAGCAAAGTGCTATACAAAATCACCAAACCCATGACCAGCGTGTAATCCCGGTTCAGCGCGCTCTGGATGAAAAGCCGCCCGAGGCCGGGGATATTGAAAATCTGTTCGATCACGACCGAGCCACTCAGCAAAGCGGCCACGGCTGGCCCGAGGTAGGAGACGACAGGTATCAGCGCCGGCTTCAATGCGTAGCGCAGCACCAGCGTGCGCGACGACAAACCCTGGGCGCGTGCCGTGCGAATAAACTGGCCCTTCAACACCTCAAGCATGCTCGCACGAATAAGGCGCGCCACGTAAGCGGCGGTCGGCAATGCCAGCGCGAACACCGGCAGTATGAAATGACGTGGCGTGCTCAGGCCGCTCGCAGGCAGCCAACCCAGCGTGATCGCGAACAACAACACCAGCAGCGGTGCGACCACGAACGCCGGTACCGAGATGCCGGTCATCGCGACCGTCATCAACAGATGGTCCGTCGCACGATTCTGGCGCAATGCGGCCATGATCCCAGCGGCGGAACCGAATACCACCGCGATGACGAAAGCCAGGCTACCTAACAACAGCGACACGGGCGCGGCATCACCGATCAGTTCATTAACACTCGACTGCGGATAGCGAAACGATGGGCCCATATCGCCTTGCAGCAAACCGCCGAGGTAGTTCCCAAACTGTACCCAAAGCGGCTGATCAAGACCGTAGGCCGCCTGCAAGCGTGCCTGCATCTCCGACGGTAATGTACGCTCGCTGTCGAACGGACCACCGGGGGCTGCGTGTACGAGCAGGAATGTGATCATCATGACCAACAGCAGTGTTGGTATCACGCTGATCAATCGGCTTATCGTATAGCGCAGCATGGTGTCACTCAGAGAGCAGTCGCAGGAAGCGGGTTGGATGCACATCGAGCGGGTTGTCCTGCCAACCTGCTACTCGACGCGCCACCATGTGTTTGGAGACGAAGAAATAGAGCGGGATCACCGGAACCTGTGCCGCAACCAATTGTTCAGCGGCATGCAGCAAGCGCTCGCGTTGGGCAGGATCGTTCGTGCTGTCGATCGCCGCGAGCAATGTGTCCAATCGCGCATCGGCGAACCCGCTGCTGTTCGCTGCCGCATCGCTCTTTAAAATCGCCAGGAACTGGCTGGCATCGTTGTAATCCGCGATCCAGCTACGGCGCATCAGCCCGTCAAACGTGCCCGCGCGCGATTCGCTGAGCAAGACACGAAATTCCTTGTTGGCAAGGGTGACTTTCAGATCCGGGAAAGCGCTGCGCCACATTTCCTGAAGCGCAGCGGCGACGACGCGGTTTTCGTCCGAGGTCGCATAGTGCAGGGTCAACTCACCGGCTGGCTGGCTGCCAGACTCGACAGGGTCCACCGACTGCAAGCGGCTCTCAAACGGTAAAACCCCGTTGGCGACGCCCGGCGGTATGAGCCCATACGCGGGTCGCTCACCGCGGCCAATGATCGTATCCGTCAGCGCCGGTCGATCGATAGCCGCCGACAACTGAAGACGGGTTGAAGCGCTCGGCGCATCGCGCATATTGAAACTCAGATACACCACACCGAGGTACGGTGCCGTGCGCAACGAATCCGGACGTGGCTCTTGGCGGAACACCGCACGCGGTACACGGCTGGTCACATCGACGGTGCCAGCGCGAAAAGCGGCGTACTCCGTTTGCTCCTGCTCGAACGGCTGATACTCGACCCGGGCGATGTCCACACTATCGGCCGCATGAAAGTATGGATTGCGCACGAGCGTGATATTGCCGAGCGGCGTGTACTGCTCCAGCTGGTAGGCACCGTTGAAGCGGGCCTCGCCCTGCGCGCGCGGTGCCAGCGCCGGGTGTGCCAGGCGTTGCAGAAAATCCGCGGTGGGTGCGGTCAGCGTGACGACCAGTGTGGTGTCATCCGGTGCCTCAATGGCGAGGCGGCCGTCGCCGTTGCGCCGCACCGGGTTCAGCAAATCCGCATAAAATGCAGCCGTGTCGTCGGCAACGAGCGTCGTCCAGCCGCGGACGAAGTCGGCGGCGGTCAACGTGCTGCCGTCCGACCATCTGAGTCCCTCACGCAACTCGAACGTGTATTTACGCTCATCGGCGGACAACGCCCAACGGGCAGCTGCTCCGGCGATGATCTGACCTTCCGCGTTACGGGTCAGCAAGCCTTCATACAAATCTGTCAGTACAACAGCCGACGCGACACTGCGAGCGAGTTGCGGGTCGATGGATTCCGGGGTCGCCGACAAACCTCTTACGATGCTCGCTACAGCCTCAGGGTTCGGTTCACTGTCCGCACAGCCGACGAGCCCTAACGCCAGCAAGATTGCGAGCCCGTATGCCCTCATCGCGGGATCAGGCGCTCTTCTTCAGACTGCGTTTTTTCATGTGCACCAACAACAGCGATACTGCCGCAGGCGTCACACCGGCTAACCGGCCCGCCTGACCGATCGTTTCCGGCCGCGCCTCGGAGAGCTTTTGACGCGCTTCGTTGGACAGGCCGTGGACCTCCGCATAGTCGATATCCGCCGGCAATCGCAGCGACTGTTGTTTGCGGTGCTGCTCGATTTCGCGGCGCTGGCGCTCGACATAGCCCGAGTACTTGGTATCGGTTTCAACTTGCAAACGCACGCTGTCAGCAAACTCCGCGCTCGCCAGATAATCATCGTCAGCAACATCATCGGCCGTTACCATTGAGCCAACCACCGGGACCGCTGTCAGTGAACGATGATCCACCTCGGGGCGCCGTAGCAGTTCGAGCGCGTGCGTCTCCCGCGATAGCGACTGGCCATTCTTAAACAAATCGATACCGGACAAATCTTCAGCCCGCACAACGATTTTCGACAAACGCGCTGACTCCTGTTCCGCCAGCGCCTGGCGCGCTTCGAATACGCGCCAGCGATGATCGTCCACAACGCCCAGCTCGCGACCGATCGGTGTCAGTCGTCGATCGGCGTTATCTTCGCGCAGCAACAGGCGATGTTCTGCGCGACTGGTAAACATCCGATACGGCTCGCTGGCGCCCTGAGTCACCAGATCATCCACCAGCACACCGAGATACGCTTCGTCGCGTGTCGGAGACCACTGCGGTTGGTCCGCCGACCGGCGCGCCGCATTGATGCCGGCGAGAATACCCTGCGCTGCGGCCTCTTCATAACCGGTCGTGCCATTGATCTGACCGGCAAAATAGAGCCCCGCGAGAAAACGCGTTTCCAGCGTCAACTGCAGATCGCGTGGATCGAAATAGTCGTACTCGATCGCATACCCGGGTCGTGTGATGTGCGCATTTTCAAGACCACTGATGCTGCGCACAAATGCTTCCTGAGTCGCATACGGCAGGCTGGTCGAAATGCCATTCGGATACACCTCAAAAGTGTCGAGACCCTCAGGCTCGATAAACACCTGGTGCGATGACTTGTCCGCGAAGCGTACGATCTTGTCTTCTACCGACGGGCAATACCGCGGCCCTACGCCCTCGATATGACCTTGATACATCGGTGACTCATGCAGCGATGCTCGGATCAGGTCGTGGGTGTGTTCATTAGTGTGCGTGATGTAACACGAGATCTGGCGCGGGTGATCGCTCCGCCGCCCCAGGAAAGAGAACACCGGTGCCGGGTTGTCGCCCTGCTGCTCTTCAAGTTTTGAAAAATCGATGGTGCGACTATCGAGGCGTGGTGGCGTACCCGTTTTGAGACGCGCGACTCGAAAGGGAAGCTCGCGCATACGCGCCGCCAACCGATTGGAAGCCGCATCACCGGCGCGACCGCCGCCATATTGCGTGCTGCCGAGGTGAATCACGCCGCCGAGAAACGTACCGACGGTCAACACGACAGCACGTGCCCGAAAATCGAGCCCCATTTGCGTCGTGACGCCGACCACTTGCTCGTCTTCCACGATCAGGTCGGTGACCATGCTTTGGAATAGACGCAGCCCCGGCTGATGTTCGAGCCTGCGGCGAATCGCTTGCCGATACAACACGCGATCTGCCTGCGCACGAGTCGCACGCACCGCGGGACCTTTGCTGGCATTCAACGTGCGGAACTGGATACCGGCCTCGTCGATCGCAGCCGCCATCGCACCACCGAGCGCGTCGACCTCACGGGTCAGGTGACCTTTGCCGATGCCACCAATCGCCGGGTTGCAGCTCATCTGGCCCAGCGTTTCGATGGCCTGCGTGATCAATAACGTACTGGCACCTGTGCGGGCCGCGGCCAGCGCGGCCTCGGTACCGGAATGGCCACCACCGACCACAATCACGTCATATTGTTGGCTAGCCATCATTAGACTCACAGGCACTTCACAGCAAGGGGCGGTAGTTTAAACGTGGCGACGCGCCAAAACACGGTTTTGCCGCGCATTTTTGTCGGTTTTCGCAGGCTTTTCTGCTCTTGCAGGCAGCCACTTGTTGCGCATCGCGGACGTTGCAGACTCGCGACCGTCAACCGATTGGTCTTGCAGACCGATTCCCGGTTACAGTGAAATTCAATAAATTTCAATACGTTAAGCGAATCGCGACGCGACTTGTGGCGGATGTACGAAACGACAAGGCGCAGATGACGCGAAACTAAATGGCGCTCGCAATGTATGCGGCGTTTTCGGCATACTCCCGTGAAATTTCAGGATATTCGTTGAGATAACGCCATGTTCCAACCGTTGCCATCACGCCGCATTACGAGACTGCTTGGGTCATTGATCGCCAGCACCTGCGTCGCTCTCGGAACCGCCAGCGCAAACGAGATCGAGCTCTCACCCTGTCGCATCGATGCGGGGTTCGCGCAGACCACCGCCAAGGCCGAGTGCGGCTCGTTCAATGTGCCCGAAAATCCGGCCGAGCCGGACGGCAAGCAGATTGCGCTGCGTATCGCAGTCATTCCTGCACTCGCGGTCGAACCGCTACCCGATCCTTTAGTGTTTTTCGCGGGCGGCCCAGGCCAGGGCGCGGTTGACAGCTACTTATCGATGCGCAGTGCGTTCAGTGCGATTCGTCGCAAACGCGATATTCTTCTGGTCGATCAACGCGGTACGGGTGAATCGAACCAACTGCCCTGCAATGCGGTCACCGATGCCCAGCCTGCGGACTACAACCTTGAACTGGCTGTTGCAGAGACCACACGTTGCCTGGATGAGCTGCCCGGCGATCCGCGGTTCTACACCACCAGCGTTGCTGTCGATGATCTCGATCGGGTACGTGCAGCGATGGGCTATGACACGCTGAATCTGTGGGGCGGGTCCTACGGTACTCGGGTCGCACTGCACTACCTGAAGCAATACCCCGAACATGTGCGCAGCGTGATCATCGATGGTGTCATCGCAGCCGACCAGCTGCTCGGACCGGATCTCGGCATCGCGGCCGAGAAAAGTTTGCAGGCGTTGTTCGCCCGCTGTGCGGAAGACGCTTCCTGCGCCGATACGCACGGCGATCTGGACGCGAAGTTCCGCGGCTTGATGCAATCACTGGAAGCTGAACCGGTCACCGTACAGCTACCGCATCCACGCACCGGTGAAATGATCGATCAGCATCTGAGCGATGGCGAGCTGATGGGTATTGTGCGGCTGGCGAGCTACCAACCGCTGATGCGCGCGCTGCTACCCATCATGCTGACCGAAGCCAGTGAAGGCCGTTACACGATGATGGCGGCCAACGCCGCGATGCTGAACGAGAGCTTCCCGGACTTGCTCGCGATGGGCATGCACAACGCGGTCGTCTGCAGCGAAGACGCACCGTTTTTCGACGACGGTTATCTCGCGGCTGAGCGCGAAGCCAGCTACATGGGCGAGTTCCAGTATCAGTACCTCAAAGCCACCTGCGAAGTCTGGCCCGCAGGCACCGTTCACGATGGCTTCAACGATCCGGTCGAATCCGACAAGCCGGTCTTGCTGTTATCGGGAGAGTTCGACCCGGTGACACCACCAGGTAATGCTGAGCGCGCAATGCAAACATTGACCAGTGCCAAACACATCGTCGCGCCGCAGCAAGGGCACATCATTTCGAGTCTTGGCTGTGTGCCGGATCTGCTCGGGCAGTTCGTTGCCGAAGCCGATGTCAGCAACCTCGACAGCACCTGCGTCGAGCGACTGCGCGGCATGCCAATTTTCACAAGCCCCACTGGCCCGACACCCTGAGAGAGCCGCATGATCAGAGTACAGAACATCAAAAAATCATTCGGGGACGTCATTGCCGTCAGCGATGTCAGCTTCACGGCACCAGATGGACAGATCACCGGATTACTCGGGCCAAACGGCGCCGGCAAGTCGACAACGATGCGCGTGTTATACACCGCGATCAAACCGGAGGCCGGACAGGCGCTGATCGACAACATCGATGTCGCCACACAGCCTTTGCAGGCGCGCGCGCGACTGGGCGCGTTACCGCATGGCGCCGGGCTGTACCAGCAACTGACAGCGAGAGAAAACATCGCCTATTTCGCCGCGATGCACGGTCTGCGTGGTCAGCAAGCGAAGGATCGTGTGGATGAGATGATCGATCTGCTGGAGATTGGCGATTTCGCCGATCGCCGCACAAAAGGCTTTTCGCAGGGCCAGAAAACCAAGGTGGCACTGGCGCGCGCGCTGGTACACGGACCGCAGAATGTGATTCTGGATGAGCCGACGAACGGACTCGACGTCATGGCGACGCGCAGCCTCAGAAAAATCATTCGCAAACTGCGCGACCAGGGTAAGTGTGTGCTGTTCTCGTCTCATGTCATGCAGGAGGTTGCCGCCTTGTGCGACGACATTGTCATCATTGCCGGTGGCGCCGTATCGATGACAGGCAGCACCGAGGACATCAAACAGAATACCGGCAGCGACGATCTGGAGGATGCTTTCGTGCGTGCGATTACACCGGCCGGGGAGATGTTGCGATGAGTCACCTATCGACTGTTTTCTTTAAAGAAATTCGCGATAACTTCCGCGATCGACGCACGATGTTGAGTGCGCTCGTATTCGGCCCGTTATTCGGCCCAGTGATGTTCGCCGTGTTGATCTCAATGACACTGAAGCAGGCGACCGACAGCAAGACGCAACCGTTGGAGCTCGCTGTCATTGGCGCCGACTATGCACCCAGTTTGCTGCACTATCTCGAATCTGAAGACACCGAAATCGAGCCGATCGAGCTGACCACCGACGAAGCAGTCGAAGCGGTCAAGGACGGCACTTATGAACTGGTGCTGATCATCGACGAAGCGTTTGGTGAACAGTGGACGGAAGCACGCAGCGCGCGCGTCAGTATCGTGATGGATAACTCGGATTCCAGCATCTCGCGCAAAGGCCGACGCGCCCGAGGCATGATCTCCGGGTACAGTCGCCAGATCGGTGCGATGCGATTGCTGGCACGCGGCGTCGATCCGTCGGTAATGCGTCCGATCACAATCGATGAGATTGATACGTCAACACCGAGCGGCCGCGCGGCGCTGATCCTCGGCATGCTCTCGTACTTCCTGTTGTTCGCGATGTTGGCGGGCGGTATGTATCTCGCTATCGATACGACGGCGGGCGAACGTGAACGCGGTTCGCTTGAGCCGTTGCTGACGCTACCCGTAAAACGCTCAACGCTGTTGATCGGTAAATTGCTCGCAACCTGTCTGTTCATGTCGGTGTCACTCGCGCTCGCATTGATTGCCTTCGCCGTCGTGCTGCAATTCATGCCGTTGCAGCAGCTCGGCATGAGCGTCGACTTTGGACCGAAGCAGGTCATTACGGCGTTTGTCGTAACGGTACCGTTCGCACTGATCGGCGCAGCACTACTGACGGTCGTCGCTTCGTTCACGAAAACCTTTAAGGAAGCGCAGAGCTATATGAACATCACGATGCTGTTGCCGACACTGCCGATCATCGTGGCAGCCGTGAACAATCTGCGGCCCTCGCTGACGTGGATGACCGTGCCCAGCATGTCGCAGCATTTGTTGATTCTGGATCTCGTCAAAGGTGAACCGCTGCAGCCACTGTTCGTTGCAGTGTCGATTGGCTCATCACTGATCATCGGCACCATTCTGACGCTGATCGCAATCCATCTGTATAAGCGTGAAGGACTGCTTGGCTGACGGCTTGAACAAAACGTGAACTTGGACGCGGACGTGTTCGCCGCGAGTCGCGACACTGATCGTCATGAGCGATCAACGGGATAAAATCCAGCAGGCACAGCAATTGCGCATGCAGCGCTTCCTGATGTCCGTCATGTTGTACGGCATATGGGCGGCAATGACCATCGTCGCGAAATCCCTGGATATGCTGCAAGCGCCGTCGGCGGTGCTGTGGGCGCTGGGCCTGCCGGTTGCCGTCAACGTCGCTGTGTTCTGGTGGCTGATCCGATCGGGCACCAATCTGCGCTTCAAAGACCCATCGATGACGTTCGCACAATGCAGCATCGGGCTGACCTGGGTCGTTTTGTTCATGTTCTGCATCCCGGAGTGGCGTGATCTGCAGATCTCGGTATACCTAATTGTATTAATGTTCGGCGTCTTCCAGATGCAGGCGCGCGAGTTCTCGATGATGGCGTTCATGGCGTTTGCAGGATTCGTCGCTTTGAACCTGGTCGAGTTCGCCCTCGACCGAAACCAGCGCAGTTTTGTCGCGTTTCTGTTTCAGGCAGGCGCGGTCGGCAGTCTTCTGATCTGGGCGGCGTTTTTCGGCAATCACGTCGGGTCGCTGCGCGAACGCCTGCAGCGCCGCAATGAAGAATTGCGAGAGGTGGTCGCGAAAGTCACACACCTCGCGGAACGTGATCATCTGACCCAGGCGTTCAACCGGCGCAGCATTCTCGAAACGCTCGGTGTACTACGCGAAGGGGCGTTGCGCTATAGCGAGGTATTCAGCATCGTGATTCTGGATCTCGATTTCTTCAAACAGATCAATGATCGCTTTGGCCATTTGACCGGTGACGATGTGCTGACCGAATTTGCCTCACGCGCGCGCAGCGAACTCAGGCTACTCGACGAGATTTCTCCGGTCGTGCGAGCGCGCCAGCTCGGGCGATACGGCGGCGAGGAATTCATCATCATTCTGCCGCGAACCGATCTGCGTGGCGCGATGGATTGTGCCGAACGGATTCGCCGCTCAACTGTCGACCATCAGTTTGGCCAGGGCCTCGACGTGACCGTGTCTGCCGGTGTCGCCCAATTCTCGGCCGGCGAGAGTATCGAGGATTTGTTGCGTCGCGCCGACGACGCAATGTATCAGGCGAAAGCGGCCGGGCGTAACACGGTGAGCGCGGCTGAGCACAATCAGCAAGTCTCCGCTGGATCGCGTAGCGAAGTGGTCAGGCTGGCAGACTATCAGTCGGACGATTGAGCAACGCCGACAGCCGCATACTATTTCCCGATACAGAACTCACCGAATATGCGGCCCAGCAGGTCATCGCTGGTAAAACGACCGGTAATCTCGGCGAGCGCCTGCTGACTTTGTCGGAGCTCTTCTGCAAACAACTCCCCAGCCTTGAATTGCTGCAACTGGGTCACACCGGCATCGAATGCGGCACGTGCATCGGTAATCGCAACAACATGACGGCGACGTGCTGAAAAACTCGTCTCCTGTTGCTCGTCGACCCCGGCAGCGGCTAGCAAATGCTGACGCAATTCGGCGATGCCATGACCTGTGCGCGCCGATACCGCCAGCACGGGCACCCCATCCAGCAACGCGGGGGCCGCAACGGCCTCGGTTAGCAGATCGGTTTTATTTAATAAGACGGTCTTTGGTAATTCAGATGGCACCTCGTCCAACAGCGACGCGACCTGCTGTTGCCACCCGGCCGCATTGGCGTCGACCATCAATAGTGAGTGATCGGCGGTACGCACACTATCGCGGCTACGGCGAATGCCTTCCAGCTCGACAATATCGTCCGTGGCATGCAGCCCGGCTGTGTCCACGAATTCCACCGGCAAACCCTCGATAGTGGTTCGCTCCCGCACCAGATCTCGTGTGGTGCCGGCAATATCGGTGACGATCGCTGCATCATGACCCACTAATTGATTCAGCAGACTCGACTTGCCGACGTTGGGCGCACCGGCCAGCACGATGGTCAGGCCGTCCGTCATTGCCTGACCCATCTTGATCTGCGCCTGAAGCGCATCAAATTGCTCACGCGTGGCATCGATGCGCTGCAGCAAAGCCGCATCATCGAGAAAGTCGATTTCCTCTTCGGGAAAGTCGATGGCCGCTTCGACGTGCATGCGTAACTCGGTCACTGCCGTCGTCAATGTGTTGACCGCATCAGAGAAACCGCCCTGCAACGAACGCATCGCAGCTCTGGCCGCCGCCTCCGAGCCACTTTCGATCAAGTCGGCAATCGCTTCAGCCTGTGCGAGATCCAGTTTGTCATTCAGGAACGCGCGCTCGGAAAACTCGCCGTTACGTGCCAGTCGCGCACCGAATTCGCACACTGTTTTGACAATACTATCGAGCACGACGGGACTGCCATGACACTGCAACTCGACCACATCTTCACCGGTGTAGGAATGCGGCGCCGGAAAGCACAGCACGATTCCCTGGTCGATCGCCTCGCCGGACGCATCAGACAACACTTGCAATGACGCTTGGCGTGGCGCCGGCATGCGTGATACCAGGCGACCGGCGATAGCGATCGCCTCGGGACCGGAGAGCCGAACGATACCGACGCCAGCTTGGCCGCGGGCGGTCGCGAGCGCGACAATCGTGTCATTGGAGTAACTCATCTGCATGTGGATCGTGAATCAGGATGACTGCAATAAATGTCGAGTTTATCCGGTATCTTGTGGCATGTAACGCGAGGAGACGACGGTGAGATCTGAATCTGTTTCATTGAGTAATCGGGCGGGATTGACCCTTCAGGGCAGTATCGACTGGCCGGCGACCCCGCACCGGGCGGTAGCATTGTTCGCGCATTGCTTCACTTGCACCAGCAATCTGCGGGCCACCCGCCACTTGAGCGAAGCGCTCACCCGTCGCGGTATCGCGGTGATGCGATTCGACTTCACGGGACTCGGCAACAGCGAAGGCGAGTTTTCTGATACGACCTTCGCCAGCAACGTTACAGACTTGATCGACGCTGCCGCCTGGTTGGCCGAACGCGAACTGGCGCCGGATATTCTCGTCGGCCATTCGCTCGGTGGCACGGCAACGCTGTTGGCGGCATCGGAGATCGACAGCGCCGTGGCCGTTGCGACCATCGGCTCGCCAGCGGATGCCGCCCATGTCTCGCATCTGTTCAGCGATAGACAGGAAGACATCCGGCGAGAAGGCAAGGCGCAGGTGATGCTCGCAGGACGACCGTTTGTGATCGGCCAAGCATTGGTCGATGACCTGCAGCAACACCCACTGCGCGATTCAATGCATCGGCTGCGCAAGGCTTTGTTGATTATGCATGCACCACTCGATGCCACGGTCGAGGTCAGCAACGCGCAAACCCTGTTTGAGCAAGCGTTGCATCCGAAAAGTTTCGTATCGCTGGATCGTGCGGACCACCTGCTCAGTGATCCCCGTGATTCACGTTACGCCGGCGAGGTGCTGGGCGCCTGGGCGGCGCGATTCTTGCCAGAGGCCGACATCGACGCTGACAACGACGCGATCGAGGCAACGACCTACGGCGACAGTTTCACCACCGGCATTACCAGTGGTCCGCACGCGCTTGTTGCCGATGAACCGGCGAGCGTTGGCGGTCGTGATGAAGGACCGAGCCCGGTGCAGTTGTTGAGTGCAGCACTGGCGAGTTGTACATCGATGACGTTGCAGATGTACGCCAAACACAAAGGTCTCAAAGTTGATCGTGTACACGTGTCGGTGACCGCCGCGTCATCGCGCGATCAGGGCACAACGCGCACCACGTTCCACCGCGATATCAGTATCGATGGCAACGTCGATGCGGCAACCAAACAACGGATGCTAGAAATCGCGGATCGCTGCCCGGTTCACCGGTCGTTGCACGGTGACGTGACCGTCACGAATACACTGATTGAGTAAGCCGTTAGTCGCGTTTTCTGTCTTCTGCTTCGACGACGTTGTTGATCTTCCACTGCTGAGCAACACCGAGCAGCGTGTTCGTGAACCAGTAAAGCACCAGACCGGCCGGGAAAAACGCAAAAAACAGCGTGAATACGACGGGCAACACTTTCATCACCTTGGCCTGCACCGGGTCAGCCGGCGCCGGGTTGAGGCGCTGTTGCATCAGCATGGCGCCGCCCATCAACAACGGCAGCACGAACAGCGGGTCGCGTACCGACAGATCCTGAATCCACAACATAAACGGCGCTTGGCGCATTTCGACGGACTCGAGCAATACCCAATAGAACGCCAGGAAGAACGGCATCTGGATCAGTATCGGTAAACAGCCGGCAGCCGGGTTCACTTTTTCCCGCTTATACAGCTCCATCATCGCCTGCGAGAGCTTCTGCCGATCGTCAGCATAGCGCTCCTGGATCGCTTTCAGACGCGGCTGCAATTTGCGCATCTTGGCGATTGAACGACCGCTGGCCTCGGTGAGTTTGTAGAACGCGAGTTTGATCAGCAGCGTGACGATAATGATCGCCCAACCCCAGTTGCCAACAAACGAGAACACTTTCGACAACAACCAGAACAGTGGGTCAGCCAGCAGGGTCAATATGCCGTAATCGACCGTCAATGGCAGTCGATCAGAAATCTGTTTCAGCTGTTCCTGCAGCTTCGGTCCGGTAAACAGCGTTAGGCTGGTATTGGCCGATTCGCCGGGCGCGACAATCAGCGCTGGCGAGACAACGCCGGCGATAAACCGATCGCCACTGATGCCGGCTTCGAGTCGGGTCGGTGCATCGGCGGACGGTACGATCGCGGACAAAAAGTGGTGTTCAATCGCTGCGACCCAACCATTGGTGATGTCGTTCTTGCGAACCGGCTCATCTTCGAGATCGTCTGGCGAGTGCTTCTTATATTTTTCGCCGTCGAAAACCACCGGGCCTTTAAAAGAATACGATTCGACATCAAACATCGACCGATCCGGTGACTCGACCGTGTGCACGATGCGCCCGTAAGGTCGCGCGGCCCATTGGCTGTCAGTAGCGTTCGCGACATCGAAATCGAGATCGATGCGGTAGGATCCGCGTTTGAAGGTCAGCGATTTGGTGACTGACAAACCGGCCTCGTTGGACCAGCGCAACGGCACGACCAGAACGTCTTCGCCGTCCGCCAATTGATACTCGGTGCGAGCCGTTGTGAACTGCGCCAGGTGGTTCGGATCGTTTTCTGCGCCGCTGGTCAAGCCCGTCCGGAATACACCATAGCGATCACCCTGATCCGTCAGTGTTGCAACGTACTGGTCAGGCGTGTCCTTACTGACGGGATACACTGGCAGCGACGCTTCGACGATATCACCACCACGCAGGTTGATCTTGATATCCAGCACGTCGGTCTTGACCGTGACGTAATCGGCTGTGGATGTCTGCGGTGCTACAACAGGCACATCGCTGGTGCTGTCAGCAGTCGTCGGAACCGCATCGAGATCCTGTGTATCGAGGTCCGGCAACGCTGCATCAGCGGGGATCTCTGTCGTGACCGCGGTCTGCTCGGTCACAGGCGCAGGCGTTACATAGTCCTGTTGCCAGGCTTGCCAGGTCATGAGTAACAAAAGGCTGAAGAATGCCCAGGCGAACAGACGTTGACTATCCATAAACGATTGGCTACTGCTTGGATGACGGTTGGCGTCTGTCAGCGCGTTGGCTGGACAGACGGCGGAAATGGGTTTGCAAGCTCTCGGCCAGCGCCGCATTGGTGGCGTTGGTCGCCGCGGCGTGATTCACAACGACGTAGTCGGCCGTTGCCAGCGTGTCGCGGTGTTGGCGGAAATACTCTCTTGCGATGCGTTTGATGCGATTGCGCTGAACCGCGTGGCGGGCATGGCGCTTGCTGATCGCTAGCCCGAGGCGGGTATCAGGTTTGTTGTGATAACGCGCGCACACCATAAACAAAGCGTCGCGGCTGCGCCGACTACCGGCAAAGACCCGTTGGAAATCTGCGCTGGTAAGGAGTCGGTTGTGTCGCTGAAACGATAAGTGCGTAGGCGTCATGGGTCACCCACACAGCTTGACGAACGACAGGACGAGCTGGAACCGGGATCAGGCAGACAGCCGATGACGGCCTTTGGCACGCCGGCGCTTGAGCACCAGACGACCGCCTTTCGTGGCCATGCGAGCACGAAAACCGTGGGTTCTTTTACGCTTTATATTACTCGGCTGAAATGTGCGTTTCATGATTCTGTCCTAACGGCGGCACCCGATGCGCCACAGCGTTGATTCTTTAATATAGGCGCGCGAGCGCCGGGCTCGCAAACGCGAAAAGGTCGGAGAAGATACGCGGAATTCGCAAGGGTGTCAACGCTGTTCGGCGCGGGAAGTGGGTGTGGATAACTTCCATCCAGCAGTATAAGCTACCCGGCCGTCCGGCCGACGGGTCCGCGTCCTGGGGACGCATAACAATCGATTAGCGGCTCAGGTGAACAGGTGACCCATACGGATCTTTGGCAACGATGTCTCAAGCGCATCCGCAGCGAGATATCCGAACAGCAGTTCAATACCTGGATTCGCCCATTACAAGCACAAGTCGACGGTGATCGACTGATTCTGTTGGCGCCGAACCGATTTGTCATGGATCGTGTCAATCAGCAGTTTCTCGCGCGGGTCTCCGAACTGGCGTTGGAACTCGCAGGTCAGCCGGTCGAGGTGCTTGGACGCGTTGGTTCGGTCGTGATACCCGAACAGGTCTCAACACCACATCGGCCATCACCCGCGACCGCTTCCCGCAGTAACGTGTCCAGTGCACCGATGCCGGAAAGTCGTTTGATGCCGGGTTTCACGTTCGAGAACTTTGTTGAAGGCAAAAGCAACCAGTTGGCTCGGGCAGCGGCGACGCAGGTCGCTGAAAATCTCGGCAAAGCCTACAACCCGCTGTTCCTTTATGGCGGTGTTGGTCTCGGCAAGACACACTTGATGCACGCCGTGGGCAATGAAGTGCTGGCGCGCCAGCCGGACGCGCGCGTGTGCTATGTGCATTCCGAGCGTTTTGTTGGCGATATGGTGCGCGGGTTGCAGCACAACACGATCAATGAGTTCAAACGCGCCTATCGCTCGCTCGATGTGCTGTTGATCGACGATATTCAGTTTTTTGCGGGCAAAGACCGTTCGCAGGAAGAGTTTTTTCATACCTTCAACACACTGCTGGAAGGTCAGAGACAGATCATCCTGACCTGCGATAAGTATCCGAAGGAGGTCGAAGGCCTCGAAGAACGGCTGAAGAGCCGCATGGGCTGGGGCTTAACGGTTGCGGTGGAACCGCCAGAGCTCGAGACATCGGTCGCTATTCTGATCCGCAAGGCAGAACTGGAAGGGGTATCGTTACCCGACGAGGTCGCGTTTTTTATCGCCCAACGGATCCGATCGAACGTTCGCGAATTGGAAGGCGCTTTGCGCCGGGTGATGGCAACTGCAAGTTTTACAGGCCGTCCGATTACCATCGATTCCTGCAAAGAGTCATTGAAAGATTTGCTGGCATTGCGTGATAAGCGTGTCAGCATTGAAAATATTCAGAAGACGGTCGCCGAGTACTTTAAAATCCGGATGAGTGAGCTACTGTCGAAGCGGCGGAGTCGATCCATCGCAAGACCGCGGCAAATCGCGATGAGCTTGTCAAAGGAACTGACGCGCCATTCCTTGCCGGAAATTGGTGAGGCGTTTGGCGGCCGAGATCATACGACCGTGCTGCACGCATGCCGTAAAATCAAGGAATTACGTGATTCGGACAACCAGGTGGAAGAGGACTACACAAACCTGTTAAGAACTCTGACGGGATGATGTGATCAAACTGTGGATAACTTATCAGTGCAAACTTATCCACAGTTAAGACACAGCTAAGTCGTGGATTATCGACAACATAAAAGAACAGAAAAACAGCCTCAACTAATTGATAATAAAACTAAAATTTTTATTTTCCACAGCTAACTGTGGGCCTAATAACAGTAATAAGTAATAAAATACTTAATTTATATTATTCAGGGTTATGCCATGAAATTGTCCGCTAGCAGACAAACACTCTTGAACACATTACAAGCCGTCATTGGCGTGGTTGAACGGCGTCAGACAATGCCGATTCTGGCCAATGTGTTGTTAGTCGCGAAAAGTAACCGATTGGCCGTGACAGCGACAGATATCGAAGTCGAGCTGCAGTCGCAGGCAGACGTCGATGTCGATATGGCCGGCGAAGTCACGGTACCTGGCCGAAAGTTATTCGATATTTGCAAAGCACTGCCGGATAGCGCTGATGTTTCCCTGAAGCTCGAAGGCGAGCGACTGCTAATCTCCAGCGGCAAAAGCAAGTTCCGCTTGGCAACCCTGCCAGCCGCTGAATTTCCAGTGTTGGACGATATTGAAGCCAGCCAGAGTTTTGATTTGCCGTCGGCATCGATCCAGCGGTTATTGAACAAAACCTATTTCGCGATGGCCCAGCAGGACGTCCGTTATTATCTCAATGGTATGTTGCTGGAAACCGAGGGCAACACCATTCGCGCTGTTGCCACCGACGGTCACCGCCTGGCTTTGTGTGAATGTCAGGTCGATGCGGACGAATTGCCGACTCAGCAAGTGATCGTGCCACGCAAAGGGGTTCTGGAGTTACAGCGCTTACTCGGTGAAGACGGTGAGATGACACTCGCTTTTGGCAAGAATCACATTCGCGTGCAAACAGGCACGATTCGATTTACATCGAAACTGATTGATGGCCGTTTCCCGGATTATCAACGCGTGATCCCGTCGGATACACAGAACTTCCTGGTCGCAGATCGGCAGGGTATGCGGGCTGCACTGCAGCGCGCAGCGATTCTGTCCAACGAAAAGTATCGGGGTATCCGGCTGGAAATCCGCGATAGCGGAGCGACGATCATGGCGCACAACCCGGAGCAGGAAGACGCTGAAGAGCAGGTCGAGGTCGAATACAGCGGCGACGATATTGAGATCGGCTTTAACGTGAATTACCTGTTGGACGCGATCGGGGCGATCGACGACGAGTCGGTTCGAATGAGTCTGAATGATGCGAACAGCAGTTGCGTCATCAGTATCCCGGACATCGACGCGGGCGATTCACGCTACGTAGTGATGCCGATGCGACTGTAATGTCGCTGAACCGATTCTCGGTTAGCCAGTTTCGGTGTATTGGGCAGGCTGAGCTACAACTCGGCGGCCAGGACATTCTCATCACGGGGCGTAATGGCGCGGGCAAGACCAGCTTGCTAGAAGCCATCTATTATTTGGTGCGCGGCCGTTCCTTCCGGCAGTCCCGCGCAGAACGGTTGATTCAGCACGGCCAACCACATTTTCAAATATTCGGTGAGTTAGCTGCCGGTGACCGGGTTCACCGTGTGGGCATCGAAACCGCCAAGGGCGCCAGCAAGATCAGGATCAACGGCAGTAATGCCAACAATCTCGCGGAAATCAACCGTGAGTTTGTCGTTGAAGTGATCGAGCCCGAGATTCATCGTTTGATATCAGAGGGCCCGGAGGCGCGGCGGCGATTTATGGACTACGGCGTGTTCCACGTGGAACCAAGCTATCTGAAAGCCTGGCAGCGCTACCGGAAGGCGCTAAAACAGCGCAATGCTGCTTTGAAGCAGAACCAGGTATTAGCGCCGTGGGATGACGCGCTGATTGGTAGTGCGGCAGAGGTCGATACCTACCGGCACGGCTACGTGCGCTTGCTGGAACCCGCATTCAACGAGGCCTGTGCAGCACTGGGGTTCAAGGATATTGCGGTGGAATATCGCCCTGGCTGGAACAATACGCTCAGTATGGAAGAAGCGTTGGCGTCGTCGAAAGAGCGAGATCTGGCGCTCGGCACCACCCATGTCGGGCCGCACCGTGCCGAACTGGCGATCAAATGGCGAAAACGGATGGCGCGAGAGCAGGTATCGCGCGGACAGCAAAAATTGTTGGCGACGAGTTTTATACTCGCACAGACGAAGCACCTAGCGAGCTTGAATAACGGCAGGGCGTTGTTGTTACTCGATGACCCGGCCGCGGAACTGGATCCGGATTCACTGGCGCGTGTGATGAGTCTGGTTGATAAGGTCGATGCCCAACGGATTGTCACTGCCATCGATGCCAGTGATTTTGTCCAGAATCACTCAGGTGCGACGTTCCACGTGGAACAAGGTGAGGTGGTACAGAACAGCGCTTAATGGCTGTTTCACGTGGAACACCGGTGCTGTTTCGCTGGTGCCTCAATAACCCCGCGGCACTCTGTTTAGGCTATAATGTGTCTCTTGCGCAGAGGGGATGTCATGTCAGACGACCAGCAATACGATTCCAGTAATATCAAAGTCTTGAAGGGCCTCGAAGCCGTTCGAAAACGGCCGGGCATGTATATCGGTGATACCGATGACGGCACCGGTTTGCATCACAGGGTGTTGGAGGTCGTCGATAACTCTATCGATGAGGCACTGGCAGGCTATTGCAACGCGATTGTTGTCACCATCCACGAAGACAATTCCGTCAGCGTGACCGACGATGGCCGTGGTATCCCAGTCGATATTCACCCGGAGGAGCAGCGTTCTGCGGCAGAAGTCATCATGACGGTCCTGCACGCCGGCGGTAAATTTGACGACAACTCTTACAAGGTTTCGGGCGGTCTGCACGGCGTGGGTGTTTCTGTCGTGAATGCGCTGTCCGACACGTTGTCGTTGCAGGTGCGTCGCGACGGGTATCTGCACTCCCAGGAGTATCACCTCGGCGAGCCTAAAGCGCCTCTCGGCAAAACACGCGAGACCGATAAAACAGGCACCACCATTCGATTCTGGCCAAGCCCGGACATTTTTTCGAACGTCGAGTTTGAATACGACATTCTTGCAAAACGGCTGCGCGAGCTGTCGTTTTTGAATTCAGGCGTCCACATCGAGCTGATCGATGAGCGCAACGACCATAGTGATGTGTTTAGTTACGAAGGTGGTATTCAGGCGTTTGTTTCTCATTTGAACCGTAACAAAACCGCTATCCACGACACCATCTTCTACTTTCAGACAGAGAAGGACGATGTCGTTGTCGAGGCTGCCGTACAGTGGAATGACGGCTACCAGGAAAACATGTTCTGTTACACGAACAATATTCCGCAGCGCGACGGCGGCACGCATATGGCGGGTTTCCGGTCAGCACTCACGCGAACGCTGAACAGCTATATTGATAAAGAAGTCAACACCAAGAAAGAAAAGGCCTCGCCAACCGGCGACGATGCGCGGGAAGGAATGACGGCTGTTTTGAGTGTGAAAGTGCCGGATCCCAAATTCTCGTCGCAAACGAAAGAAAAACTCGTTTCGTCGGAAGTGAAGGGTATCGTCGAATCCGCCATGGCGCCCGCTTTGGAGAGCTTCCTGTTGGAAGAACCCGTGGCCGCAAAGTCGATCGTTGCCAAGATTATCGATGCCGCACGAGCACGCGAGGCTGCCCGCAAGGCGCGCGAGATGACGCGTCGCAAAGGCGCCCTCGATATCGCTGGTTTGCCGGGCAAGTTAGCCGATTGTCAGGAAAAAGACCCGGCGCTTTCGGAATTGTTCCTGGTGGAGGGTGACTCGGCGGGTGGTTCTGCCAAGCAGGGCCGTGATCGCCGCACGCAAGCGATCCTGCCACTGAAGGGGAAAATTCTCAATGTGGAAAAAGCGCGCTTTGACAAAATGCTTTCTTCGGCAGAAGTGGGAACACTAATCACCGCTTTAGGTTGCGGGATTGGGCGAGATGATTTCGATATCAGCAAGTTACGCTACCACCGCATCATCATTATGACGGATGCTGACGTCGATGGTTCCCACATTCGTACGCTTTTGCTGACATTTTTCTACCGTCAAATGCCAGAATTGGTAGAAAATGGTTATGTTTATATCGCTCAACCTCCACTTTACAAGGTAAAACGCGGAAAACAGGAAATCTACGTCAAAGATGATCAGGAACTCAATGCTTACCTACTATCCAGTGCGCTGGATGGTGCTCGATTGATGGCAACAGAGGGTGCACCACCTGTCGCCGCCGAGGCCTTAGAGGACCTGGCCCGTCAATTTATGATCGTAGAAGCCGATATCTCGCGTTTATCGCAGCGCTATGACGAGCCTGTATTGCGAGCGCTGGCAGAAGCACCGCCATTGGCAGACGATATCCGCAACGACAATGCGGCGTTTAATGCCTGGCTCAATGACCTGAACGCGAGATTGCCAAAGCTGGACCCGAGTGTGCGCCAGATCGATGGCAGCGCGGCCAACTATGAAGCCGCGCGTCGGGAAGCCAC
The DNA here is from genome assembly GCA_039033995.1 of Pseudomonadota bacterium. GTDB lineage: Bacteria > Pseudomonadota > Gammaproteobacteria > Steroidobacterales > Woeseiaceae > CALBPI01. Next base: position 30,726 of record JBCCBP010000001.1, on the reverse strand, counting down.
CGATGAAGACGGCGAATCCATTTGGTGGCTCACGATCACCAAAACGCGTCACGGCGTGAGTTACGAACAACGCATTCCTCAGGAGTTCTTTGGAAGGGCTGACTACAAACGCATGACGGTACTCGCCAGCCAGCTCGATGGATTGCTCAGCGACACCGCGATGGTTGAACGCGGCGACAAAGCCAAACCCGTTCGCTCTTTCGCCGAAGTCATTCAATGGTTGCTAGGCGAGGCGCGACGCGGACAGTCGATCCAGCGCTACAAAGGTTTGGGTGAAATGAATCCTGAACAACTGTGGGATACCACCGTCAATCCGGAGACCCGCCGCCTGATGCAGGTCAAGATCGAAGACGCGATGCGTGCCGACGAGATCTTCACAACGCTAATGGGCGACCAGGTCGAGCCACGTCGTGAATTTATCGAAGAGAACGCGCTCGCCGTCGCCAACCTCGACATCTAGACCGCCACGCGTGGTCTGTTAGACGGCTCGCCATCCCCGATGTCTTACAACTGGTGCTTTCATTCCTACGATGACGATGCCTTTGAACAGGCACTCACCCACGATCGCCAACGAATCGTCGATACGGTGTTGAATGAGATCGGTGAGTCTGGCGGCTACTCACCCAAAGAGATCCAGCACTACGAACGCATCGCGGACACTATCGCGACACAAGGCTTCAATTATCAAGGTCTGGCTGAGTCTGATTTACCCATCATGGATCGTTTCGTTTTTGATGCCTTCCATACGCTCGGCGCAGACATCGCGTTTAGTCCCGAGTCTCACGAGTTTCTGTCACCGTATGTCGCTGCCGATCTGCCATCGCATCTGTTCAAGAAACACTTTTTCAGCCGCGCGAAACCCATTCCGCCCACCGAGCGTGAATATCTTTATCTGCCGTTCTTTGCGCATCTTGGACGCCGTCTTGGCGAAACCACGCCGTCAGAATGCGAGTACGTGGCACTAAACGTCTCGGAGGTCGCACACATCGAAAAAGAACTCGTCAAATTTCTCGCGACGCCCGACGGTCAGGCACTCGATCAATCGAATCACGAGAACCTCTCCAAAGACTTTCTTGGGCCGGTTCGGTCTGCATTGAAGAAAGGTAAAGCGCTACACGCGCAAGTCAGCTAGCGATTCTCAATATTCAACGGGTGCTCGCTTGTGCGTGTTGTAGAGTTGCCGGCGCCAATGTCTGCCGCAAGTCCGCGACCAGATCATCACCCCCAATGAACCCCCACCGACAATCGTTTCAACTCGCCAATTATGCCCGCGTCACGATTCGCTGCCTCGCTCAGTGGTGCTTGGGTCATCGTGGAAGAATCACAGCCCAGCGACACCACGCCGCCCACCGATTTTGCCAGCGAAAAGAGATTCAGGTTGTCAGCGAATGTGCGAACACACACGCGCTTGCTGTCGAACTCCAAGTTGACCCTGTTCAGAGATCACTCAGAAAAGCACCCAACCGCGCTATCGCCGACTGCGACTCTGGCAACATCGGAAAAAAGTGCCAGACATGCACCAGCCCGTCCTCGACTTCGAGCGTGACATCGCTGCCGGACGACTGCGCCTGTTTTGCCAGACGCGTGCTATCGGACACGAGCAGATCACGCCCGCCGACTTGGACCAGCATCGGCGGTAGATCACTAAGATCACCGTACAACGGTGACGCCTGCCAGCGCCGCAAGTCGTCTCCCGCATAATGCTGCGCATCAGCGAGCAATCTATCGCGTTGCAACATCGGGTCATCCACAATCCCCGCCTGAGCCGAAGGCCCGGCCAGTTCCAGGTCAACCCACGGCGCGATCAACGCGGCACGCGCTGGCCGCGGTATGCCTTGTGCTTTGGCCGTTTGCAGCAATGCCAGCGCCAAGCCGGCGCCCGCCGAATCTCCGGCGATCGCAAGCTGATCCAATCGATATCCTTCAGCGATCAACCACTGCCAGCAGGCCATCGCGTCGTCGATACCCGCCGGGCACGGATGCTCCGGTGCCAGTCGGTACTCTGGTAGCAGCACACACGCGCCCGATGCGCGGGCGATGCGACTGGCGAGCTCGCGGTGGGTTTGTCGTGAGCCCTTGGTGTAGGCGCCGCCGTGCAGATACATGACGACGCGCGAAAGATCGCTGTCCGCCAAGCTGATCCAATCCGCGACCACCTCATTGCAGACGACTGCGTCGACCTGCACATCATCGGGTAGCGGGAACATCTCGGAGACGGCCTCCATATTCAGCCGTTGTTGCTCAATCGGCAGCGTCTCGGCGCTGGCGTTGGCCGCCAGCATCGTGACGATCTGTTCGTGTTCCCGGCTTGGCATGAGGTTATCCGATAGTTTGATTCACGAGCTCAGGCATGAGCGGCCACCGGCTGGTTATCCATCGCGACGATCTCGGCCTCGACCCAGCGCTGGATCTTGACGTTGACGTCACGAATGTCCTGGTCACCGACCCACACCGGCTTGCCGATAACAAACGTGACCGTACCCGGATATTTGATAATGCCGCGCCGCGGCCAGAATTTGCCGGCATTGTGGGCGACCGGGATCAACGCGCGCCCCGTCGCTTGTGCGAGTGCAGCACCGCTCATGCCATAGCGACGCGTCTCGCCATGCCGCACGCGGGTACCTTCCGGAAAAATCATCACGTTAATGCCGTCGTCAAGCAGTTCAGTACCTTGCTGAATGATCTGGCTGACCGCATTGCGCCCACCTTTGCGGTTGATCGCAATCGGGCGCAGCAATTTGAGGGCCCAGCCGAAAATCGGCACCCATTGCAGCTCGCGCTTTAGCACCCAGGCTTGTTCTGAAAAGATCACGATCTCGGCGAGCGTTTCGAACGCAGAGGAATGCTTCAACAGAAAAATGGCGGATTCGTCCGGCAGATTCTCGCGTCCTTTGACTTCAAACCGCACGCCGCACAGTAACCGGATACTCGCCATGATCATTGCGGCCCAACCTTTTGCCACCGCAAAGCGCATCCGATACGGCGCCCAGAACAGCAGGATGATCGCAATTGCGTAGAACACGACACTGAAAAACATCCAAAACGTGAAGATCAGCGAGCCAAGCCATTGGCGGATAAAACTCATGCGGCGACCTCCAGCATGACGTCCGCTGCGGCTGCCAGATCATCGACGATTGTGACAGCAGACCACCAATGCGGTGGATCATCTTTTACGTTCTGCTCTGTCGCCACGCCTTTACCTGTGCGGACCAATAGCAACCGGCAGCCGACGGCCTCGCCTGCCTGTAAGTCACGCAGTGAATCCCCGACCATCCAGGCACCAGGTAAAGCGATGCCTGATAAATGCTCGATCTGGTGCAGCAATCCCGGCAGCGGCTTGCGGCAATCGCAGCCTTCATCCGGCCGGTGCGGGCAGAAGACAACATGCGCAATCTCACCGCCGGCCGCGCGGACCAACCGCCGCATCTTGGCATGCATGCGATAGACGGTCTCGCGGCTGAACAGCCCGCGTCCGACGCCGGATTGATTGGTCGCGACCGCAATGGTGAAACCCGCCGAAGACAGTCTTGCGATCGCCTCGACACTGCCCGGAATCGGCCGCCATTCTGACACCGACTTCACGAACGCATCAGAATCTTCGTTGATCACGCCGTCACGATCCAGAATCACCAAAGCCGTCACGGCGTCTGCCCTCAATGCGAGAACTGCAGTTCCGAGATGTCGGCAATCTCGAGGAACAGGGCGCGCACCTCCGCCAACAACGCCATGCGATTACGCCGCGTGGCAATGTCGTCTGCCATCACCATGACGTCATCGAAGAACATTGCGACGGGTGCGCCCAGTTCGCAAAGCGCGTGCAAGGCTTGTTCGTATTGACGCTCGGCGAGCAACGGCTCCAGTTTTTGCTGCGCAGCATTCAGTGCGCTGCCCAATGCGATTTCCGCGGGCTCCGACAACGCGTCGTGTTCGAGCGTTGCGGTCGCATCGATACCGCCGTTGCGCAGAATATTAGCGATACGCTTATTGGCCCCGGCCAGCGTTTGAGCCGCTTGTTGCTGCACAAAACTAACGACGGCCTTCAGGCGTGCATCGAAGTCCGCCATTGATCGCGGCTGGCGCGCGCTGACGGCATCGAATAGCCCGGGTGTTTCACCGGTGGTGACCGATTGGTAGTAGTTGCGCAATCGCTCCAACACGAAATCGTACAAATCTTCTGCCAACTCCGGATGTTCGCTGACATCAATCGGCTGTTGCTGCACCGCTCGGTCGAGCAGGGCTGGCAAATCGATTTCGAGTCGATGCTCGATCAGGATGCGCAGCAAACCGAGCGCGGCGCGGCGCAAGCCGAACGGATCCCGGTTGCCGGTTGGCCGTTTACCGATCGCGAAAATACCGGCGAGCGTATCGGCACGATCGGCGATGGCGACGACCATACCTGTTTTGCTCTCGGGCAGACGGTCGCCGGCGAAGCGCGGCAGATATTGCTCACGAATCGCCTGCACCACTGTGTCCGGCTCCCCGTCGGCCGCGGCATAGTAGGCACCCATCGTGCCTTGCAAGTCCGGGAACTCGCCGACCATGTCCGTGACGAGATCGGTACGCATCAAAGCGACTGCCCGCCCAACGTCGGTGCTGTCCGCGCCGAGTGCTTCCGTCAGTGTTGCCGCCAACGCGCTGATCCGCTCGACTTTGGCCGCCAGCGTACCCAACTGCCGCTGGTAGACGATTTGTCCGAGACTCTCGATTCGCGATGCCAGCGTTGTCTTACGATCATTGCGCCAGAAAAACTCGGCGTCGCCCAATCGTGGTGCCACCACGCGTTCGTTACCTTGTTTCACAGCAGCAGGGTCTCTGCTGTCGATATTGGCAACGGTAATGAAATAGGGCTGCAGTTCGCCGTCGCTGTTGTACGTCGGGAAATAACGTTGATGCACTTTCAACGTCGAGACGAGCACCTCGGGCGGCAACGCCAAAAATCGGGGATCAAACTCGCCGATCACCGCCACCGGCCAGTCGCACAGCGCCGTCGTCTCGTCGATGAGGTCGCCGTCCTCTTGTACTTCGCAGTCGATGGAAGCCGCCGCCTGCTGCACCGCCGTCCACAGTTTGCTGCGACGCACCGTGACATCGGCCACGACGTACGCCGCTTCCAGGCTTGGCAAATAATCGGCCGGCGAATTGATCGTCACCGCGCCGTCGCTGTGGAACCGGTGTCCCAGCGTGAGGCGGTCTGCCTCGACGCCAAACAGCGTTAGCGGCAGAACAGCGTCGCCATGCAAGGCGACGAGCCAATGCAATGGCCGCACGAAACTCGCGTCGCTGTCGCCCCAGCGCATGCGACGCGGGATGGGCAGCTGATCGAGCACGCCAGGCAAAACATCAGAGAGGACATCGGCCGCTGGTTTGCCGGCCTCGAACGCGGTCGCTTGCAGCCATTCGCCCTTGTCGGTGACCTCGCGATCCAGTGCGTCGATCGACACGCCCGCCTTCTTCGCGAAAGCTTCCGCCGCTTTGGTCGGTTGGCCTTCGGCGTCGAAAGCCACTTTCACGGGTGGCCCGCGCATCACGCGCTGTTCGTCAGGTTGTTGTGCCGCCAATGCGCGAATGATCACGGCCAGCCGTCGCGGTGCGGCATAGGCCTCGACGCCCTCGAAGCTCAGGCGCTGGTTTTCCAGTGCGGCATGGAGTCCATCGCGCAGCGCCTGCATCAATGGCAGCATGGCTTTCGGCGGCAGCTCCTCCATACCGAGCTCGATCAGGCAGTCGTTGTTGTTCGTCGTATCGTTCACTGTTTCGCCTGCTGTGTTCGTTAGCTCGCTTGCTTGACGCTGGCGACCATCGGGAAGCCCAGCGCTTCGCGGCGCTCGTAATATTGTTCAGCGACGGCGCGCGCCATCGCACGCACGCGCAGGATGTAGGCCTGGCGCTCCGTCACCGAAATCGCCTGTCGCGCATCCAGCAGGTTGAAGTAATGTGAGGCGATCAACACTTGTTCGTACGCCGGCAACGGCAGCGACTGTTCGATCAATTGCTGGCACATCGCTTCGGCGTCATCAAAAGTTTTCAAGGCCGCCGGCACATCGGCATGCTCGAAATTGAACGCGGACTGCTCCACCTCGTTCTGGTGATATACGTCGCCGTAGGTGATGCGACCGAGCGGGCCGTCTGTCCAGACAAGATCGAAGATGTTCTCGACATCTTGCAGGTACATCGCGATGCGTTCGAGACCGTAAGTGATTTCGCCGGTGACCGGTTTGCACTCCAGACCGCCCGCTTGCTGGAAGTACGTGAACTGCGTGACCTCCATGCCGTTCAGCCAGACTTCCCAGCCGAGCCCCCAGGCACCGAGTGTTGGCGATTCCCAGTTGTCTTCGACAAAGCGAATGTCATGCACTAATGGATCGATGCCCAGCACGCGCAACGAATTCAGGTAAAGATCCTGAATGTCGAGCGGCGACGGTTTGATGACGACCTGGTATTGATAATAATGCTGCAGTCGGAACGGGTTATCGCCATAGCGACCGTCCGTCGGGCGGCGGCAGGGCTGCACATAGGCCGCGCTCCAGGGCTCCGGGCCGATCGCGCGCAGGAATGTCGCCGGATGAAACGTGCCTGCCCCCACCGGCATATCCAAAGGCTGCTGAATGACGCAGCCCGCGTCAGCCCAGAATTGCTGCAGGATCAGAATCAGCTCCTGAAAAGTGGACGGGCGCGTGTCCGCGACCGGCATCGCCTTGACGTGTGTACTCATGAATTCGAAACGATCTCTGAGGCTAGAGGATGGCAAACGCGCGATTATAGCGGGTTGCGGCGTGCTTGCCGATCCGCTTGCCCGCCGGAAACTCACGGCGGTTTCTGGCTGAATGCACCAAAATAGCGCAAACGCTGTCAGATCTGGGCCAGATTTGTGCAAAAGCGCTGACGTGCGAAACCATTATCCACGATTTTTCAGCGACTTAGAAGAGTGCATCGACTGGCACATATCATGCACTGTTGTGGGGAAATCGAAGAGCATGCATGGTTGGCGCAGCGCAGGCTGCAGACCGACCATGACGCCTGCGACACCGCAATTTTGCAAACGCATCCAACTGGAGGAAAGGAATGAGTAGCGCTGATGTACTGAAACTATTAAAGGAAAGCGACGCCAAGTTCGTCGACTTCCGCTTTACCGATACCAAAGGTAAGGAACAACACGTCACGGTGCCCGCTCACACCATCGACGAAGACCTGTTTGAAGAGGGCAAGATGTTTGACGGCTCTTCGATCGCCGGTTGGAAGGGTATTAATGAGTCGGACATGATTCTGATGCCAGACACCGGCACCGCTGTCGTCGATGTGTTCGCCGAGGAAACCACCGTCAACCTGCGTTGCGATGTGATCGAGCCGGCCACGATGCAAGGCTACGGACGCGACCCGCGTTCTTTGTCGAAGCGCGCCGAGGACTATTTGAAGTCGTCCGGTATCGCTGACGAAGCGTATTTTGGCCCCGAGAACGAATTCTTCGTATTCGATGACGTGCGTTTCGGCGACAGCATCAACGAAGCGTTCTACAAGATTAACTCCGTCGAAGGCTGCTGGAACTCCGGCGCTGAAATGGACGGTGGCAACTACGGTCACCGCCCGGGCATGAAAGGCGGCTATTTCCCAGTACCGCCGGTCGATTCGCTGCATGACCTGCGTGGCGCGATGTGTCTCGCGTTGGAGGAAATGGGCATCGAAACCGAAGTCCATCACCACGAGGTCGCCACGGCGGGACAGTGCGAGATCGGTGCTAAGTTCAACACGTTGACGAAAAAAGCCGACGAAGTGCAGATCCTGAAATATGTCGTGCACAACGTCGCGCACAGCTACGGCAAGACGGCAACGTTCATGCCGAAGCCGCTCGTTGGCGACAACGGTAACGGCATGCACGTTCACCAATCACTGTCGAAAGACGGCAAGAACCTGTTCACCGGCGACGGCTACGGTGGTTTGTCCGAGACCGCGTTGTACTACATCGGCGGGATCATCAAGCACGCCAAGGCGATCAACGCGTTCGCTAACCCGGCAACCAACAGCTACAAGCGTCTGGTCCCCGGTTTCGAAGCGCCGACCATCCTTGCCTACTCCGCGCGTAACCGCTCGGCGTCGATTCGGATTCCGTTTATCTCCAACCCGAAAGGTCGCCGCATCGAAGTGCGTTTCGGTGACTCGATGGCCAACCCTTACTTCGCATTCACCGCGATGTTGATGGCTGGCCTCGACGGCATCAAGAACAAGATCCACCCAGGCGATCCGTCGGATAAAGATCTTTACGATCTGCCGCCGGAAGAGGAAGCCAAGCTCGATCATGTCGCCTTCTCCCTCGAAGAGGCACTGAACGCGCTGAAAGCGGACCACGAGTTCCTGCTGGCTGGCGATGTCTTCACGGCGGATCTGATCGAAGGTTATCTGGACCTGAAGATGGAAGAAGTCACGCGTCTGCGCATGACCACCCATCCGATCGAGTTCGACATGTACTACAGCCTGTAAAAATCGGTATTGGCCAGCACTTGTGTGACGCAGGTGCTGGCCGTGCCCAGGCGGCCGCGCTATGCTAAGACCATGCGATTACTATCGATTTTGCTCATTGGGCTCCTGCTATCGGCCGCTGCAGACGCGCAGCAGGTCTATCGCTGGGTCGACAGTGACGGCGTGGTCCATTACTCCGACCAGCCGCCGCCCGACGATGCTAAAGATGCCACTGAAGTCGATGTACCGCGAGCCACGGTTTACCGCGGCCCATCTGTGCAGCGACGCGCGACCACCACGCCACGCAATTCGACCCCAGCGACACCACCAACCACGGAGGTGCTTGGCCTCGATCAACGCAACCAGGTCATCTACGAGCAGGTCATTATCAGTCGTCCCACCGAGCAGCAAGTCATATGGAACATAGCGACGCGCTTACCGGTGGACGTCCGAGTGATTCCGGCACTGGCGGAGGGTCATCAGATTCGCTTCAAACTGGATGGTCAGCCGATCGGCGAGCCGCAGGAACTGACGACAGCGGTGCTGTCGCCGGTGTATCGCGGGGAACATCGGCTGGAGGTCGAGGTGATCAACGCGTCGGGCACCGTCGTGTTCCGCAGTCCGGAGCGACTGTTCTACGTGCAACAGGCGTCGATCCGCAACTAACCGCGGCAGCCGCGCAGGGCGATCCTGTGATTGAACAACTAACAACCGGCGTGGTGTTGCTCGACACCAACCGCGCTGTCGTGACGATGAACGCCGCCGCCGAACAAATTTTCGGCGTTGCACGCGCACACATTCGCGGCAAATCGCTGCAACGTTTTTTTCAACAGCCCCAGGATTTCCACGAGCTGCTCATTCGTTGTCAGCAACAGGATGATCGCTTTGCCGAAGAGCTGGAGCTGACGCAGACGAACGGTCTCGGCACCAACCTGTTACTCGACTGTCGCGTCGCACAGCATCCGGACGATGAAGGCCTGCTGCTGGAAGTCACCGATGTCACATCGCGCCGGCGTATTAATAAGCATCAACGGCTGCGTACGCAACGTGAGATCGCACGCAAGATCACGCGCCAGATGGCGCATGAAATCAAGAACCCGCTCGGTGGTCTGCGCGGTGCGGCTCAGTTGCTGCAGCGCCAGCTCGCGGACAGTGATCAAAAAGCCTATACCGACGTCATCATTCGCGAAGCGGATCGTCTCGCATCGTTAGTCGATGAGCTACTCGGCCCGGGCGGCATGTCCAAAAAGATGCTCGTCAATATTCATGATGTGCTCGAGCATGTGCTGCAGATCACGATGCCGGATACCGACGCGTTGCTCGAGTGGCGACGCGACTATGACCCGAGTTTGCCGTCGATTAATGTTGATCGTGATCAGATCGTGCAGGCGGTGTTGAACATCGTGCGCAATGCGATCGCTGCGATTAAATCGCACGCCGATGGCTACGGCACGATCACCATCCGCACACGTGCATTGATCAACGATAACATTGGCGGCAAACCGATCCGGCTGATCGCCAGCATCGAGATTATCGATACCGGTCCCGGCATCGATCCGGATCTGCACGACTCTCTTTTCTACCCACTTGTAACAAGCAAGGCGGATGGTACCGGTATCGGTCTGTCTATCTCGCAGGAGCTAATCAACCGACATGACGGTCTTATCGAATTCGCGAGCGAACCAGGTTACACCAACTTCCAGATACGGCTCCCGGTCGATTATGAGTGATCACGCCGGACAGGTTTGGGTCGTCGATGACGACGAGTCGGTGCGCTGGGTGGTCGACCAGGCGTTGCGTCAGGCGTCGGTCAAATCGCGCTCGTTTGAAGACGCATCGAGTTTTTTGTCGGCGCTGGCGACCGGCACACCCGATGTTGTGATCACCGATATTCGCATGCCCGGCATGGATGGCTTTGCGTTGTTGTCACGCCTGCAGGAATCGCATCCCGATTTGCCGGTGATTGTCGTGACCGCGCACTCCGATCTGGATAGCGCGGTGTCCGCGTATCAGGGCGGTGCTTTCGAGTATCTGCCGAAGCCGTTCGATATCGATGAGCTGATCGCGTTGGTACGCCGCGCGCGCGGCACCGGGCAGCCAACGCAAGCGCCGGCCGACGATACGCCGATGCCGGAGTTGATCGGCCAGGCACCGGCGATGCAGCAGGTGTTCCGTTCGATCGGCCGCCTCGCGCGATCCAGCATGACGGTGTTGATCACCGGTGAATCCGGCACGGGCAAAGAGCTCGTCGCGCGTGCTTTGCATCGCAACAGCCCACGGGCTGCTCAGCCATTCATTGCGCTGAACACATCGGCAATTCCCTCCGAGTTGTTGGAGTCGGAGTTGTTTGGTCACGAGCGCGGTGCGTTCACGGGCGCGGATGCGCGTCGCACCGGGCGCTTCGAACAAGCCGACGGCGGTACCTTGTTCCTCGACGAGATCGGCGATATGCCGGCGTCGTTGCAAACACGATTGCTGCGTGTGCTGGCGGAAGGCGAGTTCTATCGCGTAGGTGGTCAGTCACCGATTCAGGTGAATGTGCGGGTCATTGCCGCGACGCATCGCGACTTGTCGGCGGCGGTCAAAGCGGGCGAGTTTCGTGAGGATCTGTTCCATCGTCTGAACGTGATGCGTGTTGAGACGCCACCGTTGCGCGAGCGTGCCGATGATGTACCGATTCTGGTGAGCCACTATCTGGCGCGCGCCGCCGACGAGCTCGAAGTTGAGGTGAAACGCATCGACCAGGCGGCGCTGCAGCATCTCATGAGTTTTTCATGGCCCGGTAACGTGCGTCAGCTCGTGAACCTATGCCGACGTCTGACGGTGACCGCGCCGGGTAGCTCCATCACCGTGGACGATGTGCTGGCCGAAATCGGTAGTAGCCAGCGGCCGGAAGATTTCGCGAAACGCTGGGTGCGTGACCTCGAGCGCTGGGCCGACGATGTGCTGGCGCAGGGCGGCACGACGCCATTGCTGAACGAGGCCTTACCCGCGTTTGAAAAGACCCTGATTCTGGCCGCGCTTCGGAAGACGGCTGGCCAACGCGGCGAGGCCGCGCGCCTGTTAGGCTGGGGCCGCAACACGCTGACTCGAAAAATCGCACAGCTCAGCATCGATCTGTAATAGTTGCGGTGTTCCACCGGTCTCGTTTGGCAGCGTAATCATTTGCCTGCGCAAGAGCGCAGACTCGTATTAAAGGAACCCGTCATGCCAATCGCTCGACTCGCCACCCTGACCCTCGCACTGCTGCTCGCTGTGCCGAGTGCTTTCGCTTCGCCGACAGCGGCCGATAGCGCTGAAACCGTGCGACCTGTGCCGCAAGGCGAGACCGCACCGAGCTTTACCGCACGCAATGCCGACGGCACCGCTTTTGAGTTTTCACCGGATGCGCTCGAGCGTCGGCAGTTGCTGATTTTCTACCGCGGCGGCTGGTGCCCGTATTGCAACCGTCATCTGCAGGCGCTGCAGGAAGTCGTGCCGGCGCTGCGCGCAGAGGATATCGACGTGTTGTTCCTGTCGGCCGACAAGCCCGAGCTGTTGTATAGCAGCCTGAAAGACTCCGAGATCGACTACACGCTGGTGTCGGATGCGGCGATGAATGCGGCGCGTGCGTTTGGTGTCGCGTTCCGTGTGGATGACGAGACGTACGAGAAGTACAAAGGCTACGGTATCGATCTGGAAGCGGCTTCCGGTTTTGATCACCATGAACTGCCGGTGCCGGCGGTGTATCTGATCGATACCGATGGCACGATCGCGTTCATGCACGCGAACCCGGATTACACAACGCGGCTCGAGGGTGATGCGATTCTGCAGGCCGCTGGCTTGTAATCGACTGGCTTAGGTCTGGAGGCTGCCAATCAATGCCTGGATGTCGGGCAGTTGGTGGCGCTCCAGATAGTCCGCGATGCCGTCGTTGATCTTGCGGCACACCAGCGGGTCGTAGAACAGCGCTGTGCCGATGCCGACAGTGGTAGCGCCGGCGACCAGGAACTCGATGGCGTCGGTGACGGTGTGGATACCGCCCTGGCCGATGATCGGAATGTCATGTTTCTTCGCGACGTCGTAAACCTGATGCACTTTTAGTAGTGCGATCGGCTTGATGGCCGGGCCGGATAAACCGCCCTGAATGTTGCCGATGACCGGCTTGCGTTTTTCGACGTCGATCGCCATGCCCATCACGGTGTTGATCACTGCGAGTGCATCGCTGCCGGCCTCGATGCAGCGGCGTGCGCTTTCGCGGATGTCCGTCTGGTTGGGCGACAGCTTCGTGATGATCGGTTTGCTGGTGTTCTTGCGGCAAGCGGCGACGACGCGGGCTGACATATCGGGGTCGTTCCCAAACGCGACACCGCCCTCTTTGATGTTCGGGCACGAGATGTTGATCTCGATGGCATCGATCGGCGAGTCGTCGAAGCGCTTGGTGGTCTCGGCGTAGTCCTCGACCGTCGAGCCGCAGACGTTGGCGATGAAGCGTGTCTCTTCGAAGTCGAGCGTTGGCAGAATATTGTCGACAACGACATCCACGCCCGGGTTCTGCAGGCCGATGGCATTAAGCATGCCCATCGGCGTTTCGTAAACGCGATGCGGTGCGTTGCCAAGCCGCGGCTCCAACGTCGTGCCTTTCAATGCGATGCCACCGACATGCGTGTTCTCGAACCCGACCACGCGCGTATATTCCTCGCCGAACCCGACGCAACCGGACAGCAACACGATCGGCGAGGCCATCTTGAGGCCGCAAAAATCGACGGCGATACGTGGATCCAGTGTGTGTGGTGTAAGATCTGCGGGCGACGCGACCATAGCGATTCCTGACTAACCAGCCTGCGCCCGGGGGCGATACGCTGACATGTTTGACATTGTGTTGTTTGAGCCAGAAATTCCGCCGAATACGGGGAATGTCATGCGCCTGTGCGCCAACACCGGCTCGCGGCTACATCTTATCGAACCGCTGGGCTTTTCGCTGGACGAAAAACGCCTGCGCCGTGCCGGGCTCGACTATCGCGATATGGCCGATGTGAAAGTATGGCCGAATCTGGCCGCCTGCAAGGCTGAGCTGACAGCAAAACGCTGGTTCGCGTTGTCGAGCAAAGTTAAAACCCCGTATAGCGATACCCGCTTCGCGCCGGGCGACGTGGTGCTGTTCGGGCCGGAAACGCGCGGCCTGCCGCGGGATGTGCTCGATGACTTTGCTGACGAGCGTCTGCTGACGATCCCCATGAAGGAAGGCAGCCGCAGCCTGAACCTGTCGAACAGTGTTTCGGTGGTGGTTTATGAGGCGTGGCGGCAATGTGATTTCGCGGATGCGCGAGATGCGAAACTGAGGTTGGACTAGTCGGCTCCTCGATGCGCTTTCGGCTAGCTCTTTGCTGGGTTTTGCCGTAGTTCAAACGAACGCGCTGCTGAACACCGTTAGAGCGTTCGGCACTTCGGCAAAATGCTGGCATTTTCAATCGCCTAGAACTCAGCCGGCCTCATTGCTATGCTGGTTACAACGAATGGAGTTCAACAGCACGCGCAGCAATTCACGCATGTGCGCTACCGACTGACCAACGCGGTTATTCAAAGGAATGAGGAGGTTATCTGCTAATGCAAAGACTCGACCAACCGGAGTTCTATCGAACATGCATACAAAGCACGTTCAGTAGAATTAGCAGTTAGATAGCGTGCGTACTTCTTACGTCAACAAGACCATCGATGGGATCACTGTTGTGGGCGCGTCGAATGCAGAGAACGATTACATCCTCTGGCAATTTGACGGCGACGGGCCAATACACTTTGAATGGAACGACCAAAAGAACTCTGGCCTAGACATCGTATCCGAGATCACACTAGATCAAAATGGCTGTCATTTGGTTGTCGCTGGCGAGATAGTAAGTATCTACTGGAGCCCGCCACGAGGCGAAGGAATAGCAGAATTAGCGAACGGACTTCGGGAGCTATATCCTGGTAGAAACTCAATACTAGTAGTTCATGATCTGTGAGAACTCAATCGTATCTGGAAGAAGAATGACGCTACCTAACAAGTCACTGCAGCTGACGCTGATGGACACAGCTCGTGGTTTGCTGTCGCAATCCACTCGCTGCGTCAAATGCGCAGCTGAGCTTAGGCGTTAGACCGCAATGGAACAGCTGCCTTCGAACATTAGAGTTGCTACCTGGATTGGCACTCATTGTTTGCTGAAGTTGGCGGCAACACAGGGTCTTGTAGATTCCCGACTTACTGCCTTTGTTGCCTATCTCTCAGAGCTGTTGACTGCGGAGGACATTGTTAGTTGGGATAGTCGTGGCGGTGCCCTGATAGTGACGGGTATGGGAGACCCGCTCCCGGACGATATGGAGCCAGTGGCGTCCATGCACGAGCTTATTGAGTCTGTTCGGGAGATCAGCGCTTCGCAACTCTACGGAGCATTCAATCCGCACGAGGTCAGAGGCTATCTAGAGAACGCGATGCAGCTGTCGGATATGCCTCTCGCTTACTATGACTTCGTCAAGCTAAGACAGTACGAGGTTGACGATGGATGGGGGAATCCATTGGTGCCAAAAGACCTAGAGGCTTGCCGGAATGCGGCCTAACAAATCACTGCAGCTGACGCCGATGGACTCAGCTCGTGTCTTGCTTTCGCAAGTCACTCGCTGCGTCAAATGCGCAGCTGAGCTTAGGCGTTAAGTTTCGCGATGCTAAGCAGCCTCGTCCTTGCTTTCGCCCTGTCAGATACCTTTGCGGGCTCTACTATCGCTGATCGGACGCGGGAATGCCCAGAAGAGCTAAGGCCGGTCCATACCGTGGCGCCGGCGTACCCGACAAGCCCCCAGGCGAGGACTCTCGAGGGGTGGGTCAAACTTGAGTTCGAAGTTGGCACAGACGGAACCGTCTCGCGCCCGCAGATTATCGAATCCAGCTCGAAGCATTTTGAGAAAGTTTCACTCAATGCAATCGAGAAGTGGCGCTATTCGGCACGAAGCAAGAGTTGCCGCCACCGTATGACACTTACTTTTGAGGTGGAGGCATGAGCGCGGACGCGAAACCTAACCAGTCATTGCAGCAGACAATTGACCCTGCCGTCATCTCGGCTATCGCCGAGCTGTCGTCAGCCTCAATTGCAGCTGAACGTCGGCGTTATGTTTTCCCTTAGCTAGTCCCATGTCCGATCCCAAACTGAATTGCCGGAATTGCAACGCGTCGATTCTGACGAGTACGTTCGAAAACTGTAGTGGTCTTTGTATGCCCTGTTTCAAGCGTGAGAACGGCGGGTTGCGACCAGTTGAGTTGGCGTCGGTAAAAGCGCGTGGCTTATACGGGTACTTCCAGAGATGGAATGCTTTCGTTCTGGAGGGTGTCCCGAAAATAAAATCGCATAGACGCATTGTTGATGAATTGAACCACTTCCTTCCGTTGATAAGCGCATCCGTATCAGGCTATCTTCGTTTCGGCCAGGGTGCTTATGACGGTACAGATTGCGAGAAGTTTCTAAATCGGCTTAAGTCACAATGTGATGGCGAGCTGTTAGAGTTTCTAGCCGAGTTAGATCGGTTCAACAACGAGTTAGTCAATGCAACGAAAACATAACCAGTCACTGCAGCTGACGCTGATGGACTCAGCTCGTGTCTTGCTGTCGCAATCCCCTCGCTGCGTCAAAAGCGCAGCTGAGCTTAGGCGTTATACCGCTCGAGGAAAGCAGCTGTCATTCGTAGTTGGAGTGGACTAATGCAAACTACTAGCGAGGTGTTGTTACCAATAGGTACTTTCGTATCCGTCGGAGACTCTCTGGGTATCATAGTCGGGTTGCCCGGGTCACCTGATGTGCCCGAACAGCATTACGCCGTTTGGTACGGTGAGTCTTCGACCACCGAAGTTTGCCCTTTGTGTAGGACAGTACCAGTGGAGTACTGTGCTCGTGTGGACAAGTGCAATTACTATCATTAGATCGCAGTTAGTTGAGTAGCAAGAGTTTGAACATCTCTATCCCTCTGCGTACATCATGAAGACTAGGCCATTACTTAGAATGCACTTTTTCGGCCCGAGCTTCTCGCGGCATAACCAGTCACTGCAGCTGACACTGATGGACTCAGCTCGTGTCTTGCTGTCGCAAGTCACTCGCTGCGTCAAATGCGCAGCTGAGCTTAGGCGTTAGACGGCATGAGTAAGGTTGGCGGCTGGGTTCTGGAGGGCAATGTTAGGCCGTTTATCGACATTCTGGCGAGTTTAGTGAACTATGATCTTGACGAGGGTGAATGGGATTACATCCGGTATGGTTTGGACGATACGGATAGCGATGCGGAGCCGCCTGCTTGGATGAGACTGAGACTTGCTGGATCAGAGGCTATCGACTTTCGTATTGCTCGAGAGGGTGGCACGAGTATCGTGATGGTCGAGCTGAGCGTCCCCAGCGCCCTGATTGATCGTGTTCAGCTCATACTGGACTTACTAAGTAGCTACTACCTCACTACCGCTAAGCGGAGCGTCGAAACATGACGTCTAACAAGTCACTGCAGCTGACGCTGATAGACTCAGCTCGTGTTTTGCTGTCGCAATCCACTCGCTGCGTCAAATGCGCAGCTGAGCTTAGGCGTTATGTGGCTTCCCCACCACCTGCACCAGGATCGGTGTGACTGATTCGGACGAGAAAAAACCAAAGACTCTCAACGATGAGATTCACGATCTGATCGGATGGCTCTGCGTGAAATGGGGATTCTGTTTACCGCCGGACCTTTGGGACGAAATCGCTCGTCAAGAGTATCTTGACGCGAAATCATTCGCTCGAGCTGTCCTTGAGGCCGAAGGCTTCCAGCCCGACTATGAGACTCAATGGATGAGAAAAATAACGAACAGGTTTCGCGAGCATTTCGGTCAGGAGCAGGTCTCCGCGTCCGAGTACAAGTAGAGTATGAAAGCCATGATCGTCACGTCCCCGCCACATAACCAGTCACTGCAGCTGACGCTGATGGACTCAGCTCGTGTTTTGCTGCCGCAATCCACTCGCTGCGTCGAATGCGCAGCTGAGCTTAGGCGTTAGATGCCATGAGCAACAGAACCAACATTCCTGTAGTCGCAACGACACTTGCTCTTTGCTTGGGCTACTACACGGTTGTGAAATTTATTTGGGGCTACATTGCGGTGTACAACCCAGTTTCGTACTGGCTTGTAGCAGACCTTGCGCCAGTTAGACCCGGCCTGTCCAAAGTACTAATGTTGTCGATGGATTTGGCGATTAACTTCTTGTTGGCCTATCCGTTTGCACTGCTTTTGTTTCGGCTCCGGAGGCCAGAATTATGGATTGGGATGGCAGTCTTTGCGGCAGGATTCGCTGTAGCACGTTTTCCTTTGCGACTTCTTGATCCTGTCGATTTATTGGTCGGCGTACTCACGTCGTTTGACTTTTGGATGCTCTTTTCGTCGCTGCTACTTACCATATGGTTGGCAGGGAGAATTTATCCTAGGCAAGTTGGGAATGGCATCTAACCAGTCACTGCAGCTGACGCTGATGGACTCAGCTCGTGTCTCGCTGTCGCAATCCACTCGCTGCGTCAAAAGCGCAGCTGAGCTTAGGCGTTATATCTCATGACTGTCACCAAGATCGCTATGACTTTGCTAGTGTTGGTTGTTGCCATGCTTTTGGGCGCTGTTGCTTTTTTAGAACGAAATCCCTCATTTGCGGGTGCGGTTTATGGTGGGGACTCGATACCTCCGTCGGACATGGATCAGTGCGGCATAGATAAGTACTTTATTCAAATCTCGCGTGCCGGTTCCTACTTGATGGATGGATACGAGTTGACGTTGCCGGCCGTCCAAGCTCGGCTGGGGAGTCAGTGTTCTAAAGCGCTCGGTCGTTGTGAGTTGGTGATATCTGCGAGCAATGAGGCGCCTGCTAGTTCTTTTACAAGCCTCGTCAATGCGATAGAAATTGATGGGGAGTGCGTCAAGGTTAGGGTTGATGAGATCTAACCAGTCACTGCAGCTGACGCTGATGGACCCAGCTCGTGTTTTGCTGTCGCAACTCACTCGCTGCGTCAAAAGCGCAGCTGAGCTTAGGCGTTATATCGCCGTAGCGAGGACGCGGCTTGCCAGATGATCCACACAATTTACGCAGCAAAACCGACGAGGAATTGCGATCCTGGATATCTGGGTGGAAACCAAACACTGAGAAGCACATCGCGGGAACAATGGAACTAGAACGCAGAGCGGCAAAGCCAGAAGCCTTCCGAAGTTGGTTGGCGATCACTATCGCAGTACTTTCTTTTGCGGTCGCTGTGACGTCACTAATCGTGGCAGTCAATGGGACCGGGATCAGTGACTGAAATGTTGCGACGATATAACCAGTCACTGCAGCTGAAGCTGATGGACTCAGCTCGCGTCTTGCTGTCGCAATTCACTCGCTGCGTCAAATGCGCAGCTGAGCTTAGGCGTTAGATATCAATATGCGACTGACAGTAACTATAGCTACCGGAGCACTATTGCTAGGCTGCAGCACGCCGAAATTTGACGGTGAGTTGCCTTCGGAGTTCACCGCCATTCCGAAGAGTTCCGAGTTCACGGGTTGGATCCTAGATCACTGCAACGGCGCAACTCCAATAAGAATCGAGGCGTTGGATTGCGCGCAGATCGGAGGTGAAATATACAGGGTCCAGCTTACTGATATCTGGGCAGCGAACGGAGTTAGATTGTCTCTTCGTAGTCAATTTCTAGTGCCAAGTCACGGTCTGAATCTGTCGGCCGAGAATCGGGAGGTTTGGGCCTTTCAAGCCAAAGAAACAACCCCGGGGCTTCAAGCAGCAACCGGGATCAAATACATCGCTGCAGATTACCACCGAGGTATTGAACGGAAATGAAATCTAACAAAACATTGCAGCTGACACGAAATGCCTGTCACGACTCTTGCTTGCGCAAGACTCGCGCCAGTCACGTTCGTGCAGCTGAACATTGGCGTTATGCCTCCCTTTAGAGTTCTTCGAGTTCCTTAGATGGCCGCGAGAATAACCCCAAGACTGATCGAATTGACTTATGAGGCTGCTCTGAAGTCGTTTTGGAGAAAGAATGCTCTAAAGAAGTTTTTACGAGCCTCCCACGTTAGTAGCACCTATATTGGTTCCTGGGCGGAGGACGAAACGAAACGCGATTTTCTCGATCGAGCGTTCGATAAGCTCCAGAGTACAGACAAAGGGAAAGCAGTGATCTTTCAGATGGCCAGAAATCTTTCTGAGCAGAAAACGTTCCCAGATCTAAGAAGCTGGGAAGACTCAGATGAAAAAATTGCCGGTGCAAAGAAGGCTGTTGCGGAGTTGCAAGCGTATCTCAAGACCCAAGACGAAGAGATCCGAAGCGAACGAGACCGAGAAGAAGCCAAGAATCGCGCGCATGAGGAGCGCGCGAGACTTCGTCGCTCTCTGTCTGACAAGGCAACTCTTCAGTCACGCTTGGATTCGCTGCATTCCAAAGTCGGTACGCAGGAAGGGGGATACGAGTTCCAAGACTGGTTTTACGACTTCTTGGATTACTTTGAAATTGACAACCGGCGTCCATACACGATCAACGGTCGCCAGATTGATGGTTCCCTGACATATGACGGGACAACTTATTTGGTTGAGCTAAAGTTCACCGCTTCGCAGTCGGACGCAACAGACATTGATTCACTAAAGGCAAAAGTCGCTTCGAAGGCAGACAATACGATGGGCGCGTTTGTTTCGATCTCTGGCTATTCATCGGTAGCAATTGAAGAGGCGTCAGGTCCGAGAGCCCTGCTTTTGTTGTTCGATGCCCAACACATCTACATGTGTCTATCTGGGGTCCTACAGTTTGGTGACGTGTTGTCGCGAGTCCGTCGCCATGCGTCTCAAACCGGCGAGGCCTATCTTCCTGCAGCCAATCTAAGCGACTAGGATGCATAACAAGACGTTGCAGCTGACACTTGACCCTGCCGCAGCTACGGCTGTCGCCTTCGCAGCGCCAGCCTCAAGCGCAGCTGAGCTTAGGCGTTATGCTTCGCGGCATAGACTGATAGCTTTGCTAATTTTGTTTGCCACGTCAGTGCAGGCCAATGCCCAAAATGCGGTAGAGGACGCTCTCTACGACAACAGCGACGAAATCGCTAATTCAGAACCAGCGGTTGATGCCCCTGAAACCTCTGAAGACAATACTGATTCGAAAGTTGCGAATAGCAGAGGGTTTGTTGTCGTAGAGTTCACTGTAGGTTTGGACGGCAGTCTTTCGGAGTTTCAAGTCTTGGAGTCAAGCCCCAGTGGAGTTTTCGATAGTGCTGCAATCGAAGCACTAGGTAAGTGGAAATTTGAACCGAGCGAGACTGTCCGAAGACAGAGCGTCACATTCGACTTTGAGTACAAGTCTCCTGAGGCGCAAGAATAGCTATGCATAACCAGTCACTGCAGCTGACGCTGATGGACTCATCTCGTGTCTTGCTGTCGCAACCCACTCGGTGCGTCGAATGCGCAGCTGAGCTTAGGCGTTAGACTGCATGCGGGCGATTTCGGCAATCTTACTGGCTTTGGTTTCGGGAGCCGCCGCTGCATCAATTGCGCACGGTTGGGGTGAGTGGTCCTTAGATCTAGGCCTCAAGGCTTGCACTCTAACGCGGCATCACAGCCGGGCGCAGCTTAAAGTAGAAGCCGCAGACGATATTTTTGAGCAAGGTGTTGTCGACGATCTCCAGGTTCGAATTTCATATCTTGCATACACGATCGGATCTGGCTCGGGACTTCTTGCCGAGTTTTCAGACAACGCTTACGTACTAGTAAAAGCGCGTCAACCTGAGGAATCCTGGATAGATACAGAATTGAAGATAGACGAGTTTGAATTTATCTTCGATCCAGAGTTGTCCAAGAGGGGCTTCTTTGTTTTCGTCGCTAGCTTTGACGCGACAGACTCTCTATTACAGGCGTTTTCGGAAAGGAAAGAAATGATGATGACAATAAGGCTGTTCGACGATCAAGTGTTTTACATCGATTTTCCAATGTCCGGGGTTGCTAAGTTCTCATCGACACGAGCTGTCTACGAGACGTGCAAGACGGAGCATGCCGTAAAGTGAATGTGCAGTTTAACCAGTCACTGCAGCTGACGCTTATTAACTCAGACAGAGACGCCCGATGAAAACACTCCTTGCTTTGATCCTGGCGGCCTTGTCTCTCCACGCGGTGGCAGATGATTCCGACCTGACTCCGCTGCAGATCGTGAACGCTCGGATGGCGGCTTACAACGCCCATGACATCGATGCGTTTCTCGCTGTGTATTCAGAGGATATTCAAATCTACACCTACCCCAACATCGCTCTGGGAACAAAAGGGAAGGCGCATTTGCGCGGCATCTTCGAGCCACTGTTTGATGAAGGGCAGGTTAACGTAGAGATTCATCAGCAGATCACACAAGGCAACTATGTGATCAATCATGAGACGGTCAGCTTTGCTGGAAAGGACACGAAATACGTCTCTATCTACGAAGTCAAAGACGGCCTGATCGTGAGCGTTCAGTTCGTTCGAGAGTGAGAATAGTCGCTGTAAAGCGTGATCGGAGTTGGGATACGTCCAAACTGCTGGAGACAGTCACAGCATGTACAAACAACGAAGCGATCTAGCAACTGATTTGGTCCTTCGTATCCAAAACTCGAGACGGCAATGAAAATAGAGATGTAGCTAATTTGTATCGACTCGATCACAGGCTTTGGTTTCACCACCGAAGCTATAACACACGTCCTCAAAACGCCGACTGTGCATGTGACGCTTCTAGAAAATCGCGAACGTGCTTCAGATAATTGGTGGGCTGCTCCAAAAAAGGCATATGGCCAGCCTTCGGCATGGTGATCAGTCGGGCGTCGGGGAACACCTCAACGTACTCGCTAGCAACTTCTATCTTTTTGTAATCGCAGTCGCCGCGTATGACGAGCACGGGCGATGTGTTGTTTGATAGTTCAGGACGTGGGTCATACACCTGGTCTTTCAACGTTCGCCCGGTCATGCGATTCGACCAAAAGCCAATTCCGTTCGAGTAAAAAGCGACCTTATTCCCCGCGCAGATTATGGCCGGCAAATAGACTTCGTTGGCGACTCGGTCAAACAGCGCGCCGAGCTCAGAATCAGGCGCGAACCGAGCGGCTGCATTCGGATTGATTGCGGTTAGTCCAAGCGCCACGAACACCTGCGGGGTCTCGACGATGTCGCGCATTTTGGCCCGTTGCGCAGTGTTTAAAACGTCATCGATTTTTCCATCGCCAGTCTCGGCGTAGTGTGGAAAGAACATCGGCGCAGAACCCGACATGACTGCAGCGACGACGTTGTCGGGATAGCGCGCCATGTAGTTTGCTGCCAGCGATGCACCAAATGACGAGCCAATCAAAATCACCGGCCCGTTATCAATACGTCGGATGATGGCATCAAGATCTGACAAGTGACGATCGAAAGTGTATTCGGTGACATCGGATAGTCGTGCAGACAATCCTCCGCCGACCTGATCGTAGAAGTAAACGCTATAGCCGTCGTCGGCGAGATTGCTTAGGGTTGCCACTAAAGGCTCGAGCGACACGCTGTAGGCGCCAGGCCCACCATGCAAGAAAATGATCGACGGAAAACTCGTTGTGTCTTTGCTCGCGACCTGCCGCACTGCGACACGGCTACCGGTATCTAGGTCCCAGAATTCAACGGCGTTAGTGTCGCTCATAGGTATAGACCGCTCGACATCCCCCGGAGATAGTAACCACAGCGTCGTTGCGCCTATCACCGCTGTCATTACGATGGCAGCTTTCCCGGCGAACGAGGCCGGGCGACTTCGCCGGAACAACTTTGCGGCACCGTAGCTAAGCAGCCAAGCCGACACCGCGCTCGCCGCCAATCCGCATACAAAAATCAGCAGCGGCGCCGAGACTTGCGACGCGGCGAGTGCCACGCCAACCACTGACACGAAGACGGCGATTAATGCGCCAGCCACCAGAACACTAACACCCAGCACTTTGCGGCTCATTGATAGCGATACCTGGCTATCATGCGACTCGAATTCCATGTTTCAGTTCCCCAGAACTGGCGATGCACTACACGCCATTAATGGTTATAGGGGCGACAAGTGGCATTCGGTTACAGTCCGGCGAAAATTAGTTCGGTCCACACCCTGCAAAGCATCCGTACCGAGATATCATAGTAGTCGTTTGCACACTGCCGAGATCCCCGAGACCAACCACCGTAACGCAAAGACAGAGTACAGCAACGAAGAGACCGCCTTGCCTGCCGGTCTAGGTCTCCTCTCTGCTGTATTCGCTAAACTCTAACTTTCAGGTGTCTGTCGAGCCTCTCTAGCAACCATGTCATCGAATCACCAACAACAACTGCGCTCGCTGTGGCAACAATACTGGGCATCAGACGGTGCGCAGAAACACCGCGCCGCCAGAGCATTCGAGGACTATGTTTCCGGTATCGATGCGCCAGACGCTGAAGCGCATTACTTGTGGGGACTGCTGATCTACGACAGTGCGTCGGATAACGCCGCTGCCGACAGCCATGTCTACTTTCAAAAAGCGCTGGCACAAGACCCCAGCGCCTATATGGCGCGGTTGTATTCTGCCCATTGCTATCATGACCTTGGTCAGCTTGATACCGCGCTCGAAGACTATCTGCGCGTAGATCAACAGGCGCTCGAAAAAGATATGCCGATTTGGCGTCTCGTCAAACTCCACGAACAGATAGGTTACTGCCTATGGCAGACGGGCGACAAAGCGGCGGGTCGTGACTACTTTGAGAAAGTGTTGCAGGCCTACCGGCGCCTGCCCAACGATACGCTCGTTGCGGTCGTGGAGGCATACCAGTGTCTCGACAACGCTGATTCGCTGTTTGTATCATTGAAGGATGCCGAAGCAGCGCACTTCGCCATCGACGGCAGCTAACAATGACCCCCAGTTGCATGCTTAAACCGATCAACGCAGTCATCGTATTTCTCCTGATTCTCTTGCTAACCTCCGCCTGCAATCCGATGGCTCAATTGGACTCCAGGAATTGCGAGAAGGTAGAAAACAGGATGATTATCGCCGACGTCTTGACCTTGATGGGGGACCCACACAATAGAATCGAGCGTCGCGTCAATCCGCCAGAGTCTCCGAGACCAGGCGCTCAGGCGATTGACTTTACCTATGCGGAGCCATTGTTTGCATCCGGCCCTATTACCGTTAACTTCATTCGCTCGACCAACGATGAGTTTTTAGTCGACCATAAGTACTGTGATGGGCAACCATAGCTCGGTCCTTGCAATCGTTTTAGCGACGCTTAGTTGGCTAGTTGCATCGTCTGCGCTGGCATTTCAATGTTCGGTTGATTGGTCGGACGACGTGACACTGAAACGAACGGAGCATATCGTGTGGGTTGAGGTTTCGCGTGTCGAATACGCGGAGGCACTCACAAAAGCACTGCTCTCCGCGGAGGATGTCGACGCGGGATATGTGAAGCTCCTGAAAGTATCGCTCAAGACCATCAAGCGACTAAAAGGGCCCGACTTGGGCGTTGAACACATTTACGACTTGGCGGGTGTTGGTACAGGTTTCGTTGGCTTCGTGCCCGGGTATTTCTATGCGATCGCATTGGATGGCACCACGAGCGACGAAGAAGTTCCGGAAGAATGGCCGGACAATTCGGTAGTCATTAACTCATGTGATGTCATCAGCGTCGCCGCTTCGCTGAATGACGATCAATTCCAAAAAGACCTAGCACGCATTCGTGCGTCTGTGCCTATTCTGGAGTAGCGACGTGGATTCCGCAGCGACGGTTGAGGTTACCAGTCTCCAGCAATTGCGAGAGTGGCTGGCCAATAACCACGAGCAAACCGACAGCATTTGGCTCGTGACCTTACAAGAAGGTTGTGCACGAAAAATACGTGTCGAAGGATGATGTTGTTGACGAGGCTCTGTGTTGGGGCTGGATCGACAGTTTGCCGCGCAAACTCGATGACGAGCGCACCATGCTGCGTCTGTCACCCAGGAAGCTAACTAGTGCGTGGTCACGCGTGAACAAAGACAAGATTACTCGGCTGGAGACTGAGGGGCGCATCCAACCCGCAGGCTGGGCCAAGATCGAAGCCGCCAAAGAGAACGGCATGTGGCATTTCCTCGATGATGTCGATGCACTGATCAAGCCAGTTGATTTAGTCGATGCGATTGCGCGATACCCGAACGCGGCAACAAATTTCGATGCGTTTCCAAAGTCGTCGCAGCGCGGCATTCTGGAATGGATCAAGCAGGCGAAAACACCAACGACACGACAACGCCGAATTGACGAAACCGCAGCGTTGGCCAACGATAACGTCATGGCCAATCACCCTGCCGCAACGCGAGATAGGGGTCGACCAGATAAATAGAATGCGGCTTATGCCGCGACGTCGCGTATTCAAGTGCTGAATTGCTTTGGATTCCGCCTGCCAGGATGTTCTGGGCTAGTATCCGATCTGGGAACAGAGTGAGAGGCTATGCGCTTACCCTATTTCGACAAGGTGCATCCCGAGACGTTACGTCTACGGATTCGACTCACGCTCCTCGCACTGCCGTTGGTGTTGGGCACAGCCGCCATATATCTAGCGTACGTCTCGTTGATTTTGCTCCTTCCTCTATTTGGTATCGATCCGTCACTGCCCTTGCACACCCAGCCGTATGGCGAGCTAGTGATCGTCATTCTGGTTGTGACTATTGTTCTGTTCTTTCTTGCGGGCGCATTTGTCGGCTTCTGGGCGAATACCTGGGTGTGTCGGTTCGCGCTTGGCTGGGACAGGCCGAAAGTGAATGAGGTCTTCTACGAACAGGCTATCCCATCGTCTTGGCTTAAAGACGGCGGTAGTGACACCGAAAAAAGTAACTTGTAAGTGCACAGTTACTTGCGTAGACGCACCGGCTAACACCGATGTTTGTACATGGCTGACTATTGCGATCCCACAGCCGTTGTATACTCGAGTTGAAACTCTCACAAGGACTAACATGCGTTACCGTCATCTGTTGTATTCGTTCGTTCTGATTTTTTTGACTGGCGAGGCAGCGGCTGAGACGCCGTCTTCCGAGCCAAAGCACATGGAGCATCCTTATCTGTTTCATCTTGTGCAGGCTGATTTATGGGCCGAAGCGGTTGCAAACGACACGAAATATTTTCCACCCACGTATGAACAGGATGGTTTCACGCACGCAACGGCAAACCCTGATCTTCTTCTGAACGTTGCGAATCACTTCTACACCGACGTGCCTGGAAAATGGCTTTGTTTGCGTATGACGGTGGATAGTCTGCAGGCCGGTGGCATAAAGGTCGTATTTGAAGGCACCGCACCGGTGGGTGATAAAGCGCCCAACTTTGAGGGCACCGACGACGAGCTATTCCCGCACATTCTCGACGGCATTCATCCGTCGACCGTACTTGAGGTGCATGATGTCGTCAGGACAGCGGATGGCGCCTTTACGACGGTTGTCGGGGTTACGGATTGACGGCTATGCCTGTCCATGCGCGTAGCTGATAAAAACGTGGCCGGATCGCAAGCCTATGGCAATCATTCGCTATGGCGACAATCAATGGATGTTTCTGCTCGCTGAACGCCCAGCTGCAATGGGAGTCGATCCATGGTTGGGCTAATTGACTATCAATCTCTGCGGTGAAGTCACTGACCATGGTGAAGAGTGATTTTGAGCTCGGCCCATGAGCGAATATGATCTGTGCTTCGCAAAAAAGAAGTTCCGCAACAAAACACCTGGAGAGACGTGGTGTACCCCGATGTGAAAGATGAATCGTTGGTGGGCACCTATGAGGCTCGTGCGTTTGCCGGTGGCGGTTACGTGTGGGATGAAGTGCTGGAATACCGCGTTTGGCTGTATCTGCGGGATGGCGCCGAGGATCTGCTGGATGGCAGTGACTACTATTACCCGTTCGGTTCGTATGAAGAAGCACTCGATTTTTCGGCGAAAACCAAGGGTGCGCAGAGCCCGTTGGCACTTGTGTTACAGCGCGAGTACATTGATGAAGTCAAACCGGGGGACTATCGACATGTCTGCCAGGAGCGCATAACCGAATGGCCGGTAGACTTCCTGCGGCGGCCTCGCCGCACTGCGCAAACCATTCCTGATTTTCTTTCGTCGAACGCGCCAGCGAATCGGTTGGCGATACTGCGGGGTGAAGCTGCCGAATAGCAGCGCGGCGCTCGGAGAATCGGTTGACCCTTACTCGAACTCTTTACCCGGTGCTCGGGTCATCAACGCTTTAACGGCTTCGAGTGGCGGAACGCCTTCATAAAGAATGCCGTGAATCTGTTCGGTGATCGGCATCTCGACACCCATCGCGGTCGCAGCATCGTAAACCGCTTTCGCGGCCAGCACGCCTTCGACCACTTGCTGGATCTCTGCTTCGGCTTCCTTGATGGTTTTGCCGTCGGCTAGCGCGAGACCCATACGTCGATTACGCGATTGGTTGTCGGTGCATGTGAGCACCAGGTCGCCCATGCCGGCGAGCCCCATAAAAGTCTCCGCGCGAGCGCCTTTCGCCATGCCAAAGCGGGTCATCTCCGATAAGCCACGCGTGATAAACGCGACGCGCGTGTTTGCCCCAAAACCGAGGCCGTCCGACATGCCGGCACCGATGGCCATGACATTTTTGACGGCACCGCCGACCTCAACGCCGACGACATCGTCGCTGGTGTAGGCGCGGAATTTTTCGTCGGAGATACGCGTGGCGAGATCCGTCGCGAAGTCGGCATCCGATGAGCCAATGGTTAGCGCCGTTGGCAAGCCGCGTGCGAGCTCTTTCGCAAACGTTGGACCGGACAACACGGCGTATTTTCCATCTGCCCCGAGCTCTTCGGCGATCACCTCATGCGGTAGCTTGCCAGTGGATAGCTCGAGGCCCTTGGTCGCCCAGGCGACGCGCAACGGTCGGTCGACTGTTTCACGCATCAGCTGGAGGGTTTGCCGCAGCGCGTGGCTCGGCACAGACACCAGCACCTCATCCACACCATCCATCGCTTCCGCCAAAGACGCATGCGCGCTCAGCAGCGGCGGGAATGGACCCTCGGGCAGGTAACGTTCGTTACAACAAGCGCTCGTCATCGCCGCGATTTGTGTTGCATCGCGGCCCCACAAACGTGTAGGTGTGCCAGCGCGCGCGTATTGAATGGCTAACGCCGTCCCCCAGGATCCGGCGCCGAGAACGGCGACTGGTTGATGGCGTGCCTGGCTAATTGGTCTGCTGCGCTTGTTGTTCCTGAGCCTGACGCGCCTTTTCCTGCTGCGTGCGGGCGAATAGTCCGTCGAAATCGATCGGCTGCAGCAGGAAGTCCGGGAACCCACCGCGTTGTACGGCGGCCGAAATCGCCTCGCGTGCATACGGGAACAATGTCGTCGGGCAGAACGTGCCCAGGATGACGCCGATTTCCTGGTCGGTGTAACCGTCGATGTGGAACACGCCAGCTTGCTCGAGCTCAACGAGGAACGCGGTGTCATCGCCCATTTTGGCGTCGAGTGTCAGCGTCAGTGTCATCTCGTACAACGTGTCATCGATTTTCTGCTGACCGGTGCGGACATTCATATTCGTTACCGGGCGGAACTCACCGTCGTTAAAGATACCGGGTGCGCTCGGTGACTCGAACGACATATCTTTGACATAAATCTTGCGCAGCCCGACCTGTCGTGCGGGAGCCTCGTTGTTCGCAGCGGCGTTTTCTTCTGCCATGGTGTTCTACTCTCTGTTTTGAATTTAGTTGAGCAAGCTGTCCAGCTCGCCCTTTTTGTCGAGCGCGTTCATATCGTCGAATCCGCCGATATGCTGCTCGCCAATAAAAATCTGTGGCACGGTGCGCGCGCCGTTGCTGCGCGTCAGCATCTCTTCGCGCTTCTCCGGCTGATTACCGAGATCGATCACCGTGAATTCAACACCCTTCTTGGTCAGCAACGCACTGGCCGCCGCGCAGTATGGGCAATAACTCTGGGAGTACATGACGATCGGCTTGCTCATGACTTGTTCTTCTTCTTTTTGTCTTTCTTGGATTTCTTGCCGGACACCAGCGGTAGGCTATCTTGCTGCCATGCAGCGATGCCGCCTTTGAGTGCGAAGATATTCTCGTAGCCCTTCTTGCGCAGGTCGGCAACAACACGACTGCCGCGCATCCCGGTATCGCAGGTGATCAAAATGCTGCGGTCTTTTAGCGCTGAGAGTCGGTCTTCGTTGCCGTCGACCTGGTCGGGCGTCAGGTTGCGCGCGCCGGCGATATGCCCTTTCTCAAACGCCTCGGCCGGGCGAATATCGAGTACCTGTGCGTCAGCATTGATCAGCCGGATCGCGTCGGCGGGCGTCAGATCGCTGCCGGCTCTGGCTCTGAGCCGCGCCTCGGTGAATATCAAAAAGAACAGGCTGGCCACCAGGCCGCCGGTCAGTAGCAAATGATTGTTGGTGAATTCGAGAAGCTGGTCCATAACGACTGTCGTGACGGCCTCGCGGCCGGTGGTAGTGAATCCCCGTCGGCGTTAGCATTGACGCTATCGGCCGTCGCGGGAGTATATCAGTCTTGCGGCGGCGCGTGTGTTGGCGACGCGGCCGATACCGTGGTTTGACCTAATACTGTGTGGCATGGGTTGTTGGCTAAACGTTCGTTTTCACTGGGTTTTGTACTGCTGATCGTCGGTCTGACCGGCGTTGGGGCCGACGTGATCGCGCAGCAGGTCGCGAGCCAGGCGCAGCTGCGTGAGATCCAGAAGAAAATCGAGGCGTTGGCGGACGACATTGGCGAGCGGGTTCGAGACCGCGATGCGTTGACGGCTGAGCTCGGCGACATCGAAAAGCAAATGGCAGCCGCCCGCAAGCGCCAGGGCGAGATCCGGCTTGAAGTTATGGCAGCAGAGGCCGAGCAACGCCGCATCGCGTCGGAGCAGCAAGAACAAGAGTCGTTGCTGACTGGCGAACAGCGCGAGTTGGCGCGCCAGCTGCGAGCGGCCTTTACCAGCGGCCGGCAGGAACGCCTGAAACTGATGCTGAACCAGCAGTCGCCGGAAGCGCTTGGTCGCACACTCACCTACTACCGCTATCTGAACGGCGCGCGCATGCAGAACATGGACGCCGTCAATACGGCGCTGTCCCGCCTCGTCGTGCTGGCCGAATCGGCGGCGGAAAACACCGCGCGGCTGGAGCGGCTCGCCACCGAGACCGCTGAGCTGATCAAGACGCTCGACCGCGATCGCGGCGAGCGCCAACGCTTGGTGGCAGCGATCGAGTCCCGCCTGCGCGATGAGCAAGGCGTGATGGCGTCGCTGCAGCAACAAGAGGGCGAACTTAAATCCTTAATCG